>NZ_SAYM01000002.1:0-726941 GCF_004023655.1 Apibacter sp. HY039 | reverse complement strand
TCGTACAACACGTAGAATATGTACCTTTTGGCGAGGTTTTTGTGGAAGAACGTAATAACAGTTGGAATACCCCTTACTTATTTAACGGTAAGGAGTTGGATGAGGAAACAGGTCTTTATTATTACGGTGCAAGATACTATAATCCTAGGGAGAGTATATTCTTAAGTGTGGATCAAATGGTGGAGATGACCATGACGCCTTACCAGTATACGTATCAAAATCCAATCAATTATACCGACCCTACGGGTATGATGCCTAATAAAGGTGTAGATCCTACAGAAGGGAACGAGACTGAATTACCAGAAATTGTAATAACGGGTCAACGAAGTACGAGTAAAGTAGGTATCAAACATAGTTATTGGAACGGGTATACAGAAAATCAGGGAGCTGCCAGCATAAGATTACATACTGCAATTAGAACTAATCCAGCCACTAATGATATAGACCATCAATTGTTAGATGGAGCTGGAATGATTCCAGTTTTCGGAGAGGTATTTGATGGGATAAATGCAGGAATGTATGCATGGGAAGGAGATTATTTAAATGCTAGTTTATCTGCTTCCGCAATGATTCCTTTTATAGGATGGGGGGCGACTGGAGCCAAAATGGCATTGAAAAGCAATAAATCAATAAAACTTTATCGGGCAGTATCAAAGGCGGAATTAGATGATATAGCCAAAAATGGAGTAAGATTATTGCCTGGAGGATATGAAGATAAACTGTTTGCGATGAGTAAAAAAGATGCTTCAAATTTCGGTTATCTAAATTTTGGTAGGGATGAAACCCCTTTTACAATTATACAAACAAGTATTCCTAAAAAATTTGAATCATTATTGTATAAAGGAGAAATGGATGGAATGAAAGCTTTATCAGTTCCAGGGAACTTATTAAAAGAGCTATCATCTCCTAAAGTGTTTAATCATACATCAGTACCTTTCAATAATTTTGGGAGGTCTAAATGGAATACCTATTGGAAGAATTTTAATAAAAGGCATGGAAGTTTTTAAAAGTATTACAAGTAAATTAATTTTGATAAAAAATGAAACAATTACCTCAATTATTTAAAATAAAAGCAGAAATAGAAATCATACATAGAAAACATCCTTTTATCTCTGGTTATACTCCTGGTTTTATATTCGATGGGAGTGCGTTTATAGGGCAAAGATCTGGATCAATAAAGCTGTTAGATCGTAAGGAGATGGGGCTAAATGAAAAAGGAATAGTTGAGATTTATTTTTATATTGATGTTGATATTGAACAGGGGAAAACGTTTTCTTTTTATGAAGGTGGAACTAAAAAAGGTTTTGGAAGAGTCTTAGAAGTAATAGGCTGGGTAACATCGCCAGGGCATAGTGGAGAAGGTTGGTAAATTATTGAAACTATAAACTATCACTTGTAATAGTAGACTTCATTCAAAATTAGAGACAAATATTACAGTAAATATTAACAAGAAAACCCCGCTTAATAGCGGGGTTTTTGTTTTTAAGGTTTTTTATTCAATAGATCCAACAACTCTAACTCATCTTTAGGGATAAGGGATCGAATAAGTTGGAGGATATTGTAAATATCCCATTGAGTGTGTTCTGTGTAATTGGGGAACGAGAGGTCAGCTAATAAAGCGGTCTGTGTAATTTTACAAAGGGATTTCAGCGTAAAACCTAAGTTTTCGTAGTAGGGAATGGATTTTAGTTTTTGTAAAGTAAATAAGAAGTCTTTAGAGTTCAGTTTTTCATTAGAATTTGTTTGTACATTTTCGGTTTGCATAATGAATAATTATAAAAAAACGGCAGGTCACTGCAAACAAAATTTACAGAGTAGAAAAGTCTCGGGACTTTTATTCGAATTTTATCTTAAAATAGTATCTTTGTCAGGTAAAAAGTTGATTGAAATAGTTTGCTGTAGACTTGATAAGATATACAAACAGGAGTAATGTTTTTTAGAATGAAGTGATACCCAAAGGAAAAGATCTTTTCTTATGTAACGGTAAGGAGTTGGATGAGGAAACAGGTCTTTATTATTACGGTGCCAGATACTATAATCCAAGGGAGTCTGTTTGGTTGTCAGTGGATCCACTAGCTGAGAAATACCCGAATTTTTCGCCTTATGCGTATACGTTTCAGAATCCGATTAAGTATGTAGATCCACTAGGCCTTGAAGGGGAAGAAGTGAATGGTCCTGGAGACCCTCCAAAGAAAGAACTTCAGTCTGTTGCTGATGGATATGGAGATTTATATCAGAGAACTTATACTATCTCAATAACAGATTCTAAAAAAACTGCGAAAGAGATATTTAAGGATATTAATCAGAATTTTTCAAAATATACTAAAGGGCAGTCATATTTTTATATTTATTCTGGAGGTGAGGGAGAATTTTTACAAGAAGGAGATCAAATAGGTATTGTAGGAGGGCCTATTTATATGGAATCAAATAGAAAAAATTATTATAATGATGCTCAATATGAGGAAACAAAAAAAGCATCTTATGCTGTAGCAGATAATAAAGGTAATATATATATAGGGATGACTCATACAGGCGTAACAGTAATGAACTCATATATGGATGATGATAAGTGCATTTATAGTATGATGTTTCAGACATGGAAAGGACATCCAGAGGCTGGAACTATTACTTTTACAGCATCGGGGACGGGAAATAATGTTACTTTTAAAATATCTTCTAACTTAAGAGTAGGAACTTTTTCTGCTTGGATGGGGTATGATAGTTTTATTAGTAGTTTTGGGTATGATGCGCAGACTGCTCATTGGACTACATTTTTAAATAACGTGAGCAAATACTCTGGGTCTACAAAAAGTAATACTGTTAATTATAAAAATAATGTTGTTCCTTATAAAAATAAATAATTATGAAAGTATTTTATATAATAATTAATTTGATATTAATAATATCTATAGGGTTTTATTTTAGTTTTAAAGATCGTAGTAGCACTAGAATATTAGTAAGTCAAACTTTTGATAAAGAAGGTAATGTTTTGTCTCAAGTATATGAAGGAGGTCTAATCATAGAGAAGGATAAAAAGTATCAAGAATTGTTTTATGCTCAGTATTTAAATCTTTTTGCTAAAGTTATATTATTTAGTAGCATAATTTCTTTTGTGATATCAATGTTCCTTTGTTCAATATATGGAATGAAATGGTATTATTTATTTATAGGTATTATAGATATTTTATTAATAATATTATGTTGTATTGTTTGGTATGGGAGTGGATTTTATAATGGATAGTAATTAAATATATTTACAAAGAGATAATTTTAATAAAAACCCCGCTAAGTAATTAGCGGGGTTTTTGTTTTAAGGTTCTTTATTAAGTAAATCCAACAACTCTAACTCATCTTTAGGAATAAGCGAGCGAATAAGGGCAAGGATATTGTAAATGTCCCATTGGTTGTGTTCCGTGTAATTGGGAAACGAGATTTCCGCTAACAGGGCGGTTTGGGTAATTTTACAGAGGGATTTGAGGGTAAAACCTAAGTTCTCATAGTAAGGAATAGATTTAAGTTTTTGTAAAGTAACTAAGAAGTCTTTAGGGTTTAGTTTTTGTTTTGAAGACTTGTTTTGTGTTGTCATGGTAAAAAGGGATTAAGTTAAATAAAAAAAAGGCAGGTCGCTGACAACACATTCTACAGAGTAGAAAAGTCTCGGGACTTTCATTTGTATTTTATCTTAAAATAGTATCTTTGGTAGGTAAAAGAGTTGATTGAAATAGTTTACTATAGCCTTGTTTAGTTATACAAACTGGAGTAAGAGTTTTTTAGAAAAAAGTAGAAACCAAAGGAATTCACACTTTCGTATGTAAGGGTAAGGAGTTGGATGAGGAAACAGGTCTTTACTATTACGGTGCTAGATACTATAATCCGAGGGAGTCTGTGTGGTTATCTACCGACCCGTTAAGCGGTTATAATCCAATCTTTGAAACCGAGCATTACATTGACGGTCAGCATAATGGTGGAGTTTATAACTCGTTTAACCATAATACCTATGGTTATACCTACCAGAATCCTGTAACAATGGTAGATCCGAATGGGAAGCAAGCGCATTTTATGCATGGAACCGGTGATTGGGATGCAAATACCTATTTTAAAGGAAGTTTTGAAAATAAATTTAAAGCAAGGTTTGGGAAATTTTATTCATGGGGATGGTCAGGAAGTTTGTACAGTAGAGATAATGCATTTTGGAACGGAAAAGAAGGAAGGATTAGTACAGGGCATAGAATAGCAAAAGATGTTATAAAATCCATCAAGAGTAATATTTCAGGAGGGAAATACAGAGGGAAAGGTATTGCCATTGGAGGTCATAGTCATGGAGCTAAAGTAGCCAGAGTAGTAGCAAAAGATGTATATAAAGCCCTATCTTTAATGGTAAGCAAAGGAGAGTTAGATGAGATACCTACTATAAACTTAGTGATGGTTAACGTTCCTACCATAGTTAATGAGTCGGCATATAGTTTTACACCCATGGAACAGCTTCATATTAATTCCATTCAAGTAGATTCGAAAGCCGATCTTGTAGGTGGAGCAGGTCAGGGAATTACAGGTTCAGGCGCTTTGACGAATGAATTTTATCAAGATGCAAATTCACGGATAGAGTATAAAGATCAGTTGAAAACAGATATGTTTGGTTGTGGAATGTCTAATCATTGTGGACATGCAGACGCAAATGTAAATGTTTGGTATCCTAAGGTAGAGAAAGACTTGAAATAACAAAGAATTATATTATGAAAGTAAAGAAATCAGTAATTATACTTTTGTTAGTTTTTATATTCTGTACATCATTTATTATATGGTTTTGGCCGGTTAGAAATGATGATTACACAGAAATAAACTATCGTGAATTACCCTCAGATGTAAGAAATAAGTTCAAGGAAGTATATAATTATAAAGAACCTCCTAAAATATCATCTAAAGGAGATACTTTATGGTATTCCCCACCTTTTGTAGAATGCTATAATATGAATAAAGATTGTCCCTGTAAGATAGAGTCTAAAGGAGGAATTATAAGAGATGTATTTTTTGTATTTACCTCTTGTGCTAAGACAAAAAAGATGTCTTGGGGAATATTACAAAGAGTATTTATTATAAAAAATGATTCTATTTACTATCCCTGGAGTACTACTGCTGTTACTGAAACAGGAGAGTCTCGCTCAACTCTCATAAAAATAGATACATTAAAATTTAGAGTAGAAAAGATGTAAATATATCTTCTCTCTAAATTAATATGATAAAACCCCGCACTTAGCGGGGTTTTTTTATTTACTTTTCTTTATTGAGTAGGTCTAAGAGTTCGAGTTCATCTTTAGGGATAAGCGAGCGTAGGAGAGCAAGAATGTTGTAAATGTCCCATTGGTTGTGTTCCGTGTAATTGGGGAAAGAGAGGTCGGCTAATAAAGCGGTTTGGGTAATTTTACAGAGGGATTTGAGGGTAAAGCCTAAGTTCTCGTAGTCAGGAATGGTTTTTAGTTTTTGTAAAGTAACTAAGAAATCTTTAGGGTTTAGTTTTTCATTGGATGACTTTTTTTGTGTTTGCATTGTAAAAAGGGATTAAGTTAAATAAAAAGGCAGGTCGCTGCAAACACATTCTACAGAGTAGAAAAGTCTAAGGACTTTTTTTTAAATTTTATCTTAAAATAGTATCTTTGGCAGGTAAAAGAGTTGATTGAAATAGTTTACTATAGCCTTGTTTAGTTATACAAACTGGAGTAAGAGTTTTTTAGAAAAAAGTAGAAACCAAAGGAATACCCCTTACTTATTTAACGGTAAGGAGTTGGATGAGGAAACAGGTCTTTACTATTACGGAGCGAGATACTATAATCCGAGAGAAAGTGTGTGGTTGTCAGTGGATCCACTCTTTGAACAAACAATGACTTCGTATCAGTATTGTTATCAAAACCCAGTTAAATTTATTGATCCTACAGGGATGAAAGGAACAGATGATTATGTATTTGATGAAAATGGAAAATTTGTTAGGGTAGATAAAAAAGCAGGAGAAGATTTTTTAGTAATAGAAAATTCAAAAACTAAGCAACAAACACATTATGTATTTAATGATCCAAAAACAGATGTAGCGGCAATTAATTATAATATGAAAAAGTTTGGTTCTAAATTTAAAGAGCATACTTTTATATATGCAATGACTTCTGATTGGATTGATTTTCATGAGAAAGAGTCATGTATTGAGAAAATGAATTGGATATCTAGAAATTATAAAGCTTTAACTCAATCTAATGGAGGAAAGATGGATCCTTCAGCATATTCTTTACCTAGGATGTTAGCAGATGTTGGAGAAGGAGGAACCTGGACTAGTACAGAAATATTTACTGATAAAGGACCTCTTTTTATTAATCAAGGAGGAGGGAATCGAGCATATAATTATATGGATGAAGGTAATTTTATGTGGGGGTATTTTATGGTAGGTATTGGATTTACTACAAACGAAGCCTTAGATGGAGCAAAAAAAATTAATTCTAATGATACAAAAGCAGATTTAAATTCTATTAGAGAAGGAGGAAATTATAAAAATTTAATTGGGGTAGGTTCTTCAAATACTTTACCTGTAACAAATAAAAGTATATATGAAGATTAGAAAAAGAAAAAAAATATTAGGTTTGATAATATTGTTATTAATGCTTTTATTAATAATTTATTTGGCAAAGTTATTTATTATAGGGACTCAATATAATTTAGAAGCTAAGAAAGATGCTTTTGACAAGACAATTAAAGAATATAGAGGGAGAAATAGAGTAGAATAATAAATAATTTTATAAACATTAATTACCCTAATCTTAGACTATCCCAAAATTTAGACAGACATATAATTAATAGAAAAACCCCGCATTAGCGGGGTTTTTTTATTTACTTTTCTTTATTGAGTAGGTCTAAGAGTTCAAGTTCATCTTTAGGAATAAGGGAGCGAATGAGGGCAAGAATGTTGTAGATGTCCCATTGAGTATGCTCTGTGTAATTAGGAAAGGAGATTTCCGCTAATAAAGCGGTTTGGGTAATTTTACAGAGGGATTTAAGGGTAAAGCCTAAGTTCTCGTAGTCGGGAATAGATTTTAGTTTTTGTAAAGTAACTAAAAAGTCTTTAGGGTTCAGGTTTTCATTGGATGACTTATTCTGTGTTTGCATTGTAAAAAGTGATTAAGTTAAATAAAAAGGCAGGTCGCTGCAAACACATTCTACAGAGTAGAAAAGTCTCAGGACTTTTTTTTAAATTTTATCTTAAAATAGTATCTTTGGCAGGTAAAAGAGTTGATTGAAATAGTTTACTGAAGCCTTGTTTGGATATTTAAACAGTAAAAAGAGTTTTTTAGAAAAAAGTAAAAACTGAAAGAATAAATCCTTTCGTATGAAACGGTAAGGAGTTGGATGAGGAAACGGGTCTTTACTATTACGGTGCCAGATACTATAATCCGAGGGAGAGCGTTTGGTTATCTACCGATCCATTAAGCGGTTACAACCCGGTGATGGAAGTTGAGTATTACATTGATGGTCAACATAACGGAGGAGTTTATAACTCGTTAATCACAATACCTATGGTTATTGTTATCAGAATCCGATTGTGTTAGTAGATCCTAATGGTAAACAGGCTAGATCAAATGTATTAAATGGGAATAAACGAGAATATTTGCTAGGTGGAGAATTAACGATGGAGCCAATAGGGAATGGTGAAACGTTCAATGATTACGTTTATGCTCAAGTATTAAGCTTAAATAAAGGAAATGCTACTTTGCCGGCATTATATACTGTAAAATATACTAATGGAAAGCTAATTGATAAAAATGATATGGATTATTCAACCAATTGTTTTGGTTGTGTCTTAACTGGTGGGGTATATTTAATACCAGGAGGAGATGTCGGTAAATATTTAAAAGCATCAGGTTATCAAGAAATGAAAGGAGTGAGTAATTATAAAGAAGGAGATGTTTACTTATGGAAAGGAGGAGGACATATTATGGAAGCAGTAAAAAAAGATGGTAAATTGGTGTGGGAGAGTTATTTTGCAGGAGATGAAAAAGCTTATTATGGAAGTCTAAAGGATATTCTTTTATACAATAGAACTATAGGAGGAATGTCAGATTTAAAAGATGCTAAACTTTATAGGCCAGTTGTGCCTGATGTTAAAGATAAGATGTATGAATCTGTTGATGTTAAAGATCAAGTAGATATGATAAAAGAATTTAATAGTAATATAGGTGTAAGATGATACAGTATAATTTAATATTATTTATTTTATTTTGTTTTTTTATTTCATGTTCTCATAAGAATGAAAACACTTTTAAAGAGAGTGAGCCTGTTATAGAAAAGATGTATTTACCTTTTACAGAAGGGAGTTCTAATATCAATAAATTTGAAGCATTGCTTGGTGAATGGGATATTAGGAAAATAATAATTACTAAACGTGTAGAGGGCAAGCGAGATTCTGTTATTAATATAAATAAAGATACAACTATCCATATAAGTATAACAAGGAAAGGCATATTTAATAATGGAATTAGAATTGGTGAAAGCTTTGGGGAAAATAGTACTTTATTTACCTTAAAATTAGATACTTTAGAATGTAGATATTTTGTGATGGGTAAAGATATTAACAAGAGTGTTTTTTTTATAATGCAAAGTCCAAGTGTTAAATATTTAAAAAATGGACAATTAATTACTTCATTGAAGTCAAGGTTGTATTTAGTTAGGACATTAGAATGAAATAAAAAGAAAACCCCCGCTCATCGAGCGGGGGTTTTTTATTTACTTTTCTTTATTGAGTAGGTCTAAGAGTTCGAGTTCATCTTTAGGGATAAGCGAGCGTAGGAGAGCAAGAATGTTGTAAATGTCCCATTGGGTGTGTTCCGTGTAATTAGGGAAAGAGATTTCCGCTAGTAGGGCGGTTTGCGTAACCTTACAAAGGGACTTAAGTGTAAACCCTAAATTCTCGTAGTCAGGAATGGTTTTAAGTTTTTGTAAAGTAACTAAGAAGTCTTTAGGGTTAAGGTTTTCATTGGAAGACTTTTTTTGGGTTGTCATGATAAAAAAGATTAAGGGTTAAAAAATAGGCAGGTCGCTGCAAACACATTCTACAGAGTAGAAAAGTCTAAGGACTTTTTTTTAAATTTTATCTTAAAATAGTATCTTTGGCAGGTAAAAGAGTTGATTGAAATAGTTTACTGTAGACTTGTTTAGTTATACAAACTGGAGTAAGAGTTTTTTAGAAAAAAGTAGAAACCAAAGGAATTCACACTTTCGTATGTAAGGGTAAGGAGTTGGATGAGGAAACAGGTCTTTACTATTACGGAGCGAGATACTATAATCCAAGGGAGAGTATATTCTTAAGCGTGGATCCTATGGCAGAAAAATATTCGAGTGTAAGTCCTTATGCGTATACGTTTAATAATCCAGTTAAATATATTGATCCTACCGGAATGATGCCAGAGAATGGGGCAGGAGATCCACCTGGTAATGTACATTTTTTAATTCACACAGGTGGGGCGGGAGATTTTGTAGATGCGTTGAAAACAAGAGCTAAAGAAATCAAAAAAAATAATCCTAAAGACAAAGTTGTAGAGTTGACAGTTAAAGATCTAGGGAAACTAAAAGAAGTTGTTGAGAGCGAGGTTCAAAAGGCTAGAAAAGAAGGATATGGAATGACCGTTGAAGCTTCATTTTTTTGGCATGGTGGTACAGATGGACCGGTTGGTGAATTGGTAACCTTAGGACAATATAATTTGAGATTAGAGACTGGAGTATTTGACGATAGGGGACAATTATCTCCTGAAGGATGGGGGTTGATTGATTGGAATTTTGATCCTAATGGTAGTATAGCTGTTTTTTATGGTTGTAATACAGAACCTTTTGCTTCGAATTTTTTAAATTATTCTAACGTGAAATATTCGTCTGGTATGGCCGGATATTCGGGAGGTTCTTATACTTATAAGGGAGACTTTGATTCTAGTTGGTTTGGTTTGGGTAATGTTTATATGGTTACTCAGCAGGATGGTAAGATACTTCCCAAGAAAGTTTTTTCTCAAGAGTCAGGTATTGTTAGTATTTATGGCAATCTGTCTGTCAATAGTAAAGGTGCTGTTGTGAATGATACAGAGCAATCAAAGAGAAATTCTGCAAAAAGGAGAGCACCATCTATAATGAGGTTTCCTGCGCATTAAAATATAGAATTATGAAATGGAATTTTTTTAAAATTATAATTGTTTTTTTTATAATATTTGTATCTGTAAATATTATTGATTATTTAATATTGAAAGATCGTTATGTTATAAGAAACGTTGGTTTGCCATTCAATTTTTATCACGAGGTCTATGTAGATGGAGTAAAACAATATGGATTTTCTTTATTTAATTTATTTATAGATGGATTAATTATACTTTTAATTTCAATTATTTTAGTGTACAAAGTTATAAATAGAAAAAAGTAAATACATAGAATTGTTTTTTAATGAATATAACAATAATAAGCATTTCTAAAATTATCTATATTAAATAACAAAAAAAACTCGAGTGGGTAGACTGCATTCAAAAATTATAGACAAAAATTCAGTAAATATTAAAAAGAAAAACCCCGCACTTAGCGGGGTTTTTGTATTAAGGTTCTTTATTGAGCAAATCCAACAACTCTAACTCGTCTTTAGGGATAAGCGAGCGCAGGAGAGCAAGGATGTTGTAAATGTCCCATTGGTTATGTTCGGTGTAATTAGGAAAAGAAATTTCCGCTAATAAAGCGGTTTGGGTAACCTTACAAAGAGATTTAAGGGTAAAACCTAAATTCTCGTAATCGGGAATAGATTTTAGTTTTTCTAAAGTAACTAAGAAATCTTTAGGGTTTAGTTTTTCATTGGATGACTTGTTTTCTGTTTGCATGATAGAAAGATTTAAAAATTAAAAAAAAGGCAGGTCGCTGCAAACAGAATCTACCAAGGTAGAAAAGTCTCGGGACTTATATTTGTATTTTATCCTAAAATAGTATCTTTGGTAGGTAAAAAGAGTTGATTGAAATAGTTTACTATAGCCTTGTTTAGTTATACAGACTGGAGTAAGAGTTTTTTAGAAAAAAGTAAAAACTAAAAGAATAAATCCTTTCGTGTGCAACGGTAAGGAGTTGGATGAGGAAACAGGTCTTTACTATTACGGTGCCAGATATTACAATCCAAGGGAATCTGTGTGGTTGTCAGTCGATCCGTTGGCTGAGAAATGCCCAAATATTAGTCCTTATGCTTATACATTCCAGAATCCGATAAGATATACAGATCCAACGGGTATAGAACCAAATGATCTACCAATAGGATGGTTTATAAATTACCAAGGATTTATTCAGTCGTCTAGTTCCCCAATAAATGGATGGACATATGTAGGAGATACAAAACCTGATGTTAATCGTTATAAAGAACTAGAAAGATTAGGTGGAACTCTATATCATAAAAATACTGATGCTTGGACAATAAGGTTTTGGAATAAGGCATTTGGAACTAGTTTAGTTGAAAAGAAACAATATGATTCCGCTTTGGAAAATTTCTTTTCGGAAACAGAAAGTATGCTTTATTGGATGTTGGCATTTAAGGCAGCTGGGATAGGTTTGAGATTTGCAGGTGTGGGAATTGGAAATGTTGTTAAACTTACAGGGTTTCAAGTTGATTTATTCGGAGGAGCAGTTACGGAGTTGAAGGGATTTATAAATTATGATATGATGGCAAAAATAGGAATAGCAGATGATGTAGCGAATTTTAGTAAATGGTTTGGAGCAGGGTCTGTTAAAAATATTATTGCAAATAATTCTCAGGCAGAATTTCTTAAACATATTTTACCTTCTTTAGAACAAGGAGGAACTGTGACAGTCAGAGGAACTATGTCTAATAAATTTTTTAATAAAATATGGAAAGGAACAGCAGAAGGATTGGAAAATTATAAAATTATGAGTAAAACTAAAATGTAATGAATCAAGGTTATAAGACAACAGGTGGAAAACCAATACAAGGACAAATTAATGAAATAATTTTGCAAAAGAAGTAGAAAGTGAAAAAATATAAAATAGAAAACGAACCTGTAGATACTCTTGAAGCATATTTTGGTACTATTCTTAAAAATAAAGAAAATTTAATAATACCTTATATTAATCTAGGTGTATCTGAACATGAATTTAATAAGGAGAAGTATTTAATGTATTTAGACTATTCTTATATAGTGGCTTTAGGAATAAAAGCTTTGAGATTTAATTCGGATATTTCTAGCGATCAAGAGTCAATGTATTTTGGGGGAGAAAGTATAGGTAAAACAAAAGATATTTTTGACATTGAAATTATAGCAAAAGATATATTTTTATTTGTAAATAATGATTTTAAACTATCTAAATTTTTTTGGATACCTAAGGATATTTTGAATGAAAAAAGTAATATGGATAGTATTAAGGTAGATGAGTTTGTAAATAATGTCAATTTATCTTATGATTTGAAAAGATTAATGGGTGGTGATATGACAGAAGTTTTAGTAAGGTGATTTTTCAAGATAAAATTATCTTATGACTACTAATAAATTAATGGTAATTTTAAAAGAAAAACCCCGCTCATCGAGCGGGGTTTTTAATTTTACTCTTCTTTATTAAGCAAATCCAACAACTCAAACTCGTCTTTAGGAACAAGCTAGCGAATAAGTTGGAGAATATTATAAATATCCCATTGGTAGTGTTTGGTGTAATTGGGGAAGGATAGATCAGCCAGTAAAGCGGTTTGGGTAACTTTACAGAGGGATTTAAGAGTAAAGCATAAGTTCTCGTAGTCGGTAATGGTTTTTAGTTTTTCAAGAGTAACTAAGAAGTCTTTAAGGTTAAGGTTTTGGTTTGAAGACTTGTTTTGTGTTGTCATGGTAAAAAGTGATTAAATTAAATAAAAATGCAGGTCGCTGACAACACATTCTACAGAGTTGAAAAGTCTCGGGACTTTTATTCGGGGTTTATCTTAAAATAGTATCTTTGGCAGGTAAAAGAGTTGATTGAAATGGTTTACTATAATCTTGTTTAGATATTTAAACAGGAGTAAGAGTTTTTTAGAAAAAAGTAAAAACCGAAGGGAATCACCCTTTTGTATGTAACGGTAAGGAGTTGGATGAGGAAACAGGTCTTTATTACTACGGAGCTAGATACTATAATCCGGGGGAGAGTGTTTGGTTATCTAAGCGGTTATAATCCAATTATGGAAGTTGAGCATTATATTAGTGGTCAGCATAACGGAGGAGTATATAACTCGTTTAACCATAATATCTATGGATATTGTTATCAGAATCCAATAAGGTATGTAGATCCGAATGGAAAACAAAATGAAGTCACTGCAGGAACAGCTTCTGGTACTTCTTCCGGTACTTTTTCAAGAAGTACAAGTTACACATAGAAATCATTTGCTTTAGATGTTATAAATGTAACGACTATGATTCCACGCACTACTGTAGGCGCTTTACTTCATTCCACGGAATTAAATAATGGTGAGCAAGCATTCTTAGAGAAACAACATGCAGGAGTTTTAGGAAAAGCTGTAGCTAAATCTAATGAAGAAAGTTCTTCAAGAAATGAAAATTCTATAGAGCTATGTCTTTTAGTGAGTACAATAGGACAGAGGGAACATTGATGCAAAGAACAGATAAAAAAGGAAATTATATGGGAGAAGGACCTTTTGTAACAACTAGATTAGATTATGCACTGAAAGCGTTATATGATTTTGGAAGTAGCTGTAAATATAATTTAATAGTAGAATATACAGTTAGGCCTGGTTCCAAAGTCTTATTAAATATGATATCTATACCCTATGGTCCAGGAGTAACTGTAGGGCATTCTCAACGTCTAGGACTCACTATTAAAAAATGAAAGTGTTAAAACTTATATGGATAAAGTTATTAATTTTAGTTTTTATGGTACAAATACATATATGTTTAACGAATTATTAATTGAGCCTCCTAAAATTATAGAAACTAAAACAAATTAAAAATGAGTATATTAATTAAAATAATAGAGAATAAGACATTGTCCTTAACAGACAAAGAAAAAAAATATATAGAAAAATATCCTGAAAAATTTATTGAAGAAATAAATCTATATTTTCAGGATTTAAGTACTAATTATTCAGATGAGTTTCTATTTAATATAGTTAATGTTTATCATTTTTTTAGTGATGATTATGGTGTAATATCAGAATGTTTTCATCGTAATTTTTATTCTTATTATATTGATAATATTAGTAAAATGATAAGTTGTAGATATGACTTTGGTATTTACACATTAATAGACCTTTTTTATTGCTATCCAGCATTTTTTCCATATAAAAATAACAATGAAGAATTTATCATTAAAACATATCCTATATTATTTTTAGATATAGATAACATGTCTTCGTACATAGCTATTGCTAGTATAAGATTTATCGGAATAATAGCAAATGACATTAAAGGTAAATTTTACTTAGAAAGATATTTAAACGAAACCAAGGATAATAATTATGAGGAATATATTTTAGAAGAATTAGAGTAATGTATAAGAAGTATTGATAAGTTATTTTATTATATTATATAAATATATGATTACAAATATGTTAAAACCCCGCATTTAGCGGGGTTTTTGTTTTAAGGTTCTTTATTCAACAGATCCAACAGCTCTAACTCATCCTTAGGGATAAGGGAGTAAATGAGGTAAAAAATCAGTTACAAAAATATATCGATGATAAGACACTAAAATGGTTATATGAAGGAGAAATAAGGTTTGATTCATATCTGATACCCTCAACCTATCAATTTAAGTAAATAAATAGTATCTGAATATATAAAAAAATCCTGCTTATTATAAGCAGGATTAAATCTCATTTTAAATTTATACGACTTAAAAGAATCAAAATTCTCTTAAGACAAGATAAAGGTAAGAATAAAATAATATATGAGCTAAAAATTCATAATAATATTTTATTTAAATTTTTTAAATTATACATCAATTAATTGTTTATCAGTGATTTAATTGTTTAAAAAATTAATGTTCTTAAAGTTTTAGATTATAGTCTGAGTTTAGAGTTAATAAAAATTACAATTAGTATCTGATCCAAAAACATTTATAAAAAAAAGAAAGCCATTAAATAGCTTTCCTTAATAAAAATCGTAGTGTTAATAAATTAATTAGTTGTTTGCGTTCGCAATAAAGTTTTTCTATGATGCAAAATAACAGAGAAAAATAACATATAAAAAAAGGAAAACCGTAAAATCTAACATTTTTATAAAGATAATGACTTAAAATATTCAATAAGAATACTTTTTTTATCCTTTATAAGATAAAAAAAATAGATGTTAAAACTATAGGATAAATATAAATAATGATTTTTTTTTGTATAATGTTAATTAAAAATATAAAATTGGGGATCTTTAGAGAACTAAATATATTTAAATTTATAATTAAACAATATAATTAATAGACTGATTTTTTATATAATTGATAATCATATTGTTGTGAGTATTTAATAATTTGGTTGATAGATTAAAAATTTCTATATAAAAATATTTTCTTTAATAAAGTTTTAAACAAATAAAAAAAGCTGTTAAAAATTAACAGCTTTCTCTAATTTGTTAGTGCAAATAAAAATTAAATTACTATAAAAAAGTGTGAAAATATCTTTGTCATTTCTTATATAACAAATATCAAAAAGTATACAGAATTAACCGAATATAATAATATTTATATATTTATATATAACTCGAATTGATATAGTAAACAGACAAAGGCAAAAGAGATTAATGAAGAGGTGCTGATTGTTAAAAAAAGTTAAATCCTGTTTAAAAAAAGCAGGATTTAACTGTATTTATTATTAATTTATTAACCTTATAAAGAGCGCTTTAATTAAATGTATTTGTATATGAAAACAAAAATAATAAATTTATCTGATAAATCGCACAATATTTTGTTAATTTTAAATTAAAAGTATAAAAAAATCATAGAAACTAACTCTTTGGTTTATTCTTACATAGGTTTAGGTTTGAGTATAATAGCTTGTATTATAACGATTTGTGAAAGATGATTTTATTTGGGAAATATAGTGCAGATAAATTAAAATAAGATAAAATAAAAAAAGCTGCGGGTTAGACAGCTTTCCTCAATAAGTTTTAGTGTTAATTGTAATTATAATAATTTGATTCTATAAAAAAATCTTTTAGCGTTTCTATTAATTAATATGCCAAAAAGCATGCTCAACTAAATAGTATAAAATAAAATTTGTATATCGGTAAATAGATTATATTGATAATTAAGAAAAAATATAAATCTCTAATTACTATATAATTTTATTCATGTATCCTAATTATATAAATAATTTTTCTTATATTTAGTAATTAATTGTCTTTAGCTGTCTAAATTTATCTCTGTGGCCTCATGTGCACAAAAACAAAAAGAGAGATAATGCCAGATATAGATGTCAAATTATGTTAAACACCATACAATTTACCTGTATAAAAAGGTGCTACATAAATTTTATTATTATATTTTTTTAAACGCTAACTAATACTAATTACCTATGGAAATCAAAAAATACAAAATATCGCCACTAAACATATTCTCAGTTGTATTTGTATGGATGGGATTTACTTTAACAAATTCAGCAAGTCCATATTTTATTCAATTTTTACGATTTTCAACACTACTGGCAATGGCATTGTTTGTTTTATTGCTTGATGTTGTAGTCAGGTTCTTAGTAAATAATACCTATGCATTTTATTTACTAGAATTTTTAATTATAGTAATAGGACTATTTATTCTGCTTTTATAAACTAGGTGAAAAAAATGAAGCTAAATTTTTTTAAATGTATTTTAAAAGGAAATGATATATAAAAAAAGCTGTGTATTAGACAGCTTTCTTCAATAAGTTTAGCGTTAATTTAGAACATTAAATTAGTTATAATAAATTCAAAAAAATCTTTTAGTGCTATATACTTTTAATATACCAATAAGCGTGCATTAATTAGTTCAATCAAATATATTTTGTTCATATATAAATAGCTTATGCCAATTAAGGAATATTTGCTCATTCTAATATTTAGACAAGCAAAACAGGATATAAATAGTTAATACCACAATTTAATTTCAGATTATAAGATATATTATCTAACTTAATGACCTTTCAAAAAATTCAAATTAGATGAGTGCGTAGTTTTATTCATTACTAATAGATTGAAAATATCAGTTCATAGCTCATTTTCTTATTTCTCAATAGGAATCTAATTTTTAAGTCAAAACATTATGTTGTACTTTTATCAATAAATATATATTGATATTTTATAATCTCTTGGTCTTATTCTTAACTCTAAATAACCTGTATAAAACAGGTAATATATTGTAGTTTAATTTTTATCTTATTGATAAATAAATTTTAAATTTGTAAAGATGATTAAACCGGATTTAAATATACATCATGAAAGAAACATTAAACGTATTCGAGAGCTCTTAGGTTATAAACAAGAGTTCTTAGCTATAGAGTTAGATATAACACAACAGTCAATATCAGAAATTGAACGTAAAGAATTTGATAATAAAAAAACTCTAATGAAAATCGCAGATATTCTTCAAGTACCTATAGAAGTTATTGAAAATTTGAACAATAAAAAAATGGTAGATATAAAACATGAATTTATAAAAAATTTTATTGTCGATAATGAAAAGGGTTTACAAGGAAAAGTAATAAAATCAATTAGAGAACATCTAAATATACCAGTATCTGAAATTGCACTAAAATTAGGAATTAATAAACAAGAGTATTTAGAGCTTGAAAAGAAAGAAAAGCTAGATGCGGAAATTTTGGAGAAAATTGCTAAAGCACTTAATATTCCTGTAGAAGCTATTATTGAGCTGGAACAAGGAACAACGGTAAATATTGTTGCAAATACATTTACGGATTTTAAATATAATGCTGTAGCAAATCAAAATTACCCAACTTTCAATACCGTAGATAAAATTGTAGAATTATACGATAAACTCTTGGAAACTGAACGCGATAAAGTACGCCTTATGGAAGAGGTTCTGAAAGGTAGAGGGTAGAATTTTTCTGATTAAATATGTATAATCCTACACGAAGAAATAGAAATATTGGAACAGCTAAACAAGGAGCTGGACAAAACAATAAATTAGTTATACCAGGATCTACGGTTTTAGCAAGAAAATCATTTTATGAGCGAATAGGGAATCATAAAAAAATACATAAAAACATTAAAGATAATGAATTTGTTTTTATAGTAGAGGAAACACGTAAAACATCAGAACACGCTTGTACAGTAAATGATGTTGTAACTTTACTAAATGAAATTCCACCTCAGGATTTAGGAGAGCTTAAATATGTGATTTTTCGTCAACCTAAAAGAAAAGAGGAAATTTTATCGCCCGTATGGGGTAGATTAATTTATTCATATGATTATGAGAATGAATATTATCCTGCAATTATATTAGATGCAATTGATTATGAAAAGAAGTTTAAATGGAAGAAGAAACTTTCGATTGAAGATCAAAAAGAAATAAGCAGGTTACAACAAGACGGTCATAAGATTATTGATAATGGAAAATACTACCTTGCAGACTATGAATTGGAATATATTAGAAACACACAACTTTATAGAACCTTGCTTCATGAAATAGGGCACTATGTACATTATTTAAATGTAGTAGAAAAAACAGCTCTTGAAGAGGAAGAGAATGAGCTTTGGGAAAGGCGCTTTGACGCATATTTTAAAATACCAGTTATTGAAAAAGAAAAGTTTGCACACTATTATGCTGATGAGCTAAAAGCTCGCTTGTTAGCACAAAAGGTAATACCCTTTGATAGAAAATAGAGTAAATTGTATAGCTAGAATTAATTTTTGATTGTAACTTAAATTTTAAAGAAGCAAAAAAATGGGTGAATTTTTTACATGCAATAATAAAACGGTAATAACTTATTTAAAACCAATACTATGTTTTTAGGATTACGTTTATTCATATTCTTTATCATAGCTTTGCCCTTATCGTATATTATAGGCATGTGTTTAGCATTCCTTACCCTAATATACTTTAATGAAAAAAAATTAAAACTTAATGTAAAGCAAATACTGATATCTGGAGGTATAATGTATATTGTAGCACAACCTATAAGTTTTATTTTAATTATAATTCTTCAAATTGAAAAATTAAATAAAATTTTTGGTTTTTCGCCTGTAGATGATGGACTTAACATTTGTGAAACTCTATTTGCAGTTTTGTTCGCCATTGTTTTTACCTGCTCAATAATAAGCCTTAGACTGCATCATAAACATAAAAAGTTTTATTTGTCTTAAAATATTACTTATTTTCTAATTTATATTATCTCAATTGAATACTTAGCTTTAAAAATTTCATTCGGATTTAGATGGTTCATCCAGTCGCGGTCTTTAAATTCTCCGGAAAAATTTACCCGGTCACAACGGCCATACCAGGGCTCAATACAAACAAACGGAACGTTTTTACCTGCCGGAGACCATATTCCAGCCAGTGGAGACTCAAAATGCACGCGTACATAGGGTTTTTTATTAGGGCTGAGCAAATCAATACAAGAGATTCCTTGTTTTTCAAAAATAAGCGCATCACGGTCAAACAAAGTAGAGATTATAGGAAGCAAACCTTCGTTTAGCGATAATACATAATGTTCAGAAACATCTATACAGCCTTTTTCTTTAATAAGCATGTACTGAAGCTCCTTTTCAGAAAAACCCAAATAACCCTTACTCATCTCAGTTGTGTCAATCAGGTTAAAAGCCGGATGTGCACCTATCTGAAAATGCATAACCTTACTACCTGTATTCTCTACTTCCCAGTTCACATGTACAAAATTTTGTTCAAGCCCGTAACTTATAATAAGTTTAAACGGAAAAGGATATTTAGAAAGTGTCTCCTCGTTGCTTTCCAGCTGGTAGCTAATTTTCTGAGAAGAGTCAGAGAGTAAATTAAAAACCATATCACGGGCAAAGCCGTGCTGTCCCATGCAGTATTCCTCACCGTCATTTATATATTTTCCATTCCATAAACTGCCGACAATAGGGAATAAAACAGGAGAATGTCTTTTCCAAAACTCAGGATGAGCCTGCCAGATATATTCCTTATCAGTATCATTGTGTTTTATACTGCAAAGCTCAGCTCCCAGAGAATTTATTTGTAAAGTAAGAATATCGTTTTGTAATGTTGCCATAATGCAGAGACTTAATAATAAACAAATATACCTAAACTTTTTTTCAATTATACTAAAATTTAAAGTATGATGGAACGTCTGTAATGTTATATTTCAACATGAAATTTAACAAATAAACAAATATAAATACAAATAAATATAATTAATATTTGGCTATATATATATTTATTTATATCTTTATGATATAATAATCTATTTTGAATTTATATTTAAAATAGTTTGTAAACAGATGAAAAGATGGTTGATCTTTTTTAGTACTCTTTATTTAAAGAGGTTTTTATAGGTCTGAGAATTAAAATACAACATATAATAAATATTTTATCAAATTTAAACGTACTGAACTTTGTAAATAATCATTACTGAATGTATATACAATTCTAGGTATTACCATTACCCTGTATATATCAATTGAAAAGTTGCATTTATTAGTATGCGAGATAAACCTAAAGTCAGTACTGAATTAAATCTCTTTGTTGTAAATTATGTGTAAAAAACACACACACTACAGGTGGATAATTTGAATATAAACTGCATGTAAGCCCTATGATACCTAAAGTACTTATAGAAACATATAAATTAGAACAAGAATTGAGTCTGTTGCAACAGCAATATAAATCTAAAGAAATAAAATCAAATTTTGATGATAGCAGTGGGGAAAATTCAGAGAAGTCAGAAAAAATCAGGGTTTTTCCTCAATACACGGAAGAAGTAAAAAAGAGGTATCATAGTAAAATTAATTCAAGGTTTTTATCGGAATACAAAAAATGTAATAATGAAAATCTATATTTTTTAGGTTGTTCGTTTCATAATTATAAAAAAAATTATGACTCACGTTGGAAACAGTTTAAACAAAAATATTGTGATGCAGAAAGGTATAATTTTATCAATGAGGAATTAACAGATGTAATTAATTTTAGCCTGCCAGATTATATCAATTTAGATGTTAGAAAAAGCATATCGTTTTCGCTCGAAAGAACTATAGAGTTTCTTATCAACAAACTTAAAGAAAATGGATTCGAGATTCGGTTTTCCAAAAATAAAGAAGGTATTGAAATATTATCCGAAAAAGATAATTTGAAATATTATTTTACAACTAAGACATCCCAAGAAACTACTGATTGGAAAGCAGGTAATTATTGTTTCGGAATTAACAGGAATGGTTCTTATTGAAAAAGATGGTCACCTTAAAGAAATGATAATAGTATAAAATACAAATATAAATTTTGCCTGAAAGCAGGTATCGGATTAGTTACTGATAAGTAGCTTTCAGGCAAATTTTGTTAGAATTTATTTACTTTATTACCGTGATAATTTTATCTTTTTCTTGTCTGGTTTTAGGATGCAAGGAAGGCTGATTACTATCCTCCGAATCCCTGTATCCTATAGCAACAGCAAACAAAGGTTTTAAATGTTTTAGATTTAATATTTCGCCATATTTCACAGCATCTATACCCTCCATAGGAGTAGAATCTATTCCCATAGCAGCACATGCACTTAAAAAATATCCTAATGAAATATATACCTGGTGCTGCATCCATGCTTTAATTTCCTGTTCTGGTCTTGTTTTAATAAACTGGTTGTAATAAGCCTGTGAACCTTCAGGTAAATGATTAATAATTTGTTCTTCGAAATTTGAAATACTATCTTCTGCACAAAATACTACCAAATGACTGGCATCTTTAATTTTATTTTCATTAAAAAAGGAAGCTTCAGCCAGACTTGCTTTAACCGCGTCATTTTCAATAAATATAAAATTCCATGGCTGGCTATTGATAGATGATGGGCTTAATCTCAAAATTTCTTTGAGTTCATTTAACTGTTCTTCAGATAATTTTTTGGTTTTAGTATACTTTTTAGTAGAATATCTTTTTTGTGCTAATGTTAAAAAATCCATGTTTTGTAAATATTAAATTAAACTATCAATTTTATAGTTGCAAACATAAGTATAGTATTTTAACTTTGCAATAACGGTCAAAAGAGATAGTATAAAATGAAAATCATTAAAAACAATCAATATCCCTGCAACACAAGTGTTACCATGAAGTATATTGGAGGCAAATGGAAAGCAGTTATTTTAATGCATCTTACAAAAGAAAAAAGATACAATGAACTTAGAAAAGAAATTCCTTCGATTACGGAGCGTACTTTGAGTTTACAATTAAAAGAATTAGAAACAGACGGTTTAATAGTAAGAACAGTTCATACTAATAAAGCTCCGCTAAAAGTGAGTTATCACTTAACGGATTTTGGTAAAAGTTTAGAGCCTGTGTTAAAAGTTATAGAGCAGTGGGGGGCTATGGCTGCTAAGAGAACTCTATGTTTTTAGTAACGTAGTGTTAGCAAAATGATCTGAATTTAAAAATAAAGGTGATTTTAAAAAATGATAGACAGATAGATATATAGCTAGAACTGTAGATGACACAAAATATAAACATATATACTTTTTCATTCGTCTTAATTGTGCGTTCGTAAAAATTAAAGAATACATCAGTAAGAAATTAATATTACAGCTATGAATATATCTTAAAACTTAGTAAAATACGTTCATTTTTTACGTTGCAGTTCATTAAAATATTTTTACTGATAAAAGTACATAAAGTATTGAGGTAATAAAATAAAAATATCAGCATATATTTCCTGCTCTGTATATATTTATAATGTACCTTTAATATAAATTTAAATATCTATAATTAACATGAAAAAACTATTGTATTACCTAATGGGAGTTATGTATGTGTTGGCAGGAATTAATCACTTCATAGTACCGGATTTATACATGAAAATTATGCCGCCGTATTTACCTTATCACAGAGAATTAGTAGAAATAAGTGGGATATGTGAAATGATTTGCGGTATTTTACTTTTATTAAAACCTACGAGGAGGCTGGGAGCCTGGTTAACCGTTGCGTTATTAATTGCGGTATTTCCGGCAAATATTCAAATGGCCATTGATTTTTATAAGCAAAATAATCCGTATTTACCAGTTGCAATACTAAGGCTTCCATTGCAATTTATTCTTATAGCATGGGCTTATAGCTATACAAAAGAAAAAAGTCCTGTTTAGCAATAATTAATAGTCTGATAGTTTAGGTGGTATGCTTTAAAAAATATAGTTAAAATTAAGAATATGAACAAAAAAAGCCTTATCAATTCGATAAGGCTTTTTTTATTGCGGAGAAAGAGGATTTAGATTTCTCCTCAACTCTTAGCTTATAATCAATGAGATAACAGATGTTGTTCCTATTAGTGATAACACTTGGGTAACAAAATGTATACTCGTTAAAAACCAAAGATCTTACCGTGATTAATCGGTATTCAAATATACATTTTATTTTCAAATCTTACAAGCTATTCGTTTCCAATGTTTAAGATTAGTGCAAGGTGCAGCTATCTATATATAGATAGCTGCACCTTGCACTAATTTACATATTAATCCTTATTTTGATATATATCCGAAACTATTGGGTAGCTTTTGAATAAAAACTACCCAATAAAACTACCCAAATCAAAAATACTATCTATCTTTGTAAGATTATGACATATGTGCCTCCATATAAGATTACTACAAAAATAATAGACCTTGTTTCTAAAATAAGTGAGGGAATAGGTAACCTTTATGCACGAGAAGAATTACGTTTACATCGGATAAACAGAATTAAAACTATTCAAGGTTCATTAGCTATTGAAGGTAATACTTTGAGTATAGATCAAATTACAGCAATACTCGATGGTAAACCGGTCATAGCTCCTATAAATGAAGTTCAGGAAGTCCGGAATGCAATTAAAGCATATTTGTTGCTTGATGAGTTGAATCCAAATAGTGTAGACGATTTGTTGAAAGCGCACCTAATAATGGAAAGTGGATTAATTGACGATGCAGGGAGCTTTCGTTCTAAAGGGGTTGGTGTAGCCTCAGGTGATGAGATTATACACTATGCGCCACCTGCTGAACGAGTACCTTTTTTGATAAAAGACTTATTCGATTGGCTGGGAAAAACCGATGAACATCCACTCATAAGGAGTTGTGTCTTTCATTACGAATTTGAATTCATACATCCTTTTTCCGATGGTAACGGGCGTACCGGAAGGCTTTGGCAAACACTCATTCTAAGTCATTGGCGTCCTATTTTTAAGAACCTACCTATTGAGAATATTGTTTATAAATATCGAAAAGAATATTATCAGGCAATTGCCATTAGTGGAGGAGAGAATGGATGTACACCATTCATTGAGTTTATATTGGGAGTGATTAATGAAACATTGGCTGCAGAGAAATATACTTCACAGAGTACTCGTGATAAGATACTGGATCAAATCCGCAATAACCCTAAGATTACTCGTAATGAGTTAGGTATTGTGTTAGATTTAACTCCTGATGGCGTTAAATATCACCTTCAAAAGATGACAAAAGAAGGTGTTATTATCCATAAAGGCTCTGCCCGGAATGGATACTGGGAAATTGTAGATGACCTCTCTGTTAAATAATAAATTTCATTAATTGGCAAGTATTGATTCTTTCCTTAGTTGAACATTAAAATAGATTTATCTTATTTTAGATTTTGAATAATATTCTGAAAATTTGATTCAATTATTATTTCAACTTCTACTTTATCTAACTGCCATTCATCACTTAAGAAAGAAATAACAGTTTGCACTTGTCCTGGCTTAATTGGAACATTATTTTCAATAATAAAAGGACCATCTGTTTCTGTTAAAATGAATTGTTTGGGTATTTTAGATATGATTTTTCTACCAGATGCAGACTTGATCATTGCCGGATTAATAGAAAAGAAGTATCCTGCATTTATAATATCATCAATCAAGTTTAATCCTCCAGAATACCAATGAAAGATTGCTGATTTTATATTGTTTTTTAGTAAGAGTGCAAGAACCTCTTTTTCAGCTTTTCTAGAATGGATGCTCAAAACCTTTTTCTGCCCAGAAACAACTTGCAATATTTTAGAAAAAGTATCTATTTGAATTTCTTTTGTTAATATGCCTTCTTTTGAAAAATCTAAACCGACTTCTCCGATGTAAGATGTTTTGGAAATATTCTTTAAAAATATATTAAATTCTGTTTTATGAGAATCTGCCATTAATGGATGCATTCCTAAAGCAATCCTTATCTTTCTTAAAGATTGAAAATAGGGATATCCCATTTCAAAATGGCTCGGAAGATTAGTCATTGAAATTATAGGAAATCCATTACTTTCACATTCATTTAAAATAGTCTGAGGATTGGGATATAAATCAATATGGCAGTGTGTATCTAACATCTAAATTCCAGCTTTTAATTTGACTGTTGAACTACCTACTTTATTGATCCATTGCTCTAACTCTTTTCTTGTTCGCCAGACGACTTCAACAAACTGATTAAGTTTAGACAAATTTTTCACACCATTTACAATAAGCTCCTGCTTAATCTCCTCTTTAGTTATTGGTGTTGTCAAGAAATCCAGAAGTGCTACTATATCCTGAGCCTTCTTATATTTTTCTTTTAAAGGGAATAAATTATTTATGGAGTTTCCATAACTAGTTTCATCAGTTGTTTCCTGTAAAGATACTTGACGATATACACAAGGCATACAAATACCGCAATGGGTAGCAGTCTTTTTTCCTGCCTCCCAATGCGCTCTGTGTCCACGTTTTCCACAGGAGTTTGACATTGCAATTAATTTAGTAAGATTGGGCTGGTCTGTGCAATTAGTTACCATTTCTTTTTTAGTTTGAAATTCGTAAGGATTCTGTATATCAGTTGGTATGGATAGAATTTTCCAAATTGACAATACATTATCCAGAACAAAAGGGTGTGTCGTTCTCGTACTACAAGAGCTTCTTCTTGATGTACTAAGTGGAAAGTTTAATGATACAGTACCATTTTCAGGAACGATTATATTTTGAGTATTTGTTGCCTGTGCGGTCATTAACGCTATTCCGATAAACAAAAGAGATCTGCTTCTAAAAGTCGTTTCTCTATTGACGTTTGTATGTTCTAATGATACTCTGAGTGAAGGAACATATTCGAATTGTGTCGGATAAATTTTTTCAATCTCTGATATCAGCTCTTTTTGGTCTCCTTTAGGGCCGTGCATTTGTGGATCATAATGCGAAACGAATAAAATCTTGTGTCGGGGATTCTGCTTAAGAAAATCCAGTGCTCCAATTAATGAATCCAACCCACCAGATAACAAATTAACTTGTGCGAATGGAACTGAATATTTTTTTTCTAAAGCTACTTCAGGTAAAATAATTGTTTCTTTTCTAAAATCAACATCCCAGTAATCTCCTGTCAAGAAAGATAACAATCTATTTATCTCTACCTTACATGTATTCCATTTGGTAGGATTATGAACAGGGAAATTAACTTTTAGTTCTCTTGACCAACCATCCACCGAATTTTGTTTTCTTGCAACAAACCTGTCAACTCCATATACAGAGGCACTTATTGTGAAAAAATCTAAAATATCTTTACTAACGAGGTGTGAGAATGGTAATAAAGTTTCAAAATCAATATTTAGAGTAGAATTTCCTCCAGAAGTATCAACAATATTTATATGACCAACGCCGGAAGATCCATCATAGGTAAGTTTACCAATATTAATTGTTTTCATCACAGATAATTTTAATTACAGAATCAAATATTTTTTCTATTTCTTTTTTTCCTGCTTGTCCATTCCAGTCAATTTGAGCAACAGGTCTTTGAGTGTTTAGAACTTTCACTTGGCCTAAGATATCATTTTTGATTATTTTAAAAGTTTCCTTTCCTATTTCTACTCCTTTTTGTTGTTTTACTTTTTCTTCGAATCTTTGAGACAGATGTTCAAAAACATATATACCCCAAAACTTACAAAGTATATTTGACAATCCTTTTCCATCTACATATTCTTTAACTAATTCTTCAAATCTATCTATATTATTCCCAGCTAGTTCTGCAAGTTCTTTCATTATTTCACAAGAAGCATTATTAGCAGCAGTTTCATCCATTCCCTCATTTGATTCTGTACAAAATACAAGAAGGAAATCCAAAACTTCCTGAAAAGTTTTGCCTTGTAAAGAACCAAATCCGATATCAACTAAGGTTTGTTGTAAGCCATTACTCCCAATACCCACAAAGAAACTGGTTATCTTTCCTGCGGACTTAATTCCAGCTTTTCCAATAGAGGTGGATTTGCCACTACTTATTTTGGAACGACCTCCTCCTGTTTTTACAAGATTTCTAAAAGTGGATTTTAGATGGGCTGATCTTCTTTCTGAAATTAATTTATATTGTTTTGCTTCATCATCGGGACTAATATTCTCATCATTTTCTAGTTCTTTCTCTTTCTCAACCGTCTTGGAAATATTAGTGATGGATTTATTTAAATCCTTCCAATTAGGCTCGCCTGTAACACCAGGTGTCATTCTTTGTGTTGTCCCCATTATTATTTTCGATTTAGTGCTTTATTAATTGATGAATTTTTATCAAAAAGACTATATAATGATTTTATATTTTCATTTGAATTGGCAGCTAATTTTAATTCATTTGCCAAGTTCCAAGGAATTTTATTATGATCAATTTTCTTTATAACTCTTTTAAAGGCATCCAATGCTTCTGTAGAATTTTGAGCCATCATTTCAATAAATACTTTATGGATATTATCATTTTCAGGAGATTTAATTAACTCTTTTTCAAGCAATGACAGTAATGTTTCCATATCTGTATCATTTAGTTTTCCAATTACTTCCTGCCTAATAGTATTAGTTAATATACTTCCAGAACCGGGATCAATCAATTTTTTTGTTAAACTCCTAATATGTGGCGATATTAGTGATGCTCCACTGATTGTCGTAGATAGTTGGTCTCTCGAAATCCAATAATAATCTCTTAAATCTTCTGTTGTAAGTTTTGGTTCAGCGTTAAGCCACTTTAGTACTTTTTCTGAGGTCCATGCTGGTGAAAACTGTTTTTTGATTTCTTCTGTGTTTTCTTCGCTGGCCAACTTTTCAAGAATAATTATTTCTTTCGGTTCACCTTTCTGCGTAGACTGCCAATTATATATCTCCTTAAATAAGCTAGTTTCAGCATATTCCAATACCATCAATTTAGCAAGAATATCAATTTTGAAGTCAGATAATTTTGCAACCTCTGCAAGTCTATTTCTTAATGTAAAGGTGTTTAGAAATCGTTTAATTTGTCTAGGATTTCCTTTTAAACCTTCAGTGATAATTGGGGATAGAGAGGCAATTAAAGAAACGCTCTCTGCTAGTTTCTTCTTTTGTTCATCATTTAGTATATTCTGAATATCTCCTAATCCAAATACATCGTAACGGTTACTTTTTCTATTTTCTATAAATGCATCGATTACCTTCTGAAAATCACCTTCCATTTCTCTTTTACAAAAAAGTAGAGTTAAATAAGTTTCAACCTCATTATCTGTTAATTTAGGCAGATAGTAGGGCACTTGTATTAATTTCTCCAGATAATCACTTACAATACGCTTATTTCTACTATCCGGATCATCCGCATTCTCAATACTATCAGTTTTATAACGATGTTCAATGGCGTGTCTTACAATTCTTGGGTCAGCACCAATAACAAAAGCCGTCTTTTCGACGTTTAAAAATAATTTAATAGCTTCTAGATTTTCAATCAGTCTATCGGGAGTACATCTATCTAGGTCATCAATAATTACAACAAGTTTCTTTATTTCAGACTTATCAATCATTTCTTTAAAATCATCCCGAAACTCCCTAACAATTGTTACTTCTTCATCTTCATTCTTTTTTATTATATCTTTCAGAAAATCTTCTGCCCCATCTCCTTTTAATTTTTCTACTAAATCTTCTGTTTTAAACTGAGAAAATTCATTGACCAGAAATGGTAATAAAGAGAGTCCTCCTGTTAAGTAAGCAGCAGCTCCGGGAATAATTACTTTTTTGAAACTTAATCCCAATAAACGCATCCACTTAACAGATTTAAATAATTTTACAGTCTTATCCTTTACTTTATTTCCAATAGTTTCATGTTTATCAAACTTTTCGATAATAGATTCTAATAACGCAGCTTTTGCATCATCATACCCTTCAAATACCCATCCATTAAAATATAACACAAGAGTTCCATCTTTAAGTCCGTCTTTGTTGCCTCCTGTTAATTCTTCTTTTACTATTTGTAAGATACTTGATTTTCCACTTCCCCAATCTCCAAATACTCCAATTGTTACCGGTAAAACTTTGTCATCCCTGATTACATCCACCAATAAATCTGCATGGACTTTAAATCCTAATAAATCTTCCGAAGTTTCGTTATCTGCCCACATAATTATCTATTTTTTAGTATGATTTTAGATTATTTAATATCGTTTTTATCTTCTTTATCCTCGACAATTTTTCTAACTCTTTTTCATAATAAGACAGGTACTCAAAAATAAGTTTACCAATTATCTGATACTATAGACTGGTTTACAAACATATTTCCTGTTTAATTTAATTTTTTGTTACTCTCCAATATCAATTACATTTTCATCTCCGAACCATTCTTTAGCCTTAGCTATTACCTGAACACTTGGATTATGAAAGAAAACTCCTAAATTTTCTTTAGCACGTGTACAACATACATAGAATATTTTTTGCGTTCTTACTAATACACTTGCTGTCGCTGTTCCCAGAAACATTTTTTCAAAATTGTAGTTATTCCAACCTCCATTATCAAGTATTACGAGAACATTATTAAACTCAGCACCTTTAGTTTTATGTTGTGTAGAAAAAGGCGTTTGACCTTCTAGATATTTATATAGTTTTTGAAACTCATGATATTCTACATCCTTAACCTGATTATATAAATATGGATTTTCTTCCTTAAAGGTTGTGAGTTTATCATCAATCAAGCAAATACCTTTCTCATGAGCGTCATTTATAACTTCTTCAACAGTTTTGTTTCCAACATTAATAAGATTATCAATATTTATCTTTAAGGCTCTTTTACTTGCTGTAGAGGTTATGTGAAGTCTGAAGTCAGTAACTCTCAAAAATTCATTGTACTTCTTATTTTGATATAAAGAGATATTATTCTGAATTTTAAACAAATGCCTTATTAAATTATCTCTTTTTGAACCTTTTTTATTTTCATCATTCTCATCTTGCTTTTTATCATCAAGCAACTGGTCTTTATCTACATACATTTTAGAAAATTCAGAATAGTTTAATGATTTTGCATAATCGTACAATTCTGTATTATTATCAATAAAAATCTGCATTGTATTAGTCGGGCTGACGGCATTTAACTCTCGACCGCTTTTTCCATCCTGTAATATATGAATAACTTCGCCAAATGTGTTTTCTGAAAAATCAGTTGTAATATTATTATCTTTAATGAATCTCTTTATTCTACCCCTAAAACTTAAGATGTGGTCTCTATCATAAATATTCATTAAAGTTCTAAAGCCAGCTTTATCTGCAATTAAATTATGTGTAAGATTTAATTCTTTGGTTTCTTCAGAGTTGTTGAAATCCCATGCGTAATTTTGAGTTAGATAATGTTCAACGTCACTAATATCATCACTCGTTGAATAGAGAAATAATATTGTCCCTTGTTTCATCGTTCCATCAGCAGTCATATTAGGTGCTTTCATATCCGCAAATGGGACTTGTCTAATTCCATCAGTACGAAGTTTATTCGCTAAATCAATAACTTTTTGAGGGTTTCTTCGATTCTGTTCTTTCTTTATTTCTTTTACAGTGCTAGGATCATCTCCCTTATATTCGTCAAGATTTCCAATTCCGTCATCATAAATGGACTGCATAGCATCTCCAAAGAAACCGATGATATTTTTTCTTGTACTTTTCTCAAAATGAGTCAAAAAAGTTTCAACTACATCTTTACTGGTATCCTGATACTCATCAATAAAGATGAATTTATATTTATCTTTTACAATACTGCTGAGTTTTGGGTATTTTTCAAAAAGGTAATTAGCTATTATCAATAGTTCATCGTGAGAGATGATTCCTTCACGTAACTTCAAGTACTCTTTATATTGAATACCATCTTCCAGATTATTATAAAAATCATCAGGAACAGGGTTGATGCCATCAATAGAAATCTTCGTTACATTCTCATCATTAGCTAATGAAATTACAGCTTCCTTTAATTCTTTTTGAAAATGTTTAATATTATCCCATAGAAAATCGTGTATTGTTGATACATTTAGATTCTTATGGTTAACTCTTTCTTCAATTTCCCGGACAGCTGCATTTGTGTATGTCATACAAGCAACTTTTATAGTTGGATTTTCTGCTATTACCTGTCGAATAACACTTACTAGCGAATATGTTTTTCCACTACCTGCTCCACCACTCAATAGAAAATTTCTGTTATTATCTATGGCCTGGAATATTTGCTGTACTTCTGGCTCTAAGTTTAATCTTCCTTCAACCATAATAATCCATTTTTAATGTATTCCGGAATATTCCAATTACTTAAATTCTCATCACTATGATATAGGATATCCAATGCAAAATGAGTTTTCTTTTTAATGCATTTATCTGCTAACGTATATGCATCCTTTTCATTATCGTCAAATAACTTTCTGTTTTGTAAACCTTGGAATTCATCTTTTTTATCATTGACGAAATTTTTATTTAAATGAATGAATGCATCTTCAAAACTTCTTGCATGGTATTTTTCACTATTTTCATTTACTTCTTCTTGTTGATAACAAAGACAAATAACAGAGCCTTCTCCGTACTTTATGGTTCTCTCTTCGATTGTTAAAGTCTTTAAGTTTTCCCAAGAAGTACCGGCTAAAAAGTAAATCAAGGCTGTATTACTTGTATCAACACCACTGTTAACAGGACAGGCCTCTAATACAACACCTCCTTTTTCATCTTTTTTTCCAAGATCTCCTTTAGAATCAATATCTGTAATTATCAAAGATTTTATTCCGAGAAATTCTATAAATTTCTGAAATATATGAGAATACGCCCCAACTTCTACAATAGAAATATTTTGTGATAATAATGGAAGATATTGTTCATCAATATTGGCCGCCTTTAAACGAAGGCTTTCCTCAATATCTACTTTTCTCATAAAAGTGGGTATTAATATTCTTTCTGTATCACCTTCAATCAGAATAGCCTTATCGGCAAAGAATACTTCGGCTCTGCTTATAGTCAGGTATTGTTTTAAAAACTGATATTGATTTGGATCTGCATCGTATTGTTTTCTTAAATCTTTCAGATTTCTTGCAACAACATTATTCTTGGTTTCGGCTTTCAAGTATTTGATATCATCAAAATCACTATCAGCAACTATATGAGAAGAGTGCGTCGTAATTACATATTGAAGAGAGCGATGTATTCCATCTTCTCTCTTTATGCCTTCCCTCAGTAATTCTTTTATATTTTTAATGAAAACATATTGCATCTGCGGGTGCGTATGGGCCTCCGGTTCCTCAATAAATAGAAGGTTAATATCAGCAGGAACTTTTTCTTTGTCTCTTTTGAATTCTTGAACAAGGATTTCTATTTCAAAAATCATACTGATTAAATTCATATACCCCAGACCATTATAGTGTTCCGGTAGTTTATGGTCGTCATGCGTATAAACAACAGTGGTATTTCCTTCAAGTAATTCCCGGTGTTGTAATGTTGAAATGATAGCAATATCAGTATCATTCAATTTAATACCACCAAAATCCCGTACCTTTTTAATAACATCTTTAAATAAGTCTTTATATATATTGCTTAATGTATTATCTGTTCCTGCAAGTTGATCTTTGAAATCCTCTGTTGCCTGGTTTTTCTCGCTACTATCTTCTTTTTTCTTATATAAACTCGAAGTTTGTTTTGAGAGGGTATATTCCTTCTCCTTGTTGGTTACATCACGCCTGGCGCTTATATATTTAAAATTAATAATATCTTTTGTACTAATTCCTTCATGTTCTAGATTGATATAATTAGCTTCATTTATACTATCAGCAGTTATATTATATTCGTATGAAAGTTTTCTCGTTTTAAAGTAATTTCCAATATCTTGTTTTAGGAACTCCTTTAATTCTTGTGTAATATACTCGCTATTTTTAGCCTTCTTAATGTTTTCTTTAGTTATAAATGTAGTATAATCTGTTCTTAGTTTTTGAAAATTATCAAAATCTAATACATATTCAAATCCCAATACAAGTTTATTGTTATCAGGGTCTAAGTCCATTAATACCCGACTGATGTTAGATAAATTATCTGTTTCTCCATATTCAATCAGTATTTTTAATTTGATTCCTTTTGGAAGAAACTCCTCAGGCAAATCTGTAGAAGTAATTAAAGTCTCTAGCTCCTTCTTAAACTCAATATTCAAATCATTATAAGAGAACTTACTGTTCTCATTCAAAAATTTATCAAGTACTGAAAGAATAGATGTTTTTCCTGTATTATTTTTTCCAATCACTAACGAAAGTTCGTCTTCTAATTCTATTTCGAACTTTTTGAGTAGTCGAAAATTCTCTACTTCAAGTTTAATTATCTTCATAATAGTAGCCCTGTATGATTTGGTTATTTTGTATCAATTTGTGTATCTCTATAAAGCAATAAAAAAACAGTTTATTACGCAGGAATTATATCAAATTATCACAATATTCAAAATTAAGAAAAATAATATAAATTATTTGTAAATTAATAAAACATCTATACTTTTTGGTAATAATTTCTTTCTATTAAAATAAATATAAAATATATTTATTGTTATATGGTATCTTTGATAATGGGATATATTGTGAATTATCACTAAAATATTTTTAGCAATACAATTTTCTAAACTATTGGATTATTGGTTAATGAAAATTATGTATAAATCAGAATATTTAAAATTGAAAGACACTCTAAACAATACATAAATAATTTTATATTATGAGAAATGTTATAACTCTAACTCTATTTTTCTACTTTCTAATAATTTTATTTTCTCACAAAAAAATTATTATGAAAATCAAATTTACCAATTTGAACTTCCTAATACTTGGTCGGTACCTAATGAAGAATTACAAACAATTTATATAGATTATTATAAGGAGTTAGCACATAAAAATAATATTAAATATAATATCAATGATTTTTTATTTTCAAAAAAAATGATGATGAAAATCAGTTATTTATACCAATAATAACGTGTTTGTCTAAACAAACAAAAGAGAATATTTTTAATATAATTAAAGAGGGGTTTGAGGGTGATTATATTGAAAGAAATTTTCATGTAGATAAGCAAAATTTTTCTTTTATTGGAAAGCCTATAATTGATTCTAAAAATAAAATTATTGAATTTAGTATGAAATCTGATGAGATTTACGGTTTTTCTATTCTTTTTTTTACAGATAATCATTTTGTTCAATTTTCATACACAGATAATAATAAAGACTTTTGTATTGAATGTTATTTAGCATTTAAGTTGATGTTGTTTAATTCATTTAAGTTTAAATAAGTCATGCTAATAAAAAAAACTTTTGGTTTTATTTATGGCTGTGTTCGGCTTTATTAATCAACCCATTCTTTAAGGTAGCATTAGGCAGAACTATTTGGAATATAGTAGATGTTATTTGGTCTTTGTTACTTGTTGGAAGTATATTTTTATCAAAACAAAAATAGTAAGTGTATCGCGGTTTTGAAATTGATATTTTGTTAGATAATATAATGATTCCAAAAACTAAAGAAAGCGCCTAAAACAGGTATGCATATCATTGAGCATCCCTGTAAAATATATTTAATCAATACTTCAATCAAGACCCATCAAAAAAATTATCTAAATTCGAAGGATTAGAGTCTTTGTATAAAGTTCCCCCCCCTAATTACTCAAAAGGAAATTGGATTTCTTTTGATGGGAGGCATTGACTGTTTCAATTTCTTATCCAAAATTTTTCAACTTTTTTATTCAGTTGCGCTCGTTTGGTTATTACTATAGCCGATTATTGTTATGTATAGTATTTCATTATGTTTTTATACAAAAGGAAAACGTATCTTTCTTAATCTCTTATTAATAGAAGGTTTAAATATGTTTTATTATTGGGGAAGTATAAAAATAAATATCTTGTGGTGTGTAAGATTAAAAGAAGAGAATTTCTCGGCACAAGAATAAAACTTTTGGACTAATTGATTGTTTTCTATTTTCGTATTATGGTTAGGCTCAGAGGGGAAAATCGATCTCCTATTTTTTATTTAGATTAGCTAATATTTTTGCTTAGTCCACAACTTTTGAGGTTGATCTAAAGTATAATCGAAAATATTATAGATACAAAAAAAGTCACTTGATTTTTCAAGTGACTTTTGTAGCTAGTAGGGGGAATCGAACCCACTAATATATTTTATGAAAATGTTGTCTATCCTTATCTCTAAAACTTGCAATAAAGAACAATTGATTTTAGATATAAACTATTATAATATCGAAAAATAAATTTTGATTTAAATATTTTCTCTGCTTCCCACTGTTTTAATTTTCTACATCATAATAGTGAGCGTATTTTTTCTTATTAATAGATAATGAAGAAATATTTATTGAGTTTTATTCTTCAATAAAATTATTTTTATTTCTTAAAAGTATAAATTTATCTTAAATTTGCTGATAAAGAAATTTTAATACTGAATTAATTATGAGTACAATTATATTTTACGATGAAAGTGTATTTGCAGAGGATAAAGTCTATGAAGGTTTTAGAATGGAAATGATATTTAGACGGGGGGGGGGCGCTTTATACGAAAAATATAGGGATAAAAATGTTGGAATTGACGGTAGAAGTATTGGAATTGAGGTAACCTATATAAATGAAAGGCGATCTGACAATGTAAATGTATTTGCCACTGAAGGTAAGCCTATTCAAACTACAGATTATTTAATATTTGTTGGACATAATGGATCAGAAGAATTTATGGGGTTAAATCATCATGCATTTATATGTGCATTGATCGATGCTTTGCCACAAGGATATGAAGGGAAAATATATTTACATGGATGTAGAACGGGGAGTTTTATAGATAATATAGAACCTCTTGCTGGACGAGTATACAGAGCCTTGCGTGATGTTAAGATAACGCAAGAAAACGGAGAAAAAACAAATAAATTTGGAGAGCATTTAATTGTCAAAGGTACTGTACAAGATATCGGAGTCAATATATATAATGGAAAAGGATATAATGCCATTGAACATTTAGTTAATGCGAATCCTGATAATGCGAATTTAACTGAAAAGGTTTATTACGGGAGCAGGGCAGCTTTAGAAAGACAAGAAGAAAAGCTCTTACAAAAAATTGAAAATAGACATAATTATCATAGGGAGGGTGTTTATGATGAAGAAAGAGTAACTTTTGTGAAAAGAAATCGACAAATATAGAACAATAACTTTTCAATTTACAAAAAACACAAGGTAGTGACATAAGAATAAAGCTTGTGGACTGATTTGTTATTTTCTATTTTCACATTGTGGTTATACTCAGAGGAGAAAAATCGATCTCCTAATTTTTATTTAGCCTAGTCCATAACTTTTGAGGTTGATCCAATCTCTCACTATTTTTGAAATATTCGGCTATATGTTGGCTAATTATGTAATAAAAAAACCGTAACAATTTAATTTATATATTGTTGCGGTTTTTTATTGCGGAGAAAGAGGGATTCGAACCCCCGGACCTGTTACAGTCAACAGTTTTCAAGACTGCCGCAATCGACCACTCTGCCATTTCTCCAAAATCCTGATTTTAAATATCAGGAGGTCTGTTTAGCGGTTGCAAATATACAAACCTTTTTTATTTTTCCAAATTTTTCACAAAGAAATTTCAACAGTAGTTTCCAATAAATTTTCAAAATTTTCTTTTCTTCTTATCAGGTGAGGAGCACCATTCAATAATAAAACCTCTGCCGGACGAACCCTTGAGTTATAATTTGAAGACATGGAAAAACAATAAGCTCCGGCATTTTCAAAACATAGATAGTCACCTTCATGAATTTCTGCTATTTTTCTATCTGATGCAAAAGTATCTGTTTCACAAATATAGCCAACCACGTCATATGTTTTTTCATTTTTTGAATCAGGATTAGAAAGATTTACTATATGATGAAATGCATTATAAAACATGGGTCGTATAAGGTGGTTAAAGCCACTGTTTATAAAGGCAAATCTACGGTATGGAGTTTCTTTTACCACATTTACTTCTGTAACAAAAAGGCCGCATTGGCTAACCAGAAACTTTCCAGGTTCAAAAATCAGGCGTAATGGTTTTTTATATTTTTCAACAAACTCATTGAAAAGAAGTCCTAATTTATTTCCTAGGGTTACAATATCAGTTTCTTTATCTCCTTCTTTATACGGAACTTTAAAACCGCTTCCAAAATCGAGGTAAGTAAGTGACGGGAAGTTTTCCGCAGCACCGAACAATACTTTAGCACCCTCTAAAAAAACATCGATATCTAAAATATCTGATCCGGTATGCACATGAAGTCCATCCACTTTTAATGGAATTTTACGGGTTAAATCTACAATATCATCCACCTGGTCTATAGAAATTCCAAATTTAGAGTCTACGTGTCCGGTAGATATTTTTTCATTACCTCCTGCTTTAATATGCGGATTAATACGAATACCAATAGGATAATCCGGAAATTCCTCCGCAAATCTTCTGAGAAAAGGAAAATTATCAATATGTATCTTAACACCCAGCTCTGCAGCTTCACGAATTTCATTAAAATGAACACCACTAGGTGTAAATATTATCTCCTGAGGCAAAAAACCGGCTCTAAGTCCAAGCTTTATTTCATTTATAGAAACAGCATCTAATCCAGAACCCAGATTGCGTATAAATTTTATAATATTTATATTAGTATTAGCTTTACAGGCATAATTAAGTTTAACATCTTTTACTCCCTGAAAAGCGCGGGTCAAACGTGCAAATTGTTCTTCAATTACTGCACTGTCATATATATAGAGAGGCGCACCGTATTCTCGGGCTATTTCCTCCATTTGATGCATTCTTGCTAATTCCATAGTCTAAAATAAATAGTTTGCAAAGTTATAAAAAAAACAATTGAATTGTTATTGTATCCTGGGGAATACAAAAATTATTTCAAGTCAGAATATCGATTTCTTTTTTTAATGAAATATTGATAAAGTAAATACTTTTTATTGTAATAAATGATGCTTCCGGCTTTTCTCTTCTTTAAAAATCGGGGAAGTAGCCTGTAAAAAGAAAAATGTGCTTGAAGAATAGCTAAACAGTGTTTCCAGTTTCCGGAAAAAACAAATTTTATTCCTGCTATACCATCTAAAATCAATCGTAAAAAAATAATAAAGAAAACTTGATTTGCCGGAAGATTTTTTAGTAGCATTAACAGATTATTTCTAAAATTAAGAAAAGTTTTTCTTGGATTGTCCGGGTTTAAAGTACCTCCTCCGGCATGATAGACTTTAGATTCCGCACAATAAAAAATCTTTTTTCCGGAAATCTTTAGCCGCCAGCATAAATCAATTTCTTCCATGTGTGCAAAAAAATCATTATCAAAGCCGCCCTGTGACCAAAAATCTTTACTTCTTATAAACAGACAAGCTCCTGTAGCCCAAAATATTTCTTGATTATTATTGTATTGCCCGTTATCATTTTCCAGTGTATAAAAAATTCGGCCCCGGCAAAAAGGGTAACCTAGATTATCAAGAAAACCACCGGCAGCACCCGCAAATTCAAACTGTATTTTTTCATTATAATTTAAAATTTTGGGTTGTATGGCACTGATGGATTCATTCTCTTTAAACAAAGTAAGTATAGGTGAAATCCAGTTATCAGTAACCTCCACATCAGAGTTTAACAAACAATAGATTTCTTCATTTATAAATTGTAGCCCTTCATTATACCCGCCAGCATATCCCGAATTCGTATTATTCTGAATCAAAGTTACCGAAGGAAAGTTTTTCTTCAAGTATGAAACCGAATGATCTGTCGAAGCATTATCAATTACATAAATAGAAGCATCTGTGCTGAAATGAATAATTCCTGGTAAAAATTTTTCAAACCAGGAAACACCGTTATAATTTAAAATAACAATGGCTAAAGCTGGTAATCTATTCCGCTGGTGTATTTCCATCGCTTATGAGACCAGAGCCATAGCCCTGGATGTGTTTTTATATTTTGAGCAAGTTCCTGATAAAATTTTTCTACAATTTCATTCTCATAAAATTTTTCTCCTTCCGGACATATTCTTTTCAAACGGGCTTCGTAGCTTCCACGTTTTAATTTTACCATGTCAACATAGATAATTACATAATCTTTCTTTCTTGCAATTTTATCGTATCCGTTAAATGCAGGAGTCATTCGGTTAAAAAAGTTCAGCTCATAATGGATTCTGTTTTTAAACGGACTTTGATCAGCCACAAAGAAATAAATATGAGAGCCGTCATTCGGTTGTTTTATCATAGTTCGCCCTACATCTTTTACACTTAAAGGAATTGCACCAAATCGAGATCGAGATTCATGAACCTCCTGATCAAAAAAATTATTGGCTACTTTTTTATAGATAGCAAACTTATTTTCCTGAGGCAGATCAGGAGCGATACCGGTTAACCATTCCCAGTTGAACATGTGTCCTGTAAGTAAGATAACGTCCTTTTCCTGCTTAAGTACCTCCAGGTTTGTAAACCGTATTTTCCCTTTATAATCTTCACTTGTCATCGTGAAAGCTTTAAGAAGTTCTACCATGAAGTCTGAAAAATTTTTATAAAAACTTTTTTCAATTATTTTTCTTTCCTCTTTAGATTTATCGGGAAAAACAATCAACAAATTGTTTCTGACAATCTTTTTTCTATATCCGATAATATAATACAGAATAAAATATAAAAAATCAGCTATTCCGTAAAGTACACGAAACGGTAACTTAGAAAATAATTTTATAAAAAATAAAGATATGACTTTCAAATTGCTTTAATTATAAGGCAAAAATAAGAAATGTTCTCCATAAAGAGTACTACCTCGAAAAATAAAACTAGGCCAGATAAGATTCAATCTTTTGAACCAGCCAGTTGATCCAGTTTTTATCTTCATTTAAACATTCCATATAATGAAAAGACTCGCCTCCTTTATTTATAAATAATTCCTTGTCTGCTATAGCCAGCTCTTCCAGAGTTTCCAGGCAGTCAGACACAAATGCAGGGGCTGCAACTGCTATTTTTTTAATACCCATAGAAGGTAGTTCTTCTAAAGTCTTATCGGTGTAGGGCTGTAACCACGGATCTCTTCCTAACCTTGATTGAAAAGTTTGCTTAACCTGAGATTTTTCAAGCCCGAGTCTTTTTCTTACCTGTTCAGTAACATAATAGCATTGGTGACGATAACAATACGGATGAGAAGCACGGCTTTCTTCAAAGCAACAGTGATTATCAATTCGGCATTGTTTGGTTGGATCTGTTTTATAAATATGTCTTTCCGGTAATCCGTGATAGCTGAACAACACTAAATCAAAATCTTGAGGAAGTTGGTTTTTAATATTTTCAGTTAAAATCTGTAAATAATCTTCATCATTATAAAACGGAGGAAGAAAATTTAAAGGCATACCGGGAAAGTGTTTCTTTTGAACTTCTTTGGCTTTTTCAACAACAGTCTCCGTAGTGCTCATTGCGTATTGAGGATACAATGGAATAACCAGAACGTCGGATACTCCCTGGTCTAAAAGTTCTTGTAATCCACTTTTTATAGATGGTTCCTGATACCTCATGGCTAAAGCTACAGGACTTTTTACTTGTTCTTTAATTTTGTTGGTAACCCGTTGTGAAATGACAACCAAAGGAGAGCCTTCATCCCACCAGATCGTCTGATAAGCATGAGCTGAATCTTTAGGCCTTTGAGGTAAAATAGTACATTCAACTACAAATTTTCTGATTAGCCAGGGCGCATCAATCACTCTTTTGTCCATTAAAAATTCCCGCAGATAAACTCTCACATCTTCAACGCTAGTAGATTTTGGCGATCCTAAATTGACCAACAGTATTCCTTTCATTCTTTTTATTTTACATTACAAAATTAACAATCTCATTTTAATAAATTCTCTCTTCTGATAATAAGAATTAATAGTAGTATTTAAAATGTTTTATGTATTAAGATTTAAGCAAGTAAAATATTATTTAAATAAAAAAATGTAATTTTTTTGTTTTTTTACTTAAATATTTCTGAAAAATTTTAGATTTGCAGATATTAAAACAATTTTATTATGAATCCATTCTCTGATACTGAAGTAGCATTCAAATTAAAAAGCGATAAAGATTTAAAAAAAGCTAAATTCTTATTTTCCTGTATACAAAGTCCAACCGTAACTAAAATGGGGGTTTCTTTGCTTAATACAGTGATTAAATGGGATTTACCTTTTGTTAAATCAACAGTGAAAAGTACCTTATTTAATCATTTTTGTGGAGGAGAAACTATGCAGGAATGTATTCCGGTAGTTGAAAAAATGCACCAATTAGGAGTTTCTTCCATATTGGATTATTCTGTGGAAGGTAAAGTTGAAGAAGAAACTTTTAATAGAACTTTTAATGAAACTATTAATAATGTGAATTTTTCCGTAGGAAACTCAGCTATTCCTTTCGTAGTTTTTAAGCCTACAGGTTTTGGAAGATTAGAGCTCTATGAGAAAATAGGAAGTAAGCAGACGTTATCTCCAGAAGAACAAAAAGAATGGGAACGGGTAGTTGAAAGATACTATAAGGTTGCGGAACTTTGTTATGAGAAAGACGTTACTTTTATGATTGATGCTGAAGAAAGCTGGATGCAGGATGCAGTAGATGATTTAACTGAAGAACTCATGAAAAAATTCAATACGAAAAGATGTATTGTATGCGGAACAATCCAAATGTATAGAACCGGACGTTTGGAATTTTTGAAATCACAATTTGAAAAAGCTAAGCAAGGGGGGTATTTTATCGGATTTAAAATAGTTAGAGGAGCTTATATGGAGAAAGAACGTGAAAGAGCTCAGGAAAAAGGCTATCCTTCACCTATTCAGCCGGATAAAGAAAGCACTGATAAACAATACGATGATTCTGTTAAATTTATGATTGAAAACAACGATATTATATCTTTGTATGCAGGAACACATAATGAAATCAGTTGCACCACTATCATGGAACTACTTAAAGAAAAACATATCGAAAACAACTTTCATAAAGTTTGGTTTGGTCAGTTGTACGGGATGAGTGATAATATCAGCTTTAAATTAGGGAAAGATGGGTATAACATTGCCAAATATCTTCCTTATGGACCAGTTGCAGATGTAGTTCCTTATCTGACAAGAAGAGCTGAAGAAAATACATCTGTTGCGGGGCAAACAGGTAGAGAATTGTCTTATATTCAAAAAGAATTACAAAGAAGAAATAAATAAAAAGTACATTTTAATAAAATAAAGAAACCTGATTCCTAAAATCAGGTTTCTTTATTTTTAAACAAAAATTATATTACGCTAAAGTAATAGATTTATCCAGATATACATCCTGAATGGTTTGTAATAATTCTACACCATCTTTCATAGGTTTTTGGAATGCTTTTCTACCACTAATAAGTCCCATACCACCTGCGCGTTTATTTACAATCGCTGTGACAACTGCATCTTTAAGATCAGATTTTCCGTTAGATTCTCCTCCCGAATTTATAAGACCCACTCTTCCCATATAACCATTAATTACCTGATACCTGCATAAATCAATAGGATGTTCGGTAGTGAGTTCAGTATACATTTTAGGATCAGTTTTACCAAACTTAATCGCAGTAAATCCCCCGTTATTAACAGGAAGCTTTTGCTTAACAATATCTGCTTTTAATGTTACCCCGATGTGATTTGCCTGTCCGGTAAGATCTGCCGCTGAATGGTAGTCTACACCATCTTTTTGGAAATTATCATTTCTCAGGTAACACCACAAAATAGTAGCCATTCCCAGCTCATGAGCATACTCAAATGCTTCTGCAATTTCTACAATTTCTCTACGGCTATCTTCAGATCCGAAATATATCGTAGCACCTACCGCTACCGCTCCCATATCCCAGGCTTCTTTTATTGTACCAAATAAAATTTGTTGAGGGGTGTTAGGATATGTCAATAACTCATTATGGTTTATTTTCACAATAAAAGGGATTTTATGGGCATATTTTCTTGCTACTGAGGCCAAAACCCCATAAGTAGATGCCACAGCATTACATCCCCCTTCAATAGCCAGCTTAATAATATTTTCCGGATCAAAGTAAAGAGGATTAGGGGCAAACGATGCACCGCCGGTATGTTCAATTCCCTGATCAACTGGTAGAATGGAAACGTATCCGGTATCAGCCAGTCTTCCATGTCCCAATATAGTTTGTAAACTTCTGAGGGTAGGAATATTTCGATCCGTCAAAGACCATACATCATCAATGATTGAAGGAGAGGGAGAATGTAAGAGTTTTTTATCTACCGTTTTACATTCATGTTTTAAATAAAAATCAGCTTGTTCGCCCAGTAATTGAGCAATTTTTGTTTCTGCCATAACTGAAAATATATAGGATTTTAATACCTATAAATATACGCATTTATAAGCTGATAGATAAGATTTCAATCAAAATAATTAAATTAAAAAAAGTTTGTAATCTAAAGAAACTGATTAGTGTTTTAAACTATTCAGCCAAAAGTATCTTTTTAAAACCTTCCGTTATAAAAAGTTTGTTTCTTATTTTCATTAGAATATCTCGGGAAGAAAGAGCAGAAGTCATTATTTTTTTAACACGGCTTAAATTTTTAATCTGCGAATGGAGATTGTAAAAACCGTATCCTTTTACCACTCCGTTTTCCAGATAAATAAAAGAATTTTCACCGAGAGCTCTGCCTTTTCCATATAATATTATATTAGGCTCATCTAAAGAAAAATAGTCCAATATATGCTGATTAATAAGGTCTGAATCCTCTTCTTTCCCTTTTAATTTTTCAATAGTTTTATTAATAAACGAGATACCCTTCTCAGCAGAACTGAAAGAAAGCCAGGCGTATTTTTTGTTTTTACTATTAAGAGGGTTAATTACCCATTGATTAAATTCAAAATATAAGCCGTAAATAGATGAATTTGTTTCTCTTTTAGGTTTAAATTCAGGAACGTTAACTTTAATCTCATTTTGGGCTTTAATCTTTGCAATTATTTCATCACCTGTGAGCTCATAAGTAATTGATTCCGTTTTTATTTGAAGCTCGATAGACTTTTTATTTTTTCCGGTCAGAATCTGTCTGGCCTTGTTAGCAATATTAGTACTTTGATCAATATAAATAATTTTTCCGTTTTCATCTTGTAAATAAAAAACGCCTGTTTCCAGTGGAAGTTCTTCTAAAAGATATAATATTTTTTTATTTAAAGATTGATGACGTATTTGTTTAATAGAAGATTGAATAATATTTTTCTGCAAATCTTTAGCCAGTAAGAGCTGAAATAATTTCACCGTAGCACGGGCATCTCCATGAGCTCGGTGTCTGTCGCTTAAAGGAATTCCCACTGCAGTACATAAATTACCCAAAGAATATGAGCTCATATCCGGGATTAATGTCCTGCTTAACGAAATGGTATCCAGAGTAGGACGTTGAAAATTAAAGCCTAATCGTGAAAACTCAGTTCGTATAACCCGATAGTCAAAAGCTACATTATGAGCCACTATAATAGTCTCATCAGTAATTTCAACCAATCGTTTAGCCAACTCATAAAATTTAGGAGCGGTACGAACCATTTTGTTGGTTATACCCGTAAGTTTTTGCACATAAAAATGAATTTCTTTTTCAGGGTTTACCAGTGAAATAAAAGTATCGGTTATTTTTTCTCCGTCAAACCTGTAAACCGCAATTTCAATTATGCCTTCTTCATTGAATTTACCTCCTGTAGTTTCTACATCTAAAATAGCATAGTCCATAGTTATAAACTGTTGGAGCAGTATTTATTTTTTATATTTCCTTTTATTATTAACCCCTAATGCTCCAAAAAAAACTTTAGATCCCTCTCGTACAATGGTTCTGCCCATATCTCTTACAAATGGAGAATTCATTATTTTCTCGAATAGCGAAGGTTCCTCTTTTTTACGGGGTGTTGATGTTGTTTTGGGGGGAGTAGTTGAACTAGATGTTTCTGAAGGATTAGTACTTTCAGCTACTACCTCCATTTTTTTGCTTAAAATTTCGTAAGCACTTTCTTTATGAATATCCTGTGCATATTCTTTAACCAAGTCAGAATTAGTGACAATTTCGTCAATTTCTTCTGTAGTTAATATATCCATTCGCGAGCTGGGAGAGATCATAAATGTATCTGCCAGTGGAGTAGGTATTCCTTTTTCATCCAGAGAAGTTATGAATGCTTCACCAATTCCTAGTTGTTGAATTAATTCGTTGGCTTTATAATATTTAGAAGAAGGGTAATTTTCTACCGCTTTGTCAATTTCTTTTTTATCTTTTGCTGTAAAACCTCGTAGAGCATGTTGAATTTTTAATCCTAACTGGCTCAATACACCATCGGGTACATCTCCCGGAACTTGAGTACAAAAATAAATTCCGACCCCCTTAGAGCGTATAAGCTTTACCATAGTTTCAATTTGATTAAGAAGAACTTTAGTTGCTTCTTTAAAAATTAAATGCGCTTCGTCTATAAATATTGCTAGTTTTGGTTTATCCTGATCTCCGATTTCCGGAAAAGTTTGATAAATTTCTGAAAGTAAGCTCAGCATGAAAGTGGAAAAAAACTGAGGATTATTCTGTATATCCGTTAATCGGATAATACTGATAACACCCAGTCCGTCTTTTGTTCGCAGGAGATGCTGAGGATCGAAACTGGGCTCGCCAAAGAAGCGGGAGGCTCCTTGTTGTTCAAGTGTGACTATACTTCTTAATATGGCGCCTAAAGAACTGGAAGCTATAGAACCATAATTCTGGGATAGCTCTGCTTTACCCTGAGGATCGTCCGTTACAAATTGCAAAACCTTACGCAAATCATCTAAATCGATTAATGGAAGTTTTTTATCATCGCAATACTTAAATATAATAGACATGATACTGCTCTGAGTATCATTAAGACTTAAAATTTTACTAAGTAATACCGGACCGAATTCAGTAACAGTAGCTCTCAAGCGAACTCCTTTTTCCTGTGAAATGCTAAGTAGTTCAACAGGGAAGCCTTGGGCTGTATAGCTAAAACCTAATTTTTGGTACCTTTCAATTATTTTAGCATTAGTTGCATTTCCCGGTTTTGCCAATCCACTCAAATCACCTTTTATATCCATCAATAATGAGGGAACTCCCTGTAGGGATAATTGCTCAGCCAGTATTTGCAGAGATTTGGTCTTACCGGTTCCTGTTGCACCAGCAATGAGACCATGACGGTTAATCATTTTCAAAGGCACGCCCACTTCAACTTCCGAAACGACTTCACCCTCCAACATAGCTTTACCTAAAACTATCTTTTGTCCTTTAAATGTATATCTGGATGTAAGATCACTAATAAATTGCTCTTTCATATCAATTAAAATAAAACGGTAAAGTTAAATATTTTTATTTCTAAAAAAATATAAATATTGAGTTAATTAAATTAATTTTCTGTAAATCAATAAATTGAAATCGGTTTAGTTTTGAATTTTTAAATAACCAAATTTTAACAATAAATAATTACATGGCATTTATTTTGTAATTTATAAAACTTTGACCTTATTTTGTATAACGTATTTAAATTAACATTTTAAATTGATGAAGATTAAAATTATAAATAAATCAAAGCATGAACTTCCGGAATACAAAACTGCATTTTCTGCCGGAATGGATTTGAGAGCCAATCTGGAGAGTTCCCTAGTTTTAAAATCCTTGGAAAGAAAAATTATACCAACCGGATTATATATGGAAATTCCTAAAGGATATGAAGGGCAGATTCGACCGAGAAGTGGATTAGCATCTAAATTCGGAATAGGATGTCCTAATTCTCCAGGAACCATAGATGCCGATTATAGAGGAGAATTGGGAGTTATATTAGTAAATTTATCTAAAGAAGATTTTACGATTAATGATGGAGATAGAGTTGCACAGTTGGTTATAGCCAAACATGAAACAGTAGAATGGGAACAGGTTGATGAATTGAATGATACTGAAAGGGGAGATAGCGGTTACGGAAGTTCAGGAATAAAATAAACGAAAATAAAGATACAATAATTATTATACTTTAAAAAATATGAAAATAATAGTACCCATGGCAGGTAAAGGATCTCGATTACGTCCGCATACGTTAACAGTTCCTAAGCCATTAATCCCGATAGCAGGAAAGCCAATTGTGCAAAGATTGGTTGAAGATATAGCTAAAGTTGTAGATGAAGAGATAGATGAAATAGCTTTTATCATCGGAGATTTTGGTGCCGAAATAGAACAAAAGCTAATCAGTGTTGCTGAAAAACTGGGGGCCAAAGGATCTATTTATTACCAGCTGGAACCACAAGGAACAGCTCACGCAATCCATTGTGCAAAAGAAAGTATGTCAGGACCGGTTATCGTAGCATTTGCCGATACTTTATTTCGTGCCGACTTTCAGTTAGACAGACATTCTGATGGAGTTATATGGGTTAAAAGAGTGGATAACCCTAGTGCGTTTGGAGTTGTGAAGCTTGATGCTTACGGAATTATTCAGGACATAGTCGAAAAACCGGAAGAATATGTTTCAGATCTGGCTATAATAGGAATTTACTATTTTAAAGATGCTTTACGGTTAATGACGGAAATTGATTATTTAATTGATAACGATATTAAAGTAGGAAATGAATATCAGCTTACGGATGCATTGGATAATCTTAGAGTAAAAGGAGCTAAATTTACTTTAGGTAAGGTGGATGACTGGATGGACTGTGGAAATAAAGAGGCTACTGTTGAAACCAATTCCAAAATATTGGCCTATGAAAAAGAAGAAGTAGCAGTGTTTCCTCCGAGCGCAGAAATTGAAAATAGCTTAATCATACCACCATGTTTTATTGGGGAAAACGTTAAAATTGTTAATTCTAAGATTGGACCTTATGTTTCTCTGGGAAATGGTACTAAAATTGATAGTAGCAACATAGAGAATTCTTTAATACAGGAAGATACTTTAATAGCTCATGGGAATTTGAATAACTCCATGATTGGTAATTCCGCTAAATATTTTGGCGTTGCCAGTTCTTTGAGCTTAGGAGATTACAGCGTATTGGAGACGAAATAATTTTGATGAACAAGATAATATATATACTGCTCGCAATTAGTCTGGTTTCCTGTCGTACGACCCATGGAGTTACTGTAAAAAATAAAGATATCAAGTATGAAAATGCTGATGAAGAAAAACTTTTTACAGCCATTCATAAAACTAATACATTTTCAAGTCTTAAAATAAAAGCAACGGCAGATATTGAAGCAGGGTCTAATTACCCGTCTGTGGCTCTAACTTTATATTTAGATCAAGGGAAGCAGATTTGGGCAAACGCTTCTTTACTTTTACCTCTGGCAAGGGCAAGTATTATGCCTTCTGGTTTTAAAATGTACGAAAAAATTGGTAAGACTTATATTGACTCCGATTTTGATTATGTTAATAACTTGTTAAAAGTAGACTTTATTGATTATCAAAGTATGGAAAATCTTCTGGTAGGAAAACTATTTTTTCCGGTAGCACCACAGGATTACACTTTGAAAATTCAGGATAACAAATACGTTCTTACTTCAGACAGAACAATTCCCATTGGTTCAGGAAAGAATACGAGAAACTTTGCAAGTATTATTGCATTTGATTCAAACTTTAATCTGCTACAGGTAGTGTTGGAAGATAAATTAAATAATACCTATTTACAGGTAGATTATGATAATTATGTAGATTTTGAAAATAAAATTTTGCCAAAAAATATTAAAATTTTCATAAAAGAAAAGAAAGAAGCAAAAATATCGTTAGATTATAATAAATTTGAAACTGTTAAGATGCAAACTCCTTTTGATATTCCAAAAGGATACACTCAGAGAAAAATTAACTAATGAATCAAAGAAAACTTCTATACACATTTTTTCTGGCTTTATTTAGCCTGCTAGGATATAGTCAGCAGCCCTATAACAAAGAAGCATTACAAAAACAAAGTGCACAGTTAAGACAAGAAATAGCAGATTTAAATAAAGCGTTGGCAGCTAGTAAAAACGAATCTAAGACCTCGCTTATTTACATTGCTAATCTGAATAAAAAATTAAGTGCGAGAACTCAGCTTATAACAAATACAAAAAAGGAATCCAGAGTTTTGGACGATGAGATTTACTTAAATCAACTGGAAATAAATAAATTAAAAAGAGAGCTGAAAGTATTAAGGGAAAATTATGCGGATGTTTTAATTAGGTCTTATAAAAATAAATCCATACAAAATAAAATTTTATTTATTCTTTCTTCAGAAAATATTTCTCAAGCGTTCCGACGTATCAAATATTTGCAAAAATATTCAGAATTTCAAGACCGTAAAGTAGCTGAAATAAATGAAAAACAGCAACAAATTTTACATACTATAGAACTCAGGGAGAAAGCTAAGAAAGACAAATTAAACGTTCTGGCTCAGCAACAAACTCAGGTAAAGCAATTAAGTGTAGAGAAAAAAGAAAAAGAAGAAGTTGTTGCTCAATATATCCAACAACAAGGCGATATTGTAGCTAAAATAAAACAAAAGCAAACTCAAAGGCAAAATCTGGAAAGACAGGTGCAATCTATTATTGCAGAAGAGTTAAGAATAATAAAAGCAAGAGAGGCTGAAGAAAGGAGAAAAGCTCAGGAAGCTGAACTAGCCAGAAAAAAGACTATTGAAGAGGAAAGAGCTAGAAAAGCTAAAGAAGCAGAGTTGGCAGCCAAAAAACTCGCGGAAGAAAAAGCGGCTGCAGCCAAAAAAGCAGCAGAGGAGGCACTAGCAGCCAGGCTGCTTGCTGAAAAAGAAGCTAACGACAGAGCGGCAGCCAAAAAAGCGGAAGATGCAAGAAGGGCAGCAGAAAAAGCTGCAGCAGAAAGAGCCGCAGCAGAAAAGTTAGCGATTCAGAAAACTGAAAAAGCTAAAGATGCAGAGCAAAAAGCAGAAGAAAAAAGAGCTTCTTTAGGTATTAATAAATCTCAGGTTACTTCCACAGAAGCTTTATCGAAGTCTTTTGAAGCTAATAAAAAATCTTTACCCTGGCCGGTTAAAGGAACGATTGTTTCACAATTCGGAACTACTCCGCATCCGGTTATTCCTAACATACAGGTAGAACACAGGGGCGTGGAAATCGCAGCGGCACCAGGTAGCTTAGCTAATTCTGTATTTTCTGGAGTGGTAAGCAAAGTCTTGGTTATTCCTGGAGGAGGAAAAGCAGTATTGGTGAGTCATGGTGAATATTTTACACTTTATGCTAATTTATCAACAGTGATAGTTTCTGTAGGAGATAAAGTGGGTATAGGGCAAGCCTTAGGTAAAATATATTCTGATGATACCAATACCACTTTATTAGATTTTCAGATTTGGAAAGGGCAAACCCCACAAAATCCGGCTAACTGGATTTCCGGAATGTAAATCCATCGAAAAAAACTCTACAAACTTAAATAAGTGAATTCTAAAATATTTGTTAACTTTGAAGCAAATAAAAAATAATTAAAAAATATGAGATTATTTGAACATCCTATGTCAATTGTAATAATACTGGTTGTAGTATTATTATTATTTGGTGGTAAGAAAATTCCTGAATTAATGAAGGGGCTGGGATCAGGACTGAAGGAATTCAAAGATGCTACGAAATCAGATGATGATAAAAAGAAAGATTCTGCTTCATCTGAAAAAAAGGAAGAATAAACAACCCATCCTGTTCTTAAAATTTAGCAAATGAAATTTACAGAAAAAGCTTGGAATATTTTCAATCAAAGTATTCAGGATTATCACACTACAGACAATGTTAACCAACCAATTAACAATCCCTATCCTGTCGGTCAGATTGAGCATTTATTGTATTTGAAAAACTGGATAGACACTGTTCAGTGGCACCTCGAAGATTTAATCAGAGATGAAAATATAGATCCGGTAGAAGCATTGAGACTAAAAAGATGGGTGGACAAATCTAATCAGGAACGAACAGATAGGGTTGAAAATTTGGATAGTTGGTTTTTAGATAAATACAAACAGGTAAATATTATGCCTGAAGCCAAAATAAATACGGAAAGCCCCGCTTGGGCTATGGATCGCTTTTCCATTCTGGCTTTAAAAATATATCATATGAAATCGGAAGTAGAGCGAAAAGATGCATCTGCTCAGCATAAAGAGAAATGTCAGGAAAAGTTAAACATACTACAACAGCAATATATAGATTTATCTACAGCTATCGAAGAATTATTGGATGACTATGAAAGAGGAGCAAAATATATGAAAGTATATAAGCAGATGAAAATGTATAATGATGAAGAATTAAATCCGGTACTTTATAACAGTAAAAAGTAATTAAAAACTCTAACTATTTTTTGTATATCATTATTCAATTTGAACGGAATAATCATATTTAATACCTGCTTCAATAGCGATTGTAAGAGTGTTTTCTGAAGGAGCCATCGGGCAGCTGTAATATCTGCTATATGCACAGTAAGGATTATATGACTTATTAAAATCTATGATAATCTTATTTTTAACAATTGATTTTTTTGAGAAATCTAAATATCTTCCGGCTCCATAAGAAGATATACCTGTAGTTAAATCTCGGAAGGGTAAAAACAAATAATCTTTATGATGCTTGGTAAGCGGAAAAGGTTGATAAAGGTATAAATGATTTGTTTTCCCATTTAGTTCAAAAGTTAACCTACCATATTTTAAATACTTTTTATACAAATTTTTAGATGTTTTAAAGCTATAAATATCGGAAGAGTTTAGCCTGATAAAATCTGCCTGAACAATAAAGTTACTATCAATAGGGAAGAAGTTAAGACCTTTAAAATCTGCAATATCTTCTTTCTTCAATGGTGTATTAGGACCGTCATAATGTTCTTTGAGTTCTGCCTGATATTGAGCAGCTGATAGTGCAGGCCTGCTCTTATTAACGGAACATGAATTAAGGATTAAAATACTGAAAAAGAGGTAGCCAAACGTTTTCACTTGTGGATAAATAATTAATTGAATGATAGATAAATGTAAGTATATTTTTTAAATTATTATTACATTTGCTCCTTTAAATGTCAAAATTAAATAAAAAATGCTAAAAAAACTTTTATTGCTCCTGTTGGCTTTGTCTGTTTCTGAACTTAGTAAAGCGCAGGAAAATGAGGTAAACACAACCGTAAAAGATTCTGTACTTATTCCAAAAAAAGAAAATCATTGGAAAATAAGTGGAGATCATTCACTGACTATCAATCAGAATTCATTTTCAAATTGGATTGCCGGAGGAACCAATTCATTTGGAGGCGCCGCAAGAATTAATTATTCCTTTGATTATAAAAATGGCAAACATATTTCAAAGAATAAAATCACTGTTGGATACGGACAAATAAATAACAAAGGTGATAAAATGAAAAAAACAGATGATATATTGCTACTTGAATCCATGTATGGCTATTCGATTTCAAAAAATTGGTATGCCAGTGTAGCAATGTCTATGAAAACTCAGATGTTTAATGGTTACGATTATTCCGCGCATCCGGATTATACTTCAAAAGATCGAATATCATCATTTATGTCACCCGGCTATCTAACCTTAGGAGTTGGTTTTGAATATAAGCCTGAAGGCAAATTTCAATTTTCAGTTTTACCCCTGACTTCTAAAAATACTTTTGTACTGGATGAAAAGCTTCAGAAAAAAGGAAATTACGGTTTAAGACACGACGGGGATTATATGTTTATGGAATTAGGTGCCATGGTCACGGCAAAATACAAAACTGAAGTAGTGAAAAATATTACTTGGGATAATTCATTATCTTTATTTTCCAATTATTTAAGACATGCAGAAAGGGTGGATATAACATTTGGAAGTGTTATAGATATGAAAGTAAACAATCATATTTCAACAAAACTAACCTTTGATTTGATTTATGATCATGATCAAATAAGAAAAACACAAACGCGTCAGACATTTGGAGTAGGTGTTTCGTACAAATTCAAAACAAACGAATAGGGTTACGATAAGTAAAATATAATAGAAGGCTTGGTTTCGAAAGAATTAAGCCTTTTTAGGTTTAAGTCCTAATATGAAATCCGGAAAAAGAAAATAATATAAATCAAAATATAAAAGATAAGGGTTATTTTTTTTAGTATATATTTCTTAATAGAACTATATTTGCAGCTGCCTTTTATTATTAATTGAAAAAAATGAAATTATTAGCAATAGGAACGGTTGCATTTGATGCTATTGAAACACCGTTTGGTAAAACAGATAAAATTTTAGGTGGAGCTGCTACCTACATAGCTCTTGCTGCTTCCAAACTTAAAGCCGAAGTAAACATTGTCTCTGTAGTCGGAGGGGATTTTCCAGGATCTTATTTAGATATGATGGTTCAAAATAACATCGGAATCGAGGGAATTAAAGTGATCGAAGAAGGGAAAACCTTTTTCTGGGCTGGGAAATATCATATAGATATGAACAACCGGGATACTTTGATTACTGAGTTAAATGTTCTCGAAAATTTTGATCCTGTTATTCCGGAAGAGCAAAAAAAATCGGAAATTGTTATGTTAGGTAATCTTCATCCGGCGGTTCAATTATCAGTAATTGAGCAAATGGAGGAAAAGCCTAAGCTGACTATTCTGGATACTATGGATTTCTGGATGAACAGTACCTGGGACTTACTAATGAAAGTAATAGCTAAAGTTGATGTTATTACTATCAATGATGCAGAAGCCCGTCAGTTGTCAGGAGAATTTAGCCTGGTTAAAGCAGCTCAGAAAATTCAGGAAATGGGGCCTAAAGTTGTAGTTATTAAAAAAGGGGAACATGGCGCATTGTTATTTAATGAACGTAAAATATTTTTTGCCCCTGCTTTGCCTCTGGAAGATGTTTTTGATCCTACAGGTGCCGGAGATACCTTTGCGGGAGGTTTTGCCGGATATCTGGCAGAAACCGGTGACTTATCTTTCGAAAATATGAAAAAAGCAATTATCGTGGGAAGTGCCTTAGCATCGTTCTCCGTTGAAAAATTTGGTACTGAAAAATTACAAGAGTTACAATCAAAAGAATTTGAAATTCGTTTAAATGAATTTAAAAATTTAACGGAATATAGTTACGATATTTAAACTCAGACAAACTAAATTTATAATATAGGCCCTTAATTAAAGCAATTAAGGGTTTTTTTTATATATTTAACATTCTAGAAAAAAAGTATTAATAACATATGGTCAAAATTAAAGTAATACTGGGAGGACTTTTTATTGTCTCAGTTTTAAATGCACAGAATATGAAATATCCGGTAAGCGATAAAGGAAAAGTTATTGACGAATATTTTGGAGAAAAAATTCAGGCACCGTATCGATGGCTGGAAGACGATCAGTCTAAAGCAACGGCAGATTGGGTTCAGAAGCAAAATAAACTGACTTTTGATTACCTGAAAAAAATTCCTTATAGAAATCAGCTTAAAGAGCAGATCACCCGCTTATGGAACTATGAAAAAGTTTCAGCTCCTTTTGAAGAAGGTGAATACACGTACTATTATAAAAATAACGGATTGCAGCCTCAAGCTGTCTTATATCGGAAACTTACCACTGGTGGACCGGAAGAAACGTTTTTAGATCCTAATAATTTTTCAAAAGACGGAACTTCTTCCCTGGGAGATATTTCATTTAGTAAAGACGGAAATCTGGCTGCGTATCAGATTTCGGAAGGAGGATCTGACTGGAGGAAAGTAGTAATTCTCGATACAAGATCCAATAAACAGATAGAAGATACCCTAAAAGACGTTAAATTTTCAGGAATAGCCTGGAAGGGGAGTGAGGGTTTTTATTATTCCAGTTATGACAAGCCTAAAGAAGGAAGTCAGCTGGCAGGAAAAACAGAACATCATAAACTTTACTATCATACGTTGGGCGAGCCGCAATCCAAGGATAAGCTTGTTTTTGGTGGAGAAAGTACTCCCAGAAGATATATTATGGCATCTGTAACCGAAGATCAGAGATATTTGGTTATTACAGCAGCCAATTCAACTTCCGGAAATGAACTTTACATACAGGATTTTCATTCGGCAGATAACAATATTCACAAAATAATATCAGGATTTGATAACAATTATGAAGTTATAACTTCAAAAGGAGACTGGTTATATGTACAAACAAACCTTAATGCTCCCAATCAGGTGCTTAAAAAATTTAATGCATCAAAAATGGGGAGTTCCAATCTTATTTGGGCGGATGTAATTCCTGAAACCAGCTCGGTAATGAACGTTACTTCGGCAGGAGGATATTTATTTGCCTCTTATATCACGGATGTTCATTCAGTGGTTAGGCAGTATGATTTTAATGGGAATCTGGTACGCATGGTTGATTTACCGGGCGAAGGTCAAACCTATGGGTTTGTAGGGAAAACGAATCAGAAAAATATTTATTATTCATTTACCAATTATATATATCCATCGTCAATTTTTCAGGTTAATGTCGAAACAGGTAAATCGGAGCTTTATAAAAAGCCCGACATTAAATTTAATCCCGACGACTATATAAGCAAACAGATATTTTACACCTCTAAAGATGGGACTCAGGTTCCTATGACGATTACCTATAAAAAAGGAATTACGTTAGACGGTACTAATCCTACGATTTTGTATGGGTATGGAGGATTTAATATAAGTTTACTTCCAAGTTTTTCTGTAGCTAATGCCGTATGGTTACAAAATGGTGGAATTTATGCCGTAGCAAACCTGAGGGGAGGAGGAGAATACGGAAGGGAATGGCATGATGCAGGTACTAAGATGAAAAAGAAGAATGTATTCGAAGATTTCATTGCAGCAGGAGAATATCTGATAAACAATCACTATACTTCCTCCCGATATTTATCAATTTCTGGAGGCTCCAATGGCGGGTTGCTGGTAGGAGCAGTAATGACTATGCGACCGGATTTGGCTAAAGTAGCCTTGCCGGCAGTGGGAGTGTTGGACATGCTGAGATATCATACTTTTACAGCAGGAGCAGGCTGGGCCTACGATTACGGTACGGCTAATGATAGCAAAGAAATGTTTGAGTATTTAAAATCATATTCACCTGTGCATAATGTGAAAAAAGGAGTTTGTTATCCTGCTACCCTGATAACCACAGGAGATCACGATGACAGAGTAGTTCCCTCTCATTCCTATAAATTTGCTGCTGAACTACAGGAAAAACAAGGATGTTCAAACCCAGCACTAATAAGAATTGAAACCAAGGCAGGACATGGAGCAGGTAAGCCTACAGAGTTAATCATTGAAGAATCTGCAGATAAATTTGCTTTTATCTTATATAATTTTGGAATTAGAAATTTAGAATAATATATAGTAGTAATTAGATATATAAAAAAACCAGATTGATTATGTCAATCTGGTTTTTTTATATATCTATGATGTAAATAATAGGTGAAATATTGGTTTAATTATTTTTTATTTGTATTTTTGAATACTAACTAACGTCAAATTAAAATAATGCTTATGAAAAAAATTTACTTCCTAATATTTTCAGTTTTTGCATTTACAAATTTATATTCTCAGAAGTTAAATCTTACTTTTGAATATGATGGTGCTGGAAATCAGATTATCAGAAAGTATGTAAGTACAATCGGAATTACGACCTATAATCAGTCGCAGGAGGAGCAAGAACCCGAGGTTTCTCGTGGAGCCCGATTATCTGAAACGAAGGTACAAGTTTTCCCTAATCCTGTTCTAACTATATTAACTATTCAGTGGGAAAACAATTTATCGAATCCTGTAAAAAGGATTGAATTATTACCATATAATAGTGAAGCTATAGAAAATGTGTCTTTTAAACATTCAGAGAATAAAACTACTTTAAATATGACAGATAAAGCATCCGGGGTGTATTATTTGAAAATACATTTTACGGACGGAGTAATTGTCAATCATAAATTAATTAAAAACTAACGGACTTTAAATTTTATTTACTATGAAATTAAGAATATTTCTAGCAGTTTTACTGCTTCTACAATACCCTACGATATATTCACAAGTACTACAGAATGATGATTTGAAATCTGATGAAAGTAATAAGTTAGGTTCAGAATATCAAAATATAGAAAATAAATCTCGTGACAATAGTTCGAAAATAGATATTAAAAATGCTGGAATTGTTAATTTTGCTGATACTAAAGGAGAAATTTCAGTCTCAAACATGGGATCGGCTAGTTACGTGATACCCGTTGCGGTTCCACCGGGAGTTAAAAATATTGGGCCGCAGATCTCTTTAAGTTATAACAGCTCCTCTGATAATGGAATAGCTGGTTATGGGTGGAGTATTTCAGGAATCTCCTCAATTTCAGTGGTCTCAACACGTTTAGATTTAGACGGTTTCGTTTCGGGAGTTAGTTTTAACGAAAATATAAGATTTTCATTAGATGGTCAAAGACTTATTGTGAAGCAAGGTGAATATGGAAAACCGGGAGCGATTTATCAGACAGAAAACTATTCGAATTTAAAAATTGAATCGCTGGGTACTGCAAATTTATCCGGGAAGGAAGGAGTTAAGCCTGAATATTTTAAAGTTACGTTTCCGGATGGAACGCAAGTATTTTACGGTTCTTCGGAAGATTCAAGAGGCATTACGGAATGGTTGATTAAAAAATGGAAAGATCCGCAGGGCAATTATATTGAATATATATATGAAAAAGAGTTTAATACCATTTATATAAGTAAAATTTTTTGGGGAAAAAATGAAAATAAATCTACAGGGATTTCTAATTGTATACAGTTTTTTTATAAAGAAAGAGAACGTTCTGAATTTGCTTATGTACAAGGAATCAAACTAATAAATACCCGAATCCTGGATAAAATTGAAGTATATTCCTCCGGTGCATTATTTAAAAAATATCAGGTTACTCACGAAAAAATAAGTGGAAATTATCAAAGGGTTTCTTCTATACAAGAATTTAACAGTAAAAATCAAGCCGCTAATCCGGTTACTTTTTCCTATAATAATACTCTCAATTCATTTTCAGAATACGAAAAAGAGGAACTTGAATCAATTGATGGGTTAAGAAATATAAGATTAACTGGGGATTTTGATGGGAGTGGTTTGGTAGATGTTGTAGCTAATAACACATTGTATGTAAACATATTTGATACAATGGGGAAGAGCAAAATAGATTTATCAAAACTGGAAGGAAAACTGGCAAGCATTCCTATTCAATCTAGTATAGATGGTAAATTCAAAAGTAAACAGTCTTTTTTTAGTCTATTACACGAAGATTTTACTTCTAAATCACCTTTACATAAATTAAAAATTCAACTGTATAATTTAGAAGAAGGTAAAATGGTTAAGAAATCTGATATCAAAATTCCTTTTTCTGCTGCGAATTATAAATATGATGAATGCAGACCCAGTAGTTACTTACCGATAATTAGCGAATATTCCGTTTCTGATGACTTTGAGTATTTAGAAGGTGATTTTAATGGAGATGGAATTTCTGAAATCATAATTATTAATAAGATCTGGAATGAATCTTCATTGCTTTATTCAGGAAGAAATAAAATAGGAACATTCAGATATCCCGTTGATGGAGGAACAGGAGGAGGAACACGATGTGACAGATCGGGGAAAAGTTACAGCAAACATGCCTTTTATGTAGATTTAAATCCGGAAGTTGAACAGTTAAATCAATATAAATTAGAGTTTTTGGGTGAGAAAAATTTAGTTTTAGATTTTGATGGTGATGGTACGTCTGATTTATTAACAATAAGGAAAGGAGGATATTTTGAAATTTATTCTTTGGGAAAAGATAGTAAATTTTTTAAAGTACATAGCGGAAGAATTAGCGAATATGACGCAGAGAAACCCCTCCTATTGGGAGATTTAAATGGGGATGGGAAAACAGATATTATGATACCAGAGACTGAAGGCTCAAGCCATTGGTATGTCTATGTATCTACAGGGGAAGGGTTTGTTAAGACCAAGTATGAAAATTTCAGAGAATATAAACCTGCATGGCAGGGCCCACCATCAGCCAATAGATATAGAGCAAAACAATACCAGTTAGTAGATTTAAATAAAGACGGGAAAGCAGATTTTGTAGAATCGGAATATGAATCTTGGACGGTAAGCCCCGAAGATAGAGATGGAAGAGGCTATATCCGTTATTTTGAGAATATGGGAGGAGCAGAAAAACCTGTTTTCGGCAATATGTTGGAAAGCGTTACTCCCCGATCCAGATATGGGTATGAAGAACCTATAGCTCTTATAGTTGCCGATTATAAAAACAACGAAAAAACAGGAAACTACCTGTTTGGACAAGGTCAGCAAATTTGGAAAGGTAAGTTTAATAAGGATTTACGAAAAGAAATTCTGATAACGGAAATTTCAGAATCCGGAGGAAATATAATTACAAAAGTAGACTATGCTCCTTTAGTTCCCAATGCAAAAAATAAAGGCTTAGGTGATGCTACTGGACTTTACTTCTCTTCCGATCAAGAAGTGTATCCGTATAAAGAGATTATTCAGGTTCCTAATATGGATGTCGTAGAAAAAGTAACGGTAAGGACCGGGACCAAGTACCTGTATCAGAAATATAAATATTTTGGGTTAACAGCACATACCCAAGGGCTAGGGCTGTTAGGGTTTAAAAAAGTTGCACGTTCCAACTGGATGACGGATGAAAATATCGTGAAAGCTGAAATATGGTCAGTGGAAGAAATGTATCCCCAATTAGGAAGAAATGAAGGAGACTATTCCCCATGGATATCTTTCTGGACCTTTAAAGGGAATAACTACAATCTTATAGATACACCTCAGGATAATCAGCTCTTGTCTAAAAGATCCACGCGTTTTTACACTCAAAGATCTATATCCGGAATCATTAAAATTTTACCCGCTGATAAGTCAGAAAAGGACTACATAACCGGAAAAACAACGACCGAGAACTATCAATACGATAGTTACGGAAATCCAATTCAGACAAAAATAAATAACGGAGTTAGTACCTTCACATATAAATATACCTATGATAATAATGCGACAGGAGCCAACGAAAATTATTATATTGGAAGGCTGCTGAAAAAAGAAAGCGCAGTAACTGCATACAATGATACCTATACCTCCGAAGAAAGATTTACCTATGATAAGAACCTGATAAAACAAAGTTTCAAAAAAGGGTATAAAACAGATGAAATAGCAGAATCATACACATACGATGACTGGGGAAACCTTATTCAGAAAACAATATCTGCACCGGGAGTGTCACCACGTACCGTTAAAGATACCTACGATTCGGAAGGGCGGTTTGTTATCAGGAAAACAGATATAAATAACCTTACCGAAAACTTTATTTATAATACTTGGGGACAGGTACTGGAACATACCGATGCTTTAGGAACTAAAATACAAACGGTTTATGACGGCTGGGGGAAATTAATAAAAGTAACAACTACCGGAACCTCCGATCAACCTTTGATTACCTATACGGAATATCAAAGAACCTCAGAAGGCGGAGCAAAAATAATCAGCTTCAATAACCAGACCGGAGAATATTCGGCACTATACAAAGATGTGTACGGGCGGGATATCAAAGCTACGACCAAAGGTTTTGCTTCGGGAACCTATGTCTCTAAAGAGACGGTTTACGATGTACTGGGTAGAAAGCTAAAAGAAAGCGAACCGTATTTTGAGAGCGAGGGAAGTCCCGCCTATTGGAACCTAACCGAATATGACGAGCTGAGTAGACCCGTAAAACAAACTCTGTTTACCGGTAAGGTAAATACAATTTCCTATAAAGGACTCTCTGTTACCACATCCGATGGGGTGAAAAAGAAAACCCTAACCAAAGATGCCAATGGTAATACCATAAAAGTGGATGATAATGGCGAAACCATAACCTATACTTATTATGCCAATGGTACCCCTAAAACTTCCAACTATGCAGGACATATCATCACGACCCAACAGGATGGATGGGGCCGTAAGACCTATTTGCATGATCCGGCAGTAAGCACGCAACCGTATACTTATTCTTATAATAACTACGGAGAGCAAATTACGGAAACCACACCGGATGGAACTACGACTTATACCTATTCACCTATGGGTAAGGTGCTTACCAAAAGAATAACAGGTTCCCATACACAGGTAACCGTGAGCTATGAATACTCGGATAAAGGATTGCTTTTAAAAGAAACAGGAACGGCAAATGGACAGGCTTATACTAATGTGTATAACTACGATACGTTCTATCGGTTAAAAAATACAAGGGAAATAACGCCTCAGGCTGCTTATTTTAAAGAATTTACTTACGACCCATTAGGAAGGACTCAGACAGAGAAAGTTACAACTACTTTAGGGAAGCAGGTTTCAGCAATTACGGTTCAAAATTCATATAACCTGTATAATGGGATTTTAGATAAAAAAACACATGCAGAAAGTGGAAAAATTCTTTGGCAGCTCATCGGCATGAATGAAAGAATGCAGGTGTTAAACGCCCAATTAGGCAACGGAATAACCATTAAAAATACGATTGACGGTGCCGGGTTTATTACGAAAACAGAACAAAAAGGAGAACTGTCTGCACCTTTAGTAGCATCGTATAATTTTGAATGGAAAAGAGGAACTCTTACCTCCAGGCACAATCAATACTACAACTGGAACGAGAGGTTTACCTATGATTCCTTTGACCGCTTGGTTTCCTGGTCGGATCCATCCGGTGTAAATTCTAATAGCTATGCCCCAGATGGACGGATTACCAGCAATTCTCAGGTAGGAGAATATAACTATGTTACTTCTTCCCGATATAAAAAGTCTTCTATAAATCTAAATAATGCTGGAAAAAGCTATTATGAGAAAAAGTCCACACAGCAAATTACGTATAATATATTTAAAAATCCGGTTCAGATTACAGAAGGACAGGAAAAAGTAATTTTCGAATACAATATTCACAATAGCCGTACTCAGGCAGAGGTTAGCACTGGGAACATGATACATACACGTAAATATTATTCAGATGATAAACAGGTAGAAATTATTTCCGATAAAGAGGGAACGAAAATAATTACCTATATTTCAGGTACGCCGTACGACGCTCCGGCTATATGGGTTACCCGGTTTACAACCTCCGGGTCAAAATCCGAAGAAGGAATATATTACCTGCATCGCGATTATCAGGGGACTATTCTTGCAATAAGCAATGAAAAAGGGCAAACTATAGAACGCCGATTATTTGATCCTTGGGGGAAAGTGATGAAGGTTACCGATAAAAACGGGAATACACAATCTGTGAATGCTCAGTTTGGGTTTATGGATCGCGGATATACAGGTCATGAACATTTTTTTACCGTAGGGCTTATACATATGAACGGACGTATGTATGATCCTATATTGAAACAGTTTCTTTCGCCGGATAACTTTATACAGGAAGCTTTTAATTCTCAAAATTATAATCGTTATGGCTATGTTTTAAATAATCCGTTGATGTATACAGATCCTTCCGGTGAAGAATTTACTCTTGCCGGATTAGCAATAGCGGCAGGGATAGGTGCTCTTATTGGAGGAGCAACCTATACTGCCTATGCCTTATATACAGATACCTTTAGTTGGAGTGGTTTTGTAAATAATGTAATTTTAGGTGGTGTCGCAGGAACAGTATCTTATGGGATAGGAACTTTAACAGAAATGTTTAAAACGGGTATATGTTCTGCAACTCAAACACTAACAGCAACTCAAATTAATATTATAAGCTCCGGAGTTGGAGCAAGTTTACATGCCATATCTCAAGGGGTAATCGTAGGAATTTCAGGAGGAGATGTATTAAGCGGAATGTCCAGTGGAGGGATTTCCAGCTTGGTAGCCTCAGCCGTAGGGTTAGGAGGTGCAGCAGCAGGAATTAATGGATCTAAAACTTTTGGAACCCTATTTTTTGGCACCTTGAGCGGAGGTTTCGGTTCTGCCTTAACCGGGGGTAATTTCTGGCAAGGAGCCGCAACAGGTTTAGTGGTTAGTGGATTGAATCACGCGATGCATACAGATTCACCGGATAATGGATATGAAAAAGATGAGAATGGAGGATATAAGCAGATAAATAATAATGGAGGAGATAGTATGGATTATTTATATGAAAATGGGGAAGTTATAGAAACCAGAGTCCCCTTTCAAACAGGAGGTGAAGTTTCCAAAAACAGAACCTATGGCGTACTAGCCAATACAGGAACTGGAGGAGCTTTGTATGATCCTAGTTGGGATATGTTTCAGATTTATGTCGGATTTGGTGAAATAAAAGTAGGATTTAATTTAATTAGAATGGGAAGTACTAAAATTCTTAAATCTTCTGTAGGTATAAGAGTTGTTTTAGGGGCCTCTAAAGAAACTTTAAAATCTTCTGTTTATTTTGAGCAATTAATAGGTAGTAGAAGTATTAATATAATGGGAATAAAATCGTTGCCAACTTTATATGGTAAAGCCTCTACTTGGGGTACTTTTTATGGGAGAAATTCTTTGCTTATTGGAGGTGCAATGCTTTGGCATGGTACTAATACTTTATATAATAAGACAATGAATTTATATAACAAATTTAGTTTTTAGAATATGAATGCTTCAGATTTAAGTAATAAAGTTATTAAATTCTTTAAAAATAAATTAGGGATAAAGAATATTACTTTATCAAGTAATATAGCAGATCCTAAGTATTCTCTCTTTGATTTAGATGCAGAATATGTTATGGAAGAATATTTTAAGGAGTTTTCTATTAATTATTCTAATTTTATTATAGATAAATATTTTCAATATCCCGATTATTCTTGGAAATTATTAATTAAGAAAATATTAAATCGAAAGATTGTATATCCTACAAAGCCACCTCTAACTATAGGGCATTTAATTAAAGTAGCAGAAAAAGGAGAATGGTTTGAACCGGAATAATGAATATTTTATACTATATATGAGGAACCTTGAGCAGGGGGCAAGCCTTAACTAATGAGGGCGGAGCGTTAAAAAAGTCTGGTAGATATTTTTAGCGAACGAGCCAGTCTCTCGCGTGGGAGGCAGGGCGCCGTAACAGGTTTAGTGGTTAGTGGATTGAATCATGTGGTACATAAGATAGAAAAGATAACTTTTCTAGAAAATACTGGAGGAGATCCCAATCCTAACAGAAATTGGAGACAGGATAAACTTTTATCAAAAGGAGAAATAGAAAAATTGCAAGAAGCCGGATGGGATCATAGTGATAAAGGAAAAGGGGGTGGAAAAAAGGATTTATATAAAGATAAAGAGGGGAATGTATATGAAAAACCTAAAGGAGGGAATGGTCCGGGAGAATGGACTGGACATAATTTAAATAATTTATCTACAAGTTCTTTATTAAATAAAATGGGAGGAGATGGATTATTAAAAATAATGGAGAAGGCAGCAGGGAGTTTAATTAGAGTACCCGTAATACCAGAAATTATTTTTATGATGTTAGATGATGGTCTAAATAATAAGCAATTAATGTTATAGCAATGAAAAAAGAATATAAAAATAAAATTCATTTTGATTTTAGTATATGGAATTATGAAGATATTACCCATAAAGAAATCACTCATATACTAAGAATTATACCCTCAAAAGTTTATGTAAAAGGAGAACGAATAAATCCTGAAAATCCAAAGATATCAAAACAAAACGGATGGATATTAAAAAGTTCATTAGATAAATACGGTTCTTTTGAAGATCAGCTAAATGTTATGTTAGACTTGTTAGAGCCGAAAATAGAAGAATTACAAATGCTAAGTGAAAAGCATAAATGCGAGTTTGAATTTTCATTAGCTATATTTATACTAAATCAAAATGAAAGTACTCCCTGGGTACATCTAAATAAAAGGTATAATGATTTTATACGAAAGGTAGATGTAGAGTTTGATTTTGATATATATTACCCACCAGAAGATGAGGAATAAAAATAAAATTTTTGATTAAAAAACAATTGATTTAATGTTATTAAATCTAGATAATTTATGAGAATATTCTTCAAGTTGCGAGCAACCGCAGGAATTAAGGAATTAATGGATCTAAAACTTTTGGAACCCTTTTTTTTGGCACCTTGAGTGGCGGTTTCGGTTCTGTCTTGACTAACGGCAATTTCTGGCAGGGCGCCGCAACCGGTTTAGTGGTTAGTGGATTGAATCATGTGACACATAGAGAAAAAATAGCAGTAGGGAACCTTGATAATAGTAACGACGGAGATGAGCCTAAATTTTTTGATAGATTAAAAAGTCATTATGAGGGTAAAACACAAAAAACAATTAACCTAACAGAAGAAGAATTTTTATATTTAGTTTCAAAAGGAAAAGTGGATTATGCAAACGCAACCCTGATAGATGCTAAAAATAATGTTTACCAAGCCTCAATAAATTTTTATGATTCGGGCTTTGATTTAGCAAATTCATTTGGTAGAGCTACCATTACATATAGAGAGATAAATGGAAAAATTTTGTTTCGATCATTTTATGATAAATACGATTTTGATCCAAAACCTTGGGGAACGAGGACTGTTTTTAACGAGATAAAAACACGAACATATAATATTTATTCGAGCGGAAAAGCTTTTGAAATTAAATTTAATCAAGATTATTTACGAAAATGAAAAATAATAAAATAATTATTATGTTATTTTTAATCGGAATTTTAATAATAACAATATTTGCGCTATATAATTTTTTTTCTAGTGATAAATCGGTAATAGATAAAAATTTTGATGTAGATTTTCATAATTTTAAATTACAGAAAGTAAAAGAAAAGGAAGAATGGTCTCCTAATGGAGATGGTATAAAAATTCAAGTGTTTGAATTTAAAAATTGGGATAAAACAAATATTAATGGATTAGAGAGTCTTCCTGTTAAATACAATTTACCACCAAATGAAATTCCCAGAGAATTTATAAACAATACAAATGGTTATTATAAATGTATCATAAATAAAGAAGATAATAGAAATTTTGACATTTTAATAATTGATACTTTAAAGAAAAAAATATGTGTCTATTATCAAATAATGTAGTCAAATACAAGGAAGTTTTTGTTTATAGGAGTATCTACAGCAGGTGGAGAGGTATGGAAAAATAGGAAACTATATTTAAATAAAAAAGATGTGTAATTATATTATTCAGAATTTAATTTTTATACTATTTTTAGGAATCTATTTTTTGTTCTTTTTAAAAAAAAGAATGGATTATTGGTTATTCATATTTAAAATTCGAAAAGATAAAAATTATAAACCTAAGAATATATTTGATTCTACATTAGATACCTTAGGATGGCAATTTTTTATTTTCTCAAATATATTCACCATAGTATATTTTTTTAATAAAGAGGGAGTTTTGACGGATATTTTTAAAATTTTTGGGATAATAATATGTAATAAAAATTAAATGCTATTTGATTAATAAGAATGATTTAATAGTATAATGACTTCTGCTATAGTGGTCAATGGATCTAAAACTTTTGGAACCCTTTTTTTGGCACCTTGAGTGGCGGTTTTGGTTCCGCCTTAACCGGTGAGGACGGAGCGTAAAAAAAATGTCTGGTAGACATTTTTAGCGAACGAGCCAGTCTCTCGCGTGGGAGGCATGGCGCCGTAACAGGTTTAGTGGTTAGTGGATTGAATCACGCGATGCATACAGATTCACCGGATAATGGATATGAAAAAGATGAGAATGGAGGATATAAGCAGATAAATAATAATGGAGGAGATAGTATGGATTATTTATATGAAAATGGGGAAGTTGTAGAAACCAGAGTACCCTTTCAAACAGGAGGAGAAGTTTCTTACAACAGAACCTATGGCGTACTAGCCAATACAGGAACAGGAGGAACTTTGTATGATCCTAGTTGGGATATGTTTCAGATTTATGCCGGATTTGGTGAGATAAAAGCAGGATTGACGCTTGCAAAAATGGGTTTAACAACTATACCTAAAACATCAATTAAAAATATCAGAGCTATGAATGTTGGTGATGCATCTAAAGTAGCTAATAAGGCTACGGTCTATTTTACTAAGAAACTTCAATCAAATGGGATAAAAAAATATAGTCTTACAAGATATCCATGGAAGAATAGAGGATGGTATACTGTAAGTGGGGTGTTATCTAAAAATTTAGCAACATTTCTTGGTAGAAATGCTTCTTTGATAGGAGGAGGAATAATGATAGATGGAATACATAGAGTTTACAAACGATTTACATTTTAGAATATAAGTATGAAAGAAAGAGTAATTTCATTTTTTAAAGATAAAATTGGAGTGTAGGAACTAGTATCTTCTTCTAATATAGCAGATCCATACTTATTTCAGGTTTTGGGTACAGATGCAATAGAAATAATGAACTTATTCTTTGAAAAATTTAATATTAATAGTGAGGGATTTGATGAATTTAATTTTTTTCAAGGAGATCCAATAATAACATGGAATTATTTTATAAATCAAATAGTAAAAAGAAAAAAATATGACTATCCATTAAAACCTCCTTTAACTATAGGACATTTAATTAAAGTGGCAGAAAAAGAAGAATGGTTTGAACCGGAATAAAGAAAGATTTTTTGAGCCAGATTGTTGTGCATGAGAGGGAAGCTATTTACTATAAGAAAAAAAGGACATCTAAAATAGGGGAATAATGAAGAGATTATATAAATTATATAAAATTGCTATTATTATGTTAGCTTTTAGTTCTTGTAATAGTGATAAGATAAATGAAAAAATTCTGATAAAAAGGAGTAATGATTACTTTACCAAAAAAAAGATAGATGTTCATAACTTTAAATGTAAATACTACATTAGAACTAATGAAAAGGTAGGATATACGCACTATGTTTTGAAATATTATAATGTGATAAATAATGATAGTTTGATTATTTGGTTTACCTTAGATGATGAAGCAGGCTATTTTGTAGAAGGGAATGATAATTTTTACAGATATGTAAGAAAAACAGAACAATAAGTTCTATTTTTTCACCTTACAAAACCGCTACATTTTTATTAAAGAAGTCTTTTAAATTTTTTCTTTGTGAGCGTTTTTCCCACAAGTCTAAAGATGGTTTTTTTTCACGGTAAAAGAAAACCACTCTTTTCTTATAAAATGCATACCTTTATAATTAGCGGGCAAGCATAGATAAAAAAATGAAAAAACAAGTTGGAAGTTATTTTAAAAGTAGTTTATATATATTGGTTAATTGCAGTATCTATTTTATTGCATTTTTTATAATCAATAGTGCTATTGATTGGCATTCTTATACTGTTTTAGATAGCCTGATTTATCCAGTATATATTTATATCATAAGTGCTTTTCTTAATATAGCATTTTTATTTTTTCTATTTAAAAAGGATAAAATAGTGAAATATTTAATATTTGTAAATGGTATAATTATAATGATACTTTTTTTAATATTAATTTATATTTATTAATATTTTATGTGTATTAAAAAAATAAGTTATCAAACGATTATGAAAGAATTATCTTTTATATTTTTAATGATCATTGTCTTATTTTCATGTAGTGAAATAAGTACAGATGAGGCATTACATCATGTTAAAAAAAATACAATTAAATTACTGGAACAGAATAATTTAAATGGAGATAAATTTAAAGTAGAGATTGATTCATCAGAATTAAAAATTCCTAAAGATTTTTTTAAAAGAGTAGATAGTAAAACACAATTAATTATACCTATGGTTATAGGTTATAAAAAAGATTCCATGTATTTGAAATATTTTTTATCTAAAGATGATTTTGAAGATAATTTTTTAAGTGTACAAGTATCTCCTAAATTGTATAATCTTATAGATTCTTCACAGAGTAAAAGGCAGGTACCTGTTTATAAAGGATTTGGAGGAGTGTATATTAAAGTTATTGAATAAAAATTAAGTAACTTAATGTAGCCTCCTGCAAAAATCGATACAAATAATAAATACAATTTTAATATGAGTAGATAGCTATGCTAGCATTAGAAAATTGGATGTTACAAGAAATAAGTGGCACCACTCATAACACGATTAAATCATTAGGAAATGTTAAGATTAAATAAAATATCGTTACTCATATTGTTTTTTCTCAGTGGATGTGAAAAAAAAGAAAATTATAATCTGAATGAAGAAATAGAGACGTCGTATAAATATATTAAAAGAGATTCTTTACTTCAAGTAACCTTATTTAATTATTCAAATAATAAATATTTTTTAATACCAGTATTAATTGAAGATATAAAGTATAACAATAGCTTAAATAGTGAATTACTTGCCGGACATTTTAGTGTCATGTTAACCCGTGTTGAAGGGGAGAGTAGTATTTATTATAGAAAAAAACTTAATTTATTAATGGATTCAATTATGATACGAGTCAATTACAAAAAATATTTTCCTGATATGAGAAAACAAGATTCTTTATATTATTTTAATAGATTAATTAATATTGATTCCAAAAAGAATATTAAACTATTTTATAAATTATCAATGGATAAGTATAAGCAAAAACATATAAATGGTAAAATATATATGTTGAATTTTTTTAATGAACTAAAAAATAATAGAATAAAAGGACAAAAAAATTCTGATAATTTTTACAAAGGAATGAAAGAATTACAACTAAAAAATTATTTAATCTATGATAATAAGTTAAAGACTGAAGATACACTTTACTTAGAAAATGAAAATATATTTATTAAATAAAAAAATCTTGTAATTTTAAGCTGTTAGTGATAGAAGAATTCTAGCATTTTTACAGAAATTCCATTTTTTAAGAGTATTAATAGTTTAGTGATCCTAGAGGTAGGGATCGGTGCAGCAATAGCAGTATTGCATATAATTCATTTAATAGAAGTTAGGTCAATAAAAGAAAAAACAAGTTGGAAGTTTTTTTAATAGTATTTTGCCTTTTTCTGCTTCTTTGGGTTTTAGGAAATTGATTTAAGAAAACACAGTGAATAGAGATTTATTAGGTGCTTCTAGTCAAATAGCAGAAGAATATCCTAAGTTATATAATTCGATTAAAATATTGAAAAGGATAATAAAATTTTAATAAAATGAAAAACATTATATATTATATAATTTTACCTTTAATAATAGTTTCTTGCATAAGAAAAGAAGCAAATACTAAAAATGATCAGGAAGGGATAGAAATGATAGCTACTTTCAATAAAAAAGATACAGTTCTAACTATAGAATATGTTAATAAAACAGATACCAATTATTATTTTATAGGAAATAGGTTTTCTTTCGTTGATAAAAAAAATACAGGCTATTTTTTTTATCCTGTATTAAGTAGAAAAATTAATAGACTTGAAGGATATGAATCACTATTTAGTTTTTCTAAAATAGAAGGCTCATATGATTTGTTAAGTATGATAACATTAAATAAAAAGATAGATTCAATCTATCCATCTCGATGTAATTATGTTCCTGAAAATAACTATGGAATAGGTAATGATAGTATATTAATTTGTTTATTTGACGGTATTTGTATTAAGAAAAAGAGTAAAGTAGCTTTATTGTATAAATTTAGTCATAATGGAGATATTTTAAATAATCAATTTGAATATGCCGTACGTTCTGAGATGTCTAGAGACTCTGTTCTAAAGCATAGATTGAAAGCTTTAGAAAATATGAAGTTACAAGGATATTATCCCTATAAAAAAGATGTTTATATAAGAGATACTCTAAAAGTTAAGTATGATTAAAATAATAAACAGATAATTATTTTATTTATGATAATGTGTGTATGACTAAAGATACACTTTATTTAGAAAATGAAAATATATTTTTTTAAAGAGTATTGGTAGTTTGTAGATCTAAGCCGTAGGGTTAGGAGGTGCAGCAGCAGGAATTAATGGTTCTAAAACTTTTGGAACCCTGTTTTTTGGAACGTTAAGTGGAGGTTTCGGTTCCGCCTTAACCGGTGAGGGCGGAGCGTAAAGAAAATGTCTGGTAGACATTTTTAGCGAACGGGTCAGTCTTACGCGTGGGAGGCAGGACGCTGCAACAGGTTTAGTTGACAATTTAGTTCATCAGGCTAGTCAGAAAATGACATATCAATTCTTGAAAACAAATGGTTGGTTGGGTTTAGGTTTACGTGGACAAGAACTTTTAAGTAATATAAAAAATGTTTTCACAGATTCTGTTGAAGTAGGTTTATACGACAAAATAAAATTTTTAGGAAGCATAAAAATAAAATGACGTTACATAGTATAAAATATTTTATAATATTATTGATTTTTTCTCATGTGATAAATATTATCAAAATGATAAGAAAAATATAGATGTAGAACTTCTGTATAATGAGAAAGATTCTCTAATTGTATTAAATATAAATAATTTATCTCAGGAAAATTATTTATATATGCCGTATTTTCAAGTAGGCTTTCCTAATCATTATCAAAAAGGATCAATTGTGAATGAAGATTTATTATTTATTAGTGATTGTCAACATTTGTTTATAAACAAGTTAGGGCAATATGATAGTCGCAATACTCCATGGGAGGAAGTAAATATGAAATTTGATTCAATAGTAAAAAATTTATATCATAAATCTGATTTATATCAAGAATACACTCAAAGTAATCAAAAGTTAGTATATTTGATTAATGCTAATTCAAAAGAAAAATTGACATACAAAATTATGCGAAACAATGTATGTGATGAAAAAATAAAAATTAAAATAATTCTTTTTAATAGTTTTCATCAATATAAAATAAGTATAAAGAATGATCAAAAAAAATTATATGAAAAACTCACTAAAACCAATTTTGGGAAATATAATATTTATGAAGATAAATTTAGCGGACATGATTTTATTGATATAATATATTGAAAAAATAATTAATGAAAATATAATATTTAATTCTCAAGTAAAACGATCTTGTTATAATAGTTTTTAATATAGGGAATTTACGTATAAAGAAGAATTTGAAAAAGTTTTTAGTAAATAGAACGAGTATAGAAAATAAAGTAATTGATTATTTTAAAAGAAAATTTAAAGGTTTTGTTATAATTGATGAAAACACTATATTAAATAAATTGTATACTACTGAAGATGAAATATATTTTGAGCTTGTTGATTACTTTGAATATTTCAAAATAAAAATCAATGACTTCAATATACTAGATTACTTTTGTCCGGAACCTACCTTAAATTTAAAAGACATATGGGCAAGACTCACAGGTAAAAATAAGCGTACTCCTATACCCCTTTTAACTATAGGGCATTTAATTAAAGTAGCAGAAAAAGGAGAATGGTTTGAACCGGAATAAAGTAAGATAAATTAAAACTAGAGAAACACATTTAAAAATATTTAACGATGAAAGTACAAGCACTTGCCTTAATGTTTGTTGTTGGATTAAGTCAGATTCAAGCACAGACATTGGAATTCAAAATTTCAGAAAACTAAAACTACGAGATAGATTTCTTTCCAGAACCGAAGTTCATCAACAAATGAAAAATAATGAAGCAGCATTAGAGAAATATAGTGATGGAAAAACGTTGAGAACACTGGGAGATATAACTTTTTTTGGGTAATAGCAATAGCTGCTGGAGGTTTTCTAATTGATACGTATGGTAATTCAGAATCTAACTCAAACGCTGAAACAACTACATCCGTTACAACAGCAATCATAGGAGGAACTTTTTTAGTAGCAACAATTCCTTTAAAAATAGTAGGTAAAAAGAAAATAAAAAAATCAGTTGAATTATATAATCAATCAATTGAAGATTATCAAGAGAAAACACCCGGAAGATATAAAGTATCTCTGATTTCTGACCGAAGAGGAACAGGAATACGAGTTTCGTTCTAAAAAATTAAAAGCCTTCTTATAAGAAGGCTTTTAATTTTTATGTGTGTAGAAGTTATATAATCAAAGGAATACCTGCCTTATCGCAAGCACTTCTCATATCCTCCGGCCATATGCTGGATTGTATTTCTCCAATATGAGCTTTTTGTAACAGGAACATGCACAGTCGAGATTGTCCGATTCCTCCACCGATAGAGAGGGGAAGCTCATTAGCAAGTAAACGTTGATGGAAATATAAATTTTTACGTTGGTTTTGTCCGGTGGCTTCCAATTGTCGTATCATAGCTTCAGTGTCTACTCGTATCCCCATAGAAGAAATTTCAAAAGCCTGTTTTAAAACATCATTCCATAAAATAATATCCCCATTCAGTCCTTTTAATCCCAATTCAGAAACGGAGGTCCAGTCATCATAATCAGGTGAACGTAAATCATGAGGCTCACCGTTACTCAAACGATCTCCGATTCCGATAATAAATACAGCGCCATATTTTTCAGCAATTTTGTTTTCCCTTTCTTTAGGCGAAAGAGTAGGATATAATTGCAACAATTCTTCCGAATGAATAAACTGAATGTTTTTAGGAAGACGAGGCTTTAGCTCCGGATACATTTCATAAGCCATATATTCTGTACGGCGGACAGCATCGTAAATATTGATTACGATTTCCTTTAAAAATGAAACGGTACGATCCTCAATACTAATCACACGTTCCCAGTCCCACTGATCAACATAAAGAGAATGAGTGTTATCCATTTCCTCATCCGCACGAATTGCGTTCATATCTGTGTAAATACCAAATCCTTCTTCAATTTGTAGATCGGCAAGAGTTAATCGTTTCCACTTTGCCAGTGAGTGGACAATTTCTGCAGGCTGATCTCCCAGGTCTTTAATCGGAAATGTCACGGCACGATCCAAACCCGTTAAGTCGTCATTGATTCCCGTACCCTTTAATACAAACAAAGGAGCCGTTACACGACGTAGATGCAGCTCAGAAGATAAATTAGACTGGAAAAAGTCTTTTATTAGTTTAATACCTAACTCGGTTTGTCTTAAGTTTAGGGAAGGTGTGTACCCCTCCGGTAGGATTAATTTGCTCATAAAATTATTTTAAATAGTTAAAAGATGTAAAGATAATAAATATTACGCACCATACTTAATCAGATAAATTTCAGATAGGGGAAATGAGAATTTTAATTAAATATTTTGTGTAATTTTATTTAGTTTTTTAAACAGTTAAAATTAGAAGAAAGACAAATTTTTGACAAATTCTATTTATCTCGAATACAGAAAAATAAAAATAAGTAAAGAATATAAAAAATTTTGAATCAGAATGTTAAAATGTTGATTTTTTTTTATACTTTTGCAATCCGAAAAAATTATAAATAGAACAAATGTCAGGAATTATTGGTAAAAAAATTGGCATGACCAGTTTGTTTGACGAGCAAGGTAAGAATATTCCTTGTACCGTTATAGAAGCGGGTCCATGTACAGTTTTACAGGTCAGAACCAAAGAGAAAGACGGATATAAAAGCTTTCAATTAGGTTTCGATGACAGAAGTGAAAAAAATGTAGGCAAAGCTCTACTAGGTCACTTCAAAAAGGCAGGATCAACACCAAAAAGAAAATTGGTGGAGTTTCATCATGGATTTGATGATTTGAAATTAGGAGATGTGGTAAAAGTAAATTTATTCTCTGAAGGAGAATATGTAGACGTAACCGGAACATCTAAAGGAAAAGGTTTTCAGGGGGTAGTTAAAAGACACGGATTTGGAGGTGTAATGCAAGCTACTCACGGACAGCACAACCGTTTAAGAGCGCCAGGTTCTATTGGTGCAGGTTCAGACCCTTCACGAGTTTTCAAAGGAATGAGAATGGCTGGAAGAATGGGAGGTAATCAGGTTACTGTACAAAATCTAGAGGTAATAAAAGTGGACGAAGAAAAAAATCTTTTAGTAGTAAAAGGTGCAATTCCGGGGCCTAAAAATTCATATGTAATCGTAAGAAGATGGAATTAGTAGTACTAGATAAAAACGGAAAAGAAACAGGAAGAAAAGTTTCTTTAGACGAAACAATATTTGCTGTGGAGCCTAATCAACATGCGGTTTACCTTGAGGTAAAACAATTTTTGGCTGCACAGAGACAAGGAACTCATAAGTCCAAAGAAAGATCAGAATTAAGCGGTTCAACCCGTAAATTACACCGTCAGAAAGGAACTGGTGGTTCCAGAAAAGGGGATATCAAAAATCCTTTGTTCAAAGGTGGAGCAAGAGTATTCGGGCCAAGACCAAGAGATTACAGATTTAAATTAAACAAATCTTTAAAAAGGTTAGCTAAAAAATCAGTACTAAGCCAAAAAATAAAAACCAATAATCTTAAAGTAGTTGAAGATTTGAAATTCGAATCACCAAAAACTAAAGAGTTTATTCAGGTAATACAAAACTTAGGATTGGCTAACAAAAAGACTTTGTTTGTATTAGGAGAGGCTAACAAATTTGTATATTTGTCTTCTCGTAATTTGCAGGAAACTAAAGTGTTAGAATTTAACGCAGTAAGCAGTTATGACATTTTAAGAGCGAATGAAGTAGTTTTATTTGAAGGTTCAGTAGAAAAAATTCAAGAAAATTTAAGAAAGTAGAATTATGTCTGTACTAGTAAGACCTATTATATCAGAAAAAGCAAATGATGTCGCTGAAAAAAGAAATCGCTTTACATTTTTAGTAAATCCCAGAGCGAGCAAAGCAGAGATCAAACGTGCTGTAGAACAAGCCTATGGTGTACAAGTAACTGCAGTAAGGACCCTAATATCTGCCCCTGTAGTGAAAACTAAATACACAAAAACAGGGCTACAGGTAGCAAAATCGAATAAGTTAAAAAAAGCAATGGTTGACGTTAAAGAAGGTCAGACCATTGATGTATTTGGAACTATATAATTATTTAAAGAATCATGTCGGTAAGAAAATTAAAACCTATCACCCCCGGACAAAGATTCAGAATTGTTAACAATTTTGAAGAAATTACTACTTCAAAACCTGAAAAATCTCTATTAAAAGGAGCAGGCAAATCAGGAGGTAGAAACAATACCGGAAAAATGACCATGCGTTATACCGGAGGTGGACACAAGAAACGATACAGAGATATCGATTTCAAAAGAAATAAGTTTGGAATTCCGGCTACTGTTAAATCAGTAGAATATGACCCAAACAGAACGGCATTTATCGCTTTATTGGTATATGCCGACGGAGAAAAACGCTACATTGTGGCTCCACATGGAATTAAAGTGGGGCAAAAAGTCGTTTCAGGAGAAACAGTAGCTCCTGAAATTGGAAACGCAATGAAATTGAAAAGCATACCTTTAGGTACTGTTATTTCCTGCATCGAACTTCGTCCTGGACAAGGAGCTAAAATGGCAAGAAGCGCGGGTACCAGTGCTCAGCTGATAGCAAGAGACGGGAAATATGCCGTTCTTAAAATGCCTTCAGGAGAAACTCGTATGATTTTAGTTGAATGTTTGGCTACCGTAGGATCTGTTTCCAACTCAGACCATCAGTTAATCGTATCTGGTAAAGCAGGTAGAAGCAGATGGTTAGGAAGAAGACCTAGAACAAGACCAGTAGCAATGAACCCTGTAGATCACCCAATGGGAGGTGGTGAAGGTAGATCAACCGGAGGACATCCAAGATCTAGAAACGGTAAGCCTGCAAAAGGATACAAGACTCGTTCTAAAAAGAAAGAATCGAATCGTTATATTTTACAAAAAAGAAAATAATCAGATATGGCACGTTCGTTAAAGAAAGGACCTTACATTCACTATAAATTAAGCAAAAAAGTTCAAACTAATGTTGAGTCAGGAAAGAAAGTCGTGATTAAAACTTGGTCTAGAGCATCTATGATTTCTCCGGATTTCGTAGGACAAACTTTCGCAGTACATAACGGTAAACAATTTGTTCCGGTATATGTAACTGAAAATATGGTTGGACATAAGCTAGGAGAGTTTTCTCCAACACGTGTGTTTAGAGGTCATGCAGGTAATAAAAATAAAGGAAATAGATAATAAGTAAGCAATGGGTAACAGAAAACAAAATAGTGCAGCTGCACGAAAAGAAGCCAATAAAGATTTGGTTATTGCTCGCTTGAATAATTGTCCTACTTCTCCAAGAAAGATGAGATTGGTTGCCGATATCATCAGAGGAGTTGATGTAGATAAAGCACTATATATTTTAAAATATTCCAAAAAAGAAGCTTCCAATAAATTAGAAAAACTTTTATTAAGCGCTATTGCTAACTGGCAGGTGAAAAATGAAGGAAAAGATATAGAAGAAGCTCAGCTTTATGTAAAAGAAATCTTTGTTGACGGAGGGACTATGCTGAAAAGAATGCGTCCGGCTCCTCAAGGAAGAGGGTATAGGATTAGAAAAAGATCTAATCACGTTACAATTATTCTTGGAAACAAAAACGAAGTAAATTAAGTATGGGACAAAAGACAAATCCAATAGGCAATAGATTAGGAATCATACGTGGATGGGATTCCAACTGGTATGGTGGAAAAAACTTTGGAGATAAAATAGCAGAAGATTACAAAATCAGAAGATATTTAGAAGCTCGTTTATCAAAAGCTGGTGTTTCCAGAATTTACATAGAAAGAACTCTTAAATTAGTAACTATCACTATAACAACTGCACGTCCCGGAATCATTATTGGTAAAGGAGGGCAGGAAGTAGATAAACTAAAAGAAGAGCTTAAGAAAATTACCAAAAAGGAAATTCAAATCAATATTTTTGAGATTAAAAGACCGGAACTGGATGCTAAATTAGTAGCTGAAAGCGTTGCACGTCAGATTGAAAATCGTATCTCTTATAGAAGAGCGGTTAAAATGGCGATAGCTTCAACTATGAGAATGAATGCAGAAGGAATCAAAATTATGATATCCGGACGTTTAAACGGAGCTGAGATGGCAAGATCTGAATCTTTTAAAGATGGAAGAATTCCATTATCTACTTTCCGTGCAGATATTGATTATTACATTGCTGAAGCTCATACTACCTATGGAAGATTAGGTGTGAAAGTATGGATTATGAAAGGCGAAGTATATGGCAAGAGAGAATTATCTCCGTTAGTAGGTCTTCAGAAAAAGACTCAGAAAAGAAAAGTTAAAGAAAGAAGATAAAATATCTTAGGTAATTATGTTACAACCAAAAAGAACAAAGTTCCGTAAAATGCAAAAAGGACGTATGAAAGGTCTTTCTCATAGAGGAAGCCAGTTAGCATACGGTACTTTCGGAATTAAAGCGTTAGATCCAGTATTTATTACTGCAAGACAAATAGAAGCAGCTCGTATTGCCGCGACCAGATATATGAAAAGAGAAGGTCAGTTATGGATTAAAATATTTCCGGATAAACCTATTACTAAAAAACCTGCAGAGGTTCGTATGGGTAAAGGAAAAGGAGCTGTAGAGTATTGGGTAGCCAGAGTATCACCAGGTAGAATCCTTTTCGAAGTAGGAGGAGTTCCTCACGATATTGCTAAAGAAGCATTACGCTTAGCTGCTCAGAAACTTCCGGTTAAAACTAAGTTTGTCGTTGCTAACGATTTTGTACAATCTTAATAAATAAAATCGATGAAAGCAGTAGATATTAAAAATTTAAGTCAGGAAGAAGTAAAAGCAAAATTAGCGGAAACAAAAGCTGAATATGCAAAACTTAGATTAGCACATAAAGTGTCTCCAATTGAAAATCCGATTCAATTAAGAGAGATGAGAAAAACAATAGCAAGGCTGTCAACAGCCCTTAGTAATTAAAATTATCCGAAAAGAAGTTAATTTCAACTATGGAAAGAAATTTAAGAAAAGAAAGAATCGGAGTAGTATCCAGCAGCAAAATGGATAAAACCATTGTTGTTAGTGAAACAACCAAAATGAAGCACCCTATGTATGGTAAGTTCGTTTTGAAAACGAAAAAGTATACAGCTCATGATGAAAAAAATGAGTGTAACGAAGGAGACACCGTACGTATTATGGAAACTCGTCCATTAAGTAAAAGAAAAAGATGGAGATTAGTAGAAATTTTAGAAAGAGCTAAATAATTAGGATATGTTACAGACAGAATCAAGATTAAAAGTTGCAGATAACACAGGAGCTAAAGAGGCTTTAGTTATCAAGGTATTAGGAGGCTCTAGAAGAAGATACGCATCCGTTGGTGATAAAATTGTTGTTACTATTAAAGATGCAACTCCATCAGGAAACGCAAAAAAAGGACAAGTATCCAAAGCAGTTATCGTAAGAACTAAAAAACCGGTACGAAGAAAAGACGGTTCATATATCAGTTTTGAAGACAATGCATGTGTATTGTTAAACGCTGCAGGAGAAATGAGAGGAACCCGTGTTTTTGGACCGGTTGCCAGAGAGTTAAGAGATAAAGAATATATGAAAATTATATCTTTAGCTCCTGAAGTATTATAAGCTAAATAAAAGAAAATGGCAAAAGTTAAAATTAAAAAAGGAGATAAAGTTCAGGTTCTTGCTGGAGCTTACAAAGGAAAGCAAGGACAGGTATTAGTAGTTTATCCTGAAAAAAATAAAGCAATTGTGGAAGGTGTTAATATTGTAAAAAAACACAAAAAGCCATCTGCTGAAAATCCTCAGGGAAGCATTGTTGAAAAAGAAGCTGCTATTCATATTTCTAACTTAGCTCTATTGGATCCTAAAACAGGAAAACCAACACGAGTGAGTTATAAAGTGGAAGGGGATAAAAAAGTTAGAGTTGCAGTAAAATCAGGACAAACAATTTAATTTAATTAGAAAGATTATGCAATATATAGCAAGACCCAAAAAATTATATAACGATAAAATTAAATCAGCTTTAAAAGAAGAATTTAGTTATACATCGATTATGCAGGTTCCTAAATTGGAAAAAATTGTTATTAGCCAAGGTTTAGGAGCAGCTACAGCAGATAAAAAAATCGTAGATTATGCAGTTGAAGAAATGTCTTTAATTGCTGGTCAAAAAGCGCTGGCATGTATATCTAAAAAAGACGAGGCTGGATTTAAACTAAGAAAAGGAATGCCAATTGGTGCTATGGTAACTTTGAGAGGTAATAAAATGTATGAATTCTTAGACCGATTAGTTTCATCAGCTTTACCTAGGGTTCGTGACTTTAACGGTATTAAATCCGAAGGTTTTGATGGAAGAGGAAACTATACATTAGGAATTACTGAACAAATTATCTTTCCTGAAATAAATATAGATAAAGTTAAGAAAATTCAAGGAATGGATATTACCTTTGTAACCAGTGCAAATACTGATAAAGAAGCGAAAGCATTATTAACCCATTTTGGTTTACCATTTAAAAAGAACTAATTCAGAACATGGCAAAAGAATCAATGAAAGCGCGTGAGCGCAAAAGAGAAGCACTTTCTGCTAAATATGCCGCTAAAAGAAAAGCTTTAAAAGAAGCAGGAGATTACGAAGCTCTTCAAAAACTTCCTAAAAATGCTTCCCCGGTTAGATTACACAACAGATGTAAACTTACGGGAAGACCTAGAGGATATATGAGAGTATTTGGGATTTCCAGAGTTACTTTTAGAGAAATGGCTAATGAAGGATTAATACCAGGAGTTAAAAAAGCAAGCTGGTAAAAAATAAATTATAAATTTTAAAAGTAGAATTAATTTCTATACTCTAAAATTAAACAATATGGTTACAGACCCAATCGCAGATTACTTAACACGAGTAAGAAATGCAATGATGGCAGGACACAAAGTTGTGGAAATACCTGCATCGAAAATTAAAAAAGAGATTACTAAAATTCTCTTTGATCAAGGATATATCCTTAACTATAAATTTGAAGAAGGAAGCGTACAAGGAGCTATTAAAATAGCTTTAAAATACGATAAGTCTACAAACCTTCCGGCTATCAAAAGAATAGAAAGAGCTTCAAAACCAGGTTTGAGAAAATATTCTGGTTCCAAAGAACTTCCGAGAGTATTAAATGGATTAGGTATCGCTATCATTTCTACATCTAAAGGTGTAATGACTGACAAAAAAGCACGTCAGGAAAATGTAGGAGGAGAGGTAATATGTTATGTTTATTAAAAAATTGAAGAAATGTCAAGAATAGGTAAAGCAATTATAAATATTCCTACAGGTGCTACAGTTGATTATAAAGATAACGTGGTTACAGTTAAAGGAAAAAATGGTGAACTAACCCAGGAACTTACAGGAGGGATTACTTTGAAAATAGAAGATGCTCAAATTACTGTAGAGCGTCCATCAGACAGTAAAGATCACAGATCTCTGCATGGATTGTACAGAGCGTTAATCCATAACATGATTGTAGGTGTTTCAGAAGGGTTTACTAAAAAATTAGAACTAGTTGGAGTAGGTTACAGAGCTTCAAATCAAGGGCAAAAATTAGAATTAGCCTTAGGTTTTTCTCACCTGATAGTTTTAGAACTTCCACAAGAAGTTAAATTAGAAACTTTAACAGAAAAAGGTAAAAATCCAATAATTACCTTATCTTCGCATGATAAACATTTATTAGGAATGGTTTGTGCTAAAATCAGATCTTTCCGTAAGCCTGAACCATACAAAGGTAAAGGGGTGAAATTTGTAGGAGAACAAATTAGAAGAAAAGCAGGTAAGTCTGCATAAAAAAAGTAAGTTATGGCATTAACTAAAAGAGAAAAAAGAATAAGAGTTAAAAGAAGAGTTCGTAAGAATATCTTTGGTACTGCTGCTAAACCACGTTTATCTGTTTACAGAAGCAACAAAGAAATTTACGCTCAACTTATAGATGATAATTCCGGCAAAACCTTGGCTTTTGCATCTTCGCTTGAGAAAGAAGTTGTCGGAGAAAATGGAACTAAAACTGAAATTTCTACCCTTGTAGGTAAAAGAATTGCTGAAAAAGCAAAATCTGCAGGAATTGAAACTGTAGTATTTGACAGAAACGGATTTATTTATCATGGTAGAATTAAAGCTTTAGCTGATGGTGCTAGAGAGCAAGGTTTAAAATTTTAATAAATTAGATTATGTTAGAAGTAAAAAATATTGAAAGAGTAAAACCAGGTGGGTTAGAACTTGTAGACCGTTTAGTAGGTGTACAAAGAGTAACTAAAGTAACCAAAGGTGGACGAGCGTTCGGTTTTTCTGCTATAGTAGTAGTAGGAGATGAAAAAGGAGTAGTAGGATTTGGATTAGGTAAATCTAAAGAGGTAGCTAGCGCAATTTCCAAAGCTGTTGAAGATGCGAAAAAAAATCTGGTTAGAGTTCCGATTCTAAACGGGTCACTTCCACATGAGCAAACAGCAAGATACGGAGGAGCTAATGTATTTATTCGTCCAGCTTCACACGGTACAGGACTTATTGCCGGTGGTGCAGTTCGTGCAGTATTAGAATCTGCAGGAGTAAAAGATGTACTTTCCAAATCTAAAGGATCTTCCAATCCTCACAATGTGGTTAAAGCTACAGTAAAAGCATTATTAAACCTTAGAAGTGCAGAAACTATTGCGCAACAAAGAGGAGTATCACTTTCTAAAGTATTTAAAGGATAAGAACATGGCAACGATAAAAATAACTTTAAAAAGAAGTTCAATAAAAAGACCTAAAAACCAAAAGTTAACATTAGAAGCTTTAGGTTTGACAAAGTTGAATAAATCCGTTGAACATGAAGCAACCCCGCAAATCTTAGGAATGGTTGCTGTCGTAAAACATTTAGTAACTGTTGAAGAATAATAAGATATGAATTTACATACTTTAAAGCCTGCACAAGGTTCAACACATAATAGTAAAAGACTAGGTAGAGGACAAGGAAGCGGTAAAGGAGGAACTTCTACCAAAGGACATAAAGGGGATAAATCTCGTTCAGGACATAAAGATAAAATAGGTTTTGAAGGTGGTCAGATGCCATTGCAAAGAAGACTTCCTAAATTTGGATTTAAAAATATCAATAGAAAGGAATATGTTGGCGTAAATTTGGATACTATCCAAAATTTGATTGATACTAAAAATATTTCTGGAGAAATTACGAAAGAAATATTGGTTCAGAATGGGTTAGCTTCTAAAAAAGATTTAGTGAAAATACTTGGTAGAGGAGAGTTAAAATCTTCAGTAACTATTACTGTAGATAAATATACAAAATCTGCGCAAGAAGCAATTGAAAAAGCTGGAGGAAAAGCTAACACCCTATAATAGAGCATGAAAGGATTTATACAGACAATAAAAAATATCTGGAGCATAAAGGAATTAAGAGATAAATTAATCTTTACTTTCACTCTTATATTAGTATACAGGTTCGGAACTCATGTTCCGTTACCTGCTATTAATATGGTGGAAGTAGATAATATTCTTGAAATTTATAAACAAAACGGAGGAAACCAGCAGGCCACAGGTTTATTAGGATTACTTTCTTCGTTTACAGGAGGAGCTTTTAGTAAAGCCTCCATATTTGCTTTAGGTATTATGCCTTATATCTCTGCTTCTATTGTGGTACAGCTAATGGGATTAGCAATTCCTTACATTCAGAAATTACAAAAGGAAGGAGAGAGTGGAAGAAAAACAGTTAATCAGATAACAAGATGGTTAACTATTTTAATTTGTTTGATCCAGGCTCCGGCTTATCTAACTTCTATAACTCAGGTTTTTCTGCCTGTAGAACAATTCAGAAGTGCCTATTTAGTAGATCCTAATAGCGTATTTTTATTCTGGGTGCCAAGTATCATTATTTTGATTTCAGGTACTATTTTTGCCATGTGGATGGGTGAAAAAATTACTGACAAAGGAATAGGAAATGGTATTTCTATTCTTATTATGGTTGGTATTTTAGCAGGATTCCCTACGGCATTTGTACAAGAAGTTGGAGTACAAACTGGTTCCAGTGGTAATTTGGTTATGATATTGTTAGAGGTTATAGCTTGGCTATTGGTTATTGTTTTGTGTATTATGCTAACTGTAGCGGTTCGAAAAGTTCCTGTTCAGTACGTAAGTAGAACCAAGTCTGGTTCTATACGTTCCATAGCAAATGCAGCCAGACAATATATACCTTTAAAAGTTAATGCAGCAGGGGTTATGCCTATTATATTTGCACAGGCTTTGATGTTTATACCAGGTCTAATTGTTCGTTCAGAATCTACAACCAGTACATTTTGGGCAGGATTTAGTCAGGTATTTAGCTGGCAATATAATTTGTTGTTTGCTTTATTAATCATAATATTTACATTTTTTTATACGGCTATTACCATTCCTGTAAATCAGATGGCTGATGATTTAAAAAGAAATGGAGGTTTAATCCCTCGTGTAAAACCTGGTAAAGAAACGGCGGATTATTTAGATGATATATTATCTAAAATTACTCTACCGGGAGCTATTTATTTAGCCCTTATAGCAGTTCTTCCAGCAATAGTAAAAATGATAGGTCTTACAGCGACAGATCAGTTTGCATTGTTTTTTGGTGGAACTTCATTATTGATTATGGTAGGAGTATTATTAGATACTGTACAGCAAATTAATACTTATTTATTAAATCATCATTATGATGGTTTAATGCAGTCAAGATTAAGTAGAAATCCGAACTAGTAAATGGCAAAACAGAAACATATAGAGCAAGACGGAACAATTATTGAAGCATTGTCTAACGCAATGTTCAGAGTTGAACTGGAGAATGGTCACATTTTAACTGCACATATTTCAGGTAAAATGAGAATGCATTATATTAAATTATTACCAGGTGATAGAGTTAGATTAGAAATGTCACCGTATGATTTATCAAAAGGAAGAATAACTTTCAGATATTAAAATTAGAAAGAAATGAAAATTAGAGCATCACTTAAAAAAAGAAGTGCAGATGACAAAGTGGTTAGACGAAAAGGTCGTCTATACATTATAAATAAAAAGAATCCTAAATTTAAACAAAGACAAGGTTAATACTATGGCTAGAATTTCCGGTGTAGATTTACCAAAAAATAAAAGAGGAGTTATCGGTCTTACCTATATTTATGGTATCGGTAAAAGTACTGCGGCTAAAGTTTTACAAGACGCAGGAATTAGCGAAGATAAAAAAGTTTCAGAATGGAATGATGACGAAATTAATGCCATCAGAAAATTTATATCTGAAAACGTAAAAGTTGAAGGAGAATTACGTTCTGAAATTCAGTTAAACATTAAACGATTAATGGATATCGGATGTCAGAGAGGTATAAGACATCGTTTAGGTTTACCTTTACGTGGACAAAGAACTAAAAATAATTCACGTACTAGAAAAGGTAAGAGAAAAACTGTAGCTAATAAGAAAAAAGCCACTAAATAATAACTGAAACATGGCAAAAACAGCATCAAAAACTACTAAAAAAAGAAAAGTTAAGATTGAAGCAGTAGGAGAAGCTCACATTCAAGCCTCATTCAATAATATCATCATATCTTTAACCAATAAAAACGGTGAAGTAATTTCTTGGGCATCTGCAGGGAAAATGGGATTTAAAGGTTCCAAAAAGAATACTCCTTATGCAGCTCAAATGGCAGCTGAAAACTGCGCTCAGGTAGCTTACGAGTTAGGATTAAGAAGAGTTAAAGTTTATGTTAAAGGTCCTGGAGCTGGTAGAGAATCAGCTATACGTACTATCCATAATTCTGGAATTGAAGTGAGTGAAATCGTTGATGTTACTCCAATTCCTCACAATGGATGTAGACCTCCTAAAAGAAGAAGAGTTTAATATTAAATTTATTCAAATTTTATAATGGCAAGATATATTGGTCCAAAAACGAAAATAGCTAGAAAATTCGGACAAGCTATTTATGGGGAAGATAAGTATTTTGAAAGAAGAAAATACCCTCCAGGACAACACGGTCCGAACAAGAGAAGAGGCGCTAAAAAATCTGAATATGCAGTTCAGTTAGCCGAAAAACAAAAAGCTAAATATACCTATGGTATTTTAGAAAGACAATTTGCTAATTTATTTGATAGAGCCCAAAGAAGTAAAGGTATTACGGGTGAAGTTTTGTTACAACTATGCGAATCTCGCTTAGATAATGTTGTTTACAGAATGGGATTATCAAATACTAGAGCAGGTTCTCGTCAGTTAGTATCTCACAAGCACATTACTGTAAATGGAGAATTAGTTAATATTCCTTCATACATTTTAAAACCAGGTGATGTGATTGGGGTTAGAGAAAAATCTAAATCATTACAAGTAATTAAAGATGCTTTAGTAAATAATTCTCATAAAACCTTCGAATGGCTGGTATGGAACGATGAAAAACTTTCAGGAGAATTCAAAGTTGTTCCTGAAAGAATCCAAATTCCAGAAGATATCAAAGAACAATTGATAGTGGAGTTATATTCTAAATAAAAATAAAAAATTAGCTAAAATTTATATGGCAATTTTAAACTTTATAAAACCTGATAAGGTAATTTTAATTGAATCTGATGATTTTAAAGGGCAATTCGAATTCAGACCATTAGAGCCGGGATTTGGATTGACAGTAGGAAATGCATTGAGAAGAGTTTTATTGTCTTCTCTTGAAGGTTATGCTATTACTTCAATAAAAATTGAAGGAGTTGATCATGAGTTTTCAACAATTCCTGGAGTTATAGAAGATATAACTGAAATAATACTGAACCTTAAGAAAGTTCGATTTAAAAATCAAATCAATAAAGGAGGAAATGAAGTAGTAACAGCTCAAATTTCTGGAAAAACAGAGTTAACAGCTGGAGATTTGGGGAAATTTATTTCTTCTTACCAAGTTTTAAATCCTGATTTAGTGATTTGTCACATGGATAAATCTGTTAACATAAACATTACTTTCAATATAGACAAAGGTAGGGGATATGTACCTGCTGAACAAAATAAATCTAATCATTCTCCGATAGGAACTATCGCAGTTGACTCAATTTATACACCTATTAGAAATGTAAGTTATAGCGTTGAAGATTATCGTGTTGAACAAAGGACTGACTATGAAAAACTAATATTAGACATTCAGACAGACGGTTCAATCACACCTCAGGAAGCTTTAACTGAAGCTGCAAAGATCTTAATTCATCACTTTATGTTATTCTCTGATGAGAGAATAACTTTAGAGGCTGATGTGGTTGCATCAACAGACACTTATGATGAAGAAGCTCTTCACATGAGACAGTTGTTAAAAACTAAATTAGTAGATATGGATTTATCTGTTAGAGCATTAAACTGCTTGAAAGCGGCTGAAGTGGAAACTTTAGGAGAATTAGTTTCTTTTACTAAGTCAGACTTAATGAAGTTTAGAAACTTTGGTAAAAAATCTTTAACTGAATTGGAAGATTTAGTTTATTCTAAAAATCTTACTTTTGGTTTAGATGTTTCAAAATATAAATTAGACGTAGAATAATAAGAAATCATGAGACACGGAAAAAAGTTTAATCATTTAGGGAGAACAGCTTCGCATCGAAAAGCAATGCTTTCCAATATGGCTACCTCTCTTATTTTACATAAAAGAATTAATACTACTGTTGCTAAAGCTAAAGCTTTAAGAACTTACGTGGAACCTCTTTTAACTAAATCAAAAGAAGATACAACACATAATAGAAGAATTGTATTCAGTTACCTTCAAAGTAAAGAAGCTGTAACTGAGCTTTTCAGAGCTATTGCTCCTAAAATTTCATCAAGAAATGGAGGATATACGCGTATCATTAAGACAGGTTTTCGTTTGGGTGATGGTGCTGATACTGCACTCATCGAATTAGTAGATTTTAACGAGGTTTACAATGCAGGAGATGCTTCTAAGAAAACAACTAGAAGAAGTCGTCGTTCAACTAAAAAAGAAACTGTAGCTTCTGAAGCAGTAGCTGAAGATTCACAAGTAGAACAGATAGATTCTGAAAATCAATCTGAGGAATCTAAAGACTAATACAATATTCAGTTTAAAAAAAGCCGGTTAATTTTAACCGGCTTTTTTATTCTAGTTCTACTCCTCTAGATGCCTCTAATAAAAGATACCAATCTTCTGTAGATAAAGTTAAATTAAAAGCATTTATTTGTTCCTTAATTCGTTGAAAATTAGTACTCCCCAGTATAGGTGTAATCTTATAGGGAACCTTCAATGTCCAAGCCAATAAAATTTGATCAATATCAGCATTATACTTTTCAGATAGGGAATTTATTATATTTTTTAAATTCTCTCTGGTGTCATTAGAGTTTTTATCAAAATAGTTTCCCAAAGGAGAATATATTTGTGTTTTTTTATTGAGATTTCCTAACTGAAACAGTGTATCGTTAAACAAAGCTTTATATTGTGTTAGTGAAAAATTAATTTGGTTTGTTAAAAGCGGTATTTTATTATTTAATGCTTCAAAAGCATAGGTTGAGAAATTACAAACACCAAAATTTTTAACCTTACCACTAAGTTTCAATTCTGTTAAAGTGGATTCTAATTCTTCAAAATTGATTAATAAATCCTGTCTGTGAATAAATAATACATCAAGATAGTCTGTTTTCAAATTTTTAAGTGAATTATTTACACTATTGATAATATGTATTTTTGATGTATCGTAAGCTTTAACCTTATATTTTGTCCCAGGACTTAGGATTCCGCATTTGGTTGATAATTTAAGATTACTCCTCTTTATTCCACTTTTAGATAAAGCTTGACCAAAAAGGTCCTCAGTTGTGTAGTTACCATACATATCTGCTAAATCAAATTTAAGAAGATTTTCATTATAACAATTTTTAATTAGATCAGTAGCTTCTTCGACTGATAAACATTTAGTATTGTTTTTCCATTGCATAGTTCCTATAACAACCTGTGGTTTCATACTTATAAATTTTAAATTTTATTAAAGTTACTAAAAATAAAAAAACCTTCCGTAAAAGGAAGGTTTTTTATTTTATTTATATAATTAGTTATTATTCTTGATCTAATAACTTAAATATAACTCTTCTATTTTCTCTGTTTTTCCATTCAGGACATTTAGTCGCTGGTTTACATTCTGGATATTTAGGGCTAGAGAATCCCATTCCTTTACCTGTTAATTGATAAGGAGGAACACCTTTAGATACTAGATATTTAATAACTGAAGTAACACGTCTTTTTGATAAGTTTAAATTGTATGCATCAGAACCTCTCGCATCGGTATGTCCTTCTACTAAAAATCTTGTATTTTGACCATATTTTAAGATAACTTCAGCAACATTATCCAATATAGGTTGAGACTCAACAAGTATCTTATCAGAATCTAGATTAAATTGAATTCCTCCCATTGTATTAACAATTGTTTCATTGATAACTTTTGGAAGTTGTTTAGGCTCAGGACAACCATGTAATTCAGGATGTTCTAAATTAGGAACCCCAGGGAAAGTTGGACATTTATCATATAAATCAATAATTCCGTCCATATCAACATCCAATGCTCTACCGGAACCGTCAACACGTGCTCCTTTAGGAGTATCTAACTCTCTGTCCCAGTCATCACAAACTCCATCATCATCTTTATCACCAAATACGCATACTTCAACAGAACCTCCGGAAACAGCAGCTTCATTGATTTTAGAGAATGCTTCTCTTAATGGGTCAACCCAAGCAAGATGTTCATTGTGTTTACCTAATTTATATTTTAAACCTAATGAGGTTGTAATGAAGTTATCTGAATTACCTCCTGTGTGAAGTTCTGCATAATAACCGGTTCTACCTGAACCATCAAATTGTTTATCTCCTGTTATTATATACATAGCTTTAAATGCAGCATCCCAGCGATTATTAATTTTATATACAATTCCCATACCGAATTGACCGAAAAAAGAATCAATGTCTAAATCAGCTTTGTCAATTAAATAATATTCTGTTTCTCCTCTGCTTAAATCTTTTCTATAAGCTTTATAACCTATAAAGCCAACACCGGCATATGCATGAATACCCCATCTGTATGGAGAACGGTTATCAATCCTTCTGAATAAAGAAGATACTTTCACATCTCCAATAACGCTAATAGAGTGATATTTAGTTTTAGCGTCAACCTCTGGTCCACCATTATAGCCTTGTTTACTTTCGCCCATTTGACCAACTAAACTGATTCCAAAAACGTGTGAAATCTGTTTATCTATCGAAGCCTGCACATCATATCCAACTCTCCAGGTTCCGGATGCTCCATTCTGAATGGAAGTGAAATCTGAAGATTGAAGCCATGGTACACCTCCATATATTGAGATAGACCAATCGTTAAATTGCTTTTGATCATTAGTAAATTTAACATAATCTTCCGTAAAGCTACTACTGTCTAAAGTTTGTGTCTGAGCTTGTGTTTTAAAGCAAGAGCATAAAGCTATAAGTACAAATAGAATACAATTTTTATTCATAACTATAATTAATTAGTAAGTATACAAGTCTTTTTTTATACAAATATAGGGTGTAAAAGTATCATTTTTTTTTGAAGAAAAAAAATAAATTAAATTAATTGATATAAAATCTTCTGTGAAAAATCTCTTTTTGTAATGTGTTGTACATGAGGAATAGTTAATTTTTTTGATAAAAAGACAATATTATTAAAATATACTATATCAATGTCTATGGTTCTGTCTTCATATTTACCACTTATTGAAGAATCAAATTTTCTACCTAGTTTATTTTCAATCTCTTTTAATTTTTTTAAAACTGTCATTGGAGAATTGTAGGTATTTAATTCAAGGCCGGAATTAAGATAATAATTTTTTGAGTTGTACCCAAAAGGTTCAGTCCTAATAATCTCGGTTTTGTTGATTACCTTTCCAATATTATTATTTATTAATTGAATTGCATTTAATATGTTATTTTTTTTATCTCCAAGATTACTTCCTAGTAACAAAATCACTTTATTCATATACTAATAATGAAATTATAAGATTAATACATACAAAAATAATGAAAAAATTTACAATTCAGGTTTTAGCAACCATTGTAGGAATTATGCTACTTATAGGTTTGTTTTTTATAAGCTCTATACTTTTCGGCTCTATTTTTCTTAATAAATCAACGACAAAAGTAAAGGATAATTCAATTTTAGAAATTACATTGAATAAATCAATTATTGAAAGTTCAAGTGAAAAAAATGTTTCTGTTTTTACTTTATCAGAAGAAGCTCCCCTATATTTTAAAGATATTCTAGATCTAATTAACTATGCTAAAGCAGATGATAAAATTAAAGGAATCAGTCTTAAACTTTCAAATCCTGAAGTTGGATATTCAGAGTTATCTGAAATCAGACAAGCATTGCAAAATTTTAAAGAAAGTAAGAAATTTGTATATTCTTATTTAAATGATTGCTCCCAAAAAGCTTATTATTTAAGTTCAGTAGCTGATTCATTATATTTGAATCCAAATGCTACTGTAGAACTTACAGGATTGTCTACTGAAGTTATGTTTTTTAAAAATTTAGGTGAAAAATATGGAATTGGGTTTGATGTTATACGACATGGGAAGTACAAGTCCGCTGTCGAACCTTATATGAGAGATAATCTTTCTGATGAAAACAGACAACAGCTTACAGAGTTGCTAGGTAATATTTGGGGGAAAGTTTCTCAAGATATATCTTCATCAAGAAAAGTCTCGGTTGATAATTTAAACAAAGCTACGGATAGTTTATACGGATTTATTTCTGATAAAATAATAAGTAATAAACTAGTTGATAAATTAATTAATGAATCAGATTATGATTTGGTTATTAAAAATAAATTAGGTTTAGATAAAGGAAGTAAAATAAATAAGGTATCATTAACTCGTTACAAAGAAACAGCTCAGCTCAATTCTTCAACTAAAAATAAAATTGCATTATTATATGCGTCCGGTCAGATATTTTCCGGAAAAGGAGAAGATGGTGGTATTTATTCCCAATCATTTATAAAACAAATTCATGATATTAAAGAAAATAAAGACGTTAAAGCTGTAGTATTAAGAATTAATTCTCCGGGGGGAAGTTCAAATGCTTCTGCCGAAATTCTTTATGAATTAGAAAAACTGAAAAAAGAAAAGCCCATTGTTGTTTCGTTTAGTGATGTTGCAGCATCAGGAGGTTATTATATAGCAATGGCTGCAGATAAAATATATGCACAGGAAAATACAATAACAGGTTCCATAGGAGTACTAGGCTTAATTCCCAACGTTAAAAAATTTGCTAACAATGTAGGAATAACAACTGATTATGTTTCAACAAATGCTAATTCTGCCTATTATTCTGTATTTAATGGGCTTTCTGATGGAGCTAAAAATGTATTAACAAAAGAGGTGGAGATTGTTTATAAAAAATTTGTGGGAGTAGTAATGAAAAATAGAAAAATGACATTTGAACAAGTTGATGCTCTTGGAGGAGGAAGAGTCTGGAGTGGTAGTTCTGCGTTAAAAAATGGATTAATAGATCAGATTGGAACTTTTGATGATGCTATTAAATATTCGGCAAAACTTGTAAAACTAAATGAATATTCTACAGTTACATATCCTGTAGAAAAAACATTTTTAGAAACTTTTTTAAGTAAAATGAAATCGGATGAAGACGATGACCAAAATATTCAAAGTGAAGCCACTGAAAAATTAATTAAAAGTGAACTTGGAAAAGAAAAATATATGATATATCAAAGAATTAAAAATATTGATAAAGAGCGGGGAATTATGTATTTAATGCCTTATGATATGGAAATTAAATAATATTAAATAAATTAGTTAAAAATATGTTATCAATATATTTTATTCAATAAAGATGTTATATCTTTGCACTACTTCAGCTTTTTATGAAGTAGTTTTTTAGTTTTTTAAGAATATAATAATAAATAAGATACAATTTTAATAGTTAAATGGGGTTATTTGATTTTCTGACACAAGAAATAGCTATTGATTTAGGTACTGCTAATACCTTAATCATACACAATAATAAAGTAGTAGTAGATAGTCCTTCTATAGTAGCAATTGATAGAAGAACAGGGAAGCCTATTGCCGTTGGTGAAACTGCAAAACAAATGCAGGGTAAAACTCACGATGATATAAAAACTATACGCCCCTTAAAAGATGGAGTTATAGCTGATTTTGCAGCTTCTGAACATATGATCAGGGAATTCATAAAACAAATTCCCGGAATAAAAGGTAAAATTTTTAATCCTTCTCTCCGAATGGTTATATGTATTCCTTCTGGTATTACTGAAGTAGAAAAAAGAGCAGTAAAAGATTCTGCTGCACATGTAAATGCAAAAGATGTTAAACTGATTTATGAACCTATGGCAGCTGCTATCGGGGTAGGTATTGATGTTACACAACCTAAAGGAAATATGATTATTGATATAGGTGGTGGAACTACTGAAATTGCAGTCATAGCTTTAGGTGGAATAGTTTGTGATAATTCTATAAAAATAGCAGGAGACGTTTTTACCAATGATATCGTATATTATTTAAGGACTCATCATAATTTATATATCGGAGAAAAAACGGCGGAACATATTAAAATGGAAGTTGGGTCAGCACTAGAAGAATTAGATAATCCGCCTGAGGATTTGCCGGTTCAAGGTAGAGACCTTATAACGGGTAAGCCAAAAGAAATTATGGTAAATTACAAAGAAATGGCCAGAGCATTGGATAAATCTATTTTAAGAATTGAAGATGCAATTATGGAAACATTATCAAGGACACCCCCAGAATTATCTGCAGACATATATAACACGGGTATTTATTTAGCTGGAGGAGGAGCTCTACTAAGAGGACTGGATCAGAGAATTAGTCGCAAAACAGGTTTGCCTGTATTCATTGCAGATGATCCATTAAGAGCTGTTGTGAGAGGTACAGGTATTGCTTTAAAAAATATTGAGAAATTTGAAAACTTCCTGATTAAATAATCTATATTTAATACAATAATTTTTCGATGTCTGTATTACTAAGTTTTCTGTCCAAAAATAGCAGGTTTTTACTATTTTTATTTTTACAGATATTAGCATTATTTTTCACATTTAACAGAAATATTTATCATAACTCCCTTTTAGAAAATAAAGTAATTGTATTTACAGGGTTTATAGATGGTAAAATATCGGATGTGACCGCATATTTTAATCTCAAAAGAGAAAACGAACGATTGCTGGAAGAAAATAAACAGTATAGAAACATGTTTTTAGGGAAAAACCTTAAGGTTAAGCCAGAGTTTGTCGAGATGATGGATTCCACTAAATACAAACAAAAATATAATTATTCTACAGCTGAAATTGTTTCAAATTCAATAACCAGAACTAACAATTATTTAATTATAGACAGAGGGCTTTCTCAAGGAATAGGCCCGGATATGGGAGTTGTTACATCTAGAGGAGTGGTAGGAATGATTATCAATTCTACACAAAATTATTCCAAAGTAATGTCTATACTTAATAAATATACCAAAATTAATGCACGCTTGAAATCAAGTAAATATTATGGAACATTAAGTTGGGAAGGAGAAGATTTTCGTATCATGCGTTTATCAGATATACCTAAATACGTAGGAGTAAAGATTGGTGACACCATTGAAACAGATGGGAAATCAAGAGTATATCCTGAAGGTATATTAATCGGGCGTGTTAGTAGTAAAACTATTGATGAAGAGACTGGAAACTGGAATATCTCAGTTGAATTATTTCAAGATATGGGCAATTTGCAAAATGTATATATTGTAAATAAATTAGACAGAGCAGAAATAAAAAGTTTGAAAGATTCAATTACTAATGCTGAATAAAACCTTTTTTTACAACCTTATAATAATACCTATACTAATATTGGCACAAGTTTTTGTGTTTAATAACATATTTTTTTTTCATAAATATAATCCAATTATATACATAATATGGATTATATTTTATCCTTATAATAAATCCGATAAATATTGGTTTTTAGTATTTTCATTTATTTTAGGTTTTGGAGTAGACTGTTTTATGGACACTGGTGGAATTAATGCTTTTGCCTGTGTACTTATAGCCTATATAAGAAATCCTATTATAAGATATGTATCCGATTTGCATAAAGAGATGAAATTGTTTCATTTTTCAGATTTAAACATTTTACAGCTGACATCTTATATATATCTGGTTATAATTTTACATCACTTATGTTTGTTTTTACTAGAAGGCTTTAAGCTTTCCATATTTTTAATTATTGTAAAAGATGCTCTGATTACTTCTGCCTTTTCATTCTTGTTTATAATAATACTATATGCATTTATTAAAAACAAAGTTTCAAGATGAAAAAATTTCAGATAATGATATGGGTATTGATATTAGCCGCAGTTATTTTTATTGCTCGAATATCATATTTGCAGTTATTTACTGAAAAATACAAACTTAACGCTGCAAATACTTCTATTAAAGCAGAATATCAAATTCCGCTCAGGGGATACATAATGGATAGGAATGGTAAAATTCTTGTAGGAAATACACCCTCCTACGAGCTTACATTTACTCAATCTCAAATGGAGAAATCCTTTGATACCCTGGGGTTTTGTAGATTAGTAAATATTACCAAACCAGATTTTATAAGAATAATTAAAAATATCAAATCTAACAAAAGCTATTCCAAGTTGGTTCCTATGACCTTTATGAAAGGTTTGACCAATGAAGATTTGGCTCGTATTCAGGAAAAGTTATTTAAATATAATGCTTTCTCAATAGTAAGAACACCCGAGAGAAATTATTTAGTTCATTCAGCCGGAAATATTTTAGGATACATAAATGAAGTTAACGAAAGGTATATAAAATCTGACTCAACGTACTACATGCCTGGTAATTTAGCCGGTATGACAGGTGTAGAGAGATCATATGAAAAATACCTACGAGGAGTTAAGGGAATTAAATATATTCAGAAAGACAGACAGTTAAGAAGTATAGGCTCTTACAAGAACGGAGAGTATGATCAAGAGATGCATAGTGGTAAAGATATTACCTTAACCATTGATTATGAATTACAAAATCTTGCTGAAAGATTACTTGCAAATAAAAGAGGAGGAGTGGTAGCATTGGATCCAAATACCGGTGAAATATTGGTTATGGCATCTGCACCAGTTATAGATCCTTCGGTTTTTGTTGGTCGGGATAAAAATAAACATATATACTCATTACAAATAGATTCACTTAATAAACCCATGTATGACCGTTCTGTTCAGGCATCATATCCTCCAGGATCTACTTTTAAGTTAGTAAATGGATTGGTAGCTATGCAAATGGGAGTTATTGATGAAAAAACCACCTTTATTTGCAGACATGGATTTCATTATGGAAATCGAAAGATAGGATGTCATTGCGGATATTTTTATACTCCGATAGCTATTGATAAAGCAATCCAAAAATCGTGTAATAATTACTTTGCAGAAGCGTACGTTAAAGTAATGAACAAATATCCCGGAGATATTGAAAAAAGCATTAATGAGTGGAGTGATATTATGAAAAGTTTTGGTGTGGGTGAATTTATGAACACAGATTTACCTGTCGGAAGTAAAGGTAATATTCCAGATGCCGCTTATTATAATAGAAGATATGGGAAAGACAGATGGAATATTTACACTATAATTTCCAACTCTATAGGTCAGGGAGAAATTTTATCAACCCCATTACAAATTGCTAATTATACTGCAGCTATTGCCAACAGAGGATTTTTTTATACTCCTCATATTGTAAAAGCGATTGATGGCAAGCCAATCACAGAAGCCAACTTTACACAACCCAAATACACAAAAGTAGACAGAAAATATTTTGATATAGTTAATAAGGGAATGGAAATGGTGGTATTAAGTGGTACAGGAAGAAGAATAGCCACTAAATCATTTTCGCAAGAAGGTAAAACAGGTACAGCTCAGAACCCACATGGAAAAGACCATTCTATTTTTGTGCTAATAGCCCCAGCGGATAAACCTAAGATAGCTGTGGCTGTTGTTGTCGAAAACGGCGGATTTGGAGCAACTTATGCAGGTCCAATAGCTTCATTAATTGCAGAAAAATACCTCACAGGCGGAATTGAAAGAAAAGCAATGGAAGAAAGTATAGAAAAAGCTAATTTTCAAGCTGAGTATACCCGTCAGTGGATAGAGCACTTAAAAAGAATAGGAAGATATATTCCGCCTAATCTAGGACAAGCTATTTCCGATAGCATTCGAAAGATACAGTCAGATAGAACCATTTCTGCAAAAGATAAACAAAAACTAATACAGAATATAATAAATCATAAAAAAGAAAAGCCTAGAGCAAATAACGAATTAGATAATTTTGAAGGAGATTAAATAATGAACAGAGTATTTAGAGGAATTGACGGGCTTATGTTATTTTTATACTTAGCTATAGCCATGTTTGGAGTAGCTAATATCTATAGTGTAGATGCCACTAGTGGTACCAAACAGTTTGTCTGGTTACTTATAGCTTTGGGTGTAGGCACATCAACATTTTTAGTCAGACCTAAATTCTTTGAAAACTTTGCAGGTTTATTTTATATTTTGGGACTATTACTTTTAGCAGGAGTACTGGTATTTGGAAGTTATGTCAATGGAGCAAAGGCATGGTATAAAATCGGTGGTTTTAGTTTACAGCCAGTAGAAATGGCTAAAATTTCTACAGCACTTATGCTTGCCAACTATATAGATTCTCCAAATTTTAGTATAAAAAAGATGCAATGCCTACTTATTGCAGTTGTTATTGTTGCTATTCCTATCATTTTAATATTATTACAGCCTGATGTAGGTTCAATTCTTGTTTTTACGGCTTATTTTATAGCCTTATACAGAGAAGGAATGTCCGGATGGCTATTTATTATAGGGTTTTATTTTGCAATTCTATTTCTCTGCTCCATTTGGATTTCTTCTTGGATAATTATATCAGTATTAGCTTTATTAATACTATTATTTCTAATCATTTTACGAAAAAAAATTAAGTGGAACCAGCCGGTTAATATTATCTTTATCATAATATTTTTGACGATTTCAGGAGCTATAAGTGTGTCTTCTCCATATATATTTGAAAAGCTTCCTAAACATCAAAAGGAAAGGATTTTAGTGTTATATGAAGGGGAAAGAAAATATAGAGATACAGCGGGATATAATTTGTTATACTCCAAAACAGCAATAGGTTCTGGAGGATTCTGGGGTAAAGGATATAAACAGGGAAGTGTCACAGCGGGTGGTTTTGTACCAGAACAAAGAACAGATTATATTTTTTGCACTGTGGGTGAAGAGTGGGGATTTGTCGGTAGTAGTCTGCTTATAATTTGTTATTCATGCCTTATAGCGAGAATATATTTCCTTGCAGAAACTCAAAAAAGTGCCTTTTCAAGAGTTATCGGCTATTGTTTAGGCTCTGTACTTCTTATGCATTTTTTAATCAATGTAGGAATGGTTATAGGTCTTTTTCCAACTGTGGGAATTCCACTACCTTTTTTTAGCTATGGAGGAAGTTCTTTATTAGGTTTTTCCTTATTCGTATTTATTTTTCTTCGATTAAATTATGCAGATAAAAACAGCTTGATTTGATATATCATCAGTTTTAGATTATCTTCATGCTTACATAATTTACTTTTTATTTTTAGTGTCTTTAGCTTTTATTCTTTCCTTTTTTTAGTTATATTTACATAATTATCTGAATTTAAAAACATTAAAAACCGTAAGTATATGGATAATGAAACACTAAAAAAATGGTCTGTTAATAATAATATTTTACCGTTAAAATATGACAGAGAAAAAATTAAACCCGGTATACTGCATATAGGACTTGGAAATTTCCATCGGGCGCATCAGGAATATTATATCAATACTTTGTTAGAAGATCCGAATCAAAAGAATTGGGGAGTATGTGGAGTAAGTCTTTTACCTGGAGATGAAAATCTGTACAAAGCATTAAAAAGTCAGGATAACCTGTATAGTCTTACTATTTTTGGTAGGGATGGAATAGATAAAACATGTATGATAGGTTCTATAGTAGAGTCATTATGGGCTATGGAAGATTCCGAAAAAATTATTCAAAAAATAGCAGATCCTAACATTAAAATTATTACTCTAACAATAACAGAAGGTGGTTACAATATTAATAAATCCTCAGGTGATTTTATGTTGAATACTCCATCAATTCAATCAGATTTGAATACTAACAATAAACCTACAACGGTATTTGGCTATATAGCTGCAGGATTAAGAAAAAGGAAAAATACAATCAATAAGCCCATAACAATTTTATCTTGCGATAACTTACAACATAATGGAAATACAGCTAAAAAAGCTTTTTTATCATTTATAAAAGCTCAAGATGAAGAATTATCGACATGGGTTGAAATTAATGTAACGTTTCCCAATGCAATGGTTGATAGAATTACTCCGGCTGTATCTGAAGAAGATAAGGAACGACTAAACAAAAAAAATAATATTAATGATTTAGCACCGGTTTATTGTGAAGATTTTATACAATGGGTAGTAGAAGATAATTTTATTGCTGGAAGGCCTGATTGGGGAAAAGTAGGTGTTCAAATGACAGAAAATGTATCTGTATTTGAAAATATGAAGTTAAGTTTATTGAATGCCTCACATACTCTTCTCTCTTATCCTTCTTTTTTAATGGGATACAGAAAAGTTGATGAAGCTATGAAAAATAATCTTATAATTCAATATGTTAAAGATTTTATGAATTTAGATATCACTCCTTATGTCAAAGAACCGGAAGGAATTAATCTTACTGAATACAAACAAGTATTAATTGAACGTTTCGCTAATTCATCAGTAAGTGACCAGATAAGTCGTCTTTGTGCAGACGGTGTTTCAAAAATACCTGTTTATATAATGCCTAACCTAAATAAGATGCTCAATGAAAACAAAGATATGACTCGACTGGCTTTTTTTGTCGCTTCGTATCGCCATTATTTAAAATATAAAAAAGATGATACAGGACATTCATTCCCTATTAATGAACCTTGGTTAGATGATGAAGATGAAAAAAATATTAATAGCAATAATTCATTAGACTTTCTTTTATTATCTCCTTTTTCAAGTAATAAATTACTTGAAAACAATAAATTTTGTAATGAGTATACTAAAATGAATGATTTGGTTTATGAAAAAGGGATTAAAGAAGTTTTAAAATTTATCATTACTTCTAAATAAATAATAATAAAAAAGTTGAATTTATTCAACTTTTTTATTTAGCTTATCTTTGCCCAATGAAATTGATTTTTATGATGTTTCAAAAAATAACTCTTTATAATTTTATTTTCTTCAAGCTGAAGTTTTGGATCGGTTGTTAGCAATAGATCAACAGCTGATTTTGAAAGAGAAACTATGATCTTATCCTGAACTAGATTTGTTTTTTTTAAGTCAATAACACCACTTTGTTTAGTTCCTAAAAGATTTCCAGGTCCACGCAATTCTAAATCCACTTCAGAAATACGAAAGCCATCGTTAGTTTCACACATGGTGGTTATTCTTTTCAAAGCTTCCGGATTTAACTCAGACTTGGTCATTAAAATGCAGTAGGACTGCTCTGCTCCTCTGCCTACACGGCCTCTGAGCTGGTGTAACTGCGATAATCCGAACTTTTCTGCACTTTCAATAATCATCACCGAAGCATTAGGAACATTAACACCCACTTCAATAACTGTTGTTGCTATCATTATATGGGTCTGGTGATTAATAAACCTTTGCATTTCATAATCTTTATCAGAAGGCTTCATTCTTCCATGAACAATGCTGATTTGATATTCTGGTAGCGGGAATTCTCTTACGATACTCTCGTATCCATCCATTAAATCTTTATAATCCAAAGTTTCACTTTCTTCAATTAGCGGATAAACAATATAAACTTGTCTGCCTTTAGCTATTTCATCTCTGATAAATTTAAAAACGGTCAGCCTTTGTGCATCTGTTCTGTGATAAGTTTTAATTTCTTTCCTACCAGCCGGTAGTTCATCAATAACAGAAACGTCCAGATCACTGTAATAACTCATTGCAAGAGTTCTGGGAATTGGTGTGGCTGTCATAACCAATATATGTGGAGCTATTGAGTTTTTTTTCCATAATTTAGAGCGTTGTTCAACACCAAATCTATGTTGCTCATCAATAATAGCCAAACCTAAATTTGAAAATTTCACCTTATCTTCTAAAATTGCATGAGTCCCAATTAAAATGTTTAGATTACCCTCCTCAAGTTTTCTGTGTATTATTTTTCTTTCAGCAGTAGATGTGGATCCGGTAAGAAGAGAGACAGAAACATTCATAGATGTAAGATATTCAGATATTCCATTAAAATGTTGCATAGCTAAAATCTCTGTAGGAGCAAGTAAAGTTGCCTGAAAACCATTATCTATAGCTATCAGCATCGAAAGAAGTGCAACCATGGTTTTTCCACTTCCTACGTCTCCTTGTAACAGACGATTCATTTGAATATTCTGACGAAGATCTTTTCTAATTTCTTTTATAACTCTTTTCTGAGCTGAAGTCAGACTAAAAGGAAGATGGTTATTATAAAACTCATTAAAATACGTACCGATATGCTCAAATGAATGTCCAGGTGTAGTTTTTTGTCTATAAATTTTTTGCAAGCCAAAGCCTAACTGAAAAAAAAACATCTCTTCAAACTTTAATCGATATTCTGACTTTTGTAGAGATTGATAATTTTTTGGAAAATGTATTTCTACAAATGCGTCCTTTCTTGATATAAGTTTATAGTCTGAAATAATCTTATTTGATAAATTTTCTTGAATTTCTTCTATAGTATTATTTAGGACTTCTCTAACTATTTTTTTTAAAAAACGTTGATTAATTCCTCTTTTTTGTAATTTTTCAGAACTGGAATAAACGGGTTCCAATGTTGCTGATTCGGCTTTAAACTCTGAAATTTTCTCTATTTCTGGATGAGCCATGTTTAGCTTAGAGTTAAAAGATGTTACTTTACCGTAAATAACGATTTCCTCATGTAAAGGAATACTTTTAATCAACCAGTTTGAACTTTGAAACCATACAAGTTCAATTGTTCCCGTAAGATCTTCAAATATTGCAACAATTCTTTTTTTCTTATTATAACTAACTTCCTGAATAGAGGTGATTTTCCCTTTTAGTTGAATTTCGGCCGCAGAAGAATTTAGCTGACTAATGGTATAAATTTTACTTTTATCAACATATCGGAAAGGAAAATAATAGAGTAAATCTTCACAGGTTTTAAGTCCCAGTTGTTTAAGTAATATAGCTTTTTCTGGGCCTATACTGTTAACATATTCCAAAGAGGAATGTAAACTTAGATTACTCATAATGCAAAAATATGAAAAATCGGGTTTTTATAAACTTATAAAAACCCGATTCTGCATTTTTGTATATAAAAAATATCTTAGCTTATTTTTCTAAAAACGGATATTTATAGTCTACAGGAGGAACTAAAGTTTCTTTGATACTTCTGGCAGATACCCATCGGATAAGATTGATGTAAGAACCTGCTTTATCATTAGTACCCGAACCTCTTGCCCCACCGAATGGCTGTTGTCCAACAACTGCTCCGGTTGGTTTATCATTTATATAGAAGTTACCTGATGCATTTTTTAAAGCTTCAGAAGCTTGAACAATAGCATATCTATCTTGTGCAAAAACAGATCCGGTCAAAGAATATTCTGTAGAGGTATCTACCAATTCAAATATAGTATCCCACTCTTTGTCATCATAAACATAAATGGTTAAAACAGGTCCGAATATTTCTTCAACCATACTTTCATAGTGTGGATTGCTGGCAAGTATTACAGTCGGAGATATAAAATATCCTACGCTATCGTCGCATTTTCCTCCGATAATTACTTCAGCTTCGTTCGAAGATTGTGCACGGTCAATATAACCCTTAATTTTTGTGTAGGCTCCCTGATCTATAACTGCATTAACAAAGTTAGTATTATCTTCCGGAGATCCCATTTTAATTTCATTAAGCATGGATTTCATATTTTGTTCTACAGAACTCCACAAACTTTTTGGAATATAAGCTCTGGACGCTGCTGAACATTTTTGTCCCTGATATTCAAAAGCACCTCGAACAAGAGCTGTTGCTAAAGCTACTGGTTCAGCGCTTTCATGCGCAAGCACAAAGTCTTTACCTCCGGTTTCTCCTACAATTCTAGGATAAGTTTTATAATTATTTATATTATTACCTATTTCATTCCAAAAGCTATTGAAAACTCTTGTAGAACCGGTAAAGTGTACTCCTGCAAAATCCGGATGAGATAATATAAGTTTTGTTGTTTCCGCTGAATCAGCCATAACCATATTAATTACACCTTTAGGAAGTCCTGCTTCCTCAAGTATGTCCATAATAATTTTAGCAGAATATATTTGTTTGTTTGACGGTTTCCAAATAACCACATTCCCCATAAGAGCCATAGAAGTAGGAAGATTCATCGAAATGGCTGTGAAGTTGAATGGTGTCACTGCATAGGTAAATCCTTCAAGAGGTCTGTATTCTGAACGATTCCAAATTCCTTCTGAGGAACAAGGTTGTTCTGAATATATTTTAGACATAAAATGTGTATTGAATCTTAAAAAGTCTATCAACTCACAAGCAGAATCAATCTCCGCTTGAAAAATATTTTTTGATTGCCCAATCATTGTGGAAGCATTCAATAAATCACGATATTTTCCAGCAGCAAGATCAGCAGCTTTTAAAAATATGGTAGCTCTATGCTCCCATGGCATGGCAGACCACTTTTTTCTTGCTTCCAATGCAGCATCTATAGCTTTTTGTATATCTTCAACTTTTCCTTTATGGTATACTCCCACTATATGTTTATGGTCATGAGGTGGAGTAATTTCAATTTTATTTCCAGAAAAAATTTTTTCTTCTCCAACGTATTGAGGGATCTCAATAATCTGGTTGTATAACTCTTTGTAAGTTTTTAATAGTGACTCTCGTTCTTTAGAACCGGAAGCGTAAGCTCTTACAGGCTCATTATGAGGGGTAGGTACTACGAAAATTCCTGTTGACATATGTTAATATTATTTAATTAAGTTATTTATATCTGATATTTTTGCTGATATTTTAAGTATTTTATTATTTTGATCTACTAAAAATAGAGTAGGAGTACCGGTTACGTTAAGTTTTTTCGCAAATTTGCTATCCCAATATAACAGGTCGGAATCGTTTAACCAAGGTAAATCTTTAATAACATTTTCGTAAGATTCTTTATCAAAATCTGTTGACAAACCTACTATTTCTCCACCCGCCTTTTTAAAGTTTTCGTAAAATTGTTTCACGTAAGGTAATTCTTGTTGGCAATGACTGCACCATGATGCCCATACCATAATTAATTTGTATTTAGCTTTTACATCATACAAAGAAGAATATTTTCCATTTAGTTTGTGAGTAAACGTAACGTTTGGTATTAATTTTCCTTCCTTGATGGTATTGTTCTTATTTATAGTTTCTTTTAAGTCTGGACTTATTTCACACGTCAGGGTTTCAGCTCTGCTTAAAAACTTATTAGCTAGTTTTGTAAAACCATATGCATTGAGTAAATTTATGGTTGCAGATAGCACTTCTTGTCCTCTGCTAGTGTCTTCACCTACTTCATCCATTAATTTTTGAATACCGGTATCAACATTGCTTTCCCACTGTTGTTGCGTGGAAGTATTAGCTGTTGTTGCTCGTAGATAATTAAGTAATAATGAACGTCCGATTCCAAAAGTTTCGAATTCTTCACCTGCATTTTTCAGATAGTCAATTATGATATTCATATTTTTGCTAGAATCATCAGCTTCGGTTGATTTTATCATATTTTCTGCCGAAATATAATAGGTAAGAAATGGATAGGCTGATGTATCAGGTTCTTTTAGCGTAATTATTGAAGAAATTTCTTTAATAAGAGGCATATAGAAAACATCTGTAGATTTATAAAAATTTTGAATACTTTGTAGTTGAGGTAATACTGCGTCTTTTTTTGTACTATAGATTTGATATTCCTGATAGATACGGTTAACTTCATTACCAGGTGAATTTAATACTAAGTTATTGTCCTGATTAAGAGTAGCTATAAAACTTATGGGTGTGTTGTCTGATATAAATGAATAAGTTTTTACTGCATCTAATAAAGAAATAGATATTATACCTATATATTTTTCTTTTATTGACACAGAAAAAGAACCTGAAGTATCTGTTGTGTAGTTTCCAATTAAAAATTCATCAAAGGCTTTTGCTATTTTAACTACCACTCTTTGATTGGGATAATTATTTATAGTTCCTTTGAACGTAAACTGAGCTTGTAATAAAGAACTTATTAGCAAGCTTAAAATTAAAATTTTTTTCATAAAAAAGCCTTGTTAAATTATAACAAGGCTAATTTATGAATTTTTTATATTTAATTATATAGTTTTTGTTTTATTCTTTCTAACTATATATACTGATAATGCTATAACACTTATAATTAAAAAAGGAACAATAAAATTAATAGGAGTTTGATCTTCGGGTGTTCCCGGATCTCCTGCACCAAAAGGACTAATTCCTGGAGCTGGTGGAGCATCTTGAGTTTCTATTGTTGTCTGTAAAATATTAAAAGCAAACGATTGGGTATATATTAACATCAAGAATATTACGGCAAATAATTTTTTCATTTTTTCTAATAAATTTTATTATTACTTTACAATTTTTTTGGTTACTGTTTCACCCTTATCATTAGCTATTTTAATAATATACATGGTAGATGAAGAACCTTTGATTGGTAGTAAATAATCATCTTGAGCATTAATATTTTTTTCTGATGAAATAAGCTGACCTACAACGTTAAATACGGTAACATCTGCCTTATTCCAGTTTTTGTTAAAACGTATTTTATAGTCACTTCCAGATTTATATACGTTAGTCACACCATCTATTGAGTTTATATCATCTGTACCCATTGTTCCGACTTCTCTCCAAAATAATTCATATCTGCTAATTGTTTTAGAACCGTCTTTATTTACAGTAGTATATTCATCATCTTCAATTTTTACCGGATATATAAAATCTTGTGATAATTCCGTAACTGATCCAGTCTTTTTATCATGAATGAAATACTTAGCTGAAGGGTTACTAAAGTTTACACTTTTGCTGGATAATTTTCTTCCTCCTTCTGTTAAATCTGCTTTAAAAGTATAATTAACATCTTTATCGTTAGCAGCGATGTTAATTCCTAAAGGTATAGCAACTTTAGCAGCATCAGTATTAATTGCGTTAATGTAAAGCATTGTGTTACTATTATTAGGATCTGGTCCACCGGTTACGGCTTCAGGAATTGTATATACTCCAGTGGTATTAGAACTCACATCTAAATTTAAAGCCTCAACTTCATTCAATGCACCTGTAGGTGTAGTTGGGGATGCAAAAACAAAGGTATTGCTTATAAATTCATTTTGGTTACTATTCAATAACTGTAAATTTAATTGGTATCCAGTAAATTCAGAATCTACAGATTTTGCACTGATCATTGATCTTGAGGATGCTTCTTGAGCTGGATCTGGTTTGGTAGCCTCTGTAAAATAGCTACTAATATCAAAAACTTTGTGGCTTGTAGAAGTATCAAATTTAATTGATGAAGCACCAGAAGTTGCTTTTATTTCGAAATTAGTCATTGGGGGAATAATTTCTAAAACGGAATTACCAACTAGTGTAGCAGCCGTTGTACCAGCTCCAGCTACTGTAGCTATCAACAATTGCCCTGCATATCTTGTTTGTTCAAGACCTCCTTTAGTTATGCTTCTATAACTGGAAATTGCTCTAATGTTAGTGTAATTATTAGTTAACGTTTTTAAATTAAGGTTGGAGGTGTATGGATTAGTTAATTGATACGTATAATCTCCGAAACCTGCACTTTTTAATGCTGCTTCTGTGGTTGAAGCAAGAAAGCTGGTTATTTCTGTAACGGAAGGGTCTGATAAATACGTATAATATTTAACTCTGTATGCATTTCTTGCATTATCTCCAATAGAGATGGTTCTTGCTTGAAATTTTATTTCAGGAGCGTTACTGTTTGATACAAATGGAGTTCCGGTAAAAGATTTCTTAGTTGTAAAATCTATTGTAGCAGGAAATACAGTATTGTTGCCCTTTCTAAAAAGATAGAATGTAGAGGGAGTAAACACAATTTCATTATTTGTTGTTACCGGAGAAGGATCAAAACTCAAGTTCGTATTGCTCCATTCTAAAACAGGATAATTAATGTAATCTCTTGGATTACAACTTAAAGCAGCACAAGCATATCGAGATAAATCCCCTATAGAAGTTACACTTTTATCTGTTAGATCACTAAGTAGATTGGCAGATGTGTAACCAGCAAAGGGAGAACCGAAATATACATTCGTACCTCCTGGGTTATTAATATTTAAATTGTACTGTTTTGTAATTTTACCTGACGCTGCGTTACCAGATTCGATAATTAACTGTCCATACTGATCTACATCATCATAGGACAATACAAAAATATTTTCGCCTACGTCACTATCAGCTTTATAAGTTCCAGTTGTGGCATCTCCGAGTTTTCCGATTTTTACATTTCCTTTGTTTAGGAATTTTGTTGTTCCACTTTTTACGGTGATATCTCCGGTACTATATACTAGAGTTCCAGTACTCACGTACACCTGAGCTCCTGAAGCTGTGGTTATCTGTGAGTTAGCTGTTGCCAAACCTAATACAAGAAGTAAGGGTATAAATTTCATTTTCATTGATTAAGCATTTAATAGTTGAATGATAAATAAATATACTAGTCGATGCAAATATACATAAAAATTTATTAAATAATAAAAAATCAATTATTTTATTTTCTTGTGTTTCATGAGTGTAACGTATTTTTCCATGTCAATATTAAGTTCTCCGTAATATTCGTCAATGTTATAGCTAATTTGAGAAAATAGATTTTCTGCAATGCTTCGTAAGCCTCTTGCTCCTAAACCTAAATTTCTGGTTTCTTTAACTATTTCTTTTAATACGTCATCATCTAAAGTTAATGAAATGTTATCTAAAGAAAATAATGCCTGATATTGTTTTATAATTGCATTTTTTGGTTTTGTGAGAATTTCCAGCATGGCATCGTCATCCAATGGTTCTAAATGTGTTATAACCGGAAAACGACCTAAAAGTTCTGGAATTAATCCAAAAGTTTTTAAATCCAAAGAATTAACTTTAGATAAAATTAATTCCTGCTCTAATTTTTCTTCACTGTCTTTGCCGAATCCGATTGTATTTTTATTTAATCGGTTGGATATAATTCTATCCACACCTGAAAAAGCACCTCCGGCAACAAATAAAATATTTTGTGTATTTACCTGAATATATTTTTGATCGGGATGCTTTCTACCTCCCTGTGGCGGTACATTAATAATACTTCCTTCTAAAAGTTTCAGCAAGGCTTGCTGAACACCTTCTCCAGAAACATCTCGGGTTATGCTCGGATTGTCGCTTTTACGACTTATTTTATCAATTTCATCAATAAAAACGATCCCTTGTTCAGCACGATCAACATCGTAGTCTGCGGCTTGAAGTAAACGGGTAAGAATACTCTCTACATCTTCTCCGACATAACCAGCTTCAGTTAGTACAGTAGCATCAACAATGGTAAAAGGTACATCAAGGAGTTTGGCTATTGATTTAGCTAATAAAGTTTTACCGGTTCCTGTTTCTCCAACCATTAATATATTTGATTTTTCAATTTCAACCTCTCGATTGAGTTCGAGGGAATGTGAGAGTCTTTTATAATGGTTGTATACCGCTACGGATAAAGTTTTTTTTGCTTTTTCCTGCCCAATTACATAATCGTCTAAGAAAGATTTAATTTCTTTAGGCTTTTTAACTGTAAGTTCGAATTTGTCTTGTTTTTTATGATTTTCTTCTTGTATGATAATGTTATGAGCCTGCTCAATACATTCATCACAAATATGTCCATTTAGTCCGGCTATCAATAGTTGAACTTCCGATTTCTTTCTTCCGCAGAAAGTACATTTTTCCTCCATAAATTTTAGGATGAAGTTATTATTTATAAAAAATTAAGGTTCCAATTTTACATTAAATTGACTGAAACCTTAATTTCTTCACAAATTTATTAATATAAACTTGATATTTTTTATTAAATAGATTGCTATTTGTTATATAAAAATAATTATTTTTTATACATAGAATCTTTTACTGCTTTAGTAACTTGAGATGCGTTAGGGTACCAGTGAGTGAATAAGGCGGCCGAATAAGGCGCCGAGGTATCCGCGGTTGTAATTCTTTTAATAGGTGCATCTAGATAGTCAAATGCTTTTTGTTGTACCATATATGCAATTTCACTGGCAACAGAAGCAAAAGGCCATTCTTCAATCAATAATACTAAACGATTGGTTTTTTTAACTGAATTTATTATTGTGTTATAATCTAAAGGACGTACTGTTCTTAAATCAATTACCTCAGCTTTAATACCTTCTTTTTCTAATTCTTCTGCTGCTTGTAGAGCAACTTTCATAATTTTCCCAAAAGAGACTATAGTAACGTCTGATCCTTCTTTTTTGATATCTGCAACTCCTATAGGAATTAAATATTCATCCTCAGGAATTTCCATTTTATCTCCATACATCTGTTCAGATTCCATAAAAATAACTGGATCATTATCTCGTATTGCTGATTTTAATAAACCTTTAGCATCATAAGGATTTGATGGTACTATCACTTTTAACCCAGGGCAGTTGGCAAACCAACTTTCAAATGCCTGAGAGTGAGTTGCTCCTAATTGACCAGCTGAGGCTGTAGGACCACGAAATACAATAGGTACATTCCATTGTCCTCCGGTCATTTGGTATATTTTAGCTGCGTTATTAATAATCTGATCTATAGCAACCAATGAAAAGTTAAAAGTCATGTATTCTACGATAGGTCTGCATCCATTCATTGCTGCACCCACACTTATTCCTGAAAATCCGCCTTCAGCGATAGGGGAGTCAATAATTCTTTTGGGACCAAATTCGTCTAACATACCTTTTGAAGCTTTGTAAGCTCCATTATAATTTGCGACTTCTTCACCAATTAAATAAATGGAAGGATCTCTTCTCATTTCTTCGCTCATGGCTTCACATATTGCTTGTCTAAACTGAACTTCCTTCATTTTCTGTATAATTAATAATGCAAAAGTACAAATTTTTTATATATTCAAATTAGGCTCTGTTAAAATAACATCTTTTTTGTAAATATGACATAATGTAATAGAGTTAAATCATTATTAATTATTGGGTTAAATAAAGCCTGATTTTGCAGTATACAAAATTATCGTTCAATTAATTATTGAATTTTTCCGAGTTTATAAACTAATTATTTAATAAATTTATATGGAAGAAAAATAATTATGAAAATAGAAAAAGCAGTTCAGGAAGATATAAAAGAAATTCTTAGTATTTTAGATGAAGCAAAAGGAAGCGATTTATCCGAAGAAGAAAGAAAGAAGCAAGGTTTTGTTCAAGGTAAAATTAATGAAGATTTACTTTTAAAATTTATTAAAGGTTTAGGAGTTTATATAGCAAAGAGTTTTGGGGAAATAGCAGGTGTAGTTCTTGTATCCAAAGGTGGAGTTATTAAAAATGGACCCGCAGGAGAGTTATATAAGTCGGTAGTAGATATATTCCCACGAGTGAATAAAGAACAAATATTTTTATATGGACCGGCTGCAATTAAGCGTAGTTACAGGGGAAGAGGGATTCTTACTTTACTTTTAACCCATATATGTTTAACCCTTGAAAATGATTTTGTATTAGGAGCAGCTTTTGTTGAAAAAAATAATGAGAAGTCGTTACAAATTCATAGGCATTATCCCATGAATGAATCTGGTAGTTTTATATTTGATGAAAAAGTTTATCAAATCTTTACATTTAATCCCTCTGAGGTGATCAGCTTTTATAATACAAAAAACAATAGAGAATAGATTAAGTTGGGTAAGTGTTTATATTTTAGATAAAATATCCTGAATAGCTAAGTTATTCATGCACGCCCAATCTTTTCTATAGCAAGGTTTATTCCCAAATATTGAACAAGGTCTGCAGGTAAGAGTATTAAGTTGCACACAATCATCTTCTTTCTGTCCGTAACCTAAAAATCCGGCAAAAGGGTGCGTTGCTCCCCAGATGGAAATTACGCGTGTGCCTGCCAGTGAGGCTATATGCATATTTGCTGAATCCATGCTAATCATTAGTGGTAGTGTTTGAATTAACTTTATTTCTTCGTCCAGACTTTTTTTTCCAGCTATAGATTGTATATTAGGATTAAGATTTTCCCATGAATTTAAAATTTTGATTTCTTCTTTTCCTCCGCCGAACAATAAAATGGTGTAATTATTATTTGCTAAATGAAGACACAGTTCTTCCATTTTTTTCAATGGAAACATTTTTTCTTTGTAATTAGCAAAAGGAGCAATACCTATAATACGGCAAGATTTACTATTTTGGCTGGATAATTGGTGGGATAAACGAATTTTAAAACCAAGTTCACGAAAAACATCTGCATATCTCTCGGACATTTGTCGCAAAGGTTTGAGAGTTTTATTATTTTTTTGTATTAATTTTTTCTTTTCCTTTCTTCCTTTGTTAAGTGTAGCTATTTTTTTTACAGAGAATGTAAGGAAAAATTTTAAAATTTTAGTTCTTAATACGTTATGCAAATCAGCGATCATGTCCGCTTTATAACCCTCTAACAGAGATGCTAATTTTTTCAAACCGCCAATTCCTTTATAATCCTCCAGATTAACACCCACAAAGGTTGAATTTGAAACCGAGTTAAAAAAAGGTTGGTAAGAACGCCTGGAAACAATGACTAATTCAATATCAGGGTTTTGTTCTGTAAGTTCTTTAAGCACGGGAGCAGTCATTGCGACATCACCCATCGCAGAAAATCGGAAAACCAGTATTTTTATTTTGCTAGTATTCACAGTTCAATTATTATTTTTTTACGGAATATGCTATGGCATAATATTTAATTTGTTTAATCATAGCTAAGAGACCATTGGCTCGGGTAGGGGATAAAAATTCCTGTAATCCAATTTCCTGAATGAAATTTTCATTCGATTTTAATATATCGTCCATTGGCTGCCCAGAATATATTCTGATTAGCATAGCAGCAATTCCTTTAGGTAAAATAGCATCAGAATCAGCTTCAAAAAATAGTTTATTATCTTTACTATAAGCGTTAAGCCAAACTTGTGATTGACATCCTTTAATCAATTTGTCATTTGTTTTTTGATCCATGGGCATGGCTTTTAATGATTTTCCAAGTTCAATAACATATTCGTATCGTTGTTGCCAGTCATCAAAAAAGCTGAATTCGCTAATTAGTTCTTTTTGTATTTCAGAGATTGTCATTTTTTTATATTTTAAAATTTTTAATTGCTAAATCAATAAATTCTACCATTCTTATAGTATTGTTAACAATTAATATAATAGTACAAAGTAATAAAGAAATATTCAATATTAAAATGCTTGATTCTTTTTTCTTATAAATGAAAGAATGGTATAACCATCCAATTAGCAAAGGTATTACGAATATCCAATTTCCTCCATATATATAACCTTCTGTAATGCCAACTTTGAAAACAGCATGAATAACTACATCAATTAAAAAAGCCAAGGCTAAGAATTTAACAGCTTTATTTTTATAATTAACTATCATACTTAAAATAATCATTGCTAATAAAAATAGACTATAAATATACTGAGGAACATATTCGTATGTATTTTCAAGAATACTGGTTAAAGCTGGGGTTTTATTTACGTACAACGAAGAAAAAAGTATATTTGAGCCCCAGGATAAAGAAATCAGTTTTTCTGTATATTCACTTATAGTTAAGTTGTCAGGAATAAAACTTATGAAATGTAACAGAGACTTTTTAATATATTTAAATGAAAATGCGTAGGCAACTAATACAAGTAACAAAGGGAGCACACTTAGTTTTAGCCAAGATTTTTTTTTATTTTTTAGTATTCCTGGTATAAAAGTTTTTAAAATATTGGTGATTGTAATACCGCCAATAACAATAGATGAAAGGATATAAAAATAAGTAGGTAAATCGTATTTTTTTACTAGAGAACGGGTATAAATATAAGTAAATATGGAGAGGGAAAATAGACTAAAAGGATAGGACTCTATGGTGAAAGATAAAACTAAATTAGTTGAAAAAAAACCATAAAACAATATAATTAATAAACAATTTTTAATCGGAAGTTCTATAATTTCTCTTAAATATCTAAATATAAATATAATTGAGGAGCTTACTAAATAATTTAAAACAATAATATAAAAAAAAGTAGCTGCTTTAAGTTGAAAGCAAATATAAATACATTTGGCAACGATGTAAATGGGGTACATAAAGAGCTTTAGCAAAGGATGACGGACAATACTACTCATAAAAATTGCATTGTCAAATCCAAGATACGCATCAACAGGTATTTCAGGATTTAATACTATTGTTGAGTTAAAAACTAAAATGCTTCCTATAAGCAGGTATATAGAATAGAAAAAGAAAAAAACCATTGTTTCAAATTTATTTGCCGGAAACAATGGTTTTAATTTTTTTATAATAAATATCAAAATTTTATATTTTAAATTTGGCTGAAACCTGTGTAAGGAACTAATACATCCGGTATTTTTATTCCGTCGTTAATCTGATGATTTTCCAATAAAGCGGCAAGAACTCGAGGAAGAGCAAGAGAAGAACCATTCAATGTATGACAAAGCTGGTTTTTTCCTTCACTTTTATATCTTAGTTTTAGCCTGTTAGCCTGATAGGTTTCAAAATTTGAAACAGAGCTAACTTCCAGCCATCTGCCCTGAGCTGCTGACCATACCTCAAAATCGTAAGTAATTGCAGAAGTAAAGCCTAAATCACCTCCACAAAGTCTTAAAATTCTGTAAGTGAGTTGCAAAGACTCCAAAATACCCTTTACATGTTCAACCATTTCATCTAGAGCCTGATAAGAATTCTCAGGTTTCTCAATACGTACAATTTCTACTTTTTCGAATTGGTGAAGACGGTTTAGTCCACGTACATCTTTTCCATATGATCCGGCTTCTCTTCTAAAACAAGGAGAGTAAGCAGTAAGTTTTACAGGTAATTGTTCCTGATTTAAAAGTTCGTCACGGTAAATATTGGTTACGGGTACTTCTGAAGTAGGAATAAGGTATAATCGATCTTCATTAACATAATACATTTGTCCTTCTTTATCCGGAAGTTGACCGGTACCATAGCCCGAAGCTTCATTAACCACAAAGGGAGGAACAATTTCAGTATATCCTGCTTCCGAATTTTTATCAAGAAAATACTGGATAAGAGATCTTTGTAAACGAGCACCTTTACCTTTATAAACCGGAAATCCGGCACCAGTTATTTTTACTCCCAGTTCAAAGTCAATCAAATCATGCTTTTTAGCCAGTTCCCAATGTGGAAGCGGATTGTCAATACATGCTAATTCTTCAGTATGTACAAATATCTCCTGATTATTTTCTTCACTACTACCTTCAGGAACTATTTCGTTAGGAATGTTAGGGATTTCATATAAATAGTTTTGTAATACCGAAGCTAATTCATTAAGTTCCGATTGAAGTTTTTTTGTAGACTCCTTTAAAGTTGCAGTTTTTAATTTGGATTGTTCAGCCTCATCCTTTTTTCCTTCTTTCATTAAAAGTCCTACCTCTTTCGATATTTTGTTCATTTCAGCTAGTTCTGAATCTAACTCGAATTGAATTTTTTTACGGCTTTCATCCATAGAAAGAATTTCATCAATCAAGTCAAGTTTTGCGAAATTTCTTTTCTTTAACCCATTAAAAACTTTTTCTCTGTTTTCTTTAATAAATGCAACTTGTAACATAATCTCGTTTATCTCGTTATAAGATGCAAATCTACTATAAAAAAATAATTTACGTAGTATAAAAAGGTACTAAGTAAAAATATGCAGCATCAATTTTTTTATAATTACAAACTTACTAATGTGTTTTATAAATCAATTGATTTTTTAATTTGAGATTGAAGAATTAATAATAAACTGTTTAGGCGTTTTTCCGTAAAATTTTTTAAAAGATGCAATAAAATGTGAGGTACTTTTGTAACCTATGGTAAGCGCAATTTCGTTGACAGGGTACCCTTGAAAAAGTAATACGTTTGCCTGTTCCATGCGTAATTTGATAATATAGTTGTGAATAGTGTATTTGTATAAAGATTTAAAGCCTGTTTTAAGCTTTAGCTCATTTAAATGAACTATTCTGGAAAGTTGTCTTATGGTAGGTGGAGCTTCATAATGTGTATTTAGATGAGCCTTAGCCATCTCAATTTTTTCAATTTCTATAAGCTTTATATTTTGAGTGGTTTGTAATTTAGCTGAAAAATTAATAAAAATCATGAGTATAAGCTCTTTAAGTTTTAGATGATAATAACTATGACCTAATACTCCGCTATTAGAATTGTTAATTATTTCACTAAAAATATTTAATATTGAAAAGTTTACAGGTAGAATAAATTCACCAAAATTTATGTATTCACTATCTGATATTTTTTTATATAAAGTACTTTCAGTAAACCATATCTCATTTTTTAAAAGCACAAGAAAATATTCTTTAGAAATAAATATGCGTATATAATTCATTGTGATTGAATCGTTGGAAACTCGTACTTTTATGTTATTTTTTTCTTGATAAGCAAGCTGCAAAACACCTGCTTTAATATCTTTTATAAATTTATTTTCTTTTTTAAGAACTTGCGAATTTCCATTAAATAATAGAGACAGCTGAATATATTCTTTTTCAATCGAAAAAAAATTAATAAAATTTTTAATTACAGTGAATTTGTGATAAAGAATGCACAATCCATTAGTATAAATAAGTTCCTGTTCACCCTTAACCCATTCATTAGAAAACTTTTTTTGTTCCTTAATTATAGGTGAGTGAATATCCATATCATCCTTAATTTTTATATCTAAAGAAGGGGTTCCATTTATTTCCGTAAAAATACGCATTGTACCATATCCATTATTTTTTATACCAAATTGGTTATCATTTACTGACTAAGTTACTATACTTTTGCTTCTAATTTTTATTTAGTCTAAACAAAAATTAAACACAAATTTATAAATTAAATAAATAAGAAATAATAGTTCTTAAATGAAAATATTTTTACCACTCCTTTTTATACTTGTAATTTCAAGTTATTTACATTCACAGACAGGAAGAGTTGAAGGAATTGTCAGCTCAGAACAAAAATTGCTTTCGAATGTGTTTGTCTGGATTAAGGATACCGATTTTTCAACTAAAACAGATAAACATGGATATTATAAAATAGACCTTCCTTCAGGAAATTATATTTTACAATTTATGGATAAAGATTATGAAGACTCAGAAATATCATTAACCATTAAAAAAGGAGAGATAAAAAAAATTGAGACTCAATTAAAACCGGTTAAATATAAAGAAATTGATAATATCACCATAAAAGGGAAATCTGCATTACAAAAAATAAAAGAATCCGCTTTTAGCGTAACCGTGTTAGATGCAAAATCATTTTATAATTCATCTTTAGATTTGGCTCATTTATTAGAAAAAGCCCCCGGAGTAAAAATAAGAGAATCAGGTGGACTAGGGTCTGATGTATCAGTTTCTTTAAATGGATTTACCGGCAGACACGTAAAGATATTTATGGATGGAGTTCCCATGCAAGGTTTTGGAAGCGCTTTTCAGCTCAATAATATTCCGGTTAATATTGCTGAGCGTATAGAAATTTACAAAGGAGTTGTCCCTGTTGAATTTGGAACTGATGCTATCGGAGGGGTTGTAAATATAGTAACAGCTAACAAATCCAGTACATATTTAGATCTGTCCTATTCATCAGGCTCTTTTAATACCTATAAGACTAATGTAAACTTAGGATATACATCTGCCTCTGGTTTTACTTTTCAGTTAAATGCTTTTCAAAATTATTCAGATAATAATTACAAAGTGAAAACTTCCGTGTTGGATCTGGATACCAATGTATTCTCTTCTGAAAAATATTGGGTTAAACGTTTTCATGGAAAGTATCACAATGAGACAGCAATAGTAAAATTAGGAGTGGTAAATAAACAATGGGCAGATAGATTTTTAATTGGAGTAACCTTGGGGCAGGAATTTGCAGATATACAAAATGCGAATTTGATGGAGATAGTTTATGGTATGAAAAAAAGAGAGGCTACCACTATCATGCCTTCATTAAGTTATGAAAAAAAGAATTTTGTTATTAAAAATCTTAATTTCCGGTTAACCGCAAATTATAATAAAAATTATAACAAAAACATTGATACAGTAGCCAGACAATACAATTGGCTTGGAAACTATATACCCAAAAAAACAAAAGGAGAAGGCATATATTCCTTAGCAAGATTTTACAACCAAAATGTATCTGCAACTGCGAACCTTCAGTATAAAATTAGTGATTGGCACTCTTTTACTGTTAATAATGTTATTTCAGCATATGAGAGAAAACAATCGGATCGGGTAGCTATTATCGAAACGGGTTCAGTGCAGGATACCATGCGCAGAACCAACATAAAAAACATAATAGGAGGTTCATACAAATTTAACTATAAAAATAAATGGAACGCAGATATTTTTGGAAAATATTACTATCAGAAAGTTAAAGGACCTAAAAATATATCCACAGTTACCAATAGTACAAAATACATAGAAACAATTGAAAAATTTAATACCACAGGGTATGGAATTGCTTTTACTTGGTTTTTAAAAGATTACCAGTGGAAAGGTTCAATAGAAAAAGCGTATCGCCTTCCAACCGATAATGAACTTTTCGGAGATGAGGTATTAGAGACAGGAAATACCATTTTAAAAGCCGAAAATTCAATGAACTACAATATAGGTCTAACTTATAATAAAGAATTTTCAAGTAAAAATACACTTTATGTTGATTTGACTGCATATTACAGAGATACCCATGATTACATTCGCAGAATTATAGAACAACAATATGGGACGGCTAGTTATGTAAATCATGGAAAAGTAACTAATGTAGGAATAGATGCCGAACTGAAATTTTATTTTCAAAACAAATTTATGCTGGGAGCAAATGTTACCTATCAGGATATTAGAAACAAAGAACGCTATTCTTCAACCAGCGGTAACAGAAAAGACATAACATACAACGACAGGATACCAAATGTGCCCTATTTTTTTGGAAATGCAGATGTTGCTTATTATATAAATAATATAGGTCACAAAGGGAATATTTTAAGTTTTGGATATACATTTAATTTTATAGGTAAGTTTTATTTAAACTGGGAGAGTTTAGGGGTGAAAAATTCTAAATATACTTTACCCGGACAGCTTTCTCATGATTTTATGATTAATTATTCTTTTTACAACGGGAAATTTAATGCTTCACTAGAATTGAAAAATCTGACTAATGAGTTTCTCTATGACAATTATAGCTTACAAAAACCAGGAAGAGCCTATTACCTGAAACTTCGATATTTTTTATATAAATCAAACAAAAACAATTAATAATAAAGTAAAAGAAAAAATGAAAGTATTTACAAAAAAAATAGTATTCCTTCTGTCAGGACTTATAGTGATGTATAGTTGTGGGAGTGATGACAGCACTTCGGTTTCAGACGAAACCGAAGATCCGAATTTCACACAAAAATTTGTTATAGCAGCTACATTGGGAACCTCAACTTATATGTTAACATCCGATCAGTTGGACTCAGGTAATACTACTATCACCGGAAATGGTTTAGAAGTGGGGAGAGTGTTTACACATTTTATAAATTATAAATACCAGTCATTATCAGGACTAATTTACGGTCAGGGGGGAACCTATGCCGGATACACATTTGTATTAGGTTCAAACGGTAGAATCCAAAAACTCAAAGGAGAAGGAGATATGGGGTTTCAGGTAAGCAATTATAATACGGTAGGTAACTTTGGTGATTATATGATTGCAGCCAGAGGGGCTCAGGCATTGGCGGACGGAACGACCGGTGCTGTGTTCAGTTTTATTCAGCAAATCGGAACTAACTTGTCTATTGTCCAAAAAACTCTGCATACAGATAACATAACGGGTAACGGTTACAATCCTACTATCAGTGGAATTGTAGACACAGGTAACGGTGAATTTCTAACCGCTCTGGTAACTCCGGAAGATCCGGATAAAGTATATGTTCTGGCATTAGATGCAGATCTTAATGTAAAAAGAATATATACTGATGATAGAATAAGTTATTCTGCAGGAAGATGGCGTTCGGCAATGTATTCTCAATTGGCAATGGACGATGCTGGTAATACCTACGTATTTTCAGGATCTTATGAAACAACCACTACGAAACCTGCCGGGGCATTACGTATAAATAAAGGAGCTACAGGTTTTGATCAGGACTATTATTATAATATAGAACAAGCTTCAGGAGGATATCGTTTCAGGAAAGTGTTCCATATAACAGAAGACTACTTTCTTCTTGAATTTTATAATGAATTACAATACGAAAACATAAGTCCAGCATCTCAATATGCTATACTTAAAATGGATACTAAAAAATTTACTTGGGTAAGAACCGGCTTACCATCTAAAGAACAAATATCTGCAACAGGGTGGCCTCTAAGTTACGAAGGGAAAATATATTTACCGGTTACTACGCTGAACGAACAACCAACAGTATACGTCATAGATCCGGTTTCAGCAACTGCAAAATCAGGTTTAGTAGTGGAATCCGGCGGAATTACGGCAGTATCATTACTTAAAAAACAATAAAAACACAATATATTTAAACAAACATAGTATGAAAACATGTAAACTCATTCAAAAAGTATTACTAAGTACCTTAGTTAGCTACATATCCATATCTTGTAGTAATGACGACTCAACTTCAGAAGTTATTCCTCAGGAAGTAAAAGGTAAATTTGTTATATCATCAGCACCTGGAACCGGAAGTTTAGGTACAGGAACTTACTTTTTAACAGTTGACGGACTGGATTCAGGAACCGATGCGATTGTTGAAAATTCAAATGCGGTTAAAACGACCAGTTCATTTACACAGATTGTGGTAAATAACTCTTCAACACTGATGGGGTTTATTTATCCGAATGGATCCGATTTGGGGCAAGGACAATCAGGAGCCAGAGCATTTAAGTTCGGAACCGATAATAAAATGGTAGAATTACAAGGAAGCCCTTTTCCAACAGGAAGATTTACAGTAACAGGAAGCTTTGGGAATTTTATTTATGCTGTTTCCAGTACCGATAACAGTTATTTATTTGAAAGAAGCGGAGACAATGTTACCATGATGGATAAGCCTATTGATTTTGAATCACATAAAATAGGAGAAGAAAAAGCAACTATTACAGGAATTGCAGACAGAGGTAACAATGAAATTATTGCAGCATTTAAATATGCATCAGTAGACGAAGCCGTTGTGGCGATTATGGATTATAACTTTACTATAAAATCTGTAATACAGGATGCGCGAATGAGCTATTCAGGAGGTCAGTGGAGAGGTGCTGTGTATTCTCAGATTGCTTCTGAAGCTTCAGGACTTACTTACGTATTTTCAGGAGCAGGTTCTGGCAATGCGACAACAAAAAAAGCAGGAGCTTTAAAAATCAATAATGGTGAAAATAGCTTTGATACCAACTATTTCTTTGATATTGAAACTGCTTCAGGAGGATTCAAATTTAGAAAAGTATTTCCTGTTAGTAATGATTATTATTTATTGGAATTTTATAACGATACTACTAATACAGGAAATACCGCGAATGCAACCCGATATGCAATCGTAAAAATGAGTAGCAAAGAATTTAAATGGGTAGAAGGACTTCCGGCCTATAACGAAATATCTAGTAACGGGTGGCCATTGGCTTACGAAGGTAAAATGTATTTACCTATTAATCCGGTAAGTGGTAAATCAGCCGTATATGTTATAAATCCTGTATCAGGTAATGCAGTGAAAGGATTTGAGATTAACAATGAAACAGAACAAATCAGAGCCGTTTCATATTTTAAATAGTTAACATTTTATCAAATATGATAAGGATAAAGCAGCCAATTTTTTGGCTGCTTTATTTTTGTTATTACATTTTACATATCGGATGTTTAATATCTCATTTGTAAAAGCCTAAGAGACAACCAAGATTTTTTTATTAGAGTTAAAAGATATTAAAAAAGCTATTTTGTTCGGATAAATTTTTTCAAAGTATTATTTAAAATGCTCAGTACACATTATTAATAATAATGAACCCATAAGAATTAAAAAAAGGAGTCCCTTAAAGCAATACTGTAAATAGAGTAACCGGGGGATTAAATCTAAGTAGAAGATGAAGTAAAAAAAACTAATAAGAGAAGAATCGGATAATAAGTAGAAAGTAAAATTTCATAATTTCTAATTCAATGGTGTTCAATTAGATAAAATATAAAATTTATTTTTATTTATATTATTTTATATTTGTTACATCAATATAGTATATGTTGTTATATATTTTTTAATTTTGTTTATAACTTTTTAGTATAAAAAAATGAAAAAGATATTTCAAATAATTTTCCTTTTAGGAGTAATAGCAACGAGTAATAATCTGAGTGCTCAATACAAAATATCAGAAATGGTAGTTATGAAACCGGGTATCTTGACCAAAGGAATTTCTTACGATGATACATTGCAAAAAGTAATCAGTGTTTTAGGAAAGCCGGTTAAAATAGAAAATGTTTACTATAGAATAGAACAAACCTATGGTAAAATTTGTTATTATAATAATAGTAAAATATATATACTGCACGGGAAAGTTTTGTGTTTTGAAATATCAGATAATTCCCTGGCTTTTGGGAAAAAAAATAAATTTCAAATAACTATAGGCGATCAAATACAAAATGAAGGACAGAAAAAGTCAAAATCAAAGAAAGAGGTTGAACGCATAGGAGATTTCATTGATACAGATATTGTAAAGGATGAGGGGACAAGTAGAGATGTAAATTATACAAGTTATATTTCTTCGGAATACTTTCTGGATGATAATGATAAAAGATATGATACTGTGTTATTTGAGATACTTTTAAATGAAAATAAAGTGGTTTCTATATTTTTAGGTGAACCAGTATAATGATTGCCGCTAATTAAAGTTAGGATCAAAATAAAATGAAAAAAATAATTAAAAAAACATTCTTGTTTGGATTACTATTTCTAAGCAGTATTTTAAGTGCTCAGTATAAAATATCTGAGATGATAGTTATGAAACCAGGAGTAATGTCTCAAGGGATTGCTTACGACGATACTGTGGATAAAGTAACCCATGTTTTAGGGAAACCCACCAAAATCGAAGATTTTTATTTTGAAATAAATGAGGAATATGGGAAAATTTACTACTATAACAAAAACAAAATCTTTATATTGAATAATAAAGTTTCAAGTATAGATTTATCAGATAATACGCTGGCTTTCGGGAAAAAAAATAAATTTCAAATCAGAGTAGGAGATGAAATACAAACAAAAATATATTATCGTGATAGAGGACCCGGAATGCCTAAAATAAAGACGGTGGAAAATTATATAGGAGGGTTTACTGATACAGATATTAAAAAAGAGAAGGGGAGAAGTAGAAATATAGATTACACAAGTTATATTTCCTCCAACAATCTGGTTGATGATGATAATGAGCGCTATGATATAGGGTTTGAAATTCTTTTTACTGATAACAAGGTTATTTCCGTATTTTTAGGTGAGCCCTGATCATTTTTTTAGAAACAAATAACAAGCAACAAGCCAATACGTATTAATTTTACGTATTGGCTTGTTTATTTTAGTACGAAAAGTTCTTACTACTCAAAAGGAACAAAATTGTACCCATTTTATTTATAGTGTATTAGATTAATATGTAGCAAGGAATCGGCCTTGAAGTGAATGAGTTTAATCTTTCCTTATATTTATTTAGTCTATATAAAAAATATTCATAAATATTTTATACTTTTATATTTTACTTTTTAAAAGAAAAAATAATGAAAAAAATAGTAGTAACGATCTTATGCCTGGCATCCTTATGGATGAGCGCTCAAAAAAATAATTCCCTGTTAGATAATGATTTCTGGAAAAACAAACCTGAAGTACAGGTGGTGGAAACAGAAATTAAGAATGGGAATAATCCGGTAGAATTTAATGATAGAAAATTTGATGCTGTTTCCGTAGCAATTTTAAATGATGCTCCTCTGGAAACCATCAAATACCTACTAAGCCAAAAAGGGAATGATGTAAACAAATTAACCCACGACAATCGTATATACCTCCATTGGGCTGCATATCGTGGAAATATTGAATTAATTAAATATCTGATTGAGAAAAAAAGCGATATAAACCTGGAAGACTCTCACGGACTTACTCCATTGGTATTTGCAGCTAACGCAGGACAAACGGATATTGAAATTTATAAGCTGTTTTTCAAAGCAGGACTAGATCCTAAAATAAAATATAAAGAAGGTACTAACCTTTTATTATTAGCTATTCCATACGATACAGATCTTCATCTGACTGATTTTTTAATTACTCAGGGATTATCACTATCAGATACTGATTCTAAAGGAGGAACAGCCTTTGATTATGCAGCAAGAAAAGGAAATGTTGAATTATTGAAAAAACTGAAGGCTCGAGGTGTAAAATATACCAATCAGGCACTTTTCATGGCAGCAGAAGCTACCCGAAGATCAGCCAATACCTTAGATGTATTTCAGTATCTCGTAGAAGAATTAAAAATAAATCCTTCACTTACCAATGAAAACCAACAAACAGTACTTCATATTTTAGCAACTAAACCTAAACAGTCTGAAATAATGACTTACTTTTTAAGCAAAGGAGTAGATGCAGGTAAAACCGATAAAAACGGAAATACAGCCTTTATGAATAGTGCTTCAGGTAAAGATGTTCAAAATACGGAGTTACTTTTACCGTTAACTAAAAATATAAATGCAGTTAATAGTAAGGGAGAAAGTGCATTAGCACAGGCCGTAAAATCAAGCACTGCTGAAATGGTAGCCTTATTACTTAGCAAAGGGGCAGACATAAAACTAGTAGATAACAACGGAAATAGCTTGGCTTATTACCTTGTACAGTCATACAATCCTCAAAATAAAGATTTCGATGCAAAATTAAATCTCCTTAAAGAAAAAGGATTAGACTTTTCAGCAAAACAGCAGGATGGCAATACGATTTATCATCTGGCAGTTGTAAAAGGGGATTTAAATCTTATAAAAAAACTGGCTGATTTAAACGCAAATGTAAATCAGGCAAACGATGAAGGAATAACTGCTTTGCAACGTGCTGCAATGACTGCAAAAGACGATAGTATCTTAAAATATCTGGTGAGCGTAGGAGCTCAAAAAACAGCCAAAACCGAATTTGGAGAAACCGCTTTCGACCTGGCCAAAGAAAACGAAGTATTAACTCAAAATAAAATATCTGTAGATTTTCTTAAATAAAAAAAGATGAAAAATAACTTAAAAAGAATAACATTTTGTCTGTTTCTTATGATATCAGTTTTTGGAACAGCACAAACAACCAAATATAAATGTCTCTTACAAATGAATAATTATATAGGTGAAGGAGCTTATATAGTTGTATCCTTAATAAACCCTAAAGGACAGTATGAAAAAACCTTGTATGTAATGGGGGATGATAAGAGATGGTATAACAGTCTGAAAGAATGGTACAAATTTTATTCTAAAAAAAAGGAAGTAAATGCAAAAACAGGAGCTTCTGTAACCGGAGGAGATAGAAGCGTAACCACGCTGGAAATTGAAAACTCTAAAATGAATAAAGGATATAAACTACGATTTGAAACAGCAGTGGAAGATCAGAAATATCATGCAAAAGATTTGGAAATTCCTTTAACTACCGAAGGCATGTCAGGTAAATTAAGCGGTACAGGATATATTAATTATATACGATTAAGTAAGATTTAATAAAAAATGACCCTTTCAATTTGGAGATATGCTCATTTAATATTGGCAATAACTTCTTTCATATTTTTGAGTATGGCTTCCATTACGGGATCCATACTCGCTTTTAATACCATAAAAGAAAACACCTCTCCCAATCGTATTCATAATTTAAAAGATATTTCTCTGGCACAGGTGCTTCCTGTTTTGCAGAATAAATATTTGGAAATAACCGAGTTGGAAATTACTGAAAACTCATACATAAAATTACAGGGTTTGGATGAAGAAGGTAATGATGTAGAAGGATATATAAATCCCTTAGATGGCAAAATTATAGGAAAAACCGAAAAAAAAAGTGATTTTATACAATGGGTCACTTCCTTTCACCGTTCTTTATTTTTACATGAAACCGGTAGATGGATCATAGGTATTAATTCATTTTTACTGGCCCTTATTGCTGTTTCAGGAAGCATACTTATAATAAAAAGACAAAAAAAACTTTCCCGTTTCTTTTCCAAAATTAAAAAAAGTTCTTTCTCACAATACTATCATGCCGTATTTGGGAGGTTGCTCCTTATACCAATTATTATAATATCTGTGACAGGTACCTATCTTTCTATGGAAAGATTTAATTTTTTTCCGAAAACAGAAAATAAAAAGATACAGATTCCAACTGCGGAGAATGAAGAAACGGTTAAAATAAACAGCAAAGATATTCCGCTGTTTAAACAAATAAAACTTGCAGAAGTACAAAAAATAGAATTTCCTTTTTCCGAAGAACCAGATGATTTTTATATCATCAAGTTAAAAGATAAAGAAATTGAAGTAAATCAGTTCAACGGGTCTATCATTTCGCAGACCGATTATCCACTTACAAAACGCTGGACAGAACTAAGTCTCGATTTACATACCGGAAGAACCCATATCGTGTGGGCGGCTGTACTTATGATATCCTCTCTTTATATCCTGTTTTTCATATATTCAGGCTTTACCATTATGTGGAAAAGAAGAGTACCTAAGTTTAAAAATAAATTTTCTGCAAAAGAAAGTAAGATAATTCTCCTGGTAGGTTCCGAAAACGGTAGCACTTTCTGGTTTGCTCATCAAGTGCATAAGCAGTTGCTGGCTCAAAATCAGCATTCCTATCTTGCCGAATTAAATCGGTATCAAGAATTTCCGAAGGCTGAATATTTGGTTATCTTCACCTCTACCTACGGACTGGGAGATGCACCATCAAATGCTTCAAAATTTGAGCTGCTGCTGAAAAAACACCCACAAAATCATCCATTAAAGTACTGTGTCGTAGGATTCGGATCCAAAGCCTATAAAGATTACTGCGGATTTGCACAAGTTGTAAACACTAATATACGGGCAGAATCGTGGGGAGAACCGTTTATGAAAATACATACGGTAAATGATAAATCTCCCGAAGAGTTTACAGCATGGGTAAAAGAATGGAACAAGCAGACACTGATGAAGCTTTATGCTGATTCCAAATTTTATAAAAAAGTACCTCAGGGACTGAAAAAAATGAAAGTGGATGAGATTTTTTCTCCTGAAGATTCTGAAAATACTTTTATGTTAAGAATTAATCCGGGGAAACTCAAATACACTTCCGGAGACTTGTTAGTAGTTTATCCGGACAATGATGAAAAAGAAAGGTATTATTCCATCGCAAGAGTCGATAACCGTATACAGCTTTCCATAAAATATTTACCCGGAGGACTGGCGTCGGAATTCTTGATTAAACGTAAGATCGGGGATGAACTTAATGCGCGCATAATGCCTAATACCTCCTTTCACTTTCCTGATAAAGCTTCTAAGGTTGTACTAATTGCCAACGGAACAGGAATAGCCCCGTTTTTAGGAATGATACAGCAGAATACCCATAAAACGGAAACCTTTCTTTATTGCGGTTTTCGTAGGGAAACTGAAATAACCAGTCGCTATAAAATTTTTTTAGATGAGCAGGTTAAAAATCAGCAATTAGTTAATTATACATTTTGTTATTCCAGAAGTCAGGAACATCGGTATGTTATGGATTTAGTGAGAAGAGATACAGAATTTTTTGCAGATCTTCTGGAAAATGACGGAATACTTATGATTTGTGGAGCTTTGCAGATGCATGCAGAGGTGGAAGCGGTTTTAGAAGAAATTGTGTTCGAAAAATATGCGAAAAGAATCATCGATTATAAGAATAAAGGGCAGATACTTTCAGATTGTTATTAACACCCAAAGAATCCAATGAATGAGAATAAATGAAATTAAAATAACTTTAATCGGTGTTTTTTCTTTATTGTTTTTAGTAGCAGGAGCACAGGTTCAGAGAAACAGAGCTGTAACACTTATGGGATGTCGTTTTGACTTTACTATTGTAGCAGAAGATTCGCTCACGGCAGAAAAACACATAGACCAGGTTGTTGCAGAAATAGATCGCATAGAACAATTAATTTCCGACTGGATTCCTGAATCACAGATTTCCCGGGTAAATCAAAATGCAGGCATTCGTCCGGTTAAAGTAGATCCTGAAGTATGGCAGCTTACCCGCAGGGCATTAGATATATCTGAAATGACCGGTGGAGCTTTTGATATTAGTTTTGCAGCTTTAGACAAAGTATGGAAATTTGACGGTTCAATGAAGAAAATTCCAACCCGGGGACAGATCAGGAAATCCATTAAAAAGATAGGCTACAAAAATATAGAGCTGGATAGTATTAACTCTACCATTTATTTAAAACTACCCGGAATGAAAATTGGCTTTGGCTCAATAGGAAAAGGATATGCAGCAGATAAAGCAAAAGAATTGATGGTAGCAGAAAATGTGCCGGCCGGAATAATTAACGCATCCGGAGATATAAGCGCCTGGGGGAAGCAGATAACCGGTAAAGACTGGAAAATAGGAGTAATAAATCCTTTTGATCCGGCCGATATTATGGGAGCATTTTCTCTCCAAAACGAGAGTGTAACCACCTCAGGATCTTACGAAAAATATGTGGTACTGAAAGGTGAAAAATATTCTCATATCATTAATCCCCGCACCGGTTATCCGGTCAGGGGAATTATGAGTGTTACGGTTATAGGTCCCAATGCAGAAATGGCCAACGGATTCAGTACTTCATTAATGGTTTTGGGATCGGAATCAGGAATGAAGTTGATGAATCAGTATCCGGAATACAGTTGTCTGATGATAACGAATAAGGGCGAAATCTTGAAGTCGGAACATTTTCATGCACAGCTGGAAATATTTGACACACAGCTGATACCCGAATCAGAATAAATAGGTATCAGTAAAAAGTGGAAACAAACGCAACAAAAATGAATTGGAAGAAGCAATACTGCACCCGCTTGCTGTAAAAGTAGTACTTTTGAATAGAAAAAATCTTTTCAGGAGCTTGCAGTTTAAATACTTCAAATTTTTGGAAAGCAGTTTTGCCAAATATTGATTAAAAAATAAAAAGTACATGGGATTGCCGCAAATTTTTTTAGAAACGCACAATATTAGAAACAGGACATTTGGCTTTGGTGTCTTTACCTATGAGCTGGTTAAAGAGCTGGCTAAACAAAATAAAAATTTCGGACTTACGTTAAATTTGCCCAATGCTTCCTATTTAGATTTATTTGAAGGGCAGCATTTAAAATTCCATAAATATTATTCGTTTCAAAGACATGCTTTCACAAGAATAAGGAAAAAATTTGATTTGTGGCATTCTTTAAATCAGAATATACGGGTGGAACCGTATCATACGATGCCTTATTTACTTACCATCCATGATATTATTCCCGCAGTGGAAGGTAACAAAAAAAGAAGTAAGCAGTTTCGCGAGAAAATTAATCGTTCCCATGCCATAACTTATATTTCAGAATTTGTTAAAGAGCAGACTCATCAGTATTTTGACATTCCTGCAAATATAACAGAAAAAGTTATTTACAACGGAAATTCTATGGCTTATGTAAAAGAACTCGGAGATTTTACCCCTGAAATAGTTCCAGAGAAACCATTTTTACTGGCTATAGGAAATTTTCAGACCAGAAAAAATTATACGGCTTTAATAGAAATGATGAGGTTAACTACAGAGTATACGCTTATTCTGGCAGGAAACAATGAAAATTCTTACGGTCAGCAGATCAAAGATCTCATACAAAATTACCATTTAGAAAAACGGGTACTAGTAACCGGTAAAATTTCCGAGCAAAGTAAGCAGTATTATTTAAAAAATGCCCGAGCTTTATTGCTGCCTTCAATTCAGGAAGGATTCGGACTTCCGGTGGTTGAAGCCATGCATTTCGGTAAACCGGTATTTCTTTCCCGTCTTACCTCTCTTCCCGAAGTAGGAGGAACAGATGCTTTTTACTGGGATAACTTTGATCCTGAAGAAATGAAAAATACAGTTGATGAAGGCCTGGCATACTTTTATAAAGATGAAGACGTAAATGCCAGGAAAATGAAAGACAGAGCCGCTTTGTTCAGTTGGAAAAATGCGGCCAGAGATTATCTGGAAATATATGAATCAGTAGTGAATAAATAAGCCCGGAAGTTACTTCCGGGCTTATCATTTATTTTACACCTTTTTTTGCAAAATATTCCATGAAATGATCCGGATGTGCTCCCGTTCGGTCGTTAGTATCCAGAGCATCTATTTTTTGTACATCCTCATCAGATAACTGAAAGTCGAAAACGTCTGCATTGGAAACAATACGTTCATTCTTTGTACTTTTAGGAATAGTAATCACTCCTTTTTGCAAATCCCAGCGAATAATAATCTGGGCAATATTTTTACTATATTTTTCAGCCAGTTCTTTTAATAAAGGGTTGTTAAATAAACCTCCACGTTTTAACGGAGACCAGGCTTCGGCCTGAATTCCGTTTTGAGAACAAAAGTTTAGTAAATCCTGTTGAACCAGACTGGGATGAAATTCTACCTGATTAACCATTGGAGCCGTACCTCCCAGATCAATAATACTTTGCAGGTGGTGTTGCATGCAATTGCAAACCCCTATCGCACGTATTCTTCCGGCCTTATATAGTTCTTCCATAGCTTTCCATGCTTCCAGATAATGTTCCGGATGTGGCCAGTGGATTAAATACAAATCCAGGTACTCAAGTCCCAGTTTTTGCATGGAATCATCAAAAGCTTTTAGCGTATCTTCATACTTTTGCTGGGAAAACCAGACCTTGGTAGCTACGAAAATATCTTCCCTTGCTACCGAAGCGGTTTTTATGGCTTTACCCACTCCCTCTTCGTTATAATAATAGGCTGCTGTATCAATATGCCGGTATCCGGCATCCAATGCGTAATGAATGGCATTTACCACTTCCTGTCCGTCTTCAGCCTTATAAACCCCCAGTCCAAGGTAAGGCATCTTTACCCCGTTAGAAAGAAGGGCTGAGCCTGAAATATCTGTTATATTCATAGGATTTCCTTATTTGTTTCTATCAAAATTACAACAATTACCAATACCGTACCATACTCTTGCAGTATTTATCAAAAACCTGATTACCGCATTGCAAACAATCAGGCATTGGGAAGTAAGTATACCTGTAAAATTACGTATACAAATAAAATCCTTGGCTATACGTACCTTTATGAATGCATATATAGCCATTAGGCAATATCCAATATTTCTTTTGGAAATCGTAGGCATAATGGGTATTAAAATAACTGGCATAATTAACCAATTCAGATGCATCCGGAAAAAGGAATAAGGCAGAACAGCGCTTTTTATTATTTATATGACAACTGATAGTAAGATTTGCCTGTTTCAGTTCCACTTCCAATATCTTATCTGTCTGGTTTTTATCAAGAAATTGAATAAGGCAAGTAGAGGAACCCGAAAAAATTCTTTCCAGCCTTTTTTGTTTACAATGCAACAATTTTAAAGCAAAGTTTATATATAAAGCTATTTTTATATGAGTGGTATATAATTGATTTTGCATAAGTATCTGTATTTACACCTTCTGTTATCAGCAGAAAGCAGGTTACACGAATAAAAATAAAGGGAATGCGTTTCGCCTGTGTGCTTTGGCTTATATTTCTGTAGAAGTAACAGGAAATATAAAATTACAGAACAAAATCAAACAGAGTACAAAGATAGTAGTTTATCCGAATAGTTAAATTTTGTATCCTAAAAAAATGTCAAACTGCACGAAAATTTTGTTTTACCACCAATTCAAAAAAAATAACCGTTTCGTTGAAAAATAATTGTATGGGCCGAAAGGCGAATTTTTATTTTTATTAAACTTTTTGATTCTTTTGTTTCAAGACAAAAGGGAATATTTTTTATTAAATTATAATTTTTGAATGTTCACACTAAAAATAATTTTTCCTTGTATAAGAATGGCTAACTTTTGCACAATCTCATCTAATTTTTCCAGAGTAAAATTCCAACCTTTAGTTATATTGTTGTAATAGATGGATTCAATAGAATAAAAAGATATTTACCCGTTTGTTATTTAATAAGACATCAGTTCGGGAATATATAGAGTAGGAGAAATGTATTATACCTGAAAAATCAAGAATTTAGAGTAGGAATAAAAGTAAAAAACTTCGGAATTACTCCGAAGTTTTTTTATTGTATAAAAAAAATCGTGTTTAAACTATAAACTGATAACCGGATAAGCAACAATGGTGTTCTCACTCCATTGAGAAGAACCTACCATATTCCATGTAGTGTTAAAACCACCGCTGGAAGTACTCCAGTTCATGTTCAGGTAGTAAACTTTGTCAGCACCTGATTTGTTAGTAATTAAAGTTGTACCTACGGCAAGCCCGAATTGGTTGGTTGGCGGAACAACTCCGGAAACATAACGACCTGCAATTACATCTGTGCTATCCCAACGGCCGGCATCTTTTGAAGAGCTCCATGAAAGTCTGGCCCATACGGACTGAGCACTGGATGGTGCAAGAGCAGTATAAAGTAAAACACTGGATTGGATAATCCAAGATCCTGGAGGTAGTTTTATCCATGCACCTGTCCAAGAACCAGCGTCAAAATTTAAAAATGCACCGGCATAACCGTTTTTAGCTACACCATCCGGTGGAACAGTGGTCGGATCGCTTCCATCAGAACCTAATACTCCGATAACAGTTGGAGATAAAGCTACGTTTTGTAACCATTTAGCATTGAGTGATCCATCCGTGCTAGCCAGCACATAAGTAACTCCGTCTTTAGGAGATTCTGCAATGTTAGCATTTACAGATATAGAGCCGTTAACTTGTAAAATAGATGTGTTGGTTGCATCAGGTAATTGCCCGATAGCCATTTTTCCATCAGAACCAATAACTACGTCGTTGGCCAGTTCTGTGGCTGTAGGGGTAGCAGATTTATTATCTCCGGCTCCGTCTACATGTAAAATTCCTTTCGGATTATCGGTATTAACGCCCACTCCCTGGGCTAGGGTAAATCCTGTAAACATACAGGATAAAAAGAACATTGCTAATTTTTTATTCATAATTTCGCTTTAATTATTTATATTTATTGAACTAGTATATATAAAAATCTAATTAATTTAAATTTATTGTATAATTAATAGTCGTTAAGGAAATAATTTACTATTTTCTTTTATTTAAATGGAAGTTCTTTGTATTAATAGTTAGATTATAAAGAACAATTTTGAATCAGTATTCATAGTTTATTTGATATTTAGTTAGAGTAATTTAATGAGCTGTTTTTGTCTTTTAAATTAAATTAGGCAAATAAAACTTAAATGGTGCGTTCCGCAGGAACACTTTTACTGTATGTGTTGTCAAAAAGAAGAACATAGTTATCTGTTTATTCATTATTTCATCGAAAATTAGTTACTATTAGAAAGGTAAAAAAAAATTAAACATTTAGGCAAATATAATAAATAATGAAAATATAATAATAAAATCTTTTAATTTTTGAATTTTATTTTTTTAATGAAAATTATAAATAAAAACAGTTATAGGTTAATTTTTTAATTTCCATTCAATATTTTAAGAATTGTTAGTTTAGTATTTACAATCAATAACTATCTGATAGTAAGAATATCTTATTTTATTTTCGTAGAATATTTTACTGTTTAATCAATTAAATAGATTTTAAATAAAGAAAAATATTTCAGCGTATTTTATCTTATTTTTTTCTTTAAAAAATTCTTCATAATTAAAAATATAATCTGGCTGCTGAGTAATTTTGCAATAGTAATTAAATAAGTAGTTTGATGAGAAAATCAACCGTAGCATTAGCATTAGGAACCTTAGGTTTAGGAATGTCTGAATTTGGAATGATGGGCATACTTCCGGATATAGCTAAAGACTTATCCATAAGCATTCCACAGGCCGGTCATTTTATTTCGGCCTATGCTTTGGGAGTAGCCGTAGGCGCACCACTATTAGTACTTGCAGGACGTAAACTTCCCTTAAAAAAAGTTTTGTTAGGGCTTATCCTTATTTATATGGTAGGTAATTTATGTTTTTCTTTCTTTTCTTCTTACAAGATAAACCTTTTTTTTCGTTTTATCTCCGGTCTTCCCCACGGGGCTTATTTCGGAGTAGGATCTATTGTTGCACATAGGTTGGCAAAAGAAGGAAAAGGAACCTCTGCAGTGGCAGGAATGATTTCAGGTATGACAGTGGCTAATCTGGTAGGTGTGCCTTTAGGAACTTTTATCAGCCATAATTTTTCATGGTCGGTAACCTACTTGATTATAGGAGCACTGGGATTTTTTATATTTTACACGATCATAAAATATATTCCCGATTTAGAGCCCTTGCCCGATGTAGGCTTTAAAAAACAGTTTCATTTTTTAAAAAAGTTAAATCCCTGGCTTATACTTTTTACTACTATCCTAGGTAACGGAGGCATATTCTGCTGGTACAGCTATATTAATCCAATTATGACGCAATCGGTAGGATTCTCATCAGAATCCATGACAGGTGTAATGATGTTTGCGGGTTTAGGTATGGTAGTGGGGAATCTGGTCAGTGGTAAACTATCGGATCAATACTCTCCTGAAAAAGTGGGGACAGTTACTCAGGGTTTGGCTATGTTAACACTGGTTTTATTTTTTCTTTTAGTACATTCACAAGCAGCTTCATTGATATTAATGTTTATAGGTACCGCTTGTTTATTTGCAGTATCTGCTCCACAACAAATTCTGTTGTTGCAGAACTCAAAAGGCGGAGAAATGCTGGGAGCAGCTCTGGTACAGGTTGCCTTTAATATAGGAAATGCCTTAGGCGCCTACTCTGGCGGAGTGTTTATTAATAAAAATTATCCTTATGAATACAGTGTCTTACCGGGTATAGTATTAACTAGTATAGGGTTTATATTGTTTATAATTTACTTAAATAAAAATAAAGCACGTCAATAAGTTTGATGATAAAATAAAATTAAAAAAGGTTATTACCCGATAATAACCTTTTTAGATTTTATCTTAACCGTTGTATAAGAATCAGGCTTCTATAAGAATATCCCTGACCGGGAGTTGCGCTGCTATTTGTTACAAAGCTGCTTCCGGATGGAGCTAAAGTAAAGTCTACCGGCTGATCTCTTTCCGTTATATTAATATAATCGATATAATAATAAGTCGAAGCTTGAACAGAAACGGTTGACAAATTTACCAATGAATATTCGTTATTGTTAACAATACATTTTAAAAACATAGCATTGGAAGAGGTTCCTGTTGTAAAATTACCAGTCAATCGTACTTGTATTTTATAAACTCCCGGATGAAGAACAATTCTATCAGTTACTCTGGAGGGAGAACCAATGCCGGCAGTGAGAGTGTCGCTGGTAATAAAATAAGCATCTGTAATCGTATTGATATAATTAGGTGCTCCGTTAGGCGCATTTCTCATTTGAACAGATGTGCTATGGTCACTAAACCGTAATGCAGACTCAGTATTTACAGCATAGGTGGTTTTATTGACTCCAATTCGTATAATTTGTCCCTCAACAGATACCGTATTATTTTTGTAAACATCCCCGTTTTCATCAATTACCAATCCGGAAGCACTGGAGGTTACTGGTAAAACCAATAAATTTTCTAATCGTATAGATCCGGAACGTGTGTCAACATGAAGCTTTTTTTTAGGATAAATAGTACCAATACCCATATTACCTAAAGAATCTATAAGTACGTCATTCCGTTGTTGGGCATCAGTAGGCAAGCCGGATAAATTATTATCTTTTGATGCGTCAACATGAAATACTCCCGCGGGTGCAGGGGTATTTACACCCATTTGTGAATAACAAAAGGTGGTAGCGAAAAATAAAATAATTACAATAATAAATGTTGATTTCATAAAATATAATTTTTAACTATACAAAAATATTAAAAAAATATTTTTTATAATATTATGAAATAAATTATATATTTATTTTTAAATAAATATATATATAGATTTATAATTTTAATTATTAAATATAAATAATTATACTTTTAATTGTGTATTAAGTATTAAACTAAGATTTTCTAAGAATTTTGAATATTTTATGAATTATAAATTCCAACTCCTGGGGCGTGAAACTTCCAAATCCTATTCTCATAGCCGAAATTTTCAGATTTTGGTATAGCAGGTGCTTGGGAATATGAAGGTCAAGTTTTAGGCAGTCTTCCCGCAATTTCATCAGATTTATTGATGCATCCCAGCGGGTCCATATGGCTAATCCGCCGGTAGGTAACGTATAGTTAACCCATTCATTTAAATATTTGTCTATAAGCTGAGCCAGAACATCTCTTCTTTCTTTATAAATAAGAGATGTTTTTTTTATATGACGTAAGATATCGCCCTCCTGAATAAGATTGCCCAAAGCATAATCCATAAATGTATCCCCTTGTCTATCCAGTATGGATATAAATTTTTGCATTTCCACTATCAGATTTTCAGGAGCTACAATAAAACCGGTACGAAAGCCAGGAGCCAGCGATCTTCCAAATGAACCTATATATACAACCATCCCCTCCGTATCGGCACTGGCAAGAGGGAGTACCTGATTGTTTCCGAACTGAAAGTCGTATTCATAGTCATCTTCAAGAATAATAAAACCATAAATCTGAGAAAGCCGTAATAACTCTATTCTTCGCTGTGCACTAAGCGTTGCCGTTGTAGGATAGTGGTGGTGAGGGGTTAGATATAACATACGTATTTTATTATTCTCACACAGTTTTTGTACAGCATCCACATCAATACCTTCCGAATCAACAGGTACAGTAAGTAATTGGGCTCCTGAATTCTGGAAAATCATATTAGGGGTAAAGTAACTCAGTTCCCCGACAATTACTTTATCTCCTCTGGAAATTAATATCTCAGAAGTGATATATATACCCATTTCAATACTTCTTGTGATAAGCAGGTTTTTCGTTGATATATGAAGTCCGCGGGTTAAATTCAGAAAATTTGAAAGGTTTTCCTTAAAATATATTCTACCGTTCTGAGGGTTTTCGTCGTTTTTATTCTGATGGGTTTTCCTTTTCAGGCTGGATGTATAAGATTGAGTTAGCTGGTGAATAGAAAGAAGACGAATGTCAGGAATGCCATCATTTAAAATGAGAGTATGATTCGAATTTTCAAAAGGAGTATCCAGTAATTGTGATTTTTCAAAATCATAACCGGTTTTAGAAGGATAAGCAATAGTGAAATTTTTCGTAGAGGAAGGTATTTTTTCTGCTCTATTTATAGTTTGTTGCAATATAAAAGCCCCTTTATTCGGAACAATTTCAATCCAGCCTAAAGCTTCCAGTTCTTCATATACAACCACAAGTGTGTTCCGGTTTACACCTAGAACCGAAGCTAAGGTACGCGTTCCCGGAAGGGGAGTTCCTTTAACCAGAAAACCTCTTTGTATGGCATTAATAATCTGGGTGACTAACTGTAGGTATATAGGAGTGGCAGAAGAACGCTCTAATACAATAAAGCTGGTAAAAGGAATGGAAACCGGACTAGCCATAAGTGTTAAACTGGTATAGATTGATCATCCGGCAAGATACTACTTTTGTCTCATATAATAAAAAACAAAAAACTGACAAAATGAAAAAAATATGGATAAAGGGAGGATGTATACTTTTTTTTTCAATGACAGCCAATCTTCAAGCTCAGCAGGAAAATGATTTGGAACATGTGGTTATTGAAGGTAAAACCCTTTCATTACCTTTTAAACAAACTTCGCAGAATGTACAGATCATCACTCGTAAACAGATAGAAAAAATACCGGCAACCAGTATTGCTGAGTTGTTGTCATACTATTCAGGAATAGACATACGTAGAAGAGGAGTGAACGGTACCCAGGCGGATATAAGTATTCGGGGCAGTTCATTTGAGCAGGTATTAATTATGGTAAACGGAATTCGAATGAACGACAGCCGTACCGGGCACAATGCACTAAGCATTCCTTTTGATTTGTTAGCAGTAGAAAGAATTGAAGTAATCAAGGGGCCGGCAGCCCGACGTTTCGGACAAAATGCCTATGCAGGAGCTGTAAACATTATAACCAGACCCTCAGGTAAGGATGAGGTAAAAGTATCTTTTTCGGGAGGTGAACACGGAACTAATGCATTAGATGCGGGACTTAATCTGTCAGGAAAAAAGTTTTCACAATTTTTGCAGGCAGGAACTTCTCAATCGGACGGTTACAGATACAATACCGATTATTTAACTAAAAATGTGTGGTACCAGAACCAATATCTTTTATCTGACGGTGATATCCATTTTCAGGCCGGAATTATAGAAAAAAAATTCGGAGCCAACGGTTTTTATTCAACACCTGCAGCTAAAGAACAATACGAAAAAGATCAGGTATCTTTGATTAGTATCGGATGGAACCAGAAACTTAACCAATTTAAAATTAATGCGAATTCTTATTGGAGAAGAGCCCAGGGAGAATACTTATTTATTCGTAATAATCCTTCCGCATATCGTAATCTTCATATAGGGAATCATATAGGTGTTGAAGCAGGAATATCCTATACTTCAAAATTAGGAATTACCGGTTTTGGCGGAGATTTTCGTAAGGAATATATGAATTCTAATAATTTAGGAGATAGGCAAAGAGAAATAAGTTTTATATATGCCGACCAGCTATTCAGTATATTCAACGGAAAGCTGGATATAACTCCTGGAGTTAGCTTTGCTCATTATTCAGATATGGGTAGTTTTTGGTATCCGGGCATTGATATCGGATATAAATTAAACGCAGAAAATAAATTATTTGCCAATATAGGGAAAACGTATCGGATTCCTTCTTATACAGATTTATACTATTCAGACCCTTCTAATAACGGAAATCCTGATTTAAAACCAGAAAATGCGTGGTCTTATGAATTGGGGTACCGATGGTCTCATAAATCTCTTAAAGCAACAGTAAGTTTTTTCCGCAGAGAATCCACAGACCTGATAGACTGGTTTAAAGAAACGGAACAAGATAAATGGACACCGGTTAATATTGCTAAAGTTAATACGAATGGCGCAGAACTTAGTCTTTCTCAACATTTTCCTTCTTCTTTTATAGTATCTTATCATATAGGTTACACTTATCTAGATAATGAGCTTAAAAATACAGTAAAAGGATTTTCTAAATATTCGCTTGATAATCTTAGACATCAGTTAGTTGCAAGGGTTGAACACCAAATTGTTAAAAATAAATTAACCCATGAGATTAGTTATCGTTACAACGACAGAGTAGCACTGGATGATTATCATCTACTTGACGACAAAATCTCATTTCAATCTAAAAAAATAAAAGCTTTTTTACAGGTTAATAACATTTTAAATACACGCTATACGGAAACCAATCTCGTTCCTATGCCCGGAAGATGGGTTCAGGCAGGTATTACTTTCACCAACGTATTCAAGTAAATAAATGGTAACTTATACTATTAAAGAGAAATATGCGTTTAGTATGAAGATGAACCCTATGGTATGAAACCTATTTTTCTAATTCTAACATTTAACTTTTTTCTTTTAGCATTTCCTCAATCAACGATACAAATTAAAGATTTTGATACGGGACAGCCTGTGCAGAAGGCCAGGGTGTATAAACATGCAAACAGAGCTTTGTTAGGAAGTACAGATTCGCAGGGCTTTCTCACGATTAATGATGAAAATATTGAAAAAGAAACTTTTTATATTGAAGCAGAAGGTTATCTTTCGCGTTTTGACCATATATCCGAGGGTACCAAAACTATTTTTTTGGAATCTGGTGTACAAATAAAAAATAACAGGTTAAATGCGGAAAATTTAATAATAGGTATGATTCAAAAAGAAAAAATTAATCATCCTCATTCATTACATAATTATAAATATTCATCCTATACTAAATTTGAGATTGATGCAGATAGTCTTTCTATGTCCTATATTGAAAATCCGGAAAAAAGAAAAGACCGTATTAACAATAAAGTAAAAAAAGCACTTAAAAACAATATGTTTTTTTTAGCGGAACGTTCCATGGATCATCTTTTTGATGAAAAGTTGGGTGAAAAAAATATTATAACAGCCAATAAAATATCCGGAATTCAAAAGCCGGTGTATGAAATACTAGCTAAAGAATTAAGGAGGAACGAACTCCCTGAATTTTTAGAAATTAAAAATTTAAAATTTTATAGATTTCGATTATTAGACAGTCTTACCCTGCATGATAAAAAAACCTATAAAATATCTTTTTATCTCACCCGTCAGTATAATAAAAATACATCATCCAGCGGTACTCTTTATATTGATGCAGAAAGTTTAGCTCTAGTGAGATACATTGGATCCATAAAAAATCAATGGTTATATGAATATAATGTTGAAAGAGAGTCACGGACAGGCGTTTGGATGACCTCCAGAGAGTTTATAAGAATTATATTTCCACTGACTCGTATTCTAAACAAGAATACTACAGGGACTCAGTCCTGGGCTACAATTTCTACTCTATATTCAGGGTTTACTTATCCGGTAACTTTTTCAAAGGAAGAATTTTTTGGATATGAATATGAAGTAAGCAAAGATTTCTGGAATAATGAAGCACGGCTGGAGAAGGTGCGACAACCTGCACTTACCCTTAGAGAAAGTCAAACCTATTCGGCAATTGATAGTGTTGCACATAATTATCATTTAATAAAAAAAATGCAGTTTCTTTCACCTTTATTACTAGGAGAGGTTCGTATGAATAAAGTAAATATGGATTTATTCAACAGTATAAGATTTAACGATTTTGAAGGTTTAAGATTTCAGCTAGGAGGAAGAACCAATTATGATTTTAGCAAAGATATTTCGTTAAAGGGATATACTGCATGGGCAGCAAAAGATCAACAATTAAAATATGGTGCGGGAATCGATTTTTTTGTGAATAAGATTAATAACGGGAAATTTAGTTTGCTAGGAGAGTCAGATGTTAATGCAGCAGGAAAAAACCGGTTCAGAGAATATGGAGCTATTGAGAATGTTAGAGATCAGACCAATAATTTGTCTAATAATATATATTATCGCTATAAAAAAGGAGAATTGCAGTATCAACAGGATTTTTTTGATTACTTTACAGCTTCGCTTGTTACGGATTATCAGACTCAGAAATCATTATTTGATTATTCATATAAAGACAACCTTGTATCCAAAGAGTACCATCAGTTTGCTTCCTCACTGAGAATTAAATTTACACCTTTTGTAAAATATATGAAAACTCCGATAAATAAAATAGCAATCGAAGATGAAATGCCTTATTTTTTCTTCAATTATACGCGGAGTTGGAAAGCATTTTCTTCTGATTTTGAATACGATAAATTCGATTTTACTACATTTTTTAATTTAAAAAATCGCTGGGGTAATACAAAAATTACCGCAAATGCCGGATTTATTTCCGGTAAAACTTCATTATTTAATTTATATGAAGGCTTTGGGGTAGTAAAAAACGGAGATAATATTCTTAAAAGATTTGAACTGAAAGGATATAATACTTTTGAAACAATTCATCCCGGAAGTTTTTTTGCGAGTAAATATGTTGCATTTTTTATTACCCATACATTTAAAGATTTGAGAGTCTGGGGAAATAAGTATTTATATATGACTTTAGTGTATAATGGAATGATAGGGAATATGGAACATAAAGAGCTACACACGCTTCATTCTTATACTGTGCCGGACAAATATTATCAGGAGGTAGGAATTGAATTTAATAAGCTAATCAGTATTTTTGGTTTAGGTGCCTACTATCGCTTAGGATCTTACCATTCTGGTAACTTTGAAGATAATTTGTATATTAAATTGACCTATACCTTATTTAAGTAAAAAATTATTTTGATACATAAATCCCGCTCATAAAAAATATTTGATGTTTTTTATGAGCGGGAAAATTATATTTAATAATCAGAGAATATTTATTCGTAATACCGTAATCTGTTTCTCAATTCATTCATTTCCTGATGTAAGTTTCTGATTTTATAGAGCAAATGATGTATAGCATCTATTCCCTGCATGTTTATTTCTAAATCATAAAACATCCGGCTGTAAGATTCCAGCTCAGAAAGTGCCTCAAAAGGAATATATTTAGTTTTTTCTTTAACATGGATTTGTATCAATCCCAGTCCTTCGAGCTCCTCAATAAAAGAAGGGTCTACCTTATAATGGATACAGTATTCCTGTAATGTTATAAATTCGTTTTCCATAGTTAAATTTTTATGATTCTGCCAATTGTTTAAATAGATCCTTTTGTTTATCGCTTAATTGAGTTGGAATTTTAACTTTATATGTTACAAATAAATCTCCATGCTGTCCTTCTTTTTTGTAAACAGGAAAACCTTTACCTTTTAATCGCACGCGTGTATCATTTTGAGTGCCGGGTGCAACTTTAAGCTTTACCTTTCCGTCAAGAGTGGAAACTGTAGTTTCACCTCCTAAAACAGCAGTGTACAAATCAATTTCTGCTACCGTGGTAAGATCATTATTTAATCTTTTAAAATCAGGATCATCAGAAATAACAAATGTAATATACAAATCGCCTTTAGGTCCTCCATTCATTCCTTCTCCACCCTGCCCGTTAAGCTTTATTTGTTGCCCGTTGTTCACGCCGGCAGGAATGGTAATTCTTATTTGCTTGCCATTTACATTAAGTGTTTGTTTATGAGTGTTAGCGGCCTCCTTTAAAGATAAATGTAACTCGGTCGTATAATCCTGTCCTTTAAATTGAGAGCTTCTACCTCCTCGGCTTCTAGCACCTCTGTTTCCAAACATTTCACTAAAAAAATCTGAAAAATCTTCAGTTCCAAACCCTTGAGAATACCCCTCAAAAGGATTTCCTGTATTGTCGTAATAATATTGCCCTTCGGAACCTTGTCGTTGGCGAGCCTGTTCAAATTGATCCGCATGCTTCCAGTTCTCACCGTATTGGTCATATTTTTTTCTTTTCTCAGCATCACTTAAAACTTCATTAGCTTCATTAATCTGCTGAAATTTCATATGTGCTTCTTTATCATCAGGATTCAGATCCGGATGATATTTTCGGGCAAGCTTTCTGTATGCTTTTTTAATATCATCCTGAGTAGCATTTTTATCCAAACCTAATACTTTATAGTAATCTATAAATGCCATATATGTCTTGTAGTTTTTGTATTAATCTAAAATATTTTAATTTTATATTTTATTATAGTTACAAATTCTAAACCAAAGTATCCATTGTCATATATACTTTTGGTTAGAATAAAATATTAAAAACCGGAAGATAATAATATCTTCCGGTTTTTAGAAATAAGAAACAATATATTAAATGTGTTAAGGATTCATGGGTACTTCAATAAGTAACAGTCTGGAATTATCCGTTATAGATTTTATTGTTACAGAATTCGTTTCCCAAATGGCTAAGCCGTCACGCCGGGTTAATTTTTTACCTTCAATCAAAAATTCACCTTCTATAACCATTGCATACAAGCCATTGTTTGAAAGATGCATTTTGTAATCTATACTCTGAGTATTGTCAAAAATTCCTGTGCTCATCCAGGCATTTTGGTAAATGCCTAATTCATTTTCGGTACATTCTGAAACAGGAGATACAATAGAGATAAGTTTATTTTTATGATCAAAAAAATTAAAAGTTTTCTGTTCGTATCTGGGAGTAACATTCTGCTGAGCAGGTAAAATCCATATCTGAAAGAAATTGACAGGTTTTTGCGGATTAGGATTGTACTCGCTGTGTTGTACTCCTGAGCCGGCACTCATGACCTGTACATCTCCAGATTTTATTGTTTGGGAATTACCCATATCATCTTTATGTTCCAAATCACCATAAAGAGGAATTGAAATAATTTCCATATTTTTATGAGGGTGTAAACCAAAACCTTTGCCTTCTTTGACAATATCATCGTTTATCACTCGCAAAGCTCCGAACTGAATTCGTTCCGGATCAAAATAGTTTGCAAAGCTAAAAGTATGATAGGAATCTAACCAGCCGTGATTTGCATGTCCTCTACTGCTGGCGACATACAAAGTTGTTTTCATGATAAATCTCTTTTTTATATAATGCAAAGGTAAAACGACTAAGTGCTAAATCCCTTGATCTAAGATAAGTGTAAAAAACAATTTAATTTAATGTTTATAAGGCGCTGTCATTTAGTCAGATAAAGGATGGATTTAAGACAACTTGTCGTATATTTTAATAGTATCAATGATTTAAGTAGATAAAATTTACTTCTGAATTTTATTAACACTTTCATTACCTGTATAAAATATATATTTGAAATATAAATGATAAATATTAAACAAATTATTTTTTGTTCAACTTACTGTTTTTATAGCTATATAAAAAATATATGGCAAGTCCTATGAGTAACCAGAATATAAACATCAACCAGTTGGACCATCCTAATTCTGTCATTAGGTAAAAATTGAATAATATGCCTAAAACGGGAAGTAGAGAAAACTTATATTTAAGAGTAGCTATAGATAAAGCAGCCCAGACAATCCAAAAAATAACCAGTAATGGTTTTTCTTTAATTAAGCTCTCGTAATCAGTCTGTGTAAAAAGGAAAAATAGACTTAAAATAAATCCGATACCGGTAATAAACTGGCTGTTGATATAAGGAATTTTGAATTTTGCTTTTTGAGTTTCTCCTTTGTGTTCGAGATACAAAGTTCCGGAGCAAACAAGAATGAAGGCAAAAAAAGTACCCACACTGGTTAGATCCACTACAAACTGCATATCCAGGAACATGGCAGGTATACCCACAATAACTCCGGTAAGCAAAGTTGAAAAACCAGGAGTCCTGTATTTTTTATTTATTTCCCCAAATTTTTTTCCTAGTAGTCCGTCACGGCTCATAGACATCCATATTCTTGGCTGGCCGATCTGATAGACTAGTAAGGTGCTGGTTATTGAAATAACTGCACTCACTGAAATTATGCCGGCTATGAAATTCATGTCGACTTTACCAAAGACATAAGCCAGCGGATCATCTACTTTAAGTTCTTTGTAATTTACCATTCCAGTAAGGATTAATGAGAGCACCACATATAATACTGTACAGATAATCAAACAGTAAATCATAGCTTTGGGTAAATCTTTTTGCGGATTTTTTGCTTCTTCTGCGGTAGTTGAAATAGAATCAAACCCTATAAAAGCAAAAAATACGGCTGCAACACCTCCCATTACTCCACCAAAACCATTGGGAAGAAAAGGAGACCAATTTTCAGGTTTTACAAAAAAAGAACCGGCAATAATTACTAAAAGTATGACTCCCAATTTAAGGTAAACCAATAGGTTGCTTAGATTTTTAGATTCTTTGATACCTATGTAGACAACAAAAGTTATAAATAAAGTGACTAATCCGGCTGGTAGATCAAATAAAATTTTTATGCCTCCCATTTCTGGAGCTGAAGCGTAAGACTTGGCTGCTTTAAGAACAGAGTCTGGAATATGATCTCCAACATGAGCATCTCGAACTTGTATAAAAGCAGCTTTAGCAGAGCCATAATCAATTTCCAGCCATCCGGGCCAATGGACACCGAAACCAGCCAGCATAGTAGTAAAATACTCTGACCAGGATATGGCTACTACCATATTGGAAACAGCGTATTCCAAAAGTAAGGCCCAGCCTATTACCCATGCGAATATTTCTCCTAAAGAAGCATACGTATAAGTATAAGCACTACCACTTATAGGGATCATGGATGCAAATTGAGCATAGCATAGTGCAGTAAAGATACAGGCAGTGGCTACCAAAATAAAAAGTAATGAAACCGCAGGACCTCCTTCGTAGGAAGCCCTACCAATGGTGCTGAATATACCTGCTCCTACAATAGCTGCTACACCTAAAAAAGTAAGATCCTTTACTCCCAGTACTTTATGAAGTTGTGATTTATCATTACTTTCAGCATCAAGGCTTGAAATAGACTTTCTTCTAAATAATGAATTTAAATTCATACTTTGGATAGTTCTTATTTATCTTATAAAAATTCTTGTTTTTTTCTTAACAACTGATCTAGTTTACTGTTGCGTTTTCCGTATAAGAAATAAATGGCAAGTCCTATGATTAACCAGATAAGGAACATGCCCCAGTTAGACCAGCCAAGCTCAGTCATCAAATATAAATTAAACAAGATTCCAAGTACCGGCAATAATGAAAATTTATATTTTAGCGATGATAAAGATAAGCCTAGCCAAACCAGCCAGAAAATTGAAAGCAGAGGTTTATCTGATAAGATGCTTTTGTAATCAGTATGGTTAATAAATAAATATAAACCCAATAGGAACAATATTCCAATTAAATATTGCCCGTTAAAATAAGGGAGTTTAAATTTAGCTTGTTTGGAATATCCTTTATAATCAAGAAAAAGAACTCCGGAACACACAAGGATAAAAGCAAAAAAAGTCCCGACGCTGGTTAAATCTACAACGATCTGCATATCTATAAACATGGCAGGTATACCAACAAAAAATCCGGCAACTACAGTAGCAAAAGCAGGGGTATGATATTTTTTGTGAATCCTGCCAAAAGGTTTCCAAAGAAGTCCGTCACGGCTCATGGTCATCCAGATTCTGGGTTGTCCCACCTGATATACCAATATTGCTCCTGTCATGGCAATTACGGCACTTACTGAAATTACACCTGCAATGAAATTCATTCCGATTTTATCAAAAACATAAGCCAGCGGGTCATCGACTTTAAGTTCGCTGAAATTGACCATACCAGTTAAAATTAAAGCTATGGAGGCATATAATACCGTACAGATTATAATGCAGTATATCATTGCGCGTGGAAGATCCCTTTGTGGATTTTTACATTCTTCTGCCGTGGTGGAAATGGAATCAAAGCCTATAAAAGAAAAGAAAACAGCTGCAACTCCTCCCATAACGCCTTCAAACCCATTAGGTAAAAAAGGTGTCCAGTTTTCAGGTTTTACATAAAAAGCTCCAATGGCAATAATCCCGACAATTACAACCAGCTTAATCCATACCAGAGCATTGCTTACCCTTGTAGATTCTTTAATTCCTATATAAGCCAGAGCAGTAACAGCTAAAGTTATTAAACCGGCAGGGAGATTGAATAATATTTTAATTCCTGCTATTTCAGGTGCTGATTCAAAAATTTTCGCCAGTTTTAATGTTGTTGCTGAAGCAGAGAGTTGCTGAGTCTGAACTTCAAGGTAAGCTTTGTGAGCATTCCAATAGTCTATAGCCAGCCATTCTGGCCAATTGATGCCAAATCCTTTAAGCATTGAAACAAAATATCCTGACCATGAAATGGATATTACCATATTGGAGACGGCATATTCCAGAATTAAAGCCCATCCAATAGTCCATGCAAATATTTCGCCTAAAGAAACATAAGCATAGGTATACGCACTTCCACTAACGGGTATCATAGAAGCAAACTGAGCATAGCATAAAGCTGTAAATATGCAGGCTATAGCAACAAAGACAAATAAAAGAGAAACAGCGGGACCTCCCTCATAGGAAGCTCGACCTATGGTGCTAAAAATTCCTGCACCAATAATAGCTGCGATGCCGAAAAAAGTTAAATCTTTGATGCTTAGTACTTTATTAAGCTGCGATGAATTATTTACTTCTTGTAAATCAGCAATGTTTTTTTTTTGAAAAAGCGAGTTAATATTCATTCGTATTTTTTATGTGTTGTAGTAGAAATATTACGATGGGTACAAAAATAAAAATAAAATTAACTTTTATTGCATTAATTACTTATTTTCTATTATGGTTCAGATTAAAACTAAATTTTTTTTATTTCAACTCAAGATAAATTATTTAGTAACTATTTAGAATTGATCTAAATTAATTTATACATTTGCTCATCAAAATATAGATCCTTATGAAAATATACTTTAGCTTAACAGCATTTTTTCTTTTTTTGACTTTATATAGTCAACATTTTTCTTTTATAGAGGGAAAAGTTGAAGCATCTAATGGCTTACCGATTGCTGATGCAGAAATTAGATTTCTTAAAGATTCAGTGTTTAGAGTCCGAACAGACATAAAGGGTAAATTTGAACTTAAGCTGACTGGTTTAGGAAGGTATGATATCCAGGTCTGGTATAAAAATGAAATTATTTTTACTGATCAGATTCGTATAGATAAGTATAAAAATTATTATTTTAATGTAAAATTAAATGAAGATAAAGAACTTGAAATTAATGAAATCGTTATTCAGGGAAATAAATTAAATGCTAATAGTAATTATGTGGCTAAATTACCCTTGAAAAATATCGAGAATCCACAGGTATATACAGTAATAACTAAAGAAATGCTGAGTAATCAGGTAATAACAGGCACGGAAGATGCGCTTAAAAATGTGCCTGGAGCCAGCAATAGTGTACAGGGACCCGGATCTGGCGGAATAGGTCTCTATGTAATGATGAGAGGATTCAGTACAGACATAGGTTTACGTAACGGTTTGTCAACTAATTCAGCTACTTTAACTGACATGATAAACGTAGAACGTTTAGATGTAGTTAAAGGGCCTTCCGGAACTTTATTTGGTTCTGTTATTTCCTATGGGGGAATGATTAATAAAATTACCAAAAAACCATATCAGAAGTTTGGAGGCAATATAAGTTATACAACAGGTTCCTGGGGATTATCCCGTTTAACAGCAGATTTAAATACACCAATTAAAGATTCCGCATTGTTTTTTAGAATTAACACATTGGTGCATAAAGAGGATTATTTTCAGGATTATTCCGGTAGGAACACTTGGGCTATAGATCCCAGTTTAACGTATAAGGTAACAGATCGATTAATTCTTAATTTAGATTTTGAATTATTTCATACATCAGGTAATACCAGCTTTTATGGGAAAGGAAAAGGAGTTACGGTAAACTCATTTAATAAATTGAAATATAATACGGAAAGATCTCTTTCAGATAAGAATCTGGTAAGTGAGGCCGATGTTTTCAATGCATTTGCTGAAGCCAATTACAGAGTATCTGAGGTTTGGAATTCTCAGAGTCTTTTTTCGTTTTCCAAGTCCGATAACAAAGCAAATTACCTCTTTCTTACATTTACGGATAATGAACATGTACAAAGAAAAATTATGCAGATCCCCAGTACTTTTACCCGTTATAATTTTCAGCAGAATTTTGTAGGAAGATTTAATTGGGGAGATTTAAAAAATGATCTTTTACTAGGTATTGATTATTTATATTACACAACAGAAGATAAAAGGTCTCAGATTGCTTATGATATTATTGATGTTAATCAGTCCGATGTATCTTTATCTGTTGATAAATATAATTCATTGATTGCTGGAACAACTCCTTTTGCAGAGTATTTTAGAAAACATAATACTTTGGGTGTGTATGTTTCTGATGTGATAAATATAAAGGAAAGATTAAACTTTATGTTTTCATTACGCATGGATTATTATAAAGCCAAAGGTGGGAATTATCTGAATATGGAGGCATATAATTACAATACGGATCAAACTTCCTGGTCTCCCAAGCTGGGAATTGCGTATGAGTTGGTAAAAAATCAAATATCTCTTTTTGGAAATTATATGGATGGATTTAATAATGTGGTGGATACAGGTTCACCCGCAGGACAAAAGAAAAGCTATAAACCGGAACATGCAAATCAATGGGAAACAGGAATAAAATTTGATATTTGGAATCATAGAATTATATCAACTCTAAGTTATTATGATATTAAAGTAAAGAATTCTCTGCGAACTGTTTCAGACGGCTCGGAAACATTTACTGTACAGGATGGAACCAGAAAAAGTAAAGGTATTGATATTGAGATTAAAGCAATACCATTAACAGGCTGGAATATATTTTTAGGTTACGGATATAACGACAGTAGATATATAAAAGCTAACTCGACTATAGAAGGTAAACATCCTTATAATACCCCTTATAACTCATTTAATTTCTGGACAGAGTATACTCTTGAAAATGGTTGGTTAAAAGGGCTGGGAGTAGGACTAGGAGGTAATTCTGTAAGTAAAAGTTATTGGGATGATGCCAATACTTTTGAACTAAAAGGATTTACGACCTGGGATGCAGGAATTTATTATAGTCAGGCGCGCTACAAGTTATCCTGTAAGATAAATAATCTTACAAATGAAAAATATTGGACAAGCAGTTACTGGGGGCAACCGCAAAAACCTAAGCAAATTCTGGCCTCTTTAACATTTAATTTTTAAATACGTATGAAAGCATTTGTAATATTTATCTGTTTCCTGAGTTCTTTTGGATTAAATGCACAGGAATCAATTATAATAGGAGAAAAATATAAGATTTATTCACAAATTTTAAATGAAGAAAGAGAATTCTGGGTATATACTCCTCCCGAGTATAAAAAAGGTTCTTCTGAATATCCGGTTATATATTTAATTGATGGAGAAACTAATTTTCATTCTTTAGTAGCAATTCAAAAAGCATTTACTAAAGGTATGTATAATTATATGCCCGAATCGATAATCATCGGTATAGTTAACACAGATCGGACACGGGATCTTACTCCTTCAAAATCTTTTTTGAAAAGAGACGAAAAAGTTTTCTTTGAAAATAGTGGTGGGGCAGTGAATTTTCATAATTTTTTAATAAAAGAGCTCAGACCGTATATTAATACCCAATACCGAACGAACGGGTATAATACTTTGATAGGTCATTCGTTCGGAGGTTTATTTACGCTTTATACACTTATACATAACCCTGTTTCTTTCAATTCCTATATAGCTTTAGATCCCAGTATCTGGTGGGACAACAGGAAAATATTCAATGAAGCTTTAAAAATGGAAAAGGGAATTAATTATAAAGGAATAAATGTATTTATTGCTAAGGCAAAAGATGAGGGAAAAGATAAAAGTGAACATTCTGAATCCATACAGATGTTTTGTGATGAGGTTATAGATAGTTTGTATAAAAGTAATGGATTAAGGAGTAAATGGAAATATTATGCTGAGGAAGATCATGGGACTGTAATTTTACCGGGTATGTACGATGCTTTAAAGTTTAATTTTCAAGGAATTACTTTACCTGTAAAAAAAATACCCGAAAATCCGGAATTGATTAAGATAACCTACGATCATTTATCTGAGCAGCTGGGGTATAAATTTATACCTTCTGAAACCTTAATAAATAATCTGGCTGAATATGCATTGTCTGTCAAAGAATTTGAAGGTGCCCAAAAAATTTTGGATTACAACCTTTTAAATAAAAAGCAATCAGATAAAACTAAAGAAATTGAGTTGATAATAAGGAATAATAGATAACAGTAAAAAAAAAATCTCAAAATTTAAATTTTGAGATTTTTTTATTTTAATAATAAGAATTTTTCTTTTCTTTAGGAGGGTAATAAGTAAATACTTTCTGTATAGCTTTATTTATTTGATCTTCTTTGTTAGCTATATTGTTAACATCAAAACCTTCAGCAATACCTTCCCATACCAAAATATTTTTCTTAGAGTCTACCAAATGAACAGTAAGTTTTCCTTCTCGTGTTTCATATACTGTGCTGGAACTAGACCAGCCATATCCCCATCCCCAGGGACCTCCCCAATAAGGATTGTTATCTACATTGATGACTTTTTTCGAGGAAGCTAAAACATTTACTTTTAAATCCCCATCAGCAGATTCAGATAAACCTTTCGCTTTTAATTGTCCGACAAGTGCTCTTACAATACGATTTTTATCTAAATCATTCAATTTTAACTGATCAATTCCTTCCTGATAAATACTAAATGTTTTATATTGGGAGAAATCAGCAGTTTTATCATAATCATAAGATGTACTGATAGCACAACTTGCAAGTAATAAACACATACCGCTTATCAATAAAAGTTTTAGTTTCATAGTTAAAAAATTAAAATTTTAATGTAAAAAAAATATCTAATATTATACCAAAGTTGATAAATTTATATTATTTTTTTTATAAAAAAAGAACCGCAGTATAATTAAATATTTTCATGATTTTATATAAATTCATAATTAAACAACCGTTACTTTTCAATTGTATTTGATGATCGTATAAAAATCAAGGTCTTATATGAAGGAAAGATGAGTGAAATTGTATAACTTTGCAAATAATTTTTAATACCATAAATATTAATTTTTTTATTATGAATAATAAGATCATTGCAGTAGATTTCGACGGAACCATAGTAGAAGATAGATATCCTGAAATAGGAAAACCTTTAATTTTTGCGTTTGATACTATGAAAAAACTTCAGGAAAGAGGGTATCGTCTTATACTTTGGACTTATCGGCATGGAAACAGACTTAATGAAGCAGTAGAGTTTTGCAAAAAAAACGGAATTGAGTTTTATGCTGTTAATTCAAGCTTTGAAGGGGAAGTCTTTGATAGTGAAGGACAAAGTAGAAAAATTAATGCAGATTATTTCATAGATGACAGAAACCTAGGAGGTTTTCCGGGTTGGGGAGAAGTTTATGAAATAATTCGGGAAAAAATAGAATTTGGAGTAGAAGGAAGAGAAATTATTCCATATTCAAAAAGAAAAACTAAAAGTAAAAAAGGATTTTTTTCACGAGTATTCGGATCATGATAAAATTAAAAACAAAAGAAGAAATAGAGTTGATGTACGAAAGTGCTCAATTGGTTTCCAAAACATTGGGAATGTTGGCTAAAGAAGTAAAGCCAGGTGTAACCACCTTGCATTTAGATAAACTTGCTGAAGAATATATTAGAGATCACGGTGCAATTCCCGGTTTTTTAGGAATGTATGATTTTCCTAACACACTTTGCATGTCTCCAAATGAGCAGGTTGTGCACGGAATACCTAATAATAAACCTTTAGAGGAAGGAGAGATAATTTCTATAGATTGTGGTGCTTTGATTAATGGATTCTATGGAGATCAGGCCTATACATTTTCAGTAGGTGAAATTTCTGATGAGGTAAAAAAAATGATGGATATTACCAAAAAAAGTCTTTATGCTGGAATAAAAAAATGCAAAGCAGGTAATCGGATAGGAGATATTAGTTTTGCTATTCAGCTTATGTGTGAAAATGCAGGGTACGGAGTGGTAAGAGAATTGGTTGGTCATGGTTTAGGAAAAGACATGCATGAAGACCCGCAGGTTCCAAATTATGGACGAAAGGGAAGCGGTCCGAAAATAGAAGAGGGTTTGGTTATTGCTATTGAGCCTATGATTAATCTGGGTACTTACAAAGTTAAGTTTCACAATGACGGATGGACGGTAACTACACAGGATAATAAGCCTTCTTGTCACTTTGAACATGATGTTGCTGTAGTAGATGGTTTACCCAAGCTATTAAGCACCTATAAATATATTTATGAAGCTCAGGGAATAACCTCAGACGAAGAAGAAGAATTTTTATTTAAACCTACTCTTTCATAAATTTAAATGAAAAGTATATTTAAATTTTTTTTGAATTTAATTCCAAGGCCAATACTTATTAAATTCAGCTACATTCTGGCACCGTTAATATCCGTTTTTTACAGAGGAAATAAATTTACCGACCCTATAGACGGGAAATCGTATAGAAAATTTTTACCTTACGGATATGGTAAGGTCAGGGATAACGTATTGGCTCCCGGAACCTTATCATTAGAACGGCATAGACTTATGTGGCTATATCTGAAAAATGATACAGATTTCTTTACCGCAAATCTTAATGTACTAAGTATAGCACCCGAACAATGCTTTTTAAAGCGGTTTAAAGAATTAAAAAATTTGCAATATACCACAGCTGATTTATATTCCCCTATTGTGGACGTCAAAGCAGACATATTGGATTTACCATTTAAAGATGATGAATTTGATGTAGTATTTTGTAATCATGTATTAGAACATATTGAGGACGATTCCAAAGCAATGTCTGAATTATACAGAGTAATGAAACCGGGAGGATGGGGAATATTTCAGGTTCCCATGAGATATAATGAAGAAAAAACGTATGAAGATTTTTCAATTACTGAAAAAGAGGAGCGAAAAAAACACTTTGGACAGTATGATCATGTTCGCTGGTACGGGTTGGATTATTTCAAACGTTTGGAAAAAGCCGGTTTTGAAGTAGAACAAGTAAAATATTATGAAACCTTGTCTCCTGAAGTATTCAAAAGGTACTCTCTTTCACATAATGAAATTTTACCAGTAGTTAGAAAAAAATAAAAGAGATCCTTTTCCCATTTACAAAAATCAGCTACTAACTTAAAATTGTTGAGTTAAATAAATACCAATATGAATTTGTTTCAAAAACCAGAAAAGTTAAAACTGGAAGCCCTTAATCGAAAATCCGTAGAAGAATTTAAAGAAAGTGATAAAATTCCCGTAGTAATTTTATTAGATAATGTACGTTCCATGCACAATGTAGGTTCCGTCTTCCGTACCTCAGATGCTTTTTCTATGGAAAAAATTTACTTATGTGGAATCACCCCAACTCCCCCTCACAGAGAAATACAAAAAACTGCTTTGGGAGCAACAGAAAGTGTATATTGGCAGCATTTGGAAAGCATATCGGAATTGATTAAATCGCTAAAAAATGAGGGATACCTTATCGTTGGAATTGAACAGGTAAAAGGGAGTACCCTACTGCAAGACTATAAGATTGATACCAGTAAAAAATTTGCAATTATAATGGGGAATGAAGTAGAAGGAATTAGTGAAAATATATTGCAAGAGATTGATGTTTTTGTTGAAATTCCTCAATCAGGAACCAAACACTCTCTGAATGTAAGTGTTTGTACAGGAATTATCTTATGGGAGTGGTATAAAGCTTTCTCATAAGCAGCATATTTGCCAAAGCTTAAATTCAAAATAAAAATTTATAAAATCAAAAGCAAACAAATTCTTACAATTCAGGCTCTTATTGAAAAATTATTTTTCTGATAATTTAAATGCTAACATTTTTTTATAACCCCATTCAACAAGAAACTTTATAAAAGGGATTAATTCTTTTCCCTCTTCAGTAAGTGTATATTCTACTTTGGGTGGAACCTGAGGATACATTTCTCTGTGAATTAACATATCCATTTCTAGCTCACGTAAAGTTTGAGTTAACATTTTAGTTGTAATACCAGATATATTACGTCTTAATTCACCATATCTCATCACATTATGTTTATGTAAAGCCCATAGAATTCGTCCTTTATATTTACCACCTATACGTTGAAAGGCAAAATCAAGAACACAAATTTCTTTTTTTGAATTATTATCCATTTTTTTAATTATTTAAGTTATTAATAATCAATATTACATACAATAAAGTATGTAGTATACAAAAATGTATATACTTGACACAAATATATATAAGTTTTACTTTTACCCCATACTAACAATCTAAATAGTTTAAATATGAAAAAGAAAAATATTTTAGTGTGGCTTTTGATTATATTTTTTACTGGGCTAATTCAAATTAATGGACAGCGAAAAAACTCAAAACAAGCGTTACTGATTATAGATATTCAGAATGATTATTTTGAAGGAGGAGCAAATCCATTATCAGGCTCACTTGAAGCAAGTTTAAATGCTAAAAAGATTCTAAACAAATTTAGACAGGACTCTATACCCGTGATACATATAAAACATTTTTCCTTACGAAGTGGTTCAACATTTTTTATTCCCAATACCAAAGGTGCAGAGATTCATGAAAACGTAGCACCACTTGCACAGGAAAAGGTAATTATTAAAAATTACCCTAATAGCTTTATAAATACAGAACTGTTAGAATACCTGAAAGCTCAAAATATCACTGATTTAGTTATCTGCGGAATGATGACACATATGTGTATTGATGCTACAGTAAGAGCTGCAAAAGATTATAATTTTAATTGTACGATCATTAGTGATGCTTGTGCAACCAAAGATCTGTCAGTTGATGGGGCTACTGTAACTTCAAATAATGTACAAATAGCATTTTTGGCAGCTTTAAGATATTATTATTCATCTATAGAAAATACACAAGAGTTTTTGTCAAAAATCAAAACATACTAAACCAAATATATAAATTGAGCATAAATCATGAAAATTATTCCAGAAAAGCGAAATGTTTCAAACTAATAAATTTTCTCTTAGATAAACCAAATTGTAAATCTTGAATGGCCTCTCATAAAACCTTATATGATCAATGTAAGGTTTTATGGGATAAAATAGCTCATTTTTTATAAAACACAAAAACTCTTAAATGTAAAAATATATAATTATGTTTTAGGAATCAAATTAATAAAAACCGTTAATAATTTTTTTACTAAAAATTGTTTTAATAGTAATAATTTATAAGAAATTTGGTGTCTTTATTTATGCAAACAGCCAGTAAAAAACTAAGGTTTAATTTTTTTATTCAAAAGATTAGCCAGTTTCTTACCAGTCATAGCATAACCTTCCGAAATTATAATATTTCTGTGGATTGCATAACTCTTTCCTGGTGCTTCTTTACTAGAAATAACTAAAAGCTCTTTTGAAGGATTATTAGTTTCTACAAAATGCAGGGTAGTACTTACTAAGGCTTGTAATATTGCTGAGCCAGGTCTTATCCAAATGGTCTTAATAATTAAAGTATACGGACTCTGGCTGTTTTTAGTAAATGTAATTGTATTAGGTTCGATATACTTGTTAGCACTGGCGAAAAACTTATCAGGAAATTTTATTTCTTTGTATTCGTTCCAGGTTTGCTGCCAATTCTCAGTAGTTTCTTTAGCCTCCACCTGATCACTACGTAACTGTATATATTGGCTCTCAGGCATTTTTTTCCTATAAAAAGTAACGTCTGAATAATCAAAGACAACATTAATCTCTTTTACATTTTTTAAGAAATTAAAATCACCGGATAATACTTCCATTTTTTGAGCATTGATCAAGAGTGTTATAAATAGAGAAAATAATGAGTAGATAGTTTTTTTGTACATGATATAAGTTTTTAAATCACTGAATTTCGTTTATCAATTAATAATCTGGTTTTTCTGGAATTTGGTGGATTTTTTAATAATTCAATTTCTTCAGTAGACATGAATTTAATTCTGGGGCTAACCCTTAATTTTGCTCTGAAATGATCTTTAACTTTAGATAATAAATTTTCTGAAGCATTTTTAACGCCAATTTTTATTAAAATTTCATCTTCATTAATATCGTTAGAAGAAATTTCAACCACGTAATTACAAATATCTTCAAAATCGTTAAGCAAATTAAACATCGAAGGGGGATAAAGAGTTGTTCCTTTATATTTAATCATTTGATTTTTTCTGCCAATGACCGGTCCTACCCGCAAAGAAACTCTTCCACATTCACACTTTTCATAAAACGGTTGAATGATGTCGCCGGTTTTAAAACGTACTAATGGCATACCTTCCGTTTGCAAATGGGTGATGGTCAACTCTCCAGGTTCGCCTTCGGGTACAGGTTGATTGTTTTCATCAAGAAATTCTGTTATAACCAATTCCGGATGATGATGTCCGCCTTTTCCGTATTCACATTCTGTAAAAGCAGTTGCCATTTCTGTAGATGCATAGGTAGAATACAAACGGATATTCCATTGAGAAGTTATTTTTTTTGCTAACACATTCAGGGTTAAATCAGGATTTCGGATAGGTTCGCCGATGCAGATTGCTTTCTTCACACTGGAATTGATAAAATCTATAGAATTTTCCTCTGCAAATTCAATCATTTTTAATAAAAATGAAGGAACACAAACAAGTACGGTAGGTTTAATCTTTTGAATGGTATCCCATTGAAGTTCTGGAACACCTGAACCTACACGAATGACTCCTATTCCAGACTGCTGAGCACCTAAAAAATATGCAATTCCGGCCATAAATCTACGATCAAGAGTGGTAGTAAGCTGAATAATATCCTGATTGGATAATCCGGCTTCTTCATACGATAATGACTCGTTTAAAGCAATCCGATGTAAATCTTTTTCTGTAGAAATACATAAAACCGGATCTCCGGAAGTGCCGGAAGTAGTAACATAGTCTATAATTTTATCAGGGGAAACACAAAAAAAATCATGGTTATTTGCCTGTAATTCTTTTTTTGTTGTAACCGGAATATATACTAAATCTTCAATCCTTTTAATTTCAGAAATGTCAATCGAGTGGTTTTTAAAGAGTTTAGAATAATAAGGTGAAAACTTGTTTACATACTCCAGTTGTTCTTTCAACCTTTTTTCCTGAAATTCTTTAATTTTTTCTAAACTGGTTCGATCTATGGGTGTTGATTTCATTAGTGCAATTTCTTTTCACATTTTAGGATACGATCCTTAATTTTTGTTTGAGCAGGTATTGTCGAAATTTCTTTTGTTAAAGCTAAATTATAATAAAATAATGCCTTAGAAAAATTTTTATGTCTGAAATAATATTCAGCCACATTAAAATAACTTTCCCAATACTCAGGGTTTAAACTAAGATAGGAGTTTAAATATTCGTTGCTGACTGTACGGTTTTTATTAAATTTTGTGATTAGATGGCGGCTCTGTATTCTGTATTCTTCATATTGAGAATAGGGTAAAGAATACAGAAAAGGATCCTCAGCTATATTTAAATCTGTTTCAGATAAATTAGATATTTCTTTTTGTAAAGGAAAAGTACTAAAAACCTTATTTAAATCATACGCTACAAATTCTCCTAATTGATAAGGATTTGCAGACACCCATAAAATCTTTTTATCTGGCTGAAATAATATTCCATGATGAGACAATAGCTGATTAATAGCCTTTTCATTACCCATTCCTAAAGGCAATTCGTTTAATCCTTGTTTATTTCTTAGAATCTCTGCTCCTGCAGAAGGAGTCAATAAAGGTGCAGAAGTTAGCAGCTCTTTCATTTTATTAAACCGATACATAGAGTGACTTTCAGCAATTTGTTTACGATTGCGTTTATCTTCTTTGTATTCATTGCTTTGAAAATGGTTGGCACAGATTAAAAAATCAGTATTGTCTGTTTCGTAAACTCCAAATTTATTAGGAGAAACTTCAATAGTCACCGCTCTATTATCCTCACTACTTCCAACCAGAATTGATTCGGCAACAAAAACTTCTCTGTTTTTAGCAATTTGAATAGCTTCCTCAATATTTTTAGCGTATTGTAATATTTCTTTAGTTACAAAAGAAATAGGAGTTTTTGCTTTAAAAGGAATTCCGGATTTTCCAGCATTAATAGTAACCGTTAGTCCTTTCATGTTCATGCCGGATACTGCCCCTATCATACCCGGCCAGGTCACCATAGCGTATTTATATCCCCGATCAGGACTCACAAAAGCAATAACTTTGTTTTTATTAAAGCTATCATTAACATAAAAATCAAAATTACGTCCGATAAGTAATTTACCATCAGCAGTTTTATCACCCCATGCAGCGAATGAGGTACAACCCACTAAAGCCAAATCCTGTAAAGAATGTCCAATATCATGAGCTGCATGAAAATATAACATTCTCCAATAAGGTTTAGCAATAAAATTAAAATCTTCAGAAGCATATTTAGACATCCCATAAAGTTCAATTAAATACTCTTCAGGTACATTTTTATACAGTTCCCTGTTGAAAAAAAGAACAAATTTTTTAAGTATTTTTTGATAAAAGGGAGAAGGAATAAATTCTTTGATTTTATCTGTAAAGATTTTTTCCTGATTATATGTTAGCTCTTGAGTCAGTATCCCATTTGCCAGCCCTCTTTCTAAAGGATTTCCTTCCGTGTATAATTCCCAGATTCCCTGAGTATTTTTTTTAAGAATATTGTTTCCGGATTTGTAAAAGTCATCCGTAATTTTTATTCTATCATTTACTAATGAAGGATACTTTTCATAATCGGGTAATTTTTGTACAGAACAAGAAAAAAAGAGAGTGGCTAAACTTCCGGTGATTAGCCACTGAACTATTTTATATGTTTTTATATATTTAATAGTCTGAAATTTAGTATTAACTGTTTTTACCTTCCCGTATCATATTGGCAATAGCCTTTACAGCACGATTATGTTTGGAAACGAACGGATTATTTTTGTCCCATACATATCCGGCTAAAACGGAACAAACTTTTCTTCTGACTTCAGGGTTTTCTTCTTTATGAAAGAAAAATTCCTGCAAGTCTCCGGAATACCAGTCCTGAATGTAAGAACGAAAAACATCGACACCCCAGGCAATATGTTCAGAATATTCTTTTTCCCAGTCAACAACATCACCTTTTAACTGCTTGGATATAAGTTTTGCGGCAAGGCTTCCGGATTCTGTCGCAAAGCATACACCTGAAGAAAAAACCGGATCAAGAAATTCCGAACTGTTACCAGTAAGAACATAGCCATTGCCATAAAGTTTTTTTACAGATTTTGAATAGCCGATGATTTGTTTTGGTTCGAAGACAAATTCAACATCTTCAAATCTGTCCTTATAATATGAACTTCTTCTGATTATATCTCTGAAAAACGACTCTTTATCATAGCTATCATTCTTTGGGAAATAATCCGACGGAGCAACTAGTCCTAAAGAAGTTATTCCATTTGAAAAAGGAATCATCCAAAACCAGTGCTCAAGTTCCAACACATCAAAAGTAATGGTGGGGCCTTCTATACCCTCGGGTTTGTTACTGTCTTTAACATGAACAAACATAGAAGTTTTAGGAGCGAGAACAGAAGGGGCTTCCAGATTTTCAATTTCAGGTAAAACTCTGCCATATCCACTGGCATCAATTATGAATTTTGCGTGAACTTCTGTTTTATTTCCCTGAGCATCGCTAATAACAGATAGAGATTCAGAACCATTAAACGTAATACTTTCTACTTTGGTTTCAAAGTCTATTTTGATCCCCTTAGATTCCAAAGAATCAGTAATAGCTTTATCAAATTCGGCCCTAGGTATTTGCCATGTCCAATCCCAGCCATCTGTAAATTTATCATTGAATTTAAACCAGCATACATCTTCCCCACGAAGGAAGCGAGCACCGATTTTCTTTTCAAATCCATATTTCATAAGGTCATCCAACAAACCAGCTTCCTCAAAGTGTTCCATACTCCGCGGAAGTAAACTTTCACCTATAACAAATCTCGGAAATCTTTCTTTATCAACAATTTTGAAGTTGATTCCGTTCTTAGCCAGAATTCCGGCAGAAACAGCACCGGAAGGACCGGCACCGATAATAAGAACATCTACAGTTTCTTTTTTCATGATTAGTTTTGCTAATTCAATGACAAATTTATAAAAATAACTAACTTTGCGAACTTATATTTTAATGATAAATTACTATGGTAAAAATTTCTGACCTGATTTCTTTTGATAGTTTTGAATCGGTTGTTCTTTATAATGAAGGAATTGAATTGGAAAACAGTACATTGGAGAGAATAGAGAATAGTTTTTCTTTTTTAAAAGAGTTTGCGAAAAATAAAATCATCTACGGAGTAAATACAGGTTTTGGTCCTATGGCCCAATATCGTATCAGTGAAAAGGATCAATTGCAATTACAGTATAATCTGATTAGAAGCCACTCTGCGGGAATGGGTGAAATTTTATCCCCTGTTTATGCCCGCGCTGTGTTACTGGCACGTTTACAAACTTTATCATTAGGAAATTCAGGAGTCCATATTTCAGTAATAAATCTGATGAAAGAATTTATTAATAAGGAAATATATCCTGTCATACATAAGCATGGAGGTGTAGGAGCTAGCGGAGATTTAGTCCAGCTGGCACATTTGGCTTTAGGGCTGATAGGAGAGGGTAAACTTTGGTATAAAGGAGAAATTACTGATGCACAAGTTGTTTTCAAAAAAGAAAATATTCAGCCCATAGAAATTCATTTACGAGAAGGATTGGCATTGATTAACGGAACTTCTGTAATGACCGGTATAGGATTGGTCAATATCTGGTATGCTAAAAAATTGTTGAATTGGAGTATTCTTACCTCAGCTTTAATTAATGAAATAGTGCAAGCATTTGATGACCATTTTTCAGAAGAATTGAATGGAGTAAAAAAACATCAGGGGCAACAAAATATAGCTAAAGAAATCAGAGGAATTGTTTCAGATAGTAAATTAATAAGAAAAAGAGAAGACCACTTATATACAGGAAATAGAAATGAATCTGTTTTTAAAGAAAAAGTTCAGGAATACTATTCTTTACGTTGTGTACCGCAAATATTAGGGCCTATACAAGACACAATTAATCAGGTAGAGACTATTTTGATTAATGAAGTAAATTCAGCAAATGATAATCCCATTGTAGACATAAATACACGAAATGTTTATCATGGTGGAAATTTTCATGGAGATTATGTTTCTTTAGAAATGGACAAATTAAGAATTTGTATAACTAAATTAAGTATGTTGCTGGAAAGACAATTGAATTACTTATTAAACCCATCGCTTAATGAGATATTACCAGCATTTGTTAATTTAGGTACTTTAGGTCTTAATTTTGGAATGCAGGCCGCCCAATTTACAGCAACATCTACTACTGCTGAAAACCAAACGCTCGCTACGCCTATATACACACACAGTATTCCTAACAATAAAGATAATCAGGATATAGTAAGCATGGGAACAAATGCAGCCTTGTTAACTGAAAAAGTAATAGATAATACTTACGAAGTGCTTTCAATTTATGTTTTGACACTTATTCAGGCAGTAGATTATCTAAAATATGAAGATGAAATTTCGGAGAAAGGAAAAAAATTATACACTGAAATTAGAAAAATAGTACCAAAATTTGATCAGGATGATATTTTGAGTGAACCGCTGATGAAAATTAAAGAATATCTAAAGAAATAATAAAACAGTTCTATGAAAACGAAGTATGCCTTAGTTACAGGAGGTTCCCGTGGGATAGGAAAAGAAATATGCCTGAAATTAGCAAAAGAATTAAAATATTCTGTGCTGATCAATTATCGTTCTAACCAGTCCGAGGCGGAAGATACCAAACGTAGAATTGAAGAATTCGGTGGTTTTGCAGAATTAATACCTTTTGACGTTTCTAACAGGGAACAAACATTATCGGTTTTGGAAAGCTGGCAAAAGGAAAATCCGGAAGCTGTGGTTGAAACCATAATTAACAATGCGGGAATTACAGCAGATGGTTTATTTGTGTGGATGGAAAATGAAGCTTGGGACCAAGTCATTAATACAAGCTTAAATGGCTTTTATAATGTTACCAGAACATTGATAGAAAGATTGGTTAGAAACCGGTATGGTCGTATTATCAACATAGTATCTGTTTCAGGAGTTAAAGGAACTGCCGGACAAGTAAATTATTCAGCAGCTAAAGGAGCCTTGGTAGCAGCAACAAAAGCATTGGCACAAGAAGTTGCTAAACGAAAAATTACCGTTAATGCTGTGGCTCCAGGATTCATTGAAACAGATATGACCAGCGAACTTGATGAAAATGAGCTTAAAAAAATGATTCCCATGAATCGTTTTGGCAAAGCTGAAGAAGTAGCCGACTTAGTTTGTTTTTTAGCTTCTGAAAAAGCAGCGTATATAACTGGGGAAGTTATTAACATTAACGGAGGAATCTATTCATGAGAAGGGTAGTGGTTACCGGAATGGGAATTTATTCCTGTTTAGGGAAAAATTTGCATGAAGTAAAAGAATCTTTATATAAGGGAAGCTCTGGAATAAGATTTTCTCAGGAAAGGAAAGAATTTGGTTATCGATCCGGTTTAACCGGAATAGTTGAAAAACCGGATTTAAAGAATGTATTAAATAGAAGGCAGAGAATAAGTTTAGGACAGGAAGGTGAATATGCTTATCAGGCAACCATAGAAGCATTGCAATATGCCGGGATAGATTTAGACTTTTTTGAAAAAAATGAAGTGGGTATTTTATATGGTAACGATAGCGTTGCCCAGGCAGTGATTGAATCAATTGATTTAATAAGAGAAGCAAAAGATACGACTATGGTTGGTTCCGGAGCTATATTTAAGTCAATGAATTCAACCATAACCATGAATTTATCTACTTTGTTTAAAATCAAAGGAATTAACATGACTATAAGTGCGGCCTGTGCAAGTGGTTCACATTCTGTTGGATTGGGCTATATGTTTATAAAGCAAGGATTGCAGGATGTTATAATTTGTGGAGGAGCTCAGGAGGTTAATCCCTATGCTATGTGTAGTTTTGACGGTTTAGGCGTGTTCTCCACACAGGAACAGGAACCAGAAAAAGCATCCAGACCCTTTGATCGTTTAAGAGATGGATTGGTTCCCAGTGGTGGGGGAGCTACACTGATTTTAGAAAGCTATGATTCTGCAATAAAGCGTGGAGCCCCTATTTTAGGGGAAGTTACAGGCTATGGATTTTCATCCAATGGAGATCATATTTCATCACCTAACGTTGACGGGCCCAGAAGAGCAATGCAAATGGCTGTAGAAGATTCCGGCAAAAAGATTGAAGATATTATGTATATAAACGCTCATGCAACTTCTACAATTGTTGGTGATGCTAATGAAGCTCGGGCAATTGATTCTCTTTTCGGAAACAGCCCGTGGGTAAGTTCAACAAAATCTATGACTGGTCACGAATGCTGGATGGCAGGAACCAGTGAGCTAGTTTACTCACTTATAATGATGCAAAATAATTTTATTGCTCCCAATATAAACCTGCAAGAGGTAGATGAAACTGCCAAGAACTTAAATTTAGTGAAAAAAACTATTGATGCTGAATTTGACACCTTTTTATCAAATTCCTTCGGATTTGGTGGAACCAATTCAGCAATTATTATGAATAAAATTAATTAAATATATATATGAAAAAAAATTATTTATTGCCTTAGTGCTAACAACAATTACGAGTGTTTCTTTTATTGCTCAGACCAAAGAGAAAAAAAGAGGCTAAGAAAAAAGCAGATAGAGAATTAAAATTAGAGATGGGAAAAGATCTCTTCGAATCAGTTTATACTGCTTTTTCTTCAAAAAAAATATCTACGGTTACTTTAAAAGACGGAAGAATTATACAAGGGTATAAAACAGGAATTAAACAAAAAAGTGGTTTGATTTTATCAATTGAAATAGAAGATAGTATTTCCAAAAAAAAGGAAAAGTTTACAGCAGAACAAATTTCTGAAATGTATCTATATCCTTCTGGATTTCAAAAATCGTTAAAAATGCAGTCTTTTTTTGGAAATGTGAATAATTATGGAAGAAAAAGTTTGAATAAAATAGTATCTCAGGGATATATCTATATAAAAAATCAGGAAGTCTCTATAAAAAATAAAAAAGAGAAAAAAGAATATCTTATGCAGTTGATTAATCCAGAATTCAGCAGCATAATAGAAGTATATGGAGATCCAATGGCAAAAGAAACAGGTGGTGTTTCTTTCGGAGGTGGTCCCACTATAGGAGGAGGAGTTACTAAATCTTATTATGTGAAAAAAGGGGACAAGGTATATTGGTTAGAGAAAAAAGATTTTAATGATTACTAAAATGAGTTATTTGGTGATTGCAAAGAATTTATGAATAAATATCCTTTAGAATCAGCGGATTGGAGAAATCTGGGATATTTAATTTTAGAATATACCAAACTAGCTTCTGAAGAGAAATAAATAGTAAAATAAAAGCATAAAAAAAGAGAGTCTTAGACTCTCTTTTTTTATGCTTTTATTAACCAAAACGAATAAGTTAATCCTGTTAGGAACATAATTTTTTCTCATTATTAGTATCTGTTTAGATAAGATTTATCAGTCTGTTTTATTAGCGCATATTTGAGATAATAATTTGATTATTAATTGTTTAAAATAAGTTGGTTTCGGTAATTATACACAAGAGTTTATATAAAATGAGGTTTTATTTGTATTTATTCTAAATAAAAATTATTTTTGAAAAAAATTTAACAAATGTTTAAGAAACTAGCTCAATGGTCTTTTTTTCTTTTTTCTGTTGTTCTATATGCTCAGTACTCTATTTCCGGATATGTATATGATGAGAATTTTAAACCTGTCAGCAATACAGAAATAAATCTCAAACACTCAAACAAAATAATAAATTCTCAAACAAATGAGGAGGGGAAATATCAGTTTTTTAATTTAGAATCGGGTAACTATGTCCTAATCGTTAAAGAAAAAAATAAAACACAGGAGTTTCAGGTTAAAATAAATAATCAAAATATAGAATTTGATCCTACTATTACTCTAAATAAAGAAGTTACCCTAGAAACTATAAAAGTATCAAAAATCAGATCGGTTAAATCTGAATTGGAAAAAAAAGGCTTTGCCGTCAATGTGATTGAAACAAAAGAAGCATCTGAAAGAAATACACAAACACTGGAACTTTTAGATCAATCAGTGGGTGTAAGAATACGTCAGGATGGAGGGCTGGGATCAAACTATCAGTTTAATATTAATGGAATGACCGGCAACTCTATAAAAGTATTTATAGACGGATTACCGATGGAAACATATGGAGGTTCGTTCAGTCTTAACAGTATCCCTCCGGCAATGATAGAACGTGTAGAAGTGTTTAAAGGAGTAGTGCCTGGTTATTTGGCAAACGATGCCTTGGGGGGAGCTATTAACATTGTCTTAAAAAATTATTATCGAAACAATTTAAGTGCATCGTTGTCGTATGGTTCTTTTAATACCACACAGGCAAATTTTTCAGCCAACTACAGAGCTAAATCCGGTTTTACTTTCAAAACTTCCATGTTTTATAATTATTCAGACAATGATTATAAAGTATGGGGAAGAAGTATATACAATACAAATCCCAACGGTACTATAGAATATATTAAGGCTAGAAGATTCAATGATGCATACTATTCCTACGGAAGTATTACGGAAATAGGAGTAACAAAAACGAAGTGGGCAGATAAATTTTTAATCGGATACAGTAATAGTTTTGATTATAATGAAATTCAGCATGGTAGGTTTATGAACCGCGCTTATATGGGAAGATATGCAAAAAGAAATGCACACATAGCCAGTATTGCATATAATAAAAAAGATTTCTTAACTTCAGGCTTAGATATAAATTTCAGAGCTATTTATACGGAAAGAAAACAATTATTAAGTGATACCAATAGACTGGCATATAACTGGAATGGAAAACCCATTATAGATTTGAATGGCAGGCCGGTCCGTTCCTCTTACGGAGCCCAGCAGGGAACCGCTACCATCAATCATATTGATAGAAAATCAGCCAGTGCAAATGCAGGAGTTTCATATAAAATAAACAATCATCACAGTTTTTCATTTAATTATTTATTTTTTCATCAGAATAGAAAAGATAATGATGAGTTACGAGCTGTAGTAGAAAATTTATACAATGAGAGTAATAAAATTACCAAAAATAATTTTGCACTATCTTATGAGTTAACAGCTTTTGAAGAAAAGCTTAAAACCTCGCTATTTGGTAAGTATTACATGCAATCAATTGAAAGGACTAAGCCAATAGCTGTCAAAAATGAATTGAATCAGGATGTAAGAGTTTTGAAGAAAGATCAGTCAGACGTCAATGAAAATGGCTATGGATTTGCGGCATCTTATTTAATTTCAAATTCAATAATGATTATGGCTTCAGCTGAAAAAGCTATCAGGATGCCTAGCGAAGGAGAGGTTTTTGGAAATGTTGCAGACAATAAACAGGAAAACTTTTACTTAAAACCGGAAAAAAGTAATAATTACAATCTGGGCTTTAAAGCCGGACCGTATGAAATTGGTAAATTTCATAAAGCAGGAATTTCAGTAAACGGATTTATCAGAGACACCAGAGACCGGATTTACGAGTTTGAAATTACAAAAAATATATCGGTTCAGGAAACATATCAAAGTAAAAATCAATTGAAAACAATGTCCAGAGGAATTGATTTAGAATTTAATTATTCATATAAAGACAATTTAAGATTATTTTTTAATCTATCTAGATTCAAATCTTTTATGAATAATAAAAAAGAAACTTATACTTATAAAGAACAATTACCCAACGAACCCTATTTTACTATGAATACAAATGCTCAGTATAGTTTTAAAAATATACTAAGTAAAGGTTCAAGACTTATTCTTTATTATAACTTTCGATTTGTTGGAGAATTTAATAGCCTCTTGATAGAAAAATTGCAAGGAGCCGATCATTTTAAAGTGCCTAGTCAAAATATACACGATGTGGGAATTACATACAAATTTCCAAACCAGCATTTTATGATTAGTCTGGATGCTAAAAATATTTTTGATAAGCAGGCCTTTGACAATTTTGCCGTACAGAAACCCGGAAGAGCTTTTTATGTTAAATTAAACTATTTATTATAAATAAAAATCAAAAAAAATATGAAAAAAGGAATTATAAAAAGCCTGAGACTAGCGTTAGTAGCGGGCATTATATCTGGTACAATGATTAATTGTAGCAGTGACGACATCTCCGAAAATAATGGAGGAACTCCCGGCAGTGATAATAATCGTTGGATTACCATTGCAGGTTCATTACAAGGTACTGTTCCCGGAGATGGAAACGGAGGAATGGTTATATATTCGTTAAGTGAAGAAGATGCTAAAAATCCTGAAAAAGAAATCAGTATCTTTGATAACGGGTTTATAGTACCCTCGCAAAGAACTTCAAGATTATATACATCTACCGATGGAAATACATTATATGCTTTGCCTTATACCGGAGATAACGGAGGTATATTCAGCAGATATAAAATCGGAGGGGGATCCAACTTTGTTCAGGAAGGAACATCAGTAAATATAGAACCCTACGTAACTAGCGCGCCTCGTTGGGGTAAATTATACGACAACGATAGAACGGGAATCGCTAATAATATTTCAGGAGTTACTAATAAATATGATAATAAAGTTTATCAATACACAAGAGGTACAGTAACAACAGTTGCTATTGACTTACAAAATCCTCAAATTAAGACAAATGTTTCCTTTGAAGTACCATTAACTTCTGCAGAAGAAGTTTTGGGACACTATGTTTTCAGAATGGACTCACCGGCGTTAAACGGAGCAGGTAATAAATTATACATAGGAACCTGGATGAGAAAAATAAATCCGGCAACCGGACAAGTCGATAATACTACTTATGCAAAATTAGGTTCAAAAACCATAATTCTTGATTACCCTTCGTTAACAAATCCTAAAGTTATTACTTCAACCATCAGTCATGGAGATACTTCAGGATACAGAAGTTTAAACAGTTTCTTATCTGATGATGGTAATGTATACCAGGCTACATCGAGAGATCAGGATGGAGGACACATCTTGAAAATAAATCAAAGCAATGAATACGATGATTCCTATGTGTTTAATTTAGATACAGCCTTAGGCGTTCAGGGAGTAACTGTAGAAACATGGAAATACGCAGGGAACGGAATTGCCTATTTAATGTACTCTCATAATGGGGCAGCTGTTTCAACATTGACTAATAATCCTCAGAGCTATTTAGCACGTATAGATTTAAATGCAAAAACTGCAGTTCAGGTTGATTTACCTTATGATGTTGATATGTATTTCTTTCAACACCAAGGAATTTTAGCACACGGAGGTAAAGTCTATGTAGCTATATCTCCCGTTGGAAAAGACGGAAATATTTATGTGATAGACAGAAACACAGGAGCTGTAACTAAAGGAGCAAAACTGAAAAATAGAGCCGGAGCTCAATTTATCGGAGCTTTTTAATAATACATTATGTTATAAAAATCCCTCAAAGATTAAATCTTTGAGGGATTTTTTTATGTTTTAATAATCAGCGATACTGAAATATGTGTTATAAAATTATCTATTTCTCAAACTTTAGTATAATATAAAATATTTTTGATTGGTTAAAAGAGACAAATTATGTACTTTTGCAGATAAATCAGTTGTTAATATAATAAAATGAATACCATTACAAAAGAGGATATCATAAAAGTTACCAATGAGCTTTTAGTCCAAGAATTCGAAGTTGATTCGGATTTGATAAAACCTGAAGCAGAACTTAAAACAACGTTGGAGCTTGATAGTTTAGACTTTGTGGATTTAGTAGTTGCAATAAAAAATAAATTCGGAGTGAAATTAGAAAAAAAGGATTTTGAAGGTGTAAATACTTTTGAAGATTTTTATTCATTGATTGAGAACCGATTATAAAGCCCCCTACCATGGCAGAATGGGAAGGAAAATCAAAAGGTACCGTAACAGGATATAAGATTTTTACATTTATAATAAAAAAAATAGGATTAAATTCCGCATATTTCTTATTATTTTTTGTATCATTATACTATTGCCTGTTCAATTACAGGCAAACCAGAGAAATATACAAATATTTTCGTTTCCGTAGAAAAAACACCTTCCTAAATAGTATAGTAAATACCTACCGGAACAACTATGTTTTTGGACAAACCCTTATAGATAAAGTTGCTATTACTTCAGGCCTTGAAAATAAATTTACGTATGAGTTTGATGGAATTGAATTAATACATCAACTAGCACAGGAACAAAAAGGAGGGGTGATGATCAGTGCTCATATAGGTAACTTTGAAGTTTCTCAGCATTTTATGGATGAATTTGAAAAGAAAATTCATTTGGTCACTACAGACGAAGAAAGAAAAGCTATAAAAAAATATTTGGAAAGTGTCACCGCTAAACCTAAAATTGATTTTATTGTCGTACAAAATGATATGTCTCATATATTCAGAATTAACGAAGTTTTAAGTAATGAAGAAATCATATGTTTTACAGGAGATCGTTACTTTCCAGGAAACAAGACATTGGAAGCTGATTTTTTAGGACAAACTGCAAAATTCCCTGCAGGTCCGTTTCTTATCAGTTCCAGATTGCAATGTCCGGTTTTATTTGTTTATGTAATGAGAGAAAAAAATAAACATTATCATTTCTATGCAAGAAAAGCTGAATTTAAAAACAGAGATGCACAGGGACTTTTAGAATCATATATTCATAATATTGAAGGAATGCTGGAAAAATATCCGTTACAATGGTTTAATTATTATAATTTTTGGAAATAACAAAAAATGAAAAACGTTTTAATAGTATATTATTCGCAAACAGGTCAGCAAAAAGATATAGTAGATAATATTGTCAAGCCTTTAACCAAAGATGCTGAAGTAAAATTAACCTATTACCAGATTAAGCCCGTACATAAATTTCCTTTTCCTTGGACAAAAAATGAGTTTTTTGATGTATTTCCAGAGACTTTTTTACAAATCCCTATGGAGTTGGATACTCATGAAAATGATATTTTATCTGACCGTTACGATCTAATCATACTCAGCTATCAAATATGGTTTTTATCTGTTTCACTTCCGGTTATTTCTTTTTTAAAAAGCCATCAGGCTAAAAAGTTATTTGAAAATACCAAGGTCATCACCATTATTGGCTGTAGGAATATGTGGGTAATGGCACAAGAAAAAATGAAACTGCAACTGGTAAATCTGAAAGCAAAACTTGTAGGGAATATAGTGTTTACTGACAGGCAAAACAATCATGTAAGTCTCATTACGCTTTTACATTGGTTATTTAAAGGAGAGAAAACTTCTTATCTGGGTATTTTTCCTAAGCCGGGTGTACCTGATAAAGATATAAATGAGTCTGATAAATTTGGAGAATCAATACTTGATTCTCTAAAAAAAGGAAAATGGAATCATCTTCAGGAACAACTTTTATCGAAAGGAGCAGTTCATGTAAAACCTCTTCTCGTTTTTATTGAGAAAAGAGGAACATTTCTATTTTCAAAATGGGCACGTTTTATTATAAAAAAAGGAGGGCCAGGACAAAAATCCAGAGAACCCTGGTTAAAAGTATTTTATTATTATCTTTTAATAGCCCTGTGGGGAATAGCTCCTGTAGTTACATTACTATTTAATTTAATATATTTGCCTACATATTTTCTATTTAAGAAAAGCGTTAACTATTATAAATCTGTAATTTTGAAATAATGAATGAAGTATACATAACTGCAGTTAGTAAGTTCTTACCTAATGAACCGATTACTAACGACAGGATGGAAGAAAAACTTGGATATATTAACGGAAAACCTTCTAAAGCTAAATCAATAGTTTTAAGAAATAATAAAATTACAACCAGATATTATGCAATTGCAGAAGATGGGACTCCTTCCCATAGTAATGCAGAGTTGGCGTTTGAAGCAATCAAAAACTTAATAAATTCAGGTGCTGTTAAAGAGGAAGATATAGAACTATTATCTTGCGGAAGTTCTACTCCGGATCAATTATTACCCTCACATGCCAGTATGATACATGGGATGTTTAAACATAATGTAGAAATAAACTCTGCAGCAGGAATTTGTACTTCAGGAATGAATGCATTAAAATTTGGTTACCTTTCCGTTTTATCCGGGAATACCGAAAATGCAGTTTGTGTCGGCTCTGAAAAACTTTCCTCCTGGATGAAAGCCGAAAAATTTAATCCTGAAATCGAAAATTTAACTCCATTAGAAGAAAATCCTATTATTGCTTTTGAAAAAGATTTTTTACGATGGATGCTTTCTGATGGTGCCGGCGCAGTTCTTCTGGAAAACAAGCCTAACGGAAAAACTCCATTAAAAATAAAATGGATTCATGCTATTTCCTATGCAAATGAATTGGAAACATGTATGTATGCCGGAGCATTAAAAAATGAAGACGGAACTCTTAAGCCATGGAGCGATATGGATCCTAAAATATGGTTGGACGAATCTGTTTTTTCTTTAAAACAAGATATTAAAATATTAAATAGTAACGTTATTCAAAAAGGAGCGTTGAGTGTAAAAAAAGCTTTTGAAAAACACTCATTTAACAAAGAAGAAATCACATATTTTTTACCACATATTTCTTCGTTTTACTTTAAAGATAAATTATATGAAGAGCTGGCGAATCTGGGACTTGAAATTCCAGAAGATAAATGGTTTATTAATCTCAATAAAGTAGGTAATGTAGGAGCAGCATCCAGTTATCTGCAATTGGAAGAGCTGGTTAATTCCGGTACTTTAAAGAAAGGAGATAAAATTATATTAGCGGTTCCGGAAAGTGGACGTTTTTCATATGTAAATGCTTTACTAGAAGTTTGCTAAAAGTATGGAAGCATTAGTTACTAAAGATAATATAAAAAAATTAATACCTCAGCGTGAGCCAGTATTGTTAGTTGATGAGCTTCTGAATTATTCAGAAGAAGATGCTACCTCTGTCTTTTTCATTCCTCAGGATCATATATTTGTTAATCAGGCGGGCTACTTAGAAGAAAGTGGTTTGATTGAAAATATGGCTCAGACAACTGCGATGCATATGGGATATGAATTTTACAAAAATGGAGTTCCGGCCCCGGAGGGTTATATTGGCTCAATTAGGAAATTACATGTATATGCACTTCCATTATCCGGCACATCTATTAAGACTCATATTACCAAGCTCAATGAAATATTAGGAGTTGTCATTGTCAGTGCAGAAGTAATTTATAATGATAAAATAATAGCACAAGGAGAAATGAGACTTGTACAGTCTAACTGATTTATGAACGATTTTGATAAAATAGAAGAATATATCCCGCATAGGGCTCCCATTATAATGCTTGATGAAATTTTAAGTATTAAAGGGTTTGAGATAAAAACTTCTTATCAAATAAAAAAAGATTGTATTTTCGTAACAGAAGGTAAGCTTCAGGAAACAGGACTTATTGAAAATATGGCACAGACCAGTTTTGTCTTTTTGAAAGCACTTTTTGCTGATATAAATAATACTGATTTTCAGGATGAAGAAAAAACTTTAGGTTTCATCAGTTCAATAAAAAAATTGTCAATTATGGACTTACCGGAAATAGGTGAAAAACTCATTACAACAACTGTAGTGGATTTGGTGTTTAAATCTCCGGAACTGAAAATCATAGATGTTAAAGGTTTTAGTTACAAAGGGAAACAAAAAGTTTTTGAATCTGAAATGAAAATGTTAGTACAAACTCAATCCTAATGAAAAAAGAACAAGTACCCCAAGATGAAGGAAATTTAGTCAAAAGCAATATAAAAGATTTATATTATGCTGTAGATGAGGAGGGAAAATATACTACGGTTTTAAGTACTGGCTGGGAAGCAAAAACCTTGGCTCAGGATGAGTCCATGGATTTAATAAAAGAAAGAGTAGAGGATGCCAGGTCTAAAGTTTTAGCAGGAGAATTAAGTCCTATTGCCTACTATATGGAAGTTAATAAAATGGATGTATCTATTTTGTCCAGCTATACACATATATGGAGTTGGTTTGTCAAAAGACATATGAAGCCCGCGAATTTTTATAAATTAAAGACTAAAACACTTCAAAAGTATGCCGAAGCTTTTGGTATAAACATAGAACAACTAAAAGACATTTCAAAATATCCGGGATTACAACAATGAAACTAGAGTTTGAACATCATCAATCGGCCCATTGCGAAAATGGAGTAGCGTCCAATCTATTAAAAAATAAAGGAGTTAATATATCAGAACCTATGGCTTTTGGAATAGGATCCGGTTTATTTTTTGTTTATTTACCTTTTTTAAGAGTAAATCATGCCCCTGGATTCAGTTACAGGCCTATGCCCGGATTTATTTTTAAAAGACTTTCAAAAAGGTTAGGATTTAAAATAGAAAGGAAAAAATTTTCCTCGCCACAAAAAGCTCAGTCAACATTGGATATTATGCTTGAAAATAAAATTCCTGTTGGCCTGCAGGTAGGAGTTTTCAACCTGGTATATTTTCCGGATGAATATAGATTTCACTTTAATGCTCATAATCTTGTAGTTTACGGAAAAGAAAAAGATAAATATTTAATCAGCGATCCTGTAATTGAATATCCGGTAGAGCTAACAGAAAAAGAACTGGAAAAAGTGAGATTTGCAAAAGGAGCGCTTCCACCTAAAGGACATATGTACTACCTGACTTACATTCCTGAAAAAATAAATTTAGAACAGGCTATCATTAAAGGAATTAAACAAACCTGCAATGATATGTTGGCTCCAGTACCCATAGTAGGGGTTAGAGCTATGAGGTGGGTAGCAAAAAATATAAAAAAATGGCCTAATAGTATTGGTATTAAAAAAACCAATCATTATTTAGGGCAGTTAATCAGAATGCAGGAGGAAATAGGCACCGGAGGAGGTGGTTTTCGGTATATCTATGCAGCCTTTTTACAAGAAGCATCTTCAGTATTAAAGAAACCGGAACTAAAAGAAATGTCTAAAGAAATGACTGAAATTGGAGATGAATGGAGAGATTTTGCCTTAAATATTTCACGTGTATATAAAAACCGAACTACCGGAAGTTCCATGTATGAAGAATTATCTAAGCAATTAATGAATTTATCCTACAGAGAAGAAGCTTTTTTTAAAAAATTAAAGACCATAATACGTCTTTAAATTGTACTCAATTAACTTCTCTGAATTCTACCTTAAATTTTATAGCTTTCGTTTGAAGCTTGGTTTTACATAAATTTGTATCTTTCTTCATTTATTAAGAAAAATGCAGATACTTACTTAATCCAAATTCAATATGCAAAATACGGCACAGGATCTGAAAAGATTTCAATTTAAAGATATCTCTTTTGCCAGTTTAATGACCAAAAGAATCTTCAATATACTTTTGATTGCTATAAAGTATGATCTGTTTATTCTCGAAGAAGATGGTAGAATAGACGAGCAGATATTTGATGAGTACACATCTCTTAATTTAAGATATCCACCAAGGTTTACTCAAGTGTCTACAGAAGAAGAAGCATTTGAGAATCTCAAAGATAATAGGTACGAACTGGTTATTTTTATGCCTAATATGGATGATATTGATATGTTTGGAACCGCCCGTCATATCAAAGAAAATTACCCTGAAATACCTATGGTAGTTTTAACTGCTTTTTCTAAAGAAGTATCTAAGCGTTTATCAGTAGCAGATTTAAGTTTTGTTGATTATGTTTTTAGCTGGTTGGGGAATTCCAACTTACTTTTAGCTATAATCAAGCTTATAGAAGACTCTATGAACGTGGAACATGACGTACAGACAGTAGGAGTGCAGGTTATATTGCTGGTGGAAGACTCCGTTAGATTTTATTCCTCAGCATTAGCCTCTTTATTTCAAATAGTTTTAGAAGAATCTAAGGAGTTTTCAAAAGAAGCATTGAATGAGCACCAGAAAATGCTTAGGATGAGAGGAAGACCTAAAATTTTGTTAGCAAGAAGTTACGAAGAAGCCAGCCAGATATACGAACAGTATAAAGGCAATATGCTGGGAGTTATTACCGATATGAGTTATAAACGGGAGGGAGTGAAAGAAAAACTGGCAGGCTATTATTTAGCAAAGTGGATACGAGAGCAAGACCAGTTTTTGCCTATCATTTTCAATTCATCGGATCCAACTAATATAGAATATGCACAAAAGTTAAATTGTTACTTTATAGATAAAAATTCCAAAAGCTATCCTCATGATCTGAGAGAAAAAATTGTAGAGCAACTAGGTTTTGGAGACTTTGTAATTATTAATCCTCAAACAAAAGAAGAAATTTACAGATTAAGAAGTTTAAAAGACTTACAACGAACGATTATGCAGATTCCGGATGATTCATTGAAGTATCATATGTCGCATAATCATTTTTCAAGGTTTCTTTATTCCATAGCTATTTTCCCTATTGCGGAAATGTTGAGAAGGATTAATATAGAAAACACGAGTCTTGATGATGCTCGTCAGCTGATATACTATTCAATCATTGAATATCGTAGAATGAAAAATACAGGAGTAATTGCTGTTTTTGATAAAGATCGGTTTGACGAATATTCTGAATATGCACGTATCGGAGACGGATCTTTAGGAGGAAAAGGAAGAGGATTGGCTTTTTTAGGAAATATAATCAAAACCCATCTGGAACTGAATGAGTATTCCAATTTTCCCGTAACAATTCCTAAAACAGTAGTATTGTGTACGGATATATTTGATGAGTTTATGGAAAAGAATAAATTATATTCCATTGCGCTTTCAGATGCTGAAGATCAGGAAATACTGCATCATTTTCTAAAAGGAGAATTACCGGAAAGATTAGATGAAGATTTTCTGGCATTTTTTAATGCTATCAAAACACCATTGGCAGTTCGTTCCTCAAGTTTGCTTGAAGATTCTTACTATCAGCCATTTGCAGGAATTTATTCAACTTATATGGTTCCCAACCTTGAAGACAGAGGGAAAATGTTGCAGCTGGTAAAAGATGCAGTCAAATCAGTGTATGCATCCGTGTTTTATAAAGACAGTAAAGCATATATGACAGCAACACACAATGTTATTGATGAAGAGAAAATGGCTATTGTTTTGCAAGAAGTAGTTGGAAGTCAATTTGGAAATAAATTTTATCCAACACTATCAGGAGTTACTCGCTCATTAAATTTTTATCCCATTGATTATGAAAAAGCTGAGGAAGGCATTGTAAACATCGCATTCGGGTTAGGAAAATATATTGTTGATGGAGGGACAACACTTAGATTCTCTCCCTATCACCCTAATAACATTCTTCAGTTAAGTACTGTAGATTTTGCTTTAAAAGAAACCCAGAGGCAGTTCTATGCGCTTAATATGGAAGATATTGATAGTGAATTCACGATTAATGACGGCTTTAATCTTCTCAAATTAAATATAAAGGAAGCAATCGGTGACGGTTCATTAAGATATGTAGTATCTACATATGAACCTATGGAGCAAATTATTTATGATGGATTTTATGAAGGAGGAAGAAAAATTATATCCTGTGCCGGCATTTTACAACACGAACTTTTTCCATTATCTATCATGCTGCAAAAAATTCTTAAAATTACAAAAGAAGAAATGGGAAGAGATATAGAAATAGAGTTTGCTGTAAATATATTAGATAAAGAAAAAGCTGCTTTTTATCTCTTACAGATACGCCCTATTGTTCATAACAAAGAAGTTATGAATGAAGATTTGTCTCAGATTCCCGAACAGCAAACTATTTTAACCTCAAATAATGCTTTAGGAAATGGTATTGTAGATGATGTGTATGATATAATATATGTCAAGTCCGAAGGATTTAATGCATCCAATAATCAACAGATAGCCTACGAAATTGAAAAACTAAACAAAGATTTTACGGAAGGAGACAGAGGATATGTGCTGGTTGGTCCCGGAAGATGGGGAAGTAGCGATCCCTGGCTAGGAATTCCTATAAAATGGTCTTACGTAACCAATGCAAGGCTTCTCGTTGAATCCGGATTGGAAAATTACCGTATTGAACCCAGTCAGGGAACTCATTTTTTTCAGAATCTTACCTCGTTTGGAGTAGGATACTATACTATCAATTCATATCACGAAGGAGAAGGAACTTTCGACGAAAAATATCTGAATGAACAGCCAGCCATTTTCGAATCACAGTTTATAAGGCACATTCGATTTAATCAGCCTATTATTATTAAAACCAACGGCAAGAAAAAATGCGGTCTTGTATTGAAACCGGAATAATAAAAAAGGCAGTTTTTAAACTGCCTTTTTATCTTTTAATAAATCGGATCAATATAGTTAAACAATTCCTTGTGCGATCATGGCCTTGGCAACTTTCATAAATCCGGCTATATTAGCTCCGTTTACGTAATTAATAAAACCATCATCTTCCTGTCCATATTTGACACAACTTTCATGTATATCAGACATAATTTTTTTAAGTTTATTATCAACTTCTTCCTGTGACCAGCTCAGCCTTTCTGAGTTTTGAGACATTTCAAGTCCGGAAACAGAAACTCCTCCGGCGTTAGCTGCTTTTCCCGGAGCATATAAAATTTTTGCTTCAAGGAAAACTTCTACAGCATCAGGAGTAGAAGGCATATTTGCTCCTTCAGAAACTGCCAGTACTCCATTAGAAATAAGAGCAACCGCATCATCTCCGTTTAATTCATTCTGAGTAGCAGAAGGAAGGGCTATATCCGCTTTTTCATTCCAAGGTCTTCCGCCATCGACATATTTACAATTATACTTTTCAGCATATTCACGTATCCTGCCTCTGTAAATTTCTTTCAATTCCTTCACGAATTCTAATTTTTCAGTTGTTATTCCATCCGGATCGTAAATATATCCGTTAGAATCAGAAAGTGTTACAGGGATAGCACCCAATTCAATGAGTTTTTCACACGTATAAAGAGCAACATTTCCAGATCCGGAAACAAGACATTTTTTCCCTTTAATACTTATATTTTTGGTTTTCAGCATTTCAAGAAGAAAATAAACATTTCCGTAGCCTGTAGCTTCGGGTCGTATTAACGAACCTCCAAAAGTTAATCCTTTACCGGTAAAAGTACCAGTAAACTCACGGGCTAATTTTTTATACATACCAAACATATAAGCAACTTCCCGTCCACCTACACCAATATCACCGGCAGGAACATCCGTATCAGGACCAATATGCCTCCAGAGTTCTGTCACAAAAGCCTGGCAGAATCTCATTATTTCAGTATTAGATTTACCCTTGGGATTAAAATCAGATCCACCTTTACCGCCTCCCATAGGTAAAGTAGTTAGCGCATTTTTGAAAGTTTGTTCAAAAGCTAAAAATTTAAGTATGGAAAGGTTAACGGAAGAGTGAAATCTAAGCCCACCCTTATAAGGACCTATCGCATTATTATGCTGTACCCTGTATCCCATATTAGTTATTACTTGTCCTTTATCATCTACCCAGGTAACTCTGAATGTAAATATTCTTTCAGGAATACAAAGTCTTTCAATCAGGTTTGTCTTTTCAAATTCAGGATGTTGGTTATAAACATTTTCTATTGATTCCAAAACTTCTTTTACAGCCTGAAGATATTCAGGTTCATTAGGGAACCTGCGTTTTAGATTATCTAATACTTGTGGTGTTTTCATTGATGTTTTACGTATGATTTAGGTTGATAGAATGATTTTTCTTATTTGCACACTAACTTGGAAGTCAGATAACATAATCTAGATATAAATTTAGTTTAATTTTAGAATTTAAGAAAGTATTTTTTAAATAATAACGATAGAAAAAATAAAAAATAAGCTTTTATTTCGTTTTATATGATAACAAATAAAAAAAGGTTTTCAGGATTATTTTATTTAATTTACTTATAATCAGTTATATGTGTTTAGTTTTAAAAACTAATAGCAATGAAAAGAAAGACCAGCTGTAATATCATATAATTTTCTAATTTTGCAACATGCCTATAATTGAAGTCAACAGTTTACATAAAATTTTTAAAGGGAATCAATATTTCACTATAAATAATTTAAACCTGACTATCAAAAGGCATCAGGTTTATGGATTATTAGGGCCTAACGGAGCTGGGAAAACTACACTTATATCAATTCTTTGTGGGTTGTTAAACCCTACTTCAGGAACGGTTCTGTTAAATGGATTATCATATAAAAAAGATGCAAGGAAAATTCAGAACTTTATAGGAGTGGTTCCTCAAGAATATGCATTGTATCCAACTCTTACTGCCTATGAAAATCTTACTTATTTCGGAAGTCTTTTCGGAATTCCTTCTCATGAATTAAAATTTAGAATTAATGAAGGGTTAAATGAAGTTGGCTTATCAGAATTTGCTCATAAGCAAATTCGTACATTTTCTGGTGGAATGAAAAGACGGATCAATATTTTATCAGGCATTTTACATAAACCGGAAATTATTTTTTTAGATGAACCAACGGTAGGGGTAGATGTACAGTCAAAAGAGTCTATTATGAATTATTTAAAGCGTTTAAATAAGGAAGGAGCAACAATTATATATACTTCTCACCATTTAAACGAAGCTCAAAATTTTTGTTCTCAGATTGCTATTATTGATTTGGGTAAAATTATAGCACAAGGCACACCGAAACAATTAATTGAAAGTGTTGATGGAGCTGAAAATCTGGAGAATGTATTTATAAATCTTACAGGTAAAGAATTAAGGGATTATGCGTAAGCTTGTAGCATCAGTAATAAAAGAATTACTTCTGTTAATTAGAGACTGGGGTGGTTTAGCAGTTTTGTTTATCATGCCTTCAATTTTAATTGTTATTGTAACCCTTATACAAAATAGCACCTTTAAAGCTGTAGGAGAAGCTAAAATGCCTATAATATTAGTAGATAATGATAAAGGCGATATTGCTAAAATAATAGAACGGGATTTAAAGAGCTCCAGTTTTTTTGAAATTGTCAGCTCTGACAACGGGAAGATGCTTACCGAGCATCAGGCTCGTACCTGGGTGAGTGAAGGAAAATTTCAGATAGCAATAATTGTTCCTGCAGGATTGAGTAAACAAATTAACACCAGAGTTGAAGAGAATGTAGATAAAATATTAGAGCAATTTACAGGAGAAGAAAGCAACCAAGAAAATACTGAGGTTGAAAATCAACAAAAATGGAAACCCCAGGAAATTGTCATATATTTTGATCCGGCAGCAGGACAAACTTTCAGAAATTCGGTTAAAAACACTATAGACAAAATGGTTGCCGAAATAGAATCAAGCAAGGTTTATGAAATTTTTCAGGAGAAAATGGATATTAATGTTGCTCAGGAACTATCCAATAATTCTCTGCTCTCTTTTAAAGAAATTATTGCTCAGCAAGGAAAAGACGCGGTTATACCTAATGCCGTACAACATAACGTACCTGCCTGGTCGTTATTCGGAATATTTTTTATTATTATACCCCTGGCAAGTAATATAGTCAAAGAAAAAAATTCAGGAACTTTTATAAGGTTAAGAACCAGTCCTGTTTCCTATACACTAATATTAACAGGTAAAATAATAACTTATAGCCTGATTTGTCTGCTTCAATTTTCATTAATGCTTTTAATCGGAATTTTTATTTTTCCATATTTGGGACTAATTCCTTTTGATACAGGAAACAGACTTATCGAAATGTTTATCATAGCACTTTGTTCAGGCCTATCAGCGATAGGACTAGGTATACTAATAGGAACTATAGCCCGTACTCAGGAGCAGACAGCTCCTTTTGCAGCCATATTGGTAATTATTTTAGCGGCACTGGGTGGTGTATGGGTACCTACCTTCATTATGCCGGAATTTATGCAGAAAATCTCTGTGTTAACTCCAATGAATTGGGGATTGTCTTCTTTTTATGATATTATATTAAGAAATAGTTCATTGCTTCAGGTCTATCCGAACTTATTGTTTTTATTATCTTTTTTCATTTTGACATTATGGTTGTCAGTATTTTACAATAATAAGAGGAATTCTATCTAAACATATGTAAAAAAAAGTTTATGCTAAAAGATATTACAAATTTTACCATACGATTTAACGAAGTTGATTCTTTAGGCATTGTATGGCACGGACATTATGTTACTTATTTTGAAATAGGAAGAGAATCTTTCGGTAAAAAATATGGCATAACCTATATGGATGTCAAAAAAAACGGGGTGATTATACCTGTAGTTCATTGTCAGTGCGATTATAAACAATCTTTAAAATACGGAGATACAGTAAATATAGAAACACGTTTTGTAAATACATCTGCTGCAAAAATAATATTTGAATATATAATTTCACATCCTGACAGAGGACTGATTGCAACAGGTAAGACCATTCAGGTATTTACAGATCTTCAAGGGGAACTGCAACTAAATAATCCGATATTCTTTGAAAATTGGAAAAAGAATTATAATTTGGAGAATAGTTGAAAACCGGAAAGTCAGATTCAATTATCTGTATGTACATAAACCACAAAAACCTTTCTGATATCTGGAATCGTATTTAAATATATCATAAACAATAATTGTAAATTTGCTGATAGAAATATTTTTATGGAAGACGTTTTTATTACAGGAGATCACATAATATCCCCGTTGGGGAATACATCCCTGGAAAATTTCTCAAGGATTATGCACAACGAATCCGGAATTCAATTGCATCACAGTCCGGATATTCATGAGACTTCTTTTTATTCCTCTTTGATAGACGAAGAAACAGTGTCTGAAATAAAAAAAGGGATTAAAAATTCAGATAAATTTACAAGACTGGAAAATCTAATTATATATTCCATTCAGACACTTATCGAAAGCAATTCAATACCTTTAGATGACAAAACCTTACTGATTCTTTCCAGCACCAAAGGTAATATTTCATTACAGGGAAGGAATACTCAATTTCCGGGAGAGAGAGTGTATTTATCAGTTATGGGTCAGGTGATTCAAGATTATTTTAAGCATCGGAATTCCGTAGTTATTATTTCCAATGCCTGCATATCAGGCTCGTTGGCAATTTCAGTAGCCAGAGATTTACTTCAGAGTCCTCAGTATGAAAGAGCTATTGTGATAGGAGCTGATGAAATTTCCAAGTTTATATTTTCCGGATTTTCTTCATTCCAGGCAGTGAGTCCAGAACCTTGCCGACCTTTTGATAGTGATCGTTCCGGCGTAACCTTAGGGGAAGCAGTAGCTTCTGTATATTTAAGCAAAAAGCCGAAAGAAGGAGCTTTTTTAATTGAGGGAGTAGGATCTTTTAACGATGCCAATCATATATCGGGTCCCTCAAGAACGGGAGAAGGATTATACAGAAGTATCGAACAGGCTTTTAAAGATTCTGAAAATCCAGATCCTGGATTTATCTCGGCTCATGGAACAGCAACCCTGTATAATGATGAAATGGAATCAATAGCTTTTGGAAGAGCAAACCTTTTAGATATACCGGTAAATAGTTTTAAAGGATACTATGGGCATACATTGGGGGCTAGCGGAATACTGGAAACCATTTTAAGCATCCATTCTTTACATAATCAAATGCTTATTAAATCAATGGGTTATTTCCAGCAAGGAACTTCTCAGGCTCTTAATATTATCAAAGAGAATTCAGAATCAAATATAAAATCCTTTCTGAAAACAGCTTCAGGCTTTGGTGGAAGTAATATAGCAACTTTATTTACAAAATATAATTCCTAGTATTGAAATGGAAAATACACATCGAATAAGTACCTATTGCCTGATTAGGAATAATAAAGTTATATGTGATAGTGAAATACGTTTTAGTGTAGAGAAATCTGTTTCAACATCAGATTTTTTTAAAGAATTGTATCGTTATCAATCCTTAGAATATCCTAAATTTCATAAAATGGATCTACTTTGTAAAGGTTCGTTTTTAGCAACGGAATTTATTGTAGAAAAACAACCCATTACAGGCCAAAATGTTCCTCTAATCATTTCAAATTTCTCATCCAGTGGAGTTTCAGACTCCAAACATGCACAAATGATTTACAGAGAAGAGGATGCGCTTGCAAGCCCCTCTGTTTTTGTATATACTTTGCCTAATATTCTTATGGGAGAAATTAGCATAAGGCATAAACTTCACAGTGAAAATATTTTTTATATCTTTGACTCCTTTAATGCCGGTTTTTTAACAAAATATAATGAACAAATACTAGCCTCTGGTAAAGCTGAAAAAATACTGAGCGGCTGGGTTGAAGTTACAGAAGAAAGTTTTGATATTTTTTTATATCTGGTGGAAAAAAAAGGAAAATATTTACATAGTAAAGAGCAAATTTTAGAATTATATAAACAGAAATTATGATACTTAAAGAAGAATTAAAAAATAAAATTATCACTCAATTAAATCTTGAAGACATAACTCCCGAAGATATCCAGGATGATACACCTCTGTTCGGGGACGGATTAGGATTAGACTCTATAGATGCTCTTGAACTTATTGTATTACTAGATAAAACGTATGGAATTAAATTAGCTGATCCTAAAGCTGGGCGTAAGATATTTCATACTATTCAAACCATGTCTGATTATATCGAAGAGCACAGGACAAAATAAATGCAGCCGATTAAAAAAATAGCAATTACAGGAGCCGGTATTATTTCAGCCATAGGAAATAATGTTCAGGAGAATTACAATGCTCTGATAAATGAGAAATCTGGAATCGGAGACATACAATTTCTTGAAACTTATTATCAAGGTAAATTATTGGCAGGAGAGGTTAAATATACTAACGAACAGTTGTACTCGCTTTTAGGATTACAACCCGAGAAACCCTTTACCCGTACTTCGCTATTAGCGTTAATGGCCGCTCAGGAAGCTTGCAAATCTGCTAACATTAATTCTGCTGATCAAATATCGACCGGACTCATATCAGCTACCACAGTAGGAGGTATGGACGCTTCTGAAAAATATTATAATGAATATTTAATATCTGATGAGCACCTCAAATATATTCCTACTCATCATTGTGGATATCATACAGAACAACTGGCGGATTATTTAGGGATTACAGGATTTATCACTACTCTAAGTACTGCTTGTTCATCCGCAGCCAATGCTATAATGCTCGGAGCCCGTATGTTGGCTTCAGGTAAATTGGACAGGGTAATCGTTGGTGGAGCTGATGCTCTTTCAAAATTTACCCTTAACGGATTCAATTCATTAATGATTTTTTCGGATGAACTTTGCAAACCTTTTGATGAAAACAGAAAAGGTTTGAATTTAGGTGAGGCGGCAGCTTATCTGGTATTAGAATCTGAATTTTCACTAAAAAAAACAGGAAATGTTCCCTTGGCATATATTTCAGGGTACGGAAATGCTAATGATGCATTTCATCAAACTGCATCATCTGAGGACGGTGAAGGAGCTTTCTTAGCCATGAATAAAGCTTTGGAGACTTCAGGGCTAAAAAGTGAGCAGGTTGATTATATTAATGTTCATGGAACAGCTACTCCTAATAATGATTTAACGGAAGGGAAAGCCATACTCAGAATATTCGGAGGAAAAGAAAAAGTACCTCCTTTTAGTTCTACTAAAGCATTCACCGGACATACATTAGCTGCTGCTGGAGCTATAGAAGCTGTTTTTTCTGTTTTAGCTTTACAAAATCAGATTATATATCCCAATCTGAATTTTGAAAATAAAATAAAAGAATTGGATATTATTCCATGTTTGAAGCTACAGTCTGCAAAACTTCAACATATTTTATCAAATTCATTAGGATTTGGTGGAAATTGTACTTCATTGTTAATTTCAGGACATTAAGCGTACAAATCTAGTTTTAATACATCTATTGTAATTGTAAAGTCAATAATTTAACTTAAATATTTAGATATTTTCGTATTTATCTTATTTTTAGAAGTTTCTATAAAAAAGCTTTCTTTATTTAAATTTATTCTAATTACAAATTAGTGGTTTTGAGTTATTTAGAATTAATCTTATTGATTTTATCTCTAATTTTGTCTCAGTTAAAAAATTAAAATTATGGATTTAAAGTTAGCAAACTGTTGTGGAAATTGTGAACATTTGATGAAAGGTCAGTTATGTTCAGTTAAAGAGATTGGAGTAGGAGAAAATCAGGTATGTAACTCTTTTGAATTTAAAGCAGTAGCTCATCCTGATGATGATTGTCTGAAATGTTCAAAATTCCAGACAAACAATTGTGCACACCCAAAAGAAGCCAGTGAAGGTATCTTGTGTACAGTTTGGTATCCACGCATGCATACAGTAGCTTCATAAGCTAAAGTATAATATTTTTTTTGAGCACAAAAGCCAATATTGGCTTTTGTGCTTTTTGTTTTTAAAAAAACGCTATAATTTAAGGAAGCTTATCTGTAGAGTTATCAATGTTTTTATTTTTAATAATCTTACATGTGTCAGATTATATATTGAGCATCAACTCAATTTAAAGTAAAAAGTTAAATTTTCAGTATTTATCTTATTTTTAGAAGTTTCTATAAAAAAGCTTTCTTTATTTAAATTTATTCTAATTACAAATTAGTGGTTTTGAGTTATTTAGAATTAATCTTATTGATTTTATCTCTAATTTTGTCTCAGTTAAAAAATTAAAATTATGGATTTAAAGTTAGCAGACTGTTGTGGAAATTGTGAACATTTGATGAAAGGTCAATTATGTTCAGTGAAAGAGATTGCTGTAGGAGAGAATCAGGTATGTAACTCTTTTGAATTTAAAGCAGTAGCTCATCCTGATGATGATTGTCTGAAATGTTCAAAATTCCAGACTAAAAACTGTGCACACCCTACAGAAGCAAGTGAAGGGATATTATGTACAGTTTGGTATCCGCGTGCGAATACAGTAGCTTCGTAAGCTAAAGTATAATATTTTTTTTGAGCATAAAAGCCTATATAGGTTTTTATGCTTTTTTATTTTCAATTGGTATAGTGCTATAGGCAAATTAAAGAATGTTTTATAACTATTCTATATAGTATATAATGTTTATGAAATTAAAGAGTTTCCAATTTTATTTAAATTTATTCTAATTACAAATTAATGGTTTTGAGTTATTTAGAATTAATCTTATTGATTTTATCTCTAATTTTGTTTTAGTTAAAAAATTAAAATTATGGATTTAAAGTTAGCAGACTGTTGTGGAAATTGTGAACATTTGTTGAAAGGTCAATTATGTTCAGTAAAAGAGATTGGAGTAGGAGAAAATCAGGTATGTAACTCTTTTGAATTTAAAGCAGTAGCTCATCCTGATGATGATTGTCTGAAATGTTCAAAATTCCAGACAAATAACTGTGCACACCCTAGAGTAGCTAGTGAAGGTATATTATGTACAGTTTGGTATCCGCGCATGCATACAGTAGCTTCGTAAGCTAAAGTATAATATTTTTTTTTAGCATAAAAGCCTGAATAGGTTTTTATGCTTTTTTATTTAGATAAACGAATGACTTTAGTTTCTTCAATAAGTTTTAAATCTTTTTTATTTGTGTATTTTTGTTCTTTAAATAGTCTGTAACATAAAGAATGCTATGATTCCCATATATATAAATGGTTTAGGTTGTATATCTATTCAGCCGACATATCAGGAAGGATATTTCTTAGAGCCGATAAATGATTATTCCAATACAAGTGTGATCAATGCTGTAGAACCCAACTATAAAGAAATTATTCCACCTATGCAATTAAGACGTATGGGAAAAAGTATAAAAATGGCGTCGTATGCAGCTAATAAAGCTATGGAAGAAGCAGGGGTTAAAAACCCTGATGCTATTATAACCGGTACGGGTTTAGGATGCCAGCGGGATTCTGAAAAATTTATTGAATCTATGCTGGAAGATCATGAACAATCTATAAATCCAACACCTTTTATTCAATCTACTCATAATATGGCTGCCGCCGCAGTAGCCCTATCTATAGGCTGTAAGAATTATAATATGACATATACAGATGGAACAACTTCGTTTGATTCTGCATTGTTGGATGCTTGTCTATATATTTCGGAAAGAGGAGAACAATCAGTTCTAGTAGGAAGTGTTGATGAAAATGCAGATAAATTCAGTTTGTTTTTTGATAAAGCAGGATTTTTAAAAAAAAGTGATCAGGAGCTATCCAGGCTTTTAAAATCTCAAACCCGGGGGACCATATATTCAGAAGGAGCAACATTTTCAATTATTTCAGATAAACCTACCGAGAAAACCTATGCAAAAATTATAGATGTTGAAAAAAATTACAATCCTGTGAACATAACAGAATTTATTTCTGTTTTTTTAAATAGAAACGGACGCGAAGTAGAGGATATTGATGCAGTTATGTTAGGATACAATGGAGATAAAGAGGACACAAATAGTTATAATAAAGTAGCGCAAAATTTGTTTAAAAACAATTTACAGTTGGGGTATAAACATGTTTTTGGAGAAAATGATTCTTCATCTGCTTTTGCATTTTGGATGGCAGCTCAAATATTAAAAAAACAACAGATTCCGCAAATAATTAAGTTAAATCAGAAAGATGTCAATGAGGTAAAGACCATTTTAATCTATCATCAAAAAGAAAATAAAAATCATAGTTTATTATTATTAGAAAAATGAAATTCGGAATAATTCTGTCTCTGGTTTTATTTACTTTTTTGGCTTGTTGGTTAAAAATTATACCTATTCTGTGGGGAGCATTTTTTTTAGTAATTGAAATTAGCCTGATTGTAATAGGGATAACCTGTATTCAGACTAATTTTTTTATCAAAGGATTTCATAAGCTTAAAACAGATGGTAAAAAAGAAATTGCAATAACTTTTGATGACGGTCCTAATCCGGATTTTACCTTAAGAGTTTTAAAATTGTTAAAAAAATACAATTGCAAAGCCACTTTTTTTTGTGTAGGCAAAAATTTAAAATTATATCCAGAAATTGCAAAAACGATTGTTGCAGATGGCCATGCCATAGCAAATCATAGTTATACTCATTCCCAATATATTGATTTTAAACTATCCTCAGGCTGGACAGAAGAATTAAGGCTAACTCAGGAGGAAATTGCAAAAATTACAGGAGAGAAAAAGTCTATTTTTCGACCTCCTTACGGAATAACAACCCCTCATCTGGCTCACGCTGTAAAAAAAATGAACCTTACAGTTGTTGGATGGTCGGTCAGGCCTTACGATACCCTATCACAGCCAATAAAAATAATCACTGATAAAATAAAAAATAAGACAAAAAATGGAAGTATCCTTTTACTTCATGATTCTCACTCCCGAACTATTCCTATTCTGGAAATAATTATTCCCTATTTTTTGTCTCTGGGTTACCAATTTGTGACTATAAATGAAACATCAGATTTAAAAGGTTAGCCATCTTCTATAAATTTAGAAGTATATCCTCAGGATTTATCCTTTCCGTATAATCAGGATTTACATAAGAATATATAATTTCATGATTTTTATTAATTATAAAAACTGCGGGAATAGGGAGAAGATTACAAGATTGTTCATTATAATCTGAAAAGTAAATACCCAGTTGGTTGTAATAGGGAATTACAAAATCTTGTACAGAAAATGAAATACCCAGCAGACTTGCATAAACATTTCCTTTATCAATTAAAATATCAAAACTTAATTGAAGTTTTTTTTGAATATCCAGACTTTGATTTATATTTTGAGGAGAGATACCCAAAAGCAATGAATTTTTATTTTTTATTAATGGAATAAGCTCATCTAATGCTTTTAATTCAAGATTACAATACGGACACCAGCTCCCTCTAAAAAAGACCAGTATAAGCTTGTCATATTCTTTAAATATCTTGTTAGAATTTATGGGTTTGCCTAATGTAGAATCTAAATTGAAAAAAGGAATTTTCTTTCCTTTTTTCAAGAATTTCCACTCCAGACTTTTTTCTTTCAAATCAAGAATTGAACGTTGAAATGCATTTTGAATTTCTTGAGGAAGCTGTTTTACCAGTTCTGCATTTAATTTTTCTAATTGTTTTTTTAACTTTGACATACGTAAGAGTTTTTAGCTAACGAATGCAAAAATTCAAAAAAATTAAATGATGCACAATAACGCATATTTTTATCCCTTAGGGATTTATAAGTCAATATTATGAATAAAAAGACACCTGCTATACAAAATAAAGTTTGCCCTTTGGAATTTGCAGTAAATACAATAAGCGGAAAATGGAAAATCCCAATCTTATGGCAGATGAATGAAGGCAAAAAAAGACCCAGTGAATTTTTGAGAGGTATTATGAACGTGGATAGAAGAGTACTAAATCAGCAGTTAAAAGAAATGTTGGAAGATGGTCTCATAAAAAAACAAAACTTTAATGAATTACCACCAAGAGTTGAATATACGCTTACAGAACTGGGAGAAGAATTAGTTAAAGTTCTTTGGCAATTAAACAATTGGGGGAAATTATTAATAGAGAAAAAAACTATAATTAAAATTCAAAATTCTCAGGCTTTAAGTTGAATCAAATTTAAAAACATATTTTTGCATAAATTAAACTTCATTTAATTGTTATATCATGAGAAATCATAACAAACTAATAGTGGTTCTTTTATTAATTTCTACGTGTATGTTAGGGCAGAAAAAAGCTTTGACCTCTTCGGAAATTAAAGCATTAAAAATCAATGTCGAGAATTATTCATCAAAAATTAGTTCTTTAGAATCTAATTTTTCTCAGGTTAAGCATATGGATTTTATGGAAAAAGACATAAAGTCATCAGGGAAACTTTATTTTAAGTCAGGCAATGTACGATGGGAATATTCCTCACCCTATAATTATTATATGATTTTGAAAAATAACAAAATGCATATAAATGATAATGGCAAGAAAAAAGAAATGAATATGTCATCAAGTGAAATGCTAAAAGAGCTCAGTAAGGTAATTTCCGGAACCATACAAGGTAAAAACATTTTCGATGAAAGTAAATTTCAAATAAATTATTATAAAGTTTCAGAACACTACCAAGTAGTTATGGTTCCAAAAGATAAAAATATTAAAAAATATATAAAACAGGTGGAAATAGGTCTTAGCGGAAATACGTATTTAGTAAATACAATTAAAGTTACAGAACCTACTGAAGATTATACAATTATTACATTTAGTAATCAGAAAAAAAATAATACTATTTCCGATGCGAAATTTAATTTTTAGTTATTTACTTTTACTGGTAATGGGTTCTTGCAGTTCTTATAATCAGTCATTTACAAAAGTTAATACAATCGTTGAAACATATACGCCTAATTATTTAACAGATAAAAACATCGAAAAAGTATTTAGAATAAATATTAATATTTACGATCATGATCTCAGTGGAATTTTAGCGATAAAAAAAATAAATGAAGAACATTATCGGGTAGCAGTACTTACTGAAATAGGCGCTAAACTTATCGATTTTGAATTAATTAAGGAACAGCTAAAACTAAATTATGCTATAGAACAACTTAATAGAAAAATAATCTTAAACGTATTGAAGCGCGATTTTTTACTATTACTAAATCAAAACACTAACGTTGTAAATCAATATGAATATAAAGAATATACTGTATATGAATCATTGCTTGAAAATAAAAGCATATACTATTATATTTCAAAACAATCAGATAATTTAGAGAAAACAGTTTATGCATCAAAGAAAAAATCAAAAATAAGCCTGGATTTTGTTTATAATAAGTCAGATTTCCCGGATGTTGAGATAACGCATAATGCTGTTAAGTTACAAATTAATTTAAAAGTACTTGAGAATTAGGATAGTAAATCTCAATTGAAAAAATGATTGAAAAATAATTACATTTGCCGAAATATTTTGAACGTATGATAGAGCTGAAGAATTCACTTTTGGAAAATTTTTATGAAATTGAACATTTTTCAGAAATTGAAAAAAATAAATTTACAGTACGTATAAGTCTGAATAAAGAACACAAAATTTTTGAAGGACACTTTCCCGGGCACCCTGTAACTCCGGGTGTATGCATGATGCAGATTATAAAAGAAGTAACAGAAGGTTACTTAAACGTCTCTTTACAATTGCAAACTGCTGAGAATATAAAATTTATGGCAATTATCAATCCGGAAGAAAATTCTAAAATTGGAATGGATTTTGACATTAAGGAAGAAGATAATAACATTTCACTAAAAAGCGTAACTTATTTTGAAGAAACTGTTGCTTTAAAATTTAGTGGAATCTATAACAAAAAATTATGAAAACGTATTTATTAACATTATTTTCAATATTTTCTCTTTTCCTTTCAGCTCAGCCTTCAGTGTCAGAAGTTCGAGAGTCTTACAGAACAGCTGTAGATTCAGAAGAAAAAGCAGATGCATTTTTTAATAGTCTAAAATCTGTGCAACAATCTAACGGTACTGTTTTAATGGCTTACAAAGGAGCTGCGTATATGCTTTTGGCAAGATATGAGCCTTTACTAAAGAAAAAAGGACAGATAAAAAATGGAAGAGCATGGATTGAATCTTACATTAAAGCTCATCCTAATGATATAGAAGCCCGTTTTGTACGTTTGACTATTCAGCAAAATCTACCTAAAATTGCCGGTTATAATCAAAATATTGATGAAGATAAGGATTTTATAAAGAAAAAAATCACGAGTGTGAATGATGCTCAGCTTAAAAAAATGCTGGAAACCTTAAAATAAAATTTAAAACTAAATGCCTTGGAACACAACAACTGTCTGCACAGCATAAATGCATGTGTTGTAATTCCTACTTACAATAATTGTAATACACTTTCAAGAGTCATTGAAGGAACACTTCAATACACAAAAGATATTATTATAGTTAATGATGGTTCTACGGATTTAACTACTCAAATACTTCAATCGTATGAGGGATTAGAAATAATTGAACACACGATTAATAAAGGAAAAGGCGAGGCTCTGAAAAGTGGTTTTTCCAAAGCAGTTGAACTGGGATTTGATTTTGCGTTTACAATTGATTCTGACGGGCAGCATTATCCTGATGATATTCCTTCATTTGTTAACGAAATCCTTACTAACGGGGAAGCTCTTCTTATAGGCGCAAGAAACATGGATCAGGAAGGAGTGCCTAAATGTAGTAGTTCAGGTAATAAAATTTCAAACTTCTGGTACTGGTTTGAAACAGGGGTGAAATTATCCGATACTCAGTCCGGTTTTAGAATTTACCCCATTAAAAAGCTCAAAAGCATAAAATGCTATACCTCAAAATACGAGTTTGAAATTGAAATAATTGTACGCGCTTCATGGAATGGTATTAAAGTGAAGAATATTCCCATAAAAGTTTTGTATGACGAAACGGAAAGAGTCTCACATTTCAGACCCTATATGGATTTTAGTCGTATATCTTTACTTAATACGGTATTAGTAATAATATCATTGCTTTATATAAAGCCTAGAGATTACTTGAGGAAATTTAAGAATAAAGGATTTAAACGCTTTTTTTTTGAAGATTTGTTACATAGTCAGGATACTCCCTTAAAAAAATCTTTTTCGGTAGCTTTAGGCATTTTGATAGGTCTATCTCCACTTTGGGGATTTCATGCAGTGACCGCTATTTTTTTAGCTGTTATGTTTCGGCTTAATAAGTTTATTGCCTTTGCTTTTTCGAATATAAGCCTGCCACCTTTAATTCCATTTATTGTATATGCTGGATGTGCAACAGGTAATTTTTTATTGGGAAATAAAGAAATGGAATTTAAATGGGATGATTTTGATTCTTATTCCAATACTGCTGGTAATCATATTTTAGAATACATTGTTGGTAGTATAATTTTTAGTATTATCTGCTCTTTTTTAGCTGGAGTTGTTACATATTTCATATTAGATAATAAAAAAAGTAAAAATTTTATACAGACCCATAACTAAACAAGTGTACGGTTAGTACAATTCGTTAATATAAATTATATTGCAAAACTAATTTTTTTGAAAATGTTTAATTTACTGTACGATTTCTTTTCTAAAAGAAAGGGCCTGTTTTATTCACTTACTGCACTTTTAACAGGACTTTTGATCTTATTTGCTAGTAAAATAAAGTTTGAAGAAGATATTACAAGACTACTACCAGCTGATGGAAAATCGGAAGAAATAAAAAATGTATTAGAAACAGCACGGTTTTCAGATAAATTAATTATAAATATTGAAGGTGATCATCCGGATGATTTAAAATCTTACGCCAAAGATTTTGATTCATTAGCCCGTATTAGTTGTGCGGATTATATTCAAAAATTACAAACTAGAATTAATGAAGATAAAATAGGTGAGTTGATGGACTTTGTTCAGGAAAATCTGCCTTTGTTTTTGGATGAACAAGACTACAAATATCTCGATTCATTAATAGCAACGCAGCCTATTCAGAACAAAATTAATGAAAGTTACCATTCCTTGTTATCTCCCGGTGGTTTTGTAACTACTCAGATGATAAGGAAGGATCCGCTCGGAATGCTTTTTCTGGGACTCAAAAAATTAAAGCAAGTTCAGGTTGTGGATAATTTTGAATTAGATGACGGATTTGTTATCAGTAAACAAAAGAAAAATCTGCTACTTTTTATCACTACTAAGTTGCCCGCAAGCGAAACAGATAAAAATACAGAATTTATTCATTTGCTGGATGAGATTGTAAATAAACTGAACAAAAAATATACGGATAAATCCAAAGCAGAATATTACGGGGCTGTGGCAGTATCAGTAGCCAATGCCCAACAAATAAAAAAAGATATTCAGTTGACTATGGGCATAGCCTTAATTTTGCTGCTTACTCTCTATGTTTATTTTTACAGAAAACTATATATACCCATAGTCATATTTGTTCCGGCAATATTTGGTAGTTTATTAGGAATTTCTGTGCTTTATCTGCTGAAGGGGACAATATCGGCAGTTTCTATAGGCATAGGTTCAGTTTTATTAGGAATAACCTTAGATTATTCTGTTCATATTCTCAGTCACTACAGAAGTAGCGGAGATATTAAAAAACTCTTTAAAGATATTGTTAGCCCTTTACTGATGTGTGCCATATTTACAGCAGTAGACTTCTTATGTCTTTTATTGTTACATTCGGATGTATTAAAAGACTTAGGAATATTTGCGGCTGTTAGTGTTTTAGGAGCAGCTCTGTTTGCCTTACTATTTATACCTCAGGTATATAAACCACAGCAGAGAATAAAGACATTACAAAATACATTTATTGATAGATTATCAGCTTACGATTTTTCTCAAAATAAATATGTGCTTGGGGCTTGTTTTTTAGTAATTACAGTTTGTCTTTTTACTTTTAATAAAGTAGGATTCAATAATGATTTAAACTCACTAAATTATGTGCCTGCAAACTTGCAGTTAGCAGAAGATAATTTAAATAAATTAAATGATTACTCCTCAAAATCGATTTATGTAGTTTCTTATGGAAATACCTACGATAATAGTTTGCAGACAAATCATGAATTATATGAACAACTGAAACAAAAAAAAGATTCAAAAGAAATTCTAAGCTTTAGCTCCATAGGCGGATTATTGCTATCTGAAGAGCAGCAAAAGGAAAGAATTCAAAACTGGAAAAATTTCTGGAGCCCGGACAAGATTAAATTAGTACAACAACTATTAATTTCCGAAGGAAAAAAAGTAGGATTTAAAGAAACAACATTTCAGCCTTTTTATGATGTTCTTGATACTTATTATGAGCCAATGTCTAAGGAGTCCCACCAGTTGTATAAAGATTTGTTTTTAGATGACTTTATTGCTTCCAAGTCCGGAATAACAGGGATAACTACAGTGATTAAAATCAAAGACGATAATTCCCAAAAGTTAATTCAAGAAATATCTTCTACTAATAAAAATGTTTTAGTTATAGACAGAAAAAATTTACAGGAGAATATTTTAGGTAATCTGGAACAAGATTTTAATGATTTGTTCTGGATATCTACTCTGGTTGTTTTTGTCGCTGTATTTATATATTTCAGAAGTATTGAAATTACGCTCCTTACTAATATTCCCATCTTTATTGGCTGGATGGTCACTCTTGGCATTATGGGGATTTTTGGAATACAGTTCAATGCGTTTAATATTATAATTACCACTTTAATTTTCGGTTTAGGTATAGACTACTCAATATTTATATCTCAGGCTTTACTTGAAGAATATACAACCGGTGAAAATCAAATGAAAACGTATAAATCAGGAGTGATCATGTCTGCATTAACCACCATACTTTGCTTTGGTGTTCTTATCTTTGCCAAACATCCGGCAATTAAATCCATTGCCATTATACCCTTAATAGGGTTACTGGTTGTAGTATTCATATCATTTACTGTACAACCCTGGCTATTTTCTGTACTTTTATTAAAACCACAACAAAAAGGGTATACACCTTTCAGATTATTAAATTTTGTTACAGGGATATTAGGCTTTGGCTTTTTCCTGTTAATGTCATTACTGCTCAATAGTGCAGCCTTTATATTTTCCCCCTTATTACCGGAAAGAAAAACAAAGAAAAATACGTTTTTATTTAAAATATTTAAAACTATTTTCAGGACGTTAATTTTCATGTTTCCTGGCGTAAATGTAAAATCTGTGGGGTTCTCAAAAAAATTGTATGATACGCCTACTATTATCATAGCTAACCATTCTTCTGAGTTGGATACCATCATTATGGGAATGTTTGATTACAGACAAATATTTATGATTAATGAACGTATTTATAATTCACGTTTTTTTGGAAAAATTATCCGTGTCGCAGGATATTTTCCCACAAGCAAAGATTTGGATACAGATTTAAATGATTTAAAAGAAAAAATACATCAGGGATATTCTTTAATTATTTTTCCTGAAGGAACCCGTTCTGATAATTCTAAAATTCGTCGATTTCACAAAGGTGCGTTTTATCTGGCAGAAAAATTAAAAATGGATATTCAGCCTGTGATGATACATGGAAATTCAGACAGGTTACCCAAAAAAGAAACATGGGTAAATTCAGGCACCATAACGGTCAGATATTTAGATAAAATATCGTATAAGGATTGTTCATTTGGAAATTCTTATTCAGAAAGAACAAAAAATATTATGAAATGGTTCAGAGGTGAATTTAAAAAATTTAAAATTCCATTAGAATCACCCGATTATTTTAGAAATAAGCTTTTTCTAAACTATTTATATAAGGGGCCGTCTATAAAGAAAGCTATTAAAACAGAATATGAATGGTACAAAAATTTTTATACAAAGATTTATGAAAATCTGCCTGATGAAGTTAAAGCTTTTCACTATACTGATAGCTGGTGCGTTTTAGACTTACTCTTATTGTATAGTTCGCCAACATGGAAAATATCAGTAGTAGAAGATGATGAATTAAAAAGGAAAATTATAGAAAATTCATATTCACAAAAAAAGTATCCGATTAACTTCATCAATGAAATTCCGGATAATTGGGAATCTTACAATACTCTGATTTTTACAGATAAGGGAATACCTTTAGATAAGGGAATACCTAATTCAGTTGAATGGCTGATAGGAATACGTACTGAAATAAATCATAGCTGGGAAAATTTTGAGATTGTTCTTCAAGAAAAAGATATATTTATAATGAGAAGAAAGCAAGATGGAAAAAAATTATGATTTTGCTATTATAGGAAGTGGGTTAGGAGGATTAATCTGTGCCAACATTTTATTGCTGGAAGGTTATAATGTAGTAGTGATTGAAAAAAATAATCAGTTCGGAGGCAATCTTCAGACCTTTTCAAGAGATAAGCGAATATTTGATACAGGTGTTCATTATATTGGAAGTTTAGATAAAGGAGAGCATCTATATAAAATATTTTCTTATTTGGGTATTTATAATGAATTGAAATTAAAGAAAATGGATGAAACCTTTGACTTTATTTCGTTCGATGGAGATCCTAATCAATATCCCTATTCTCAAGGCAAGGATAATTTTGTTAAAAATCTTCTTGAATTTTTTCCGGAAGAAAGAGAAGCTCTTGAAAAGTATATAGATTTAATTGAATATTATTGCTTTTGCTTTCCATTGCATAATCTTGAAAAGAGAGAGTTTTGTTGGGATAAGAATTTATCTTTAATGGAAAAAAAAGCAGATGAGGTAATCAATTCCCTTACTCAAAATACCAAACTGAGAGCAGTATTATCAGGCATTAATTTTTTATATGCAGGTGAAAAAGATACTACACCTTTTTATGTTCACGCATTAATAGTTAATTCATACTTGAATAGTGCCTGGAGATGTAGAAGGGGAGGAAGTCAGATAGCTAAACTATTGACCAGAAATATACGTCATTTGGGTGGTAAACTAATAAAAAACACAAAAGTAGAAGAAATCGTAATTAAAAACACTCAGGTAGAGTATCTTAAGCTTAGTGATGACAAGGAAATTTATTCTAAAAATTACATATCCGGCATAGATGCCCGACAACTCTTAACTTTATTTAAAGGTGATTCTATTAAAAAATCATATTATAAAAGAATTAATGAAAATAAAGATACCATCTCATCTTTTAGCTTATTTTTAACTTTAAAGCCAGAGACAATTCTTTACAGAAATGCAAACCAATATCATTTTAAAAATGAAGATAGAGTCTGGGAAATAGTAAATTATTCTGAAAATAGCTGGCCTGAAGGTTATATGATATCATTTAGTGCCGATGAAAAAAATGAAGCTTATGCAAAAGAAATGACTATTCTGACTTATATGCATTTTAAAGAGGTGAAACAATGGGAAAATTCTTTTAATACTATTTCAAATAAGTCAGAAAGAGGACCAGAATATGAAAAGTTTAAAAATAACTTTGCTGAAAGATTGCTCGATGAGGTAGAACAGATGATTCCCGGATTAAAAGATTCAATTATAGGATCGTATACATCAACTCCTTTAACTTACAGAGATTATATTGGAACCAGTTCAGGAGGAATGTATGGGTTTGTTAAAGATGCATCCAATCCTATGCAATCTTTTTTACTGCCTCAGACAAAATTAAAAAACCTTTTTTTAACAGGGCAGAGTACAGGCCTTCATGGAATATACGGTGTCGCTATAGGTAGTATTCTTACCTGTAGTGAATTTATAGGCAAAGATTATTTATTGGATAAAATTAATAGTTCTGATTGAAATTTATATACACTAATTATCAATACTTTTGTTTCATAAATCAAAAACTTAAATATGCTGTTAGAAATTATTTACTTCATTCTTATTTTCATATCCGTATTAGGCTGGGGATTGTGGAGTTTAATATTGTTTAAATTTAAGTCAGAGAGTATTGCTTTAACACTTATTTCCGGTCTTATATTCTTAGCCGTCGTTTTATCTCTATCAGCTTTTTTTGTCCCGCTAGGTTTAAAATTAGAAGTAATAATGATTTTAATTTCATTAATTCCTTATTATAGCAAATGGAGAGAAGTAGTACATAAATTAAAGGCCTTAAAACTCAAATTTAATTTTTTTATAATTTTGGGAATACTATTTATGATCGGAAGCTTATATCCATTTATACTAGATCATTTTGGTTATTATATTCCCACAATTGACTGGTTAAATGAATTAGGTATTATCAAGGGCATGGCCAACATAGATTGGAGTATTGGTCAGGTTTCTTTTTTTCATATATTACAGGCAGGTTTAGATGATACCATTGATCCTTTTTGCAGATTAAACATATTCGTATCATTTATTTATTTATTGTATGCGTATGAAAGGGATAGTTATAAGCTTTTGGTTTTTCTTCCGATCAGCTTTATGTTCTTACAGTCACCATCTCCTGATTTAATGATTTTTTTATTTAGTTTAATTACCGCTAATGAGTTGTTATATAATAAATTAAGTACACAGGATTACCCTTTCTTTTTGGTTTTATCTACTTTTCTTTTTATTGTAAAACCAATAACTTTTTGGTTGCCGGCCTGGGTTTTTATAAACTATTTGATGCAAAAAAACAGAAAGTATAGTTATAAGTATTTTTTGATTCCTATTTTTTTAATTTCATTATATCTGGTTAAAAATATATACGTTTCTTCTTTGCCCTTTTTTCCTGTAACGATACTAAAAGTATCTTCCTTTTGGATGCCGGATTCAAGAATTTTAGATTATTCCAATCAAATAGCAGCTTTACTTACGTATCACACAAAATTTACTTTAGAGGAAATCCAGTCATTCACACTGTATCAAAAACTGTATTATTGGTTTGTATTGAAGCACTTTAGTTCAGTTATTCATATTCTTATTGTCCTGGTTATTATAGCTTATGTTCTTTATATGTTTAAAGTACGGAAAAAGTCAGAAATAGCACTCGGAATTTTAATTATTACAAAAATTATTCTAATATTTAATTTTTCAGGACAATACAGATTTATGTTAGATGGAGTTTTTATTTTGCTATTTGTCTTAATCACCTCTATTAATTTTAATCGGAAAGTTGCTTTGGGTTTGGTGTATGCATCTGCATTAATTTTTATGGTTACTTTTAGTTTTTCAGTCATTCAAAATTTAAATCCAAGTTTTAAAATAATCGGGTTTAGAAAAGAAAATCTATGGAAACCAGGTAAATTTATACTAAATAAATATGAAAGAAAAAAGATAGGTAACTTAGACATTAATGTGTCTACCGATTATTCGCTAAACTTTGATACTCCAGCGCCGGCTTTTACTCTTCATAAACTGAATTATTACTTAAATCTGGGTATATTTCCCCAACAAATAGATTCAACGGATATTTCACGTGGAATATATAGTAAGCCGTTGTCTGAAACAGAAAAAATTGAGTTATTATCAATCCTTAATAACTATAAAAATGGCTCAAAATAAAATTTGAGCCGTTTTTTTTATAAATGTTTAAATTTTTACATTCCTAAAACATAAGCGAAAACAAGTGGAGCTACAATGGTCGCATCACTTTCAATGATAAATTTAGGTGTATCAATGGCTAATTTTCCCCAAGTAATTTTTTCATTAGGAACAGCTCCTGAATAAGAGCCGTAACTGGTGGTAGAATCAGAAATTTGACAAAAATAGCTCCAGAAAGGAACATCTTCCCATTCTAAATCCTGATACATCATAGGCACAACGCATATAGGGAAATCTCCGGAAATACCTCCTGCAATCTGGAAAAATCCTACTCCTTTACCGGATGAATTGTTTCTGTACCATTCAGTTAAATATGCCATATATTCAATTCCGGATTTCATGGTTGATGCTTTCACTTCACCTTTAATTACATAAGCAGCAAAAATATTTCCCATTGTGCTGTCTTCCCAGCCGGGAACAACAATAGGTAAGTTTTTTTCAGCTGCTGCTAACATCCAGCTGTTTTTAGGATCAATTTCGTAATATTGCTCTAAAACTCCGGATAGTAGCATCTGATACATATACTCATGAGGAAAATATCTTTCTCCTTTAGCATCAGCATCTTTCCATATTTTTTCAATATGTTGTTGTAATCTTCTAAAAGCTTCTTCTTCAGGTATACAGGTATCCGTAACACGATTCAGGTGATTTTCAAGTAAATCCCATTCCTGCTCAGGAGTAAGATCTCTGTAATTAGGAATTCTTTTATAATGAGAATGGGCAACAAGGTTCATTATGTCTTCCTCAAGATTTGCCCCAGTACATGATATAATTGCTACTTTATCCTGTCTGATCATTTCTGCCAGAATTTTTCCTAATTCTGCAGTACTCATAGCACCTCCCATGGTGATCATCATTTTACCACCATCTTTAAGATGTGCAACATATCCTTTGGCTGCATCTACTAAAGCAGCAGAATTAAAATGTAAATAATATTTTTCAATAAATTCGGAAATTGGTTTGCTCATATCTAAGTGTTGATTGTTTATTATTAATTAATTTATGCATTTTTCTTTTCAGGAAAGGCTAAAGATGCTATTACAGATAGAATCAGTACACCAGCAACAATTCCCAGAGAGACTAAAGAAGGTATATGTATAATAGGAGCCATCAGCATTTTTATTCCTATAAAACTCAAAATGATAGCAAGGCCATATTTAAGTTTACTGAACATATACATAAAATTTGCAAGTAAAAAATACAGGGAACGCAGTCCAAGTATAGCAAATATATTAGAGGTGTATAAGATAAACGGATCATTGGGAGCAATAGCAAAAATAGCAGGAATAGAATCGACAGCAAATATTAAATCTGTAAATTCTATAATGACTAAAGCTGTAAAAAGAGGGGTAGCCATACGTATTCCATTTTTAATAGTAAAAAACTTACCACCGTCCATTTCCTTAGAAACTTTAAAAAATCTTCGTACAAACTTAGCTCCGAAACTTTCATTTAAATCTTTCTTTTCTGCTTCCTCCTCCTCATCTTTAGCAGTCCATGAATGAATACCAGCATAGATAAGGAAAACTCCAAATAGGGTTAATATAACGTTAGGTCTGAAAAAGCGAAGTCCTTCAAAATCCGCATGTTCAGCACTTTTACTATCTAAAACAAAATGAAGATTTCCGATTGAAAAAGGAGGTACATAGGTACGATTAATCATTTCTACTCCAAGGAAAATGAATATAGCTCTAAACAAGAGAGCACCCAGAATACCCCAGAATAAAATTTTATGCTGATATTGTTTAGGTATTTTGAAAAAGCCGAATACCATGATAAACACAAAAAGATTGTCTACAGATAAAGCTTTTTCAATCCAATAGGCAGATTGAAATTGTGAAAATTTTTCCAACGCAAATTTATGTCCATCTGCCTCTTTAAAGACATAATAAACTACACCGCTGAAAATCATTGCCAACGAAATCCATACAATAGACCAAATTGCAGCTTCTTTATTAGTAATAGTATGTGATTTTTTGTTTAGGACTCCCAAATCCAAGAGTAGCATAATAATAATTGAAACCGCGAAAATTGTAATTAATCCCGGGTGATTCAGCATGTTGTCCTGCATGTTTTTTTAGTTTTCTTAGGGTTCAAAGGTACTTATTTTGTATAGAAGCACAAAATAAAAAAATCTACAGTTTTTATACAAGACAGTAGCAGTAAATTAAGGAAAATGTGATAATTATAATGTTTTTACATTCAATAACAATTTGTAATTTTACCAAAAAAAGTGAGAATATCAGATTTACATACTATTGAGTTAGATGGGATAGATAAAATAATTCTGAACGCTTTAATGGTAAATTCAAAAATTCCGGTTTCTAAAATAGCTAAAGAAGTAGGAGTATCATCAACCGCTATTCATCAACGAATTAAAAAGCTTGAAACAGCTGGTATAATTAATGACCCGATAACACCCTTGAACTATAAAATTTTAGGATATAAAACAACTGCTTATGTAGGTGTGTTCTTAGAAAAATCGGCAAATTATAAAGATGCTGTAAGTGATATGAAAAAAATACCTGAAATTATTGAAGCGCATTTTACTACAGGTAACTACGCTATTTTCATTAAAATTTTATGTAAAGACAATGATCATCTTATGAGAGTACTTAGAAATGGAATTCAGGGTATCAAAGGCATAGAGAGAACAGAGACCATTATTTCTTTAGAGCAAAGCATTTCTCGCCAAATTAAACCATAATATAAAAATTATCAATTGTATAACCATGGACATAAAAAGTTATTTAGATTCAACATACTTGAAACTACCTGCTCAGAGCGGTTTAACAAGTGAACAAACCTGGGAGGAAGTAAAAAAAATTACGGAAGAAGCTATTAGCAATCATTTTTTTCTGGTTATGATCAGACCTGAATATGTGCAACGTGTAAAAAAATTAATACTTAATTCTAATTCAAAGGTACAAGTTGGAACTGTTATAGGTTTTCATGAAGGGACTTATTTGCTTGAATCAAAATTAAAAGAAGCCAAACAAGCGATAAAAGATGGAGCTGATGAGCTGGATTATGTAATTAATTATACAGCATTTAAAAATGGAGATTTAGATTTGGTTAAAGAGGAATTTGTACAGGGAACTTCATTAGGCTTGAAAGAAGCAAAAATAGTTAAATGGATTATAGAAATAGCCGCTTTGTCAGATGAACAAATACAGTCAATATGTAGTTTAATGTCACAATGGGCACAGGAAAATTTTGATTCATCCCAATGGAATAATATATTTATAAAATCGTCAACAGGTTTCTATCAAACGGAAGATGGTAAACCCAATGGAGCTACATTTCCGGCAATAGAAATAATGCTAAAATATTCACAACCTTTACCGGTAAAAGCTGCAGGAGGTGTCAGAACTTATGATGAGGCTGTAAAGATGATAAAAATGGGAGTAAAACGAATAGGTACTTCTTCTGCTAAGGCATTATCGCAAAATGAAGGTAGTTCAAATTCATACTAATATTTTTCAATGAAAAATTTATTGAACCTTGCGGTCAAAGCTGCAATTGAATCTTCTAAAGAGGTGTTAAAACTATATGCAGATGGCTTTTCCGTTACCCTAAAAGAAGATAATTCACCGGTAACAACAGCTGATCTGAAAGCACAAGAAATTATATTTAAATATTTATCAGAAACAAATATTCCTATTCTTAGTGAAGAGGGAGAAAAAGAAATTCATACTCAATTAAGCAAATGGAGCCAGTATTGGTGTGTTGATCCTATTGACGGAACTAAAGAATTTGTTAACAAAACAGATGAATATTGTATATCAATAGGTCTAATAACTCCGGATACTTCCATGTTAGGTGTTTTAGCAGCCCCTTCTTTAGGTTCTTTTTATTTTGCCGCAGATGGAGTAGGGAGTTACAAATGGAAAGGTAGATATGAAGATTTAAATTTATTACTTGAAAAAGATTTGATTATTGATGAATTATTAAACAATTCTGTTTGTTTAAAGCCCTCTCCTTATTTGAAGCAAAATCCATATATTTTTTTGACAAGTCGATCACATTTTAGTAACGTTGATGAGGAATATTACCAAGAGTTAAAAAATCAATTTGCTGATACAAAGATGATACAAATGGGAAGTGCTGTGAAAATTGCATGGGTAGCAGAAGGTAAGGCTCAGGAATATGCACGGTTAAGTCCTGTAAATTTCTGGGATATAGCTGGCGGTCATGCCATAGCTAAATATGCAGGTTTAGAAATAGTTGATTATAATTCCAAAGATTCAGTAAATTATAAAAATACTGAAAATTTAAAAATTTCGGGTTATATACTTAAAAATAAATAATGTCTTAACATCAATTCTAATTATATGAAAAAAATATTTTGTTTGTTATTAGGAATATTCTTTTTGATGTATGCATGCAAAAAAGAATATTCAGCTATAGACGGATCTTCTCAACAAACATTTAATCAAAGTTTAGAATCCATATCTTCAAAACTCACTATACTACAGCAAGATAAGATTCAAGAAGCGGTTAAACTTATTTATAAATTTAAAACATCGCGAGAACTGGATGAAAAGAAACGTTGGGATGAATTATATAACTTACTGAATGGTAAGAAAGCAGATCAGATCTTCGATTTGGCAGAAGAATTAGCTAAAGAAAATAAAATTGCATGGTCAAGCACATCAATGAATACTTTAGATAGTTCTGTCTTTGAAGACGATATTAAACCTTTATCTGAGGAAGAGAAGAAGTTAAAACAAATTGAGACAGCAACCCGAATAAATTTGCGATTTTCTTCCGTTAGTAACGAGTCCGATACAAATGATGGTTTTATTTTGTATCCTGAATTACTTGATGATTCAGGACAGACTGTAGTCTATTCCAACTTGCCGTTAGATTTTTCCATATCTTTTATAAATAATGGGACTGTAGTGTATGTAACTAAACGTACGGTTAATTCATCCATTGTAGGAGATCCTTCACAGAAAAAAGGGTTGAAAATACCTTTTTCAATGTTTGATAAGGAGAAACTATCCAATGCAAGTGTGGATGTTGAAATTAAGACTAATGCTGGAGAAAAATATTTATATGGAAGGTTGATAAATATTCCAATTGATTTATCTAAAACTAAAGAAGCAAGCACTTCAATTGAAGATGAATTAAATACTCAGGTGAGTTTAGATAATGTGAAAAGTTTTATTCAATATATTGGGAATAAAGATTTTTCAAAAGCGTATGCTTTAACTAAAAATCCTAAATGGGATTCAGAAGAAAAATTTGCTTCGACGTCTAATGGGTTTGGAACGATTGAACAGACTAATTTACTGACTGCTGAAATGATCAAATCATCTAAAGAACAGGTTATTATTTTTGCTCTGTATCAGATCAAAGATAATCATGGAAAAGTAAAATCTTTAAAGCAAAATTTTACATTAAAAAAAGTTGAAAATAATTGGTTGATTACCGATACTGAAACAAAAGAAATTAAGGAAGATTCCTGGAAATAAATTTGAAAAAGTTAAACAAACATATTAAATGAAAGACTTACTTAAAGAAATTGATAATCATATTGCAAGAGTTCAGGATTTCCCTAAACAGGGAATAGGATATAAAGATATATCTCCTTTATTTTTAAATCCGGAATTATGTACTCAGGTAATTCAATTGTTTGCTGATTACAGCCGGGGAAAAGTGGATGCTGTATGTGGAATTGAAAGCCGGGGATTTTTATTCGGAATACAAATAGCCAGAGAATTAAATGTTCCTTTTATATTAGTTAGAAAAGCGGGGAAGTTACCGCCGCCTGTAGTATCTCAGGAATATGAATTGGAATATGGAAAGGCTAAAATTGAGATAAAAGAAGGCTACATCAAATCCGGACAAAGGATCTTAGTTCATGATGATGTATTGGCCACAGGAGGAACAGCTCAGGCTTGTGCTGAATTAATTGAAAAATGCGGGGGAACAGTTTCACAGTTTAGTTTTTTAATTGCTTTGTCATTTTTGAATGGAAAAGAAGAACTACTAAAATATACAAATGATATCCAAGTTATATTAGACTATTAACTTTAGTTCGATTATGATTATAAAATAAAAAACCTGTTGCAATTGCAACAGGTTTTTTATTTATGAAATTAATTTCTAAGAGAATTAATTTTTATCCCAAATAAGTTTGACTGTTTTCATATCGTTACCTCCCATTTGTTTAATTGCTTCATTGTAATTAACCGTATTTTGGGTTGCTAAATGAGTTGGATAAGGTATCCTTGTTGGCAAATCTGTCATACCTGACACCAAAGATGTAAAGGTATATACAGTTCCAGTAGGATATGTTGGATTCGCTGGTAAAGTATATGTTTTATTGGGTAGTAGTAAGGTTTTAGGATAGCCTGTTCTTCTATATTCAGCCCAAGCTTCATGAGGCTGCATATATAAAGCTATATATTTTTGAGTTAAAACGTTTTCTTGAGATACTGCTGGTAAGGCACTTACGTACGTAGTGATATCCGCTGATGATACTCCCCATTTTTCCAATGATGCTTGTACTCCTGCTTTATAATAAGAATCACTCCATCCAGTAAGTTCAGAAAGAATAAATTGAACTTCTGCATACTCCATTAAAACTTCTCCTCTGCTAATATTTAAAATATCGTAGCTAGGAAAGGAAATGGTAGATGCAGTATATACTTCTGTTGCCATTGCACTATTTACACCATAAGGCATTCCCTCATAATCGTCAACGTTTGTTGAACTTGTATATGAATTATTTTTAACATCTGTAATAGATGCAGATTTAGGAGAAACAAATTTTTGTAATCTAGGATCTGGTCCAAAGTTACCTAATTTTCCTTTTAATAAATCTACAAAAGTATTAGCTACATTAAAGTCAGTACGATTATTTACAAAATACGCATACCACATAGGGTTGGCATCTTGACTTGATGTACCATAACTAAGAATAGCGTTATCATCATTAGAAGTAAATACTCCTTCACTAAGCGCATTATTTATTTCTGTTTGTGCATCTGGAAGAACCTCCTTAAGTCTATTGGCTATCCTTAAACGAAGTGAGTTCGCAAATTTTTTCCATTTCAAGGCATTTCCTTTATAAATGTTATCTCCTGTCGATACAGTTTTAGATACATCTAATTGTAAAGAAGCTTCTTTAAGCTCTTTCAATATATCTGTATAAATAATTTCTTGAGTTGCGAATTTGGGAGTTTTATACAAAGCTACTTGAAGAGCTTGAAAATCAGAATTGTCGCGTCCTCCGTAAGACCAGTAAGGTACATTCCCGTAAGTATCTGTTAATTGCATAAATATGTAGCTAAGCATAATTCTAGCTGCTGCAATTTGATTTTGGGGAGCACCATACAAAGAGTTAGCTTCTGGATCTGCTTCAACCAATAATATTGATTGTTTTATATTATTAGCTGCCATGTAGTATGATTTCCACAAATTGGAATTAGAACCTTCTCTATATTGATAGCGATCTTCTTCTGTATAATTGTTTTGAGCCCAATATTGAACCCAAGGCAGAACCATACGCCCAGAGCCCCATTCATCACGTGTATTATCAACGAAATATCGGGTTCCGAAACTAAATGTTGTGTAGCCCGGTACTTTTTCAGGCTGATTTGGATTTTTATTAATATTTTCAAAATCATTATCGCACGATATCGTACATGATAGCATTACGATAGATGTAATATATGTAATTATTTTTTTCATGATAGATAAAGTTTAAATTAAAATTTAACTTGAACATTAAATCCAAAAGATCTGGTTGTAGGTAAAGAACCTCCTTCAATACCGGATGCATTTCCACTACCGTAATTAGCTACCTCAGGATCTATTGAGTTCCATGCTAATCCCCAAGCAAATAAGTTTCTACCGAATGCAGAAAAAGTTATTGAATTAATTGCTTCTCCTAAATATTTACCAGGCAATGTATATGATAACGATACTTCTCTAAGTTTTACAAAATCTGCATCAAAAACATTTTGAGCATCTGGACCGCTATAAAATTGTTGACCATAACTCCTTGCGCTTATATTTATATCATTAACTGAACCATCTTCTTTTACACCATCTAAAACTATACCGTTTTCGCGGATACCGTTGGCAGCAGTTTCAGGTAATATTCCTGAATACATTCCAAATAAATGGGTAGTTGAAAAATATTTTCCTCCTTTCTGCCAATCAACCTGTACACCTAAACTCCAGTTTTTATATGAAAAACTATTTCTAAATGTCATAGTAAAATCAGGCAAAATAGAGCCTAAAGCTACTGGTGAAGATGTTTTTTTATAAACTCCATTTGAATTCACCACTCTTTTTCCATTTAAATAAACATAGTCAGTTCCATAAATCTGTCCATAACGATATCCTGGTAAAGCTGCAACAGCGACGTTAAATGGAGCTGAAGCTATTGTTAATGAAGTTAAGCCCTGTGCTAGTGATTTAATTTCATTATCTGATTTAGAGAAATTATAGTTAAAATCCCATCTAAAATCTTTAGTTCTAATAGGGTTGATGTTTAAAGAAACCTCAACTCCTTGATTAAGTAATTTACCTGAATTCATACTGGCCCATGGAACTCCAGCAGAACCATCCAGAGGTACGGTTGTAATTAAGTCTTTAGTTATTGTTTTATAATACGAAATATCTCCGCTAATTCTATTTTTTAATAATTGAAATTCCAATCCAAACTCAAGAGATTCTAATTTTTCAGGTTTTAGATTTGGATTTTTTGCAACTCTTGAAACCCAGTACCATGGATTTCCTAAAAAGTTAGTCCCATAATTTGGAAATGCTGATTCAGAGTTCAAGTAAGTATCCGATAATTGATAAGCATCAGTATCATTTCTAACTTCTGAGTATCCAGCACGTACTTTTAAGAAATCAAGCCAAGTAGTTTTTATATATCTTGTTAACACAAAACTTGAGGAAACTGAAGGATAAAAAAACGAGTTGTTTGCAGAAGATAGGGATGATGACCAGTCATTTCTTCCAGTCGTTTCTAAGAAAACGAAATTATCATAACCTAAACTTAATGAATAAAATAAGCTATTTACTCTTTTCTTTCTTTTAGAATTTAGAATAGCAGGGGTTTCCACAGAGTTAGATAAATTATATAAATCAGCAACTATCAAACCTCCACGAGTTTGTCCTTCTACGTATCTAGCTCTGAAATCTCTTCTATTTGCTCCTGCAAAAGAATTAATTGAGAAATTTCCTAAATTTTTATCAAAATGAATAGTTGCTTCGTAATTTAATTCTGTATATTTTCTTTCAGAAGTTATATATTTTGATGTTGACTGCGAGTACATAGCAGTTCTGTTTTCAGTATTCGTAGAATAAGTATCTAACATTACTTTACCATTGACATAAATATCACTAGTTAAATCATAAGTTAAGCCAGCAGTTCCGTAAAGTCGATCTCTTTTATCTTGATTTGTATTTTTATACGCTGTCCAATATGGATTATCAGAATATGCAGGTGTTGCATCATTCCATGAGGTTCTGTTCCAAGGTCGTTGGACTCCGTTCGCTAATTGGTATTTTTGTAAATCTTTGTAATCTAATGAAGTTTGACCAAATTGAAACATTTTCTGCATAATACTATTATCTCCGTAGCCAACTTCAGGTCTGTTGAACCCTTTAGTAACAGTATAAGCAGCAGAAGCGTCCAGCTTTAATCTATCATTTAATTTAGTGTTTAAATTCATAGATAAAGCATTTTTATTTAACTCTGAGTTTGGAGTAATACCAGTGGATTTAGTATTATTATAACCAACTCTTACATTTGTATTTTCGATACTTCTACTGATAGATATACCGTTATTATAGGTTATACCGGTTTTAAAGTAATCTTTATAATCGTTTTTAGGGTATGTCCAAGGTTTTGCTACTAAATAATCTTCAGAAAATTCAGGGTCAAAAGCATTCCAATTTAAAACATATTTGTTAGGATCATATTTAGGTCCCCATGATTCATCTGTCTTGTAATCAACTAACAAATAGTCTGTACCGTTAATGTTTTGTGTTTTAAACTGGCTACTACTTCCTCCTCCATATAGTTTTTGATGTCTAGGCATTTTATAAACTTTATCTATAATAATACCAGAATTTAATGTTATGTCGGTTTTTCCTCTTTTAGCTTTTTTTGTCGTAATCATGATGGCTCCGTTCATAGCTCTTGAACCATATAATGCAGCCGCCGTTGCACCTTTTAAAACTGACATAGATTCTATATCATCTGGATTTATATCACCAAACGAATCTCCATAATCTATACCTCCAGCTCCTCTTTGTGTAGCTGAACTGTTAATATTTTCATCAATTAGGGGTATACCATCAATAACAATTAGAGGTTTATTTGATTGAGACAAAGATCTCATACCTCTTAAACGAATCTGAGTAGAGCCACCTAATGTTCCACTATTATTAACAATCTGCAACCCTGCAACTTTTCCGGAAAGCGAGTTAATAGGATTTGACTCTCTTGTCTTGGAGATGTCATCACCACTTACAGCTTGTATCGCATATCCAAGTGACTTTTTATCCCTTGTGATGTTAAGAGCGGTTACTACGACTCCTTCAAGTTCTGTTTCACCTTTAGATGTAGTAGGATTTGCAGATGTTACTGCAGTTGCATGTAACTTTACATCATAAAAATTTTGATTGCCTACAACAAAGCTTGATTTTTCATCATTAAATGAAGCAATTTCAATAGTTTGTCCTGGTTCGGCTTCAATTGAAAACTGACCTGTCTCATCGGTATAGACAGATTGTGTGGTACCTTGTATGGTAACAGACACATCACTTTGTGGTGTACCATCAACACCCAGTACTTTTCCTGTAATCGTTTTCATCTGAGCCCATACAATAGAGCTTAGAAAAACAAACGAAAATCCTAAGAAAATTCGGTTTATTCTCATATTTAATACATTAATTTATAATTCAAATATAATTATATTTTTTTATAAATTAATATTTTTTGCAAAATAAATGCTTAATATATAACGTTATATAAGGTTTTGTTGCAGATTTGTAGATGAATTTAATATAATAAAGTTTATTGAGAATATTATTAAAAGAAAAAGCCGGAGAATATCTCCGGCTTTTATATCAATTAACTAATTTACTAGTTATCAAATAATTTACGCTTGTCCTTTAGGACCAAAATTTAAATGAAAAGTTTCATCCTTAACATTTCCGAATTGCTCTTCAAATTTTTGAATATTATCAGTTAAGGCTGACAATAATCTTTTAGCATGCTCCGGTGTTAATATTATTCTTGATTTAACCTTAGCTTTAGGCACCCCCGGCATAATTTGAATAAAATCCAATACAAATTCAGTAGGAGAATGGTTTATTAAAGCTAAATTAGAAAAAACTCCTGATGCTACTTCGTCCGTAAGTTCAATATTTAGATCCTGTTGATTTGGGTCTTGATTTTCCATTGAGTTATTAATTAAATTTTTTCGGTTACTAATTCTTCAAATTCTTTGTTAGAACCTACAACAACATTTTGGTATTCTGCCAAACCTGTACCTGCAGGAATTCTGTGTCCAACGATAACATTCTCTTTTAATCCGTTCAGATAATCAATTTTTCCTGCAACAGCGGCTTCGTTAAGAACTTTGGTGGTTTCCTGGAAGGAAGCTGCAGAGATAAATGATTTAGTCTGAAGTGAAGCTCTGGTAATACCTTGCAATACAGGACTAGCTGTAGCTGGTAAAGCTTCTCTTGCTTCAACTAATTTCTTATCTTCTCGTTTCAGTCTGGAGTTCTCGTCACGCAAGTCTCTGGATGAAATAATCTGACCCGCTTTTAAATTCTCACTATCGCCGGCATCCTCAATAACTTTCATTCCAAAAATTCTATCATTTTCTTCTATAAAGTCTATCTTATGCTCAAGGTTGTTTTCCAAGAATTTAGTATCCCCTGCATCAACTATTTCAACTTTAGTCATCATTTGACGAACAATGATTTCAAAATGCTTGTCATCAATTTTTACACCCTGTAAACGGTAAACTTCCTGAATTTCATTTACTAGATACTCCTGTACAGCAGTTGGGCCTTTAATATTTAAAATATCTGTAGGAGTAATAGCTCCATCTGATAAGGCATCACCAGCATGTACAAAGTCATTTTCCTGAACCAGAATCTGATTGGATAATTTAACTAAGTAACGTTTAATTTCGCCGTTTTTAGATTCGATAACTATTTCACGGTTACCTCTTTTTATTTTACCATAGCTAACTACTCCGTCAATTTCTGAAACTACAGCAGGGTTAGATGGATTTCTTGCTTCAAATAATTCAGTTACCCTAGGTAAACCTCCTGTAATATCCCCTGCTTTAGCAGACCTTCTAGGTATTTTAACTAAGATTCTTCCTGCCTTTATCTTTTCTCCGTCATTAACGATTAAGTGAGCTCCTACTGGTAGGTTGATAGCTTTAAGCTCATTTCCTTTACTATCCAGAATTTTAAGAGTAGGAATTAATTTTTTATTTCTGGATTCAGAAATAACTTTTTCTTCAAACCCTGTTTGCTCATCAATCTCCAACTGATAAGTTGAACCCTGTTCAATTTGTTCGTATTCAATTTTACCAGCTGTCTCAGAAAGGATAATAGCATTGTAGGGATCCCATTTACAGATGATATCACCTTTTTTCACTTCCTGACCAGATTCAACAAGTAAGGTAGAACCATAAGGAATATTGTTAATCATTAAAATATTACCTTCCGCATTAAGAAGTTTGAATTCTGTAGAACGGGAAACCACTACAGTAGCTTTGTTTCCGTTCTCATCTTCACTTTCTACAGTTCTGATTTCATCAAATTCAACTTTTCCATCTCTCTTGGCAATAATACTGTTAACCTCGGCAACGTTACCTGCAGTACCTCCCACGTGGAAGGTTCTCAAGGTTAACTGGGTACCTGGCTCACCAATGGATTGAGCAGCTATAACTCCAACAGCCTCTCCTTTATTTATTAATTTATTAGTAGAAAGGTTTATTCCGTAACATTTTGCACAAATACCTTTCTTAGATTCACAGGTCAGCGGAGAGCGTACTTCAACTGCTTCAACTCCGGAATTTTCAAGTAATTTAGCCAGCTCAGAAGTAATCATTTGATCAGCTTCTACAAGCAATTCATCTGTATCCGGATGGTATATATCGTGTAATGAAACCCTACCTAAAATTCTTTCGGATAGAGGTTCAACAATTTCATCATTCTTTCTTAAAGGAGTAATTTCAATTCCTCTTAAAGTACCACAATCTTTTTCATTAATAATAACATCTTGTGCTACGTCTACCAGACGACGAGTTAAATACCCTGCATCGGCAGTTTTTAAAGCGGTATCCGCCAAACCTTTACGCGCACCGTGAGTAGAAATAAAGTATTCTAAGATAGAAAGTCCTTCACGGAAATTAGAAATAATTGGATTTTCAATAATTTCCCCACCGGATGAACCAGCTTTTTGTGGCTTAGCCATCAATCCCCTCATACCGGCAAGCTGACGAATCTGCTCTTTAGAACCCCGTGCTCCGGAATCAAGCATCATGTATACAGAGTTAAACCCTCCTTTATCAGTTTTCATTCTCTGCATAATTAAATCTGTAAGACGGGCATTGGTATTAGTCCAAACATCAATTACCTGATTATAACGCTCATTATTGGTAATTAATCCCATGTTATAGTTAGCACGGATACCATCAACCTGCTCATTTGCATCCTGAATCATGATCTTTTTCTCATCCGGAGTTTTAATATCTCCTAAGCTAAAAGATAATCCTCCTCGGAATGCGGTAGCATATCCCAGATTTTTCATATCATCCAGGAACTTAGCAGTTGTAGGGAAATTAGTTCTTTGAAGAATATTCCCTATAATATTTCTAAGTGATTTTTTTGTTAAAACTTCATTGATGTAACCAACTTGTTCTGGTACAATTTTATTGAATAAAACTCTACCTACTGTTGTTTCAATCATTTTTTCAACCAGTTCCTCACCTTCAAGAACTTTAGCTTTAACTTTAATGATAGCATTTAAGTCAGCTGCTTTCTCATTGTAAGCAATATCTACTTCTTCTGAAGAGTAAAATATGGAACCGTGTCCTTTAACATTAATTTCTTCAGTAGGAACTAAAGGTTTAGTCATATAATAAAGACCTAAAACCATGTCCTGAGAAGGTACCTGGATAGGAGAACCATTAGCCGGGTTTAAAATATTTTGAGAAGCAAGCATCAATAGCTGAGCTTCTAAGATAGCTTCAGGTCCTAAAGGTAAGTGAACAGCCATCTGGTCACCATCAAAGTCAGCATTAAATGCAGTACACACTAAAGGGTGAAGACGAATAGCTTTACCTTCTATCATTCGAGGTTGAAAGGCTTGTATTCCTAAACGGTGAAGGGTAGGGGCCCGGTTAAGTAAAACAGGGTGACCTTTCATCACGTTTTCTAGAATGTCATATACAACCGGTTCTTTTCTTTCAATAATTCGTTTTGCTGACTTAACGGTTTTTACAATACCTCTTTCAATCAGTTTACGAATAATGAACGGTTTATAAAGTTCAGCAGCCATATCTTTAGGTAATCCACATTCATGAAGCTGAAGGAATGGACCTACAACAATTACAGAACGGGCAGAATAATCTACACGTTTACCTAATAGATTCTGACGGAAACGACCTTGTTTTCCTTTTAATGAATCGGATAACGATTTTAATGGTCTGTTCGATTCAGATTTAACAGCCGATGATTTTCTTGTATTATCAAATAATGAATCAACAGCTTCCTGTAGCATCCTCTTTTCGTTACGAAGAATAACTTCGGGAGCTTTGATTTCAATTAATCTTTTAAGACGGTTATTTCTAATAATAACCCTTCGGTATAAATCATTTAAGTCGGAGGTAGCAAATCTTCCTCCATCTAATGGAACTAAAGGTCTTAAATCGGGAGGAATAACTGGAATTACCCGCATGATCATCCATTCCGGACGATTAATTCTCCCGTTAGTATTAGCATCTCTGAAAGATTCTACTACATGTAGTCTTTTTAAAGCTTCAGTTCTTCTTTGTTTAGATGACTCTGTATTGGCTTTGTGTCTTAGGTTATAAGACAATGCATCTAAATCAATTCTTTTCAATAATTCTTCCAGACATTCAGCTCCCATTTTGGCAACAAATTTGTTAGGATCAGAATCGTCCAAGTATTGATTTTCAATAGGAAGAGTTTCCAGTATATCTAAATATTCTTCTTCAGTTAAGAACTCATTCTGTTCAAGTTCTTCTCCGTTTAATTTTTTAGCAATACCCGCCTGAATAACTACAAATCTTTCATTGTAGATAATCATGTCTAATTTTTTTGAAGGTATACCTAGTAAATAACCAATTTTGTTAGGTAAAGAACGGAAATACCAAATATGAGCAACAGGAACAACCAGATTTATATGTCCAATACGTTCACGTCTTACTTTTTTCTCAGTAACTTCAACACCACATCGGTCACAAACAATACCTTTATAACGGATTCTTTTATATTTACCGCAAGCACATTCGTAATCCTTTACAGGTCCGAATATTCTTTCACAGAAAAGACCATCACGCTCAGGTTTATGTGTACGGTAATTGATAGTTTCAGGTTTTAAAACTTCACCTCTGGATTGTTGTAAAATACTTTCCGGAGAAGCTAACCCTATAGTTATTTTATTAAATCTGCTAGTTTTTTGTTTAACTGCCATTCTTTTAATATCAATTAGATTGAAAAAATTTTAAATTTTATAGATTAGAAGAATAAACTTATTCTTCTAATCTTACGTCTAATCCTAGACCTTGCAATTCATGAAGGAATACATTGAATGATTCCGGAATTCCAGGTTCTGGCATAGGCTCACCTTTAACGATAGACTCGTAAGTTTTAGCCCTTCCGACCACGTCATCAGATTTAACAGTGATGATTTCTCGTAATATATTGGATGCACCAAATGCTTCAAGTGCCCAAACCTCCATCTCTCCAAATCTCTGACCCCCGAATTGAGCTTTACCTCCTAACGGCTGTTGAGTAATTAAAGAGTAAGGTCCAATTGAACGTGCGTGCATTTTATCGTCAACCATGTGGCCTAATTTTAACATATAGATAACACCTACCGTTGCTTTTTGCTCAAAACGTTCTCCTGTGCCGCCATCGTAAAGATAGGTAGTTCCCCATTGAGGTACGCCTGCTTCTCTGGTTAGGTCATCTATTTGTTCAGAAGTAGCTCCGTCAAATATAGGAGTAGCAAATTTTTTGCCTAATTTCATACCACACCATCCTAAGATTGTTTCATATATCTGCCCGATGTTCATACGGGAAGGTACCCCTAATGGATTTAATACAATATCAACAGGTGTTCCATCTTCAAGGAAAGGCATGTCTTCATCACGAACAATTTTAGCAACAATACCTTTATTTCCGTGTCTACCTGCCATTTTATCACCCACATTAAGCTTACGTTTTTTAGCAATGTAAACTTTTGCTAGTTTAACGATACCTGTTGGTAATTCATCTCCTACAGAAATGGTATGCCTTTCACGATTTAGTGCTCCTAATAAATCGTTATGTTTAATTTTATAATTATGTAAAAGTTCCTTGATGGAATTATTTTTACTTTCATCAATAGTCCAGCTACCACCTGTTAAGTTAAAATAGTCATCGATACTGGATAATAATTTTTGGGTGAACTTAACACCTTTAGGAATTACTTCTTCATTTAAATCATTGTATATCCCTTGCGAGGTTTTTCCATTAAGTAATACGTACAATTTATCTAAGAGCTGATTTTTAAGATCATTAAATTTAATCTTAAAGTCAGATTCCAATTGTTCGATTTTTAACTTTTCATCCCCTCTTTTTCTTTTATCTTTAATATTACGTGTAAATAATTTTTTATTTATTACTACACCTTTTAGAGATGGTTCAGCTTTTAATGACGCATCTTTTACATCACCAGCTTTATCACCAAATATTGCCCGTAAAAGTTTTTCTTCCGGAGTAGGATCAGATTCTCCTTTAGGAGTAATTTTTCCTACGAGAATATCTCCAGGTTTTACTTCAGCACCAATACGGATCATACCGTTTTCATCAAGATCTTTAGTAGCTTCTTCACTTACATTAGGAATATCGGAAGTTAACTCTTCCATACCTAATTTAGTATCTCTTACCTCTAAAGTATATTCATCAACATGAATTGAAGTAAACCAGTCTTCACTAACAGCTCTTTGGTTAATTACAATTGCATCCTCAAAGTTATATCCTTTCCAAGGCATGAAAGCAACCAATAAGTTTCGTCCAAGCGCTAATTCTCCGTCTTCGGTAGCATAACCTTCAGTTAAAACCTGTCCTTTACTAACTCTGTCTCCCGCTTTTACAATTGGTTTTAGCGTTATTGAGGTGCTTTGGTTCGTTTTTCTGAATTTAGTTAATTTATAAGTTTTACTTGCAGTATCAAAGCTTACAAGTTCTTCTTCTTCTGTTCTGTCGTATTTAATAGTAATTTTATCAGCGTCGACATATTCAACTACACCTTCTCCTTCAGCATTGATTAAGATTCTTGAATCTTTAGCTACCTGGAATTCAAGACCAGTACCTACTATAGGAGCCTGAGGTTTTAATAATGGAACAGCCTGACGCATCATGTTAGATCCCATTAATGCACGGTTTGCATCATCGTGCTCTAAGAATGGAATTAGAGATGCGGAAATACCTGTAATCTGGTTAGGAGCAACATCAATAAGATCTACCTTATTAGGCTCTATAACCGGATAATCAGCTTCTTCTCTAGCAACAATTCTTTCATCAAGAATATTACCTTCATCATCTATGTTAATATTTGCCTGAGCAATGATTTTATCTTCTTCTTCTTCAGCAGTAAAATACTGAGGTTCTGAATTTAAATCTACTTTACCATCAACAACCTTTCTATATGGAGTTTCCATAAATCCTAAATCATTGATTCTGGCATAGCAACCTAAAGATGAAATCAAACCGATGTTTGGTCCTTCCGGAGTTTCAATGGGACAAATTCTTCCGTAGTGAGTGTAGTGAACGTCACGAACTTCGAAACCTGCTCTTTCTCTGGATAAACCACCAGGTCCTAATGCAGACATACGTCTTTTATGAGTAACTTCTGATAATGGATTGGTTTGATCCATAAATTGAGAAAGCTGATTAGTTCCAAAAAATGAATTAATTACAGAAGTTAATGTCTTAGCATTAATCAGATCAATAGGGGTGAAAACTTCATTATCCCGAACATTCATTCTTTCTTTAATGGTACGTGCCATACGAGCTAACCCTACTCCGAATTGTCCGGCTAATTGTTCACCTACAGTTTTTACACGACGGTTGGATAAGTGATCGATGTCATCTACTTCGGCTTTTGAATTAATTAATTCGATTAGATATTTTACTATTTCAATAATATCATCTTTAGTTAACACCTGAACATCTTCAGAAATGTTTAAACCTAGTTTTTTATTAATTCTGTATCGACCCACTTCACCTAAAGAGTAACGAGCATCTGAGAAAAATAATTTGTCAATTATACCTCTTGCAGTTTCTTCATCAGGTGGTTCAGCATTTCTAAGCTGTCGGTAAATGTATTCTACTGCTTCTTTTTCAGAGTTAGTAGAATCTTTCTGTAATGTATTGTGAATAATAGAGAATTCTCCACTATTTTCTTTATGTACTAATATAGTTTTAATTCCGGAATCAACGATTAGATCAATGTGTTCTTTTTCTAAAACAGTTTCACGATCTAAAATGATTTCGTTTCTTTCTATTGAAACAACTTCTCCGGTATCTTCATCAACAAAATCTTCAAACCATGTATTTAATACTCTGGCAGCTAAAGTACGACCTAACATTTTTTTCAGGTTGGATTTGTTTACTTTAACTTCTTCTGCAAGATCGAAAATTTCTAATATATCTTTATCACTTTGATAACCGATTGCTCTAAGCAAAGTGGTCATCGGAAGTTTTTTCTTTCTGTCTATATAAGCATACATCACACCGTTAATGTCGGTAGCAAATTCCATCCAGGAACCTTTAAAAGGAATAATTCTGGAGGAGTATAATTTTGCCCCGTTGGCATGATAAGATTGTCCAAAAAATACACCGGGCGAACGATGTAATTGGGATACCACAACCCTTTCTGCTCCATTGATGATAAACGAACCGCTGGGAGTCATATAAGGAATTGGTCCTAAATATACATCCTGAACCACTGTTTCGAAATCTTCGTGTTCGGGGTCAGTACAATATAGTTTAAGACGTGCTTTGAGTGGTACGCTATAAGTTAGACCTCTTTCAATACATTCCTGGATGGAATATTTGGGAGGATCTACAAAATAATCTAAAAATTCTAAAACGAACTGATTTCTTGTATCCGAAATGGGAAAATTTTCAGTAAACGTTTTAAAAAGTCCTTCGTTTTTTCTTTGGTCGGGACGGGTTTCCAATTGAAAGAAATCTTGGAATGATTTTACCTGAATGTCTAGAAAATCAGGAAATTCAATTTGTCCTTTAGAATGTGAGAAACTAAATCTCTTAGGGTTTTGAGTTTTTGACGCCAATGATTTACTCATATAATAAATTAAAATCTTTTTAAAACACAAATAGGCTTAGACCTTACCAATGCTATATTGGAGGCCTAAACCTTTATTTTTAGGTAGGTTGAATTATTTTAACTCAACTTCAGCACCAGCTTCTTCAAGCTGTTTTTTAAGACCTTCTGCTTCGTCTTTAGATACTCCTTCTTTGATTGGTGTAGGAGCTCCGTCAACAGCATCTTTAGCTTCTTTTAATCCTTTTCCTGTTAAATCTTTTACTAATTTAACTACAGCTAATTTGTTAGCACCAGCTGCTTTAAGAATTACATCAAATTCTGTTTTTTCTTCAGCAGCAGCACCTTCACCAGCAGCAGGACCAGCAGCAACTGCAACTGCAGCAGCAGCAGGCTCAATTCCGTATTCTTCTTTTAATATGTCAGCTAGTTCACTAACTTCTTTTACTGTAAGGTTAACTAAAGTTTCAGCTAATTGTTTTAAATCTGCCATTTTAATTTTTTTTAATTTTTGTTTAACAACTGTTATTTATTATGAGTGCGTGTTTTTATTCCGCTTTTTCAGATAATGTTTTTACTAAACCTGCAATGGTATTTCCTCCTGATTTAAGAGCTGAAACAACATTTTTGATAGGAGATTGAAGCAATCCGATGATATCTCCAACAAGCTCTTCTTTTGATTTAAGATTTGCTAAAGCATCTAATTGAGCATCCCCAACAAATACAGCCGAGTCTACCCAAGCTGCTTTTAGTAAAGGTTTTTCTGATTTTTTTCTAAATGTTTGAATAAGTCTTGCAGGAGCATTTCCTTTTTCTGAAATGAAAATAGTAGAATTTCCTTTCAAGCTGTCGAATAGACCGGAAAAATCTTTATCTTCGATATTTTCCATTGCTTTTTTCAATAAAGTGTTTTTAACCACTTTCATTGAAATTTCTCCTTTAAAACAGGCTCTTCTTAAGTCAGAAGTTTGTTGTGCGTTTAATCCGTCAGTGTCAGCTATATATAATACATTAGTATCTTTTAATAACTCTTGTATTTCTTCTATTACCTGTGATTTTTCTTGCTTTGTCATAATTACTCCAAGTTTAATTAGTTAACACCTTTTGGATCTATAGCAATACCTGGGCTCATAGTAGAGGAAAGGTAAATACTTTTCACATAAACTCCTTTAGCTGCCTGAGGTTTTAATTTGATTAAAGTGGAAATGATTTCCTGTGCATTCTCCTGAATTTGTTTAGCATCAAAAGATACTTTTCCTATTCCGGCATGAACAATACCATATTTATCTACTTTAAAGTCAATTTTACCTGCTTTTACTTCAGCCACTGCTTTTCCTATTTCCATAGTTACAGTTCCTGTTTTAGGATTAGGCATTAAACCTCTTGGTCCTAAAACTCTTCCTAATGGTCCTAATTTACCCATTACCTGAGGTTGAGTGATGATAACGTCAACATCTGTCCAACCGTCTTTAATTTTTTGAAGATAGTCATCCAAACCTACGAAATCAGCACCAGCATCTTTAGCTTCCTGTTCTTTGTCAGGAGTAACTAATGCAAGAACTTTTGTTTCTTTTCCGGTTCCGTGAGGTAAAGATACAACTCCTCTAACCATTTGATTTGCTTTACGAGGATCTACTCCTAAACGTACAGCAATGTCAACTGATGCATCAAATTTTGTATAATTAACTTCTTTTACTAAACTAGAAGCTTCTTCTAGTGAGTAAAGTTTAGTTTTATCTACTTTAGCAACAACTGCTTTCTGTTTCTTTGTCAATACTGCCATAATTCGTAAGATTAATTGTTAAACGGATTTTGTCCGGTTACTCTAATACCCATGGATCTTGCAGTTCCTGCAACCATACTTACAGCTGATTCTATTGTAAAACAGTTTAAATCTACCATTTTATCTTCAGCAATAGTTTGTACCTGTTCCCAGGTAACTGATGCTACTTTATCTCTATTAGGCTCCCCTGAACCTTTTTTAGCTTTAGACGCTGCTAAAAGCTGAACGGTAACTGGAGGAGTCTTAACTACAAAGTCGAAAGATTTGTCTTCGTATACAGTAATTATAGCAGGTAATACCTGTCCTTGCTTCTCTTGGGTACGTGCATTAAATTGTTTGCAGAACTCCATGATGTTAACACCTGCAGCACCTAATGCAGGTCCAACCGGTGGAGAAGGATTTGCTTGTCCTCCTTTCACTTGGAGCTTTACCATTTTAAAAATTTTCTTTGCCATTTTAATTTTTAGTTAAAAATGATTTAATTTATATCTGTGGAAGCAGCCTATATTTTTTCTACTTGTGAAAAACTCAGTTCTATTGGTGTTTTTCTTCCAAAAATCAACACCATAACATCCAATTTCCGTTTTTCTTCATTAATTTTTTCAATAGTACCATTGAATCCATTGAAGGGGCCGTCAATCACTTTAACAGTCTCTCCAAATTCAAAAGGAATGGTTACAGTATCTTCAGATTCGGATAATTCATCCATTTTACCGAACATTCTGCTTACCTCACTTTTTCTCATAGGGAGAGGATCTCCTCCTTTAGTAGCACTAAGGAAACTAATAACTCCTGGAATATTTTTAATAGTATGCGGAAGTTCTCCGATAAGATTAGCTTCTACCATCACATATCCCGGATAGTAAACTTTCTCTTTTCGGATTTTTTTTCCATTTCTGATTTGTACTACTTTTTCCATAGGAACCACCACTTGTCCAAGATTGTTTTTAAGGTGTTCAGATCTTAATACTTCGTTTTCGATGTACATCTTCACCTTAGATTCTTGACCACTGATAGTCTTGAGTACATACCATTTCATTTCATTCATCGCTTCCTGGAATTTTCTTACGATTTTAATCCTATTAAAATTGAATAAATATTTTGAAGAGCTTTAGCCAGAACCCAATCTACTCCAAATAAGAAGACAGAAAGTAAAATGGTAGCTATAGCGACAACTGTTGTCGAAGATTGCAGATCTAACCATTTTGGCCATTCTACATGATCTTTAAATTCTTCTATCGAACCTTTAAGATAGTTAATTAGTCCGTTCATTTATTTTTTCTTTAGCGCGGGCAGAAAGATTCGAACTCTCGACCTTTGGTTTTGGAGACCACTGCTCTACCAGCTGAGCTATGCCCGCTTTTTTAAAGAAAGATCTTTTAAAGATCTTTCTTTAAGATATTTTTATTAATCGATGATTTCAGTAACCTGACCTGCACCAACAGTTCTACCACCTTCACGAATAGCAAAACGTAAACCTGTATTAAGTGCGATTGGCTGATGTAATTCAACTGTAATAGTTAAGTTATCACCTGGCATTACCATTTCAGTTCCTTCTGGCAAAGTAATTGTACCAGTTACATCTGTTGTTCTTACATAGAACTGTGGACGGTAATTGTTATGGAATGGAGTGTGACGACCACCTTCTTCTTTAGTTAAGATATAAACCTCAGCTTTGAATTTTTTATGTGGAGTTATTGAACCTGGTTTAGCGATAACCATACCACGACGGATGTCAGCTTTTTCAATACCTCTTAATAATAAACCTACATTATCTCCAGCTTCTCCTCTGTCTAATATTTTTCTGAACATTTCAACCCCAGTTACAGTAGATGTTAATTTTTCATCTCCCATACCTACGATATCAACACCTTCTCCAGAGTTGATAACACCAGCTTCAATACGACCTGTAGCTACTGTACCACGTCCTGTAATAGAGAATACGTCTTCAATTGGCATTAAGAATGGTTTATCTTGATCACGAACTGGAAGATCGATCCAAGTATCAACAGCATCCATTAGTTGATCAACAGTTTCAACCCATTTTGGTTCTCCGTTAAGAGCTCCTAGTGCTGAACCTTGGATAACAGGAGTATTGTCTCCGTCATATTCGTAAGAAGATAATAAATCTCTTACTTCGATTTCTACTAATTCTAATAATTCAGGGTCATCAACCATATCCACTTTATTCATGAACACAACGATCTTAGGAACGTTTACCTGACGACATAATAAGATGTGTTCTCTGGTTTGTGGCATAGGACCGTCAGTAGCAGCAACAACTAAAATCGCTCCATCCATTTGAGCAGCACCTGTAACCATGTTTTTTACATAGTCGGCGTGACCTGGACAGTCTACGTGAGCATAGTGACGATTTTCTGTTTGATATTCTACGTGTGCGGTGTTGATTGTAATCCCTCTTTCTTTTTCTTCAGGAGCAGCATCAATTTGAGAAAAGTCTCTTTTTTCTGCTAACCCTTTTTCTGCTAATACTTTAGTGATAGCAGCTGTTAAAGTTGTTTTTCCGTGGTCTACGTGACCGATAGTACCTATATTAAGGTGTGGCTTGGTACGCTGAAAAGTTTCTTTTGCCATGATAAATATGTTTGTTTAATTTCCAAAAATGAGTGCAAATATACTCAATTATTTCTAAATAACAATAGCTTATAAAAAAAATATTGTTTTATAAGTTTATATTGTTTAATTAAAAAAATAAAAATGATTGAGTATGTTTTTAGATAAGAGCCAATGACGGGAATTGAACCCGTGACCTCGTCCTTACCAAGGAAGCGCTCTACCCCTGAGCTACATCGGCTAATAAAATTGAGCGGAAGACGAGGGTCGAACTCGCGACATTCAGCTTGGAAGGCTGACGCTCTACCAACTGAGCTACTTCCGCTTAATTTAAATTACCTTTGTAATTCAAAATCAAAATTAAAATATTTTGCTAGAATTACAAAATTTTTTGATTTTTAGTGGGGAGAGGAGGATTCGAACCTCCGAAGGTAAAAACCAACAGATTTACAGTCTGTCCTCGTTGGCCGCTTGAGTATCTCCCCTTCGAAAACGAGCCGGTAGAGGGATTCGAACCCACGACCCCGAGATTACAAATCACGTGCTCTGGCCAACTGAGCTATACCGGCTAATCAAAATTTTTTATTTCAAAGAAACAATCCGTTAATCGTAAGTGTTGTTCTTTGTTTAACGGATTGCAAAGGTAGGGAAAATTTCTTTATCTCCAAATTTTATTTAAAAAATTTTTCATTTTTTTTAGGATACTTTTTCTTTCTTTTTGATTATCATCTTTTTAAGTGCTTCGCAAGATAAGTCAATACTTTCTTCAAATGAAGCGGAAGTTTTTTTAACTACTAAATCATCACCAGGAACCTCTAAAATTATATCTACGGTTTTGTTTTCTTTATCTGTAGAATTTTCCAGTTTCATATATACATTTGCTCTTACTATTTTATCATAAAATAAATCAAGTTTAGATAATTTTTTGTCTAAAAATTCTAATAAAGATTCTTGTGCATTAAAATTTACTGCTTGTGCTTTAATTTTCATTTTTTTTGTTTTTAAGTCCCAAAGGATGGGAGTGGTTAAACACTTGTTTTAAATCATCTATATTGCTATGGGTGTAAATTTGCGTAGCAGCCAGGCTACTGTGACCCAGTATTTCTTTTATTGAATTCAATTCTGCTCCATTGTTTAATAAATGGCTGGCAAATGTATGTCGTAACATATGCGGGCTTTTTTTATTCTTACTTGTCGCACTACTAAGATACTTATTTATCAGGTTATAAACAAACTTTTCTTGTAATCTTTTACCTGATTTGTCTGTAAAAAAGTATTGAGAAACAGTTAAGATTTCATTCTCCCTGAGTAACATATATGTTTTAATTTTTTCAATTAATTCATTCGTAATAGGTACGAGTCGCTCTTTGTTTCTTTTTCCAATAATAGATATATTCTTATCAGGTATGTTTATTTTAGAAACTTCCAGATTAATTAATTCTATTCGCCTGATTCCTGTAAGATAAAAAAAATCAAAAATGAGTAAATTTCTAGACCGTTCAAAGTCGGTTAATTTTTCATTATTTTCATCTGTTATATTATGATGTAAAAATTTTATTTCTTCTTCAGTATAAGGTAGAAGTACCTTTTTTTTTATTTTTAAATTTTTGAGATTCGTTACAGGGCTTATGGATATTTTTTCAACTTTTAACAAAAACTTATAATAACTGCGAAGAGTAGATATTTTCCTGTTTATAGTTTTTTCTGATAAGTTTTTTTTGGATAGACTGATAATGAAGTTTCTAAGTTGTTTTTTATCTGCATTAGTAATGTCTGATAAACCTTCGCTTTCGAGTAAAAAATATTTTAAATCGTCAAGATCTCTCTTGTAACTCAAAATAGTTAAAGAAGAATATAATTTTTCAAATTCCAGATATTGCAGAAATTTATCAATCATGTCAAACGACTTTTTTCAAATGTAATTAAATTCAAAAAACAAGCCAATTTAATTTAAGGAAGTAGGTAAGGGGAAGGTAATTCGAGAACCGAAAACTTAAATACATAAAAAAGCAAATAATTCAAAAGAATTATTTGCCTATATTTTTATAGCCTAATGGCCATAGTATCATTGCTTAGAAGCTATGTTTATGCTTCTTCTTTGCTTTCCATTCTTTGTTTGTAAGCTGCTCTGATGTGTTTTTGTCTCTTAGTGACAGAAGGTTTTGTGAATTGTTGTCTTTTTCTCAACTCTTTTACAACGCCTGTTTTGTCATATTTTCTTTTGTATTTTTTTAGAGCTTTATCTATAGACTCACCATCTTTTACTGGAATAATTAGCATAATAACATCTCTTTTTTATATTCTCAATTATTTTAGGGTGCAAATATAGATATATAATTCACATATACAAAATTTATTTAAAAATATGAATATTTTGTATCTGTATCCGGGTATTCATTCAATGTAATTTAGTATTATTTAAGGCTAAAAATCGAAAATCTTAATTTTTATAGTAAATTTGGACATTAAAAGTGAATTTTATCTAACAACATACATATGAAATCTCAGGAAGATATATTAAAAAAGGTAGTTGCTCATGCGAAAGAGTATGGATTTGTTTTTCCATCCAGTGAAATTTATGATGGACTTTCAGCAATTTATGATTATGGTCAGAATGGAGCGGAATTAAAAAATAATATAAAACAATACTGGTGGAAAGCAATGGTGCAACTCAATGAGAATATAGTAGGAATAGACTCAGCTATATTTATGCACCCTACAATTTGGAAAGCTTCCGGTCATGTTGATGCTTTTAATGATCCCTTAATTGATAATAAAGATAGTAAAAAGAGATTTCGTGCAGATGTTCTTGTCGAAGATTACGCAGAAAAATTTGAAGACAAGGCTAAAAAAGAAATCGAAAAAGCAAGAAAGCGTTTTGGAGAATCTTTTGATCAAAATCAGTTTGAAACAACTAATCCAAAAGTTTTAGAGTATAGAAAACAAAAAGCCGATATTTTACAACGACTGGCTAAGTCGCTGGAAACTAATTTGGCAGATACTAAAGCTTTGATAGAGGAATTAGGTATTTCTGATCCGGAAACAGGATCTAAAAATTGGACGGAAGTTCGACAATTTAATCTTATGTTTGGAACCAAATTAGGTTCTACGGCTGAGTCTGCAACGGATTTATATTTACGTCCTGAAACAGCACAGGGAATTTTTGTGAATTATTTGAATGTACAAAAAACCGGCAGGAAGAAATTACCTTTTGGTATTGCTCAAATTGGTAAAGCTTTCAGAAACGAAATTGTTGCCAGACAATTTATATTTAGAATGCGTGAATTTGAACAAATGGAAATGCAGTTTTTCGTTCCTCCGGGAACTGAGCTTTCTCATTTTGAAGAATGGAAAGAAAAACGATTAAAATGGCATTTGGCATTAGGTCTAGGGCAGGAAAGTTATCGTTTTCATGATCATGAAAAATTAGCTCATTATGCTAATGCAGCTACAGATATAGAATTTAAATTTCCGTTTGGTTTCAAAGAGCTTGAAGGAATTCATTCACGTACAGATTTTGATCTTTCAGCACATGAAAAATATTCGGGCAAAAAATTACAATATTTTGATCCGGAACTTAACAAAAACTATGTTCCTTTTGTGGTAGAAACATCCATAGGTCTTGACAGAATGTTCTTAGCCTTAATTTCAAGTTGCTTGAGAGATGAAGAGTTGGAAGACGGTTCCTCTAGAGTTGTTCTTTCATTGCCACCGGCATTAGCACCTATTAAGGTAGCCGTTTTTCCATTAATAAAAAAAGATGGTTTACCGGAATATGCTGAAAAAATATGTAACGATTTAAAATATGATTTTAATGTTATGTATGAAGATAAAGATGCTATTGGAAAAAGATATCGTCGACAAGATGCTATTGGTACTCCTTATTGCGTAACGATAGATCATGATACATTAAATGATCATAAGGTGACTATTCGAGATAGAGATACTATGGCTCAGGAAAGAGTTTCCGTTAATTCACTTCATAAAATAATCAGTGAAAAAGTTGATATGAAAACTCTTTTGAAAAAAATTTAATAAGAGTTTATTATAAAGTAAAAAAAGAAAGATTAAATTTTTAATCTTTCTTTTTTTTATTTTTAAAAATATGTTTTAATGTTTATATTTTACTAAAATAATGATTGATTTTAATGTAAAATTTAATTATTATTATAAACTAATATCTGCATTTTAGAGAGCATGGCTTCGTTATCACCATCATAGCCTTTGTAGATGGTAGGAATATAATTGATTGTAGAGCTTCCAACCCAAGACTTGTACTGAACTTTAAAATTATAAGTCCCGGAAGGAAGTGTTACGGATCTTAAAAAAGTTACGGGAACCGGCATATCTTTTAATCCAGCTACTCCTGTAATGTTAGAAACAAATTGACCTGCTTTAGAAGCAAATGCTGATGATATTTTTACATCATTTTGTAAAAGAGAAAAAATTCCTTGGGTTGTTCTGCTATTTATTTGTGTAGCAAAACCTAAAATAGTAAATAAGAAAGTTTGTGTTTTGCCGGGAGGTACAGTTAAAGTAATACTTAACCCCGGAACATCAGCTGTTTTACCTTCTGCTACTACAACAGAGCTGGTTCCTTGTATGTAATAGGCATTGCTTATGTTGCCAATAGCTAATACATTGCTTATTTTTTCCCAAGTAGGAGCGTTACCTTCTCCCTGTGAAGTTAGTATTTCACCAGCTGATCCCGGTGATCCTGCTGTGTCTGCACTTCCTCCGGTACTTAATTCATTTACAATTTGCAGTGATCCATTTACGTGTAGTGTTTTCAATGGAGTTGTAGTGTTGATCCCCACTTGAGAATAAGATAATACCGATAACAAGGTTATTGGTAAGAGTAAAAACTGTTTTTTCATAAGTTTTCGTAGTTAATTTGTGAAAAAATATTTAAATTAAATTGTAATACGAAAATAAAAAAAAAAAGATTTCGTTTTATGTAAATTTATTAGAATTTCATTAAAATAATTAATATTATATGTGTAAATGAAGTATAAAATCATTATTTATATTAATACATTAATATAAATTGATTATGGCTATATTATTGAAAGGAATTATTTTTTTATTTTTTTCATTAAATAATAATTTATATTAAGTTTTTAGATGTTTAAAAATCATGTTTTTTTCACAAAAAAAGATATTTAAAGAGTGATATTAGAAGCAATATTATAGATAGAATACTAATTAAAATTTAAGTATTTCGTAAATATTAATATTATTACTATCGGTTAGAAGATAATTGTGACTGTCAGATAAACGAAATTGAGCATTTGTATATTATTATATATGTAGATGTCAATAACAAAACTATAAATCTATTTTTTGTAAAATATATATTGATATGGCTAATTAATTTATAAAACTTTCTTTTGAATATCTAAAATATAAAGTTCTTCCTCAGAAATTTCTAATGTGGTGTTTTGCTTTTTTAGGAAAGTATTGTCGGGATTGGACAACATTCTAGAAATTGAAAGTTGTAACTTTACGTATATTATAAATGTAGATTGTGAAAAAAGAAGCTACAAAAAAAATATATAAAGAAAAAGTCAATATAGTTTTGGATTATATTAACGCAAACTTGCATTCTTCGTTGAGTTTAGAGGTATTATCAAATTTAGTTCATGTTTCCACAAGGCATCTGCTTCGCATTATGCAGCAAGAGTTAAAAGAGTCTGTTTTAACTTACATAGTAAGACAGCGTGTTGAAAGAGCCGTCTTATATATGCAGATCGAAGATTTGAGCCTTACCTGTTTAGCTGAAATGGTTGGTTATGATAATCCTCAATCTTTTTCAAAAGCTTTCAAAATTCATTTAGGTATTTCGCCTAGAAAATTTGTCAATCAGTTAAAATTAAAAATAAACAACAATATAGAAAATGCAAATGAAAATATACGATTCCCAGAATCCTGTATTGTGGTTGAAGAAGATTTAAATTTAGTGTATCTTCGGATAATAGGTAAGTATGGAGAGCCGGACACTTATAATTATTCCTGGAATAAATTGCTTTGCTATCTAAATGAAAATAACTTACTAACAGAAACCACCCGATTTTTTGGAATTAGTTTTAATGATCCTAATGTAACCTCACATGATAATTGCTTTTTTTATGCATGTGCATCAATTGATAAAGAAATGAACCCTCATGCTGAATTCGGAAAACTCCAAGTTAAGGGAGGGGCGTATGCGGTTTATACGTTGAAAGGTGATTATTGTGGACTTCAGGAGTATTATGATCTCATATCAGCAGATAGAACTTATAAGTTACGATTCGGTATATCTTTCGAAGAATATGTCGATTATTATGAAAATGTAGATGAAAGAATTACTAAAATATATATTCCTATAGTAATATAACCCATTAAAATTAATAATATGGCAAGACCAACCACAAAAGAACAATTAATAGAATTAGGAGAGGGAAATTTTACAAAACTATTTCTACTCATAAATTCATTGTCAGAAGAAGAACAAGAACAATCATTTTTTTTTGAAGACAGAGACAAAAACATTCGAGATATTCTCATTCATTTATATGAATGGCACCAATTACTCTTAAACTGGATAGTTTCTAATCAGTCAGGAAATAAAAGTAATTTTTTACCAAAACCATATAATTGGAAAACTTATCCACAAATGAATTTAGTTTTATGGGAGAAACATCAGAAAACTCCTTATCAGGAGTCTGTTCGTCTGGTGGAAAAAAGCCATTCGGAAGTAATTGCGCTTGTTAAAAGCTTTACAAATGAACAATTATTTACTAATCAATATTTTTCATGGACAGGAACCACTAGCTTAGGCAGTTATTGTGTATCGGCAACGTCCAGTCATTATGATTGGGCTATGAAAAAAATTAAGAAGCAAATTAAATGCATTAAACAAAAAAGTAATTTATAAAGGTATTTCAGATTTTTGATTATTTAGATTGAGCACGGGCTGTACGTAAACATAGAAAGATTAGTATATTTACTGATCTAAATAAGAAATGTGCTTTTGCAGGAAATTTAAAAATTATATAATCTGTTACCTAAAATAATGAAAGAATCTTTATTTACCTATCAAATCACTGCTGATGATTATTTGACTCATCAACTTTTCAGTGCTTCCATCAATTCATTTGTAAAAAAACAACGAAGAAGAGGATTAATCTTATGGACTTCTACTTTTTTTATTATGGCCTTGTTTTTTTATGTTCAAAAAAACACCTATCTGGCTATTTATTTTAGTTTATTCGGGTTAGGATTTATCTTTATATATCCTATCTATTCGCGTTGGATTTACAAAAGATACTATAAAAGATTGGTAAATAAAAATTTTAATCAATCAAACATAGAAAATTTAAGCCTTACTATTGGTTCAGATTTGACCATCACCAGTGGTAAAGATTCAGGGAAAATTGAAATTTCAGATATTGAAACTATTTATGAATTACCTACTCATGTTTTTATCAAGCTAAACGGAGGTAGAAATATTATTGTTCCTAAACGGAATTTAATAAACTCTGAGGAGCTAACAGAACGAATTTATGAAATAGCTCAAGAAAATTCAATTGAAATTTTGAAATTTCCCCGATGGAAATGGAGGTAATACATTGATTTTACAGTGCAATCTAGACCTTCAGCTATTTATTAAATTCTACTAAAATATGACGATAAAAATTACTCTGATATATAAAATGAAAATTCTTTATTATCTGGGTTCAATTTTATATATTTGAAATATACAATACAAATTAAACCATGAATAATTTTGATGTAACCATAATAGGTTCAGGTCCCGGAGGATATGTTGCTGCAATACGTTGTGCGCAATTGGGATTTAAAACTGCTTTAATTGAAAAATATTCAACTTTAGGAGGCACCTGCCTGAATGTAGGCTGCATACCTTCAAAAGCTTTGTTGGATTCTTCTGAGCATTTTCATAATGCACTTCATAATTTCGAAAATTTCGGAATACAAATAGATACTCCTAAAGTAGATTTAGGAAGAATGATTCAAAGAAAAAATGAGGTAGTTGAACAAACAACCAAAGGAATTAATTTCCTTATGGATAAAAATAAAATTTCAGTTTTTCAGGGAGTAGGAACTTTTATATCTGCCACACGGCTGGCTGTTAAAAAAGAAGATGGTAGCAGTGAAGAGTTAGAATCTAAGTATTTTATTATAGCAACGGGTTCCAAACCTGTTAACTTACCTTTTGCGCCCGTAGATAAAGAGCGGATTATTACTTCTACGGAAGCTTTAAACCTTAAAGAAATACCTAAGCATCTGTTAGTCATAGGTGGGGGAGTTATAGGTTTAGAGTTAGGATCTGTTTACAAACGATTAGGGGCAGAAGTTACTGTTATTGAGTTTTTAGACAGGCTGATTCCGACTATGGACGGAGCCTTGTCCAAAGAGTTGCAAAAAGTATTAAAAAAACAGGGAATGAAATTCTCACTTTCCACTAAAGTAACGGATGTAGTTCGTGAAGGAGAAAAAGTGAGTGTGCAGGCAGTGGATAAAAATGGGAAAGAGGTGACTTTTGAAGGAGATTATTGTCTGGTGGCAGTAGGAAGAAAACCATATACCGAAGGTTTAGGATTGGATAATGTAGGGATAGAGATGGATGAGCGGGGACGTGTAAAAGTAAACTCCCATTTGCAGACTAATATACCGAATATTTATGCCATAGGAGATGTTGTTCAGGGAGCTATGTTGGCTCATAAAGCTGAAGAGGAAGGCGTTTTAGTGGCAGAACAGCTGGCGGGTCAAAAACCGCATATTGATTATAACCTGATACCCGGAGTGGTGTATACCTGGCCAGAAGTTGCCGGTGTAGGTAAAACCGAAGAGCAGTTGGTAGAAGAAGGGCGTAAGTACAAAACCGGACAATTTCCGATGCGTGCTTTAGGGCGTGCTCGTGCTAGTGGAGATATTGACGGATTTGTAAAAATTCTGGCAGATGAAACTACCGATGAAGTCTTAGGAATGCATATCATATCTGCCCGTGCAGCAGATTTAATTGCTGATGCAGTGACTTTATTAGAGTATCGTGCTTCTGCTGAAGATATTACCCGCATGAGCCATGCACATCCTACCTATGCCGAAGCTATTAAAGAAGCTGCTTTAGATGCTACCGGTAAAAGGGCTATTCATTTTTAACAAAAAATTATAATCTGTTATAATAAAAAAACACTTTCCCAATTAGGAAAGTGTTTTTTATTTAAAAATGGAATTATTTTACTATTTTAGAATTAATTGCAGATGCAATTAATTGACTATTTTCATCCTTTCTTTTCAATAATGTTATCACTAAGTTTTTTATATCATTTTTATGCTTTATTCCTGTTAAATTAAGAATGTTTGACTTAGGAATTAAAGCATTTTTTAAATTGAATACTCGTAATGAGCCATCATAGTCATTGTTTGTTATAATTTGCTGAAACTCTTGGTTGATGTTGTTAAATAATGCTTGTTTGTCAATAGCAGAATATGCATTATCAATTTCAGTAACAGCACTAGTTATTTCATTAGATGTAAAGTTGCTTAATCTTGTAAATTCTTTAACAATAGATTCTTTAAAATGTAGTAAAACCTGGGAGTCACATTGTTCTTTGAAAAAATCAAGAATATTTTGTCTGACGTTATCAAAAATTTCTTCTTCATTCTTTCCCATATGATTAGCAATAGCTTTAACGATAGGTTCTATAAGCAATAAATTTTCAGCTTCTGCAACATCAAGAACCCAAATACCATTAGTATTTAATTTTGTAATATCTGTTGACTGTCTTCTATCTCGGTCTATAATACCAAAAGACTCTATATGATGAAAATTTTTTTGTTCTTGAAATGATTTTACAATATGGATAACCTTTTCACAGCTACCTACAGGCTTTAGCGTATAATCAGGGAAAACTTGTTCGTACAATTCATAATCAATACTACTATTTTCACCCTCAATAAAAAGTACAGGTTTCCGGCTTCCTAAAACTTCTAAGTAAAGTTGTTCAGGAATAGGTGATTCTTCATCAAGAATTTCATAATCCCAGTGATTATTTCCTTCATAAGATTTCATCCATATTTTTTTAGCATTTTGGCGGGTGAATGCAAAATCGATATGATGAGTGAGGTAAATAAAAGAACAATCGGGTCTTTCATTTTCAACCAAATCAAAAAAGATTTTTATAAGAGATGAATGAATATGCATTTCAGGTTCATCAATAATTATAATGGAGTTGAGAGGGGCGCATATAACTTCACCGGCTAAATAAAAAAGAACTCTTTCTCCGTCACTCATTTCAGACGCATTGTATTTTTCCTGTTCATTTCCTGCCGGATAGGTTTCTATGGTTCCAGCCCGTTTTATGAGTTTTCTGTGTGGTAATACAGCCTCCCATAGTTTTTGTATCTTATCCAGTTTAGTTATAGGATTATTACTTCTTCCTTCTTTGTTATCTAACATAGTCTCGTATTCTTCGGTGTGAAGTAATACTAAAAGTTTTTCATAATCATTTAACAATGAGGTGTTAGTGTTACTATTCCATCTGTGATTAATTTTATGATTTGAAAAATCATTAGATATAGATTTATCATAATAATATCCGAATAAAAATTCATTTATAGCTTTTTCTTTTGATGTAGTATTTACTTGTTTAGGAAACGAAAGTGATTTTTGTGCAGAAATTCTATGGGTTTTCTTTAGGTTTTTTTGTTCTATGTATGAACCAAATCTGGTTTTTCCTGAGCCATTAGCACCAATTATAACTAGTTGTTTAAAATCTAAGTTAATTACTTCCTGGCTTCCTTTTTTTGGAGGGAGCTCTATATTCATAAGGTTTAATTATTAAGATTATTTATATCTCAAATATAGAGATTTACGTAAAATTAGATAAAATTATTTATGAAATTTATTAACAGAAGAAACTAGGTTAATGAAAAATAAATGTTTGAGCCGAAAGGCAAGTTTTTATTTTTCTTGAACTTTTGATTCTTTTGTTTCAAGACAAAAGAATGATAGAATTATTTATGTTTTTTTTTTAATTAAAAAAAATTGTTAATAAGTTCAAGAATGAAATATAATATAGGTTGCAGCGGTAAGAAATACAGATAACGGATGATTTTATTTAAACTTTTAAAATGAAACTTTTATTATGATTTTGATAATAAATGAATCAAAAATATTTTTTTATAAAGCTCCGTTATTACTTAGGGATTAAATTTATCGTTAATGAGAACAAAACTTTTTTTGTATTTATACGCTTTTGTCTTGATACAAAAGCGCGAAAAAATCAAGGTTTTGTATAGATTAGCATAGAAATTATCACCTCAAAGCTAAAAGATTTAAACTCGCTAAAGCTCAAACAGTAAATCTTTTTTAACGCTTTGATTCTTTAATTTCCTAACGCATCCATACAAGACCATAGTTATAGGAGGTGCACTATTGTAGGAATTTTATACTAATAAGAGGATAATTGTAAACTCTTTATTTACTCAAAAACTTTTCCAGCAATGCATCTTTCTCTTTCAACATACGCTCATACAAAGCTTCCTTTTCATTGTACAGTTCCACAATTTTATCTATAGCATTGAACGTACAATTATAATTATAAGAGAAAGGAGCACCATTATTATTAGTTACAGTATCATTAAAAGTATTAATATAATTAATGGTTGTATCATCACTCATATTTTTAATAGCCTCTACCGGAACATTTAGCGTTTTAGCAACTTTTTCTAATATAGAATCTGCAATAACTTCTTTTTGTTCCATATCAGAAACTGATTGTTGAGTAACATCTAAATCAATAGCAATAGTTTCCTGTTTTATTCCCAACATTTCACGCAAACGCTTAATATTTCTTCCATGATGTGCCTTTTTTGGAGCGGTATCGGTATTCATAATATAGATAATATTTTAATGCATTACAAAAGTAACAAAAATACAGATAAAAACGTCACATTTGTAAAATACAAAGTTTTCATTTGTTATTATAAAGAAGTAATTGTATAATACAACATTTGTAGTTTTTAAATTTGGGGATAAGTTAAAAGCAAATGAGTATAGAAAAAGAAAAAAGTAAGGAAAAAATTGCAGAATATTTAATTAGCTTACCTTTGCCAGTTCAAATGGAAAGCTATCAGAAGTTGGGGTATACATTACAGTCTATACTAAAAATACTTAGAACCTTACTACTGACAGAGATAGAAACTCCAGAGCTTGTAGAGCATAGTAAATGGGACATTTATAACTTACTGGACCTGGCCGAAGGGTTGCTTCCGGAAGAAGAGTTGGAAATATTGGATCAATTAAAAACTAAAATTTAACAATGCCTATAAGGGAAATCTGGATTTAAAGAAGGCAGAACTAGTTTTACTAATTCTGCCCTTTAGTTTTTATTGAAAAATATTTTTATTTATTTTTATAAAAGTCATAGACCGCTTTAGAAATATCGGCTATAATGCGAGCATTGGTTTTATCACTTTCCATAGAGTTCATTACAAAAACAGCAATAGAATATTGTTTACCATTGGGCAGAACTACAAACCCTATATCGTTGTCTGCTACTTTAAGACCTTCTTTGCTACGAGCAGAACTTCCGGTTTTATGACCTATTTTAGTAGTTGCCGGCAGCAAAGCCTTCAGTTTATCCGGGCCTGTGGTTGTTTGCACCATAGCATTCACCAAAAAATCGCGGGTATCTTTAGATACCAAATCATCTTTCAGGAAAACTTCTAAAAGACGTGCCGCAGCTAATGGAGTTGTCCAGTTCAGATATTGGTTATTAAAATCATCACTCATTTCTGCCTCGGTAGCTGTAATGGCAAAATCTTTAATTCCCAGTGTACGGATATATAGATCGGTCATCCGCGTACCGCTCATATAATGAAATAACGCATTAGACGTGTTATTATCACTTTTTGCTACAGTGTATTTAACTAATTCACCAATAGAGATCGAAAAATTTCCTTCCGGACGTTCGTCCCTAAGCGGACTATACGTATTTGGGCGTAAATCTGATTTTTTCAGAAACAAGGGTGTTTCTAAAGGTAATAGGTTTTTGTCCATATAGTCCAATACAGCCAACGACTGATGGAATTTAAAAACACTCATGGTAGGGTAGTGGTAGTTATTATTTACCGTGAGTGTATCTCTCCCGTCATAAATGACGGCTACACCTACGGTAGCTTTTTTATTTTTAATTATGGAATTAATTGTTTTTTCCAGAGGTTTTTGGCAGAAAGCAAAAGAGCCTAGCAGGAACACATAAAATAAAATAAAAGATGTTTTCATTTTTAAAGTTTTTTAGTTGATTCTATCGTTAAAGTTAAATTGATTTTTCGTAACAGTAAAAAATTCCTTTTCGGAACTTCACTTCACCTCTTTTTATATAATTTTTTCTTTCGTATAAATGCAGGGCCGCAGGATTTTTTGAAAAAGCATCCAGCCGGATAGAGTGGTATCCATGAATACTTGCATACTTTTCGGCAAAATCAACTAACTTTTTACCTATTCCTTTTCCCTGACTGGCTGCATCTATCATCAACCGGTGAATAATCAAAGCTTTTTCATTGACCATCCAATTTATAGTTGAATATTCCTGATCATATTCTTCATTTAAAACCGTATATGCAGATAATTTTTCATTATCCCAATAGCCATATGCCTGCTGCTTTGTCAAATCTTTTTCAATAATATCCCGGCCGGGGTAAACTTCATCCCATTGTTCAATACCCAACTCTCTCATTCGTTTTATCACTCCTTCTACAAGGAGCATCACGGCATCAAGGTGGTGTATGTGTAATGGTTCAATCATTTTCTATTGATTTATAAAAGCAAAAATTCCGCTGGCAGGAAGTGTTTCCTGTTCACCGGTAGTAATATTTTTCAGAGTTACAGACTCAGACGCTATTTCACTTTCTCCATAAAAAGCTACAAACTGTATTCCGTTTTTTTCTGCATACGTGAACTGCTTTTGAATTTTAGCTTTGTCAGGATACAAATCGCAGGCAATATTTTGATTTCGTAATTTTTGAATAAGCTTTAAAGCTTCCAGGCTTTCCTGGTCCCCAAAATTAAAAAACAGAATTTGCTTGTTTACCTGAGTAGATTCCGGAAAGAGATTTAGTTCTTCCATCACCAGATAAATGCGGTCAAGTCCAAAAGAAATTCCAACACCCGACACACCCTTTACTCCAAATATTTCTGTAAGGTTATCGTATCTGCCTCCACCTCCTATGGAACCAATAGATACATTTTTAGCCTTAATTTCATATATAGTACCGGTATAATAATCTAGACCGCGTGCAAGAGTAAGGTTAAAAACAGGTTCAGCTGATTGTAAACCTACAGAAGTAGCGGAACTAAATATAAATTCCATTTCCTTGATACCTTCCTGACCTATTTCTACATCTTGGAGTATATCTTTTAGCTTAGCTATTTTTTCTTCAAAACTTCCGGAAAGTTCAATGATGGGAACCAATTTTTGAATTGAGTCCTGAGAAATACCTTTAGCTGCCATTTCTTCCAGAACTTTATCTAAACCAATTTTGTCCAGCTTATCCAAAGCTACGGTGAAATCAATCAGTTGGTTTTCAATTTCTGCATACTCGGCAATAGCTGCCAGTAATTTACGGTTATTCAGGTGTATTTCAACCGGTATATTCAGGCTTGTAAATGCAGCATCGTAAAGCAATACAAAGCTTACCTCGTACCACAGGCTGGTAGATCCTACCACATCGGCATCGCACTGAAAAAATTCACGATATCTTCCCTTCTGAGGTCTGTCAGCTCTCCAAACGGGTTGTATCTGATATCGTTTATAAGGAAAAGCCAGCTGACCATGATTCATAGCTACAAATCTGGCAAAAGGTACGGTAAGATCATACCGTAGGGCTTTCTCAGCAATTATTCCCGTTAAATTTTTTGAATTCCATTGTTCAATATCCGGACTCTTCTTCCTGGCATCTCCCAAAAAATCGCCGCTGTTTAGGATTTTAAATATAAGTCGATCTCCTTCTTCTCCATATTTTCCGGTAAGAGTATCTAAGTTTTCGAAAGAAGGGGTTTCTAAAGGAAGAAATCCAAATTTTTCAAAATTAGATTGTAGCCGGGAAATGATATATCTTCTTTTCTGTATTTCTTTTGAAGTAAAATCGCGGGTTCCTTTAGGAATTCCAGGTTTCATAGCTTATTGTATTATAGTTATATTGTTAAGCAAATTTATAGAATAGTTTTGACTTTTACACAGCCCTTAGCTTCTCTTTTTGTATAAGTTAATTTATAATAAAAGAGTATTTAAATGATTATATTTATTTTCTGAAATAAAATCTATTATCTGAAAGGAGCTGTTAAAGGAATTTCAGCATCCGGTTCATGTGTTATTCTATTTCTGATGTCTCTTCGGCAAATTTCAATGATCCATGTCCAGAACATATGTCCGAAAAGTTCGGAAAAATGCTCTTCAAAAGGTTGATCCCAAGGAGCAGGAACTGTTCCCATCAAAGGCATCAGAATTACATGGAAAACTATATAAATAACTAATCCATAAGCTGTTCCTTGCCATAATTTTATTTTAGGTTTATATTCGGCTATAACACAATAGAGAATAGCAAAAAAAATAGCAAATGAAAAATGGACGATAAAGCTCATAATAGGGCGTGGATTGCCATTGAAATAATATACCAGATGAGACATATCGTAAGACATTCCCAATTGTTCCAGGAGTTGTTGAGGAGGATTGGTTAAGTCTCTTTCAGGTGTGCGGGGTGGAAAAGGTATTTCCCATCCAAACTTTACAATAGCAGATATTATTCCGGTAATGATACCTAACCAAACAGCTAGTTTTACCTTTCTTCTGGATAAAGGAGTTGATATTGAATTCATATTAAAGGTTTAAGGGTTAAAAATTGTATAACAAAAGTAAGTGTTTCGTATGATAATTATTTAATGGTAAACTATTTATTTTACATGATTTTTGTATTTTACCGGATAAAATAAAATTTATTAATAAAGTAATAAGTAAGAATTGATACGAGTTGATTCAGAAATATATTAAATTTAGTAAATTCGCCAAGTAAAAAAAACATCTGAATGCATATCCCTGATATTCCCAGTTATTACGCGCTAAAATCGATTCACATAATTTTCATGGTTAGTTATTTCGCAGGTATATTTTATCTCATACGTCTTTTTGTATACTATATAGATGCAAAAGATAAGTCTGAGCCTGAAAGGGGAATACTACAAAAACAATATATATATATGATATCTCGTTTATGGGATATTATAACGGTTCCGGCAGGAATAATTATGCTGGTCACGGGTGCTTTTATGATGATAAATACTAAGGGCGATATCAGTTTTTATATTCTACGGCAACCGTGGTTTCATGTAAAATTGGTATTTGTAGCAGCTTTAGGATTTTATCATTACTGGAGCTGGAAAAGCATCAGAGATATTAAAAAGGGTGCATTCAAAACCTCTTCGGTACGATTGCGTATGATGAATGAAGTAGCAACAATAATTTTATTTGCTGTTATTTTTATTGTCATATTCAAAGAATATTTTATGGGAATGTGGCTAAGCCTTTTGATAAGTTTTGTGGCCTTGGTTTTTGTCATAATGATGGTTGTGAAAGTAGTTAACAGAAAAAAGAAGAAATAAAAAATGCTATCAATCTTTAAAAAAGAATTAGGAGTATATTTCGGAAGTATAGGGGCTTATGTAGTAGCTATAGCGTTTGTTCTGATTTGTTCTCTTTTTTTATGGTTTTTTGACAATAATTTTAATGTTTTTAATATAGGAACAGCTTCCTTAAACAGTTTTTTTGTTCTTGCTCCTTGGATATTAATGTTTCTGATCCCTGCACTTACCATGAGAAGTATTGCTGAAGAAGAGCAAAACGGAACACTGGTGTGGTTGTTTTCACAGCCTCTGTCTATCCGCTCGATCGTGTTGGGTAAATATGCTGCTATTCTGGTTTTAGTTATATTTTCATTACTACCTACCTTGGTGTATATTTATACACTTTATCATATCAGCTTGCCACTGGGAAATCTTGATACAGGAACTATTTTAAGCGGTTACATCGGGCTGCTGTTTTTATCATTGGTTTTTACTTCGATTGGTTTATTTGCATCTTCTTTAGTTAAAAATCAGGTTTTAGCTTTTGTGGTAGGGGTATTTTGTTGTTTTTTCTGCTTTTTCGGACTTGAAAATCTGGCATCTTATAATCTGATGGGAAATTTTGATTACGTTTTGCAGAAAATCGGTTTTTACCAGCATTATATGAGTTTTACCAAAGGAATTGTAGATACAAGGGATTTAGGATATTTCCTTTTTGTTACAACCTTATTTCTGTTATTATCTGTTCAACTTATTAAAAGAAAGAAATAATGGCTTTTATTAGAAAGAATTCAGGGTGGATAATTATTCTTTTATTGGGGCTTATTATGGCTTCAGGAATTGTTTACGATCGACTCGATTTAACCTCTGACAAACGCTATACATTATCAGCAACTACTCAGACGGTTTTAGACAGGATTGATGAACCTATGGAGGTAGATATTTATTTGGAAGGTGATTTTCCTGCCAATTTTAAGCAGCTGCAATCGGAAACGTTGAGTTTGCTGGATGAAATGAAACGCCTAAACTCTAATATTTCTTATAATCTTATAGATCCCCAGAAAGAAGGAATTTCACAGGATACTTTGTCTGCTATGGGAATCCAGAAATCTATGCTTAACGTTAACAAAGAAGGAGTTTCAACCCAAATATCAATTTATCCTTATGCAACGATAAAATATAAAGGATATGGTAGAACAGTTCCTTTAATTATTGAACAATCCGGTATTTCCGGTGAAGAGCAAATTGCCCGTTCGGTAGAAAACCTTGAATACGCTTTTATTGAAGCGATAGATAAAATATCTAAAAAGAGACTTAAATCAGTAGGTATTTTAGTTAACCAGAAAGAATTGAACCGTTTGGAAATGTATAGCTTTGCTAGTCGTATAATTCAAAGTTATAATTTTGGTCCGGTCTTTCCAAAAGATAGCCAGACGTTAAAGATTGAGGATTTACCTTCTATGAAACGTTATGATGCATTGGTGATAGCCAAACCAAGAAAAGCGTTTACAGAAGAAGAAAAAATTACTATCGATCAATATATAATGAGTGGAGGGAAAACTTTGTGGGCTATAGATCAGGTTAATGCTGAGATGGATACCTTGTTGAAATCTAGTAAAATATTGGCTTATCCTTATGATCTAAACCTTACGGATCTCTTATTTTCCTATGGAGTGCGTATAAATTCCGGGATGATTAAAGATTTACAAAGTCCAACCTATATAAATCTTCAAGTAGGAACAGTACAAGGAAATGCTCAAAATGCACGGGTACCGTGGGTATATTTTCCTTTAAGTTTTTCACTAAATAATAGTCCTATAACTAAAAATTTAAATCCGGTAAGATTTGAGTTTCCGTCTCCAATTGATACATTAGATACACCAGGAGTAAAGAAAACTATTTTATATCAAAGTTCGCCATACACCAGTATTCAGGGAGTACCTTCCTATGTGTCTCTTGAAGAAGCCAAAGTATCTGCTATGGATAGCATGAACGTTGGATCTTACAATAAAGGTCCGCAAATTATGGCTGTATTAATGGAAGGAAAATTTTCATCATCGTATGCGGATAGAATAGAGTCTTCGAAAATTAAGGATTTTATTAAGGTTTCACCTAAAAATAAAATGATTGTTGTCTCCGATGGAGATATTGCAAGAAATCAGGTAATTAAAGGGCAACCTTTACCACTAGGGCTTGATTATTCTACAGGAATTACTTATGGTAATGAAGAGTTTTTAATCAATGCCCTGGATTATCTCCTGGATGATAGTGGATTAATGGCTCTGCGAAATCGTACCCTGCAAATGAGATTATTGGATAAACAGTCTATTGTAATGGAGCGCTCTTACTGGCAATGGTTAAATTTGTTACTGCCTGTAGGCTTTATTCTGATTCTAGGCATTGTTTGTATATGGATAAGAAAAAAGAAATTTAATTAGATACTTATTATGGCAGTCTTATACTTACTTCCAGCTTTCTTGGGAGAGAATTCACCTAAAAACATTTTTTCAGAACAAGAAATGAATTTACTTAAAGAATTAAAGCATTTTGCATCTGAAAATGAAAAAACAGCCAGAAGGTTTATTAAATTTTTATGTCCGGAAGTCATTCAAAGCGAACTATCGTTTTCCGTATTAAATAAACGAACTTCTCAACAGGAGATTGAATTGTTGGCAGAACCATTGAAAAAAGGAGAAAACATGGGGTTGATTTCTGAGGCCGGATTGCCATGCATTGCTGATCCGGGTAATTTACTTGTTTCCTGGTGTCATAGAAATGATATCCGGGTTTTTCCGGTAAATGGACCCTCATCTATTATTCTGGCTCTCATAGCCAGCGGACTCAATGGGCAGAGTTTTTCATTTCATGGATATCTTCCTATAGATTCACAGCAACGAAAAAAATCAGTTCAACATCTGGAATCTATCAGTAAAAATACCGGTTCTTCACAAATATTTATGGAAACTCCTTATCGAAACCAGTCATTATTTGATGATTTATTAAAATATTTGCACCCTCAAACTCAATTATGTGTAGCTACACATATAACTCTTCCAGATGAGACAATTTTAACGTTAAGTTGCAGGGAATGGAAAGCGAAAAAAATGGATTTTCATAAAAAACCAACCATTTTTATAATTCAAGCATAATTTTTTTTGGACACCAATTCCTTTATAACTAGTTATTAATACAGGAATATATTAAACGTACTATCGACACTATAAATTAATTTTATAAGTATTATTGGAATCTATCGGTAATTGATAGTAATTTTGTATCAGAGAAAAGGAGTTATTTAGTTAACTCAATTTCGAAAGCAAGTTAAATTACACACTTGTGTAATTTCTTTCTCATTTTTTTGTGGTTTTAGTTTGAGGTCGCTTATGCGACCTTTTTTATTTTCTAGAAACCTCTAAAGCGTAACCTGTAAATTTTTTGGATAATAAATGAGATATTTCATTTTTGAAATTACTTTTGCGTACTTTCTTTACTGGAATAAATCCATGTTCTTCACTAAGAATAAATATTTCTTGTGCTGATTGTGTCTGAAAAGGTGAAAGATTTTCTTCTTTATAAATATACTCGGTTTTTTCACGCAAAAAAGTAATAAAATTTTTCTTTAGAACTGAAAGATAAGCACCTTCCTGTGTAGAGTTAGAAACAATTAAATTGTCCTGGATAAGGAAGAGGTTTCCAAAGATAGAGCGTGCTATCCTTTTATCCTGATTGAGTAGTATTAATTCTTGAAGTTCATTTTCATAAGCATATTGCTCTGCTACAATATTTACAGGATGATAAATATAAAGTGCTGATAAAAGAGTTGGAAATATTTGTATTTCTTTATATACATCCAATTCTAAACCTTTTGTATTATAAAAATCTTTATAAGGTAAAAATTCAATAATTACATCCGGTGCATTTTCCGGAATTTGATTTCTGAATACAGTAAGTTTTATTCTTCCTTGTGATGTATGCAGATGGTCAGACAAAATCATTATTTCCTTTTCAAACATCTCCGGTGTAAAGGATAGTGGAATGTTTATCCTCATTTTTCTCATGGATGCCATAAGCTGAAAATAAACATCTTCCCAAAATAAAATTTTATTTTGAAAAAACCAGCAAAATCCATTTACAAAATCTCCCGTAAAAAAATTCTTTTGGGTATAATTGACAATTAAATCTTTCTCTTCTACGATAGAACCATTGAAGATAACTTTCATATTATTTATAATTGAATAATATATAAAATTTTATATTAATAGAATTCATGATCATCCGAATATAAATCCGGAGATTCGCAAAAAACGTATTTATGAACCTATAATCTTTTTAAGATCATCAATTAAATTGGTCCAATATAATTTGGAATGATCCAAATCATTTTCTTCTGCAAAATCGGTAATAACCAAAGCTACATCATTAGTAACATCATCAATATGAATAGCAAGCTCCCAAAAGTATTTTGTGCCTTCATCTTCTTCCCATCTAAAACGAACAAAAGATTCCTCCTTATATCTGATTAAACTGGCAATTTCCTGTTGGTCGCCCCAGATAAAGGTAAATTCATCTCCACGTTCAATAACATCATCTGCTAACCATTCGCCCATTCCTGAAGAAGTTCCTATATACTCAAAAAGAAGAGTAGTAGAACATTTCATGTCAAATTCTAACTGATACTTTACTTTATTCATGCTAATATTAATTTCAGGTCGCAATATATAAATTAGTTCTATATCTAAAAAATATTATGCAACTATTTATAAAGCTTACTGAAAAAATAATTCAGATATAAATTACTGATATTCAATATATTGAAAATATGTGTTAAAAAAAATGTAAAAAAATGCTAATATAAATCATATAAATTGCTGATTTTCAAAAAAAAAGAACTGTTTTATTTATTTTATTTAAAAAAACATCTATTTTTTAGAAAAAGTTGTGTTAAATTAAAATTTAGGTCTTACATTTGCACAAACAATAAAAAGTAAGCCTATTGAAATAATTCTACTCTATTTTAAAACTTAATACTGTAGAGTATGATGCATAAAACAGATTGTGAACTTGTTCACGATTATATTAAAGGAAAAGAAAGTGCGCTTGAGGCATTGTTGCATAGGCATAAAATCAGGGTATTTAATTATATAAACAGAAAAGTTAATAATCCTGAATTAGCTGAAGACTTATTTCAAGACGTCTTTATTAAAGTTATTCTTACTCTCAAAGAAGGTAAATATAACGAAGAAGGTAAATTTCTCCCTTGGGTTTTGCGAATTTCACATAATTTAATTGTTGATCATTTCAGAATATCCAATAAAGCTAAATTTGTTAATGAAACTAGTAGTCAAAATGAAGACTATAACGTTTTCGACTTTGTAAAGGTTTCTGAACATTCTATAGAGGATTTAATGATTAATGATCAAATAGTTTCAGATTTAAAGAAGCTTGTAGAAACTCTTCCTGAGGATCAAAGAGAAGTATTGGAGCTTCGCTTTTATAAAGGTTTGAGCTTTAAAGAAATTGCAGAAGAGACTAATGTAGGTATAAATACGGCATTAGGAAGAATGCGATATGCTATTATTAATCTCAGAAAAATTATAGAATTAAAAAATATTGCTTTTTTATAGAATTAAGCACAATAATTTTTAGAAGAGTAGCGTTCTTAAGCATAGACATTTAGATTAAAAATGACATTCTATGCAAAAAAAATCTATTAATTTTAATAAAGGAGGGGACGGCCCTTCTGATTATACCATAAAGCTTTTGCTTAACTTTTCCAAAAGTGTCAAAGTTATTGAACTTAAAAAGCTGAAAAAAATAATAATGCACTGTAATTGATACAGTGCATTTTTATTTTATATAAGTTAATTGTAATTTATTATTCTTCTTCTTCTTTGCTTTTTTTAAAGAAAAGTTTATAAAGCACCGGAACAGTAGTTATCAAAACCATGAGTAATACAATGGTTTCAATGTGTCGTTTTAGATCGAAATGGAAATTTTCTAAGAATATTTTGTATAAATAATGTCCTGCAAAAATTAATGAAAAAGACCAGGCTACAGAACCTATCACGTTGTATAAAAGATATTTTCCTTTACTCATTTGTACAATGCCGGCAACAATAGGAGCAAAGGTTCGTAATATTGGAAGAAAACGGGCAAGTATTATAGCACCGCCTCCATGTTTATCGTAAAAGTCTTTTGCCTGAAACAAATATTTTTTCTTAAAAAGAAAAGTATCTTTTCTTGTATATAAGTACGGACCACTTTTTCTTCCGAACCAATATCCAACTTCGTTTCCGATAATTCCCGCAAGAGCAACCATACTGGCAAGTAAAAAAACATTTAAAAAATCTGAATCAATAACTAAAATTTCCCGAAATAATTCCCGGCTATAGATACCTGATAGAAACAATAAACTATCGCCCGGTAAAAAAAATCCGGCAAAAAGTCCAGTTTCTGCAAATACTATAAATAAAACTAAATAGATCCCTCCTAATTTGATGTAAAATTCAGGATTAACTAATTGTCCCCAACTGAAATCACTCATGAATATTAATTAAAATTTATAGGACAAATATATTAATTATAAATGTAAGATCTGCTGATAATGCAGGTCTTATACTGTTAAAATATTTATAATATTTCTATGGTAAATGATACAGATTAACCGAAAAAATAATAAGCAATCAAAATAGCAGTAATTACACCTAAAAGCTCAGTCAGTAAACCGGCAGTTATTGCATACCTGATTCTTTTTATACCCACACTTCCAAAATACAAGGCTATAATATAAAATGTGGTATCTGCACTTCCCTGAAAAATGCAGGCAAGTCTTCCAGCAAACGAATCAGCTCCATAATTTTGCATGGTTTCAATCATAAGAGCTCGACTTCCGCTCCCGCTTAAAGGCTTCATAAGTGCAGTAGGCAGAGCAGGAATAAAATCAGTATTTATATCTAATAAATGGAAAAGATAGGCAATACCAGCAAGTATATAATCCATGATTCCGCTATTTCGTAATAGACTTATGGCAGCAAGCATTGCAATAAGATAAGAAATGATTTTTACGGCTACTCCAAACCCGTCTTTTGCCCCATCAATAAAACTGTCAAAAACATTAATTTTTTTGATGAAACCACCGGTTATAAAGATTGTAGGAATTAATAAAAGTAGAAGATTGCTCATTACTCTTGAAGATGTTCCTCTTTCAAAATTTATATATTCATTGTTTGTTTTAGTAATTATTTCCGGTGTGATTTTTTCGGAATCTATTTTTATTTCTTTTCGAAATGATTCCGGATACAATTCTTTGAATTGGTCGACAGTAATATTTTCATCATTACGCATCTGGGAATCAATCTTATCTGTATAAGAAATAGCATTTTCGGCATAAGATGCAGCAGAATTTTTCATGTAATATGAAAGTCCCAGAATCATCATTACAGAAATGCCTAGCCCGGCTATTACAGTAGGATTAATTAGATTTAATTTTTGTTTTATGCCTACAATAATAATTCCAAATAAAGTGGTACAAAAGGTTCCTATTATACAAGGAATGAATATATCGGTAGGATCCTGTGCTCCGTTCAAATATCTGTATAACATAATAGTTGCCGGAATAAGTGTCAGTCCGGAGGTATGCAGTACCAAAAACATTATTTGAGCATCTGTAGCTGTGTCTTTTTTCGGATTTAATGTTTGTAAACTATCCATAGCTTTAAGACCCAAAGGAGTAGCAGCATTGTCCAGCCCCAAAAGATTAGCACTGAAATTCATCATCATATTGCCAATGGCCGGATGATCTTTGGGAACTGAAGGAAACAATTTGGTAAAAAAGGGGCTGACAATTTTTGATAAAAAACGAATAGCTCCTGCGTTTTCTCCGATTTTCATAATTCCCAACCAGAATGTCATCATTCCTGCCAGAGGAAGGGCTATGTCCATTACAGCAACTTTGGTTGTATCAAACAGTCCATCAACCATATGTTTAAACACCACCGTATCACCTAAAAATATAAGTTTTATTAGTCCGACTATAAAAGACAAAATAATAAAGGCTATCCATATATAATTAAGTGTCATTTTGAAAGTGTTTTTTTGTTAATAAAAAAAGAAAAGCTTTATTTGCTTTTCTTATTATCTATTATTGATTGCTCATTAGCATATCAACGCAATTGTAAAGTGTATTTTTTAAATCTTTTCGATGTGAAATGATATCTATAAACCCTTTTTCAAGTAAAAATTCGGCTGATTGAAATCCTTCAGGCAAATCTCTTCCTATAGTTTCACGAATAACTCTGGGACCTGCAAATCCAATAAGAGCTCCCGGTTCTGCAATGATTAAATCTCCTGTTGAACCATAAGAGGCTGTAATTCCTCCAAATGAAGGATCCGTTAAAACAGAAATATATGGTAAGCTGGCTTGACCTAGTTGAGCAAGCTTGGCCTCAATTTTAGCTAATTGCATTAAGGATAGGCCTGCTTCCTGCATACGTGCACCTCCCGACTGGCATATAATTACGTAGGGTAATTTATGTTTTAGGCAGTAGTCAATAGCTCTTCTGACTTTTTCTCCTACAGCTGAACCTAATGAGCCGCCTATAAAACTGAAATCCATACAAGAAATATAAATTTCTCTACCATTAATTTTTCCTACTGCATTGCGAAGTGCATCTGTAAGCTTTGTTTTAGCCTGAGCTTCTTTTAATCGATCTTTATATGCTTTGGTATCTGTAAATTTTAGTGGATCTTTACTTTCAATTTTAGTATCTCTTTCAGTAAATTTTCCATCATCAAACAGAATTTCAAAATATTGCTTGCTTCCTATTCTTACGTGAAAATCATCTTCAGGACTTACGTAACAGTTGGCTTTTAATTGGTCTGTTTCTATTATTTTCCCGGAAGGAGTTTTGTACCATAGTCCTTTAGGTACATCCATCTTTTCACTGAATTCAGTATTGATGTTCTTTTTACTTCGAGTGAACCATCCCATAAATATGTCTTTTGATTTTTAGGGTGTAAATATAGCAAAAAATTAAATATTTATAATTTGACATTTTTGATATAAAGCTGTTTTAAAAAAATTATTGAGCCCTGCTGATTGAGTCAATAGTTACTTTATCTTTACATTTTGTAAATTTTAATTGTATCTTATCATAAGAAATAAGATAATCAGGACATGGCTTTGATTGAGCATGACTTTTTTTAAAATCAATTTTTCCTTTAACTAAAACCGTATCTGTAATATATGATTTAGATTTGTTTTCTATATTTAAAAAAGACAGACTAGCATCAGAAAAAGCTAATTTTTTTGTTTTTACTTCTGCTAAAACTCTGTCATTAGGTAAATATGACCAAGAAAAAAGTTTATCACCAAATACAAAGGTTATAAAAACAAGTCCAATTGAAAATCCAAATAAATATAGTTGCAAGCGTTTGGAAAACTTCATTTTAAACAATTAAAAGATTAATATCCTGATAAGGTAGCTGATACCAAGCTGCTATTTGTTGATTGGTAATACGCCCCTTATACATGTATATTCCACGGCAAATACCTCTGTTAAGAGAAAACATAGCTTCAAAACCTCCCTGATCAATAACATCAAGGAAATATCCTATGAAAAAATTGCTAAGAGCTTTGGAGGCAGTTCGGGCAACTTTTGAAGTTATATTGGGTACACAATAATGTAAAACTTCGTGTTTTATCATTATTTTTTCTGAATGAGTGCAAACTTCAGAGGTTTCAAATATTCCCCCATTATCTATACTGATATCAATTACAACTGCACCTGGCTTCATTTTTTGAACCATTCCTTCCGTTACAATGATAGGTGAACGCATTTCACCCCGTAAGCACCCAATAGCCACATCGCATCGAATTAACGCTTTGTTTAGTTCTTTGGGATCCAGGGTAGAAGTATATAAGCGTCTACCTAATAATTCCTGGAATCTTCGAAGACGGGTTAGAGAATTATCAAAAACTTTAACAGTTGCTCCCAGACCTAACGCTGAACGGGCTGCATTTTCACCTACTGTACCCGCTCCGATAATGACAACGTTGGTGGGGCGAACTCCTGTAATTCCTCCCATCAGTAAACCATTTCCTCCATTAGACGAAGAAAGCAATTCTGCTGCTACTAATATGGCACAGGTACCTGCGATTTCTCCAATAAGCCGCATGATGGATAAAGAATTGTGACGATCTCTTATATATTCAAAGCCTAAAGCAGTTATTTTTTTTGAGGATAACTTTTCAAAATACTCTTTGCATTGTGTATTTATTTGAACGGCAGATATAAGATAAGAGTTAATTTGCATCATATCTATCTGCTCCGCAGTCGGAGGTTCAACTTTAAGTATAATAGGATTTTTGAAGACTTCTTGAGCATTATAGGCTATTTGTGCACCAGCTTCTGAATATTGACTGTCTGAATAATGTGCACCCAGACCAGCACCGCTTTCAATGGTAATTTCTATTCCATTAGCAGTAAGAACAGAAACTGCATCAGGGGTAAGTGCAATTCGGTTTTCTTTAGATTGTTGTTCCTTAGGAATTCCGATTTTTACTTGCCCTCCTTTCTTTATGACTTCTATTCGTTCTTCCTTGGGAATAAGTTCCTCTTCAGAAAAAGGTGTGAAAATACCCATCTTACTTAAACGTTATATATCTGGTTTGATCTTTCAAATTTAGTAAAATTTCATGATGTTCAGGTAATTCAGATACAGATATTTCAGGCCATTCAATAAAGCAATAATTTCCGGAATCTATATACTCGTGAAAACCAATATTGATTAGTTCTTCGAAATCATTGATTCTATATAAATCAAAATGATAAATTTTACCTGACGGATAATGATATTCATTAACTATGGAATATGTGGGGCTGGAAATCTCATCATCACTCCCAAGATTTTTCCCTAAATACTTCACTAAAGAAGTTTTACCCGCTCCTAAATTACCGGAAAGTGTAAAAATTTTGTATTTGGCATTTTCTAAAATATAGCTGGCTACTCTTTCCAGATCTTCAAAGGACTGTATAGTAAATTCCATAAATATGCAGATTTTAAATATTATGAATTGAAAGACAAAAATATGTAAAAAAATATTTTATAACTTTGTAATTTAGAATGCTTTTAAAAAGGTAGATATGAATTTAAATTATAAATCTCTTTCAGGATTTATAGGTGCTGGATATTTCATTATAGGGATTTTGGTAATTGTTTATAACAAATTTATTATTGAAATGGATCCTAAATGGGCTCGTATCTTAGGTGCTTTATTTATTCTATATGGTTTATTCAGAGTATACAGAGCAATAAAGTTTATGAAACAAAAATGAGTAAAATAATTAAGTTTTATAGTGTTGTTTTACTAGCTGCAATTTTAATTAATTGCCATAAGGATATTAAAAAGAAAGAAAATTATAGAAAGGGTAAATTAACGTTAGCTATAGATCCTTCTTTTCTCAATTTAGGGAATGCTTTGGTAGATGTATTTCATTCGAGCTATCCGGAGACACACATATCATTAAAAGCGGAAGTTGAAGATTTAGCCATTGCAGATTTAGTTAATGGTAAGGTGAAAATGGCTATAGTGGGTAGAGATTTAACCCAATCAGAAGCCCAGATTTTATACAATAAAAGAAAAATAAAATGCATTCCCGCTCAAATAGCTTGTGATGCAACTATTTTTATAACTTCTGTTACTAGTGATATTGATAAGATTTATTTAAATGACATACGGCAGAATATTTTTAGTTCAGATAGTAAATTTGTTTTTGATAACGGGAATTCAAGTAATTATAATAATATTTTAAGAAAATTAAATATCCAACAAGATAAAAATAGAAAGTTAATTGCTTTTACCAACTCTAATGATGTTATTGATTTTGTGAGTAATAATAAGTCTCATATAGGAATCATAGGTTTTGATGTCTTGAGTGATCAGTCAGATCCTAAGGTTAAAAATTTATTAAAAAAAGTAAAAATACTACCGGTTGTTGATAGTAATGATAAATTAGTTTTTCCAACTGTACCTAATTTAAGAGAAAATATTTATCCTTTTACTAAACGTGTTTTTTTGCTAAATGCTGAAGGAGACTTTTTAATAGGGAGTAGTTTTGCCCGTTTTTCCGGTTCTCAAAGAGGACAGTTAATAGTTACAAGAGCAGGATTACAACCGTATTATTTATATAAAAGAAGAGTTGAGGTACATTGATGTAATTATAATAAAGTTATAAATCTTTAAATAATCTAATAAAATAATAAGAAAAATAAAAAAGAATAGGATGAATTTTAGAACGAAGCAAATCAGTGCAACATTCACTATTACAGCTATGATGCTTAGCGGTATAGTAACAGCACAAAATATTCAGGAAGGATTGAATTTACTGAATAATGATCAATATAGTAAAGCTCAAAGTGTTTTTGAAAATCTTATTTCACAAAATCCAACTGCTGATAATTATTATTATCTGGGATATTTTTATTTAAAAAATGAAAATCCAAATATTGATTTAGCAATACAAAATTTTAATAAAGGGTTGGAAAAAGATCCTAAATCTTATCTTAATAAAATAGGGTTGGCAGCTGTTAAACTTTATCAAAAAAACAAGTCAGCAGCTAATGCTGATTTTGAATCTATTGCCAAGGATACCAGATATAAAAATCCTGAAGTTTTATTTAAAATTGCAGAGTCTTATGTGTTGTTCAGAAAAAATAAGGATACAATGGATCCTGATAAATCAATTGAGTTTTCAAATAAGCTATTGGAATTAGTAAAAAATAAAGATAAAGCCGAATATTATATTGTATTAGGGAATGCTTATTACGAAAAAGGGGATGCTGGTAAAGCTATGTCAAATTATACAAAAGCATCTGAAATTGCTAATGATAAAGCAGAGGCTTATATGTTAATAGCAAATATATATGGGAGAACATCAAGTGTAGATAAAAGTTTGGTAAATGAAAATTTTAAAAAGGCATTAGCCGCAAATGCTTCATTTGCTCCTACTTATAAGTATTTAACTGATTACAATGTACGAACTCAAAATTATGCGGAAGCTTCTTCAAATTGGAAAAAATATATAGATTTATCAGGACAAAATACAGGAAGTAATTCTATGCATTTAGCTAATATTTATTTTTTCGCAAAAGATTACACTCAGGCATTAACTATTTTAAATCAGTCTTGGAATTCAATAAACGATACAAGTAAAAATAGGCTTAAAGCTAATATTTTACTAGATAAATCCGATTTTTCGGAAGCTTTAGCTGCAATGAATGAGTATATGAAAACTACTCCGGATTCAGAAAAAACAGGTTATGATTATGGCCTTTTAGGTAAGATTCAATATAGCCTTATACCTACAGCTACCGGAGAAGAAAAAAACAAATTAACTAAAGAGGCTATTGTTAATTTAAGTCAGGCACAAAGTAAAGGAGATAAAGCCTTTAATTATATGTCTTTGATAGCCGATTTAAATCCATCAGCTACAGCAGGATCAAACTCATCAGCTCCTACCAATGCAAAAATTGAGTCTTTAAAGAAGGCTGTTGCATCAAATCCTAATGATACTAAATCTTTATATGAATTAGCAACTGAGCAATATACTGTTAATGATTATATAGGTTCAGTAGCTACATGGGATAAACTGATAGCATTGATTCCTGGCTGGGAAAGCTCTTACGCTGGAAAAGGTATGGCATTATATGGATTTGACAGAACCGACCAAAGTGGTTTAGCAGCACAATCATATCAAAAATATATAGATTTGGTTGAACCTAAAAAAGAGTATTCTGATACAGAAAAAGCATATTTATCTATTGCTTATTCTTTTTTTGCATTCAAAGAATATCTAGCAGATAATAAGGAAAAAGCTCAGGAATATATAAATAAAGTGTTAGCTGTAGATCCTCAGAATTCAGATATTCTTAACTTACAAAGTCAGATAAAGTAAATTAATTAAATATTGTAAAGAAAACGATTAAGTTTTAAATTATATAAAAAGACGTTACTAATTGTTAAAGTAACGTCTTTTTTATAAACTGTTATAAATTTTTTGGAAATTATTTATAATTGAACAATTTTATCAAAACATTCTGTAGGTATATTCCATGAACAGCAGGTTGCTTTTTCATTTAAATATCCAATTTTCTTATTTTCAATGTCAAAAAGTCGAACTCCTTTTAAGGATGTTTGAGGTGTGTGATAGATGTGCAGACTTACAGAAATATCGGAAGAATTGTTAATAACTGAATGTATCCCTCCTAAATCTTCAGGAAAAACGGCTCCTTCAGAAGCTATTCCTTCACCTTCATATTCAATAAAATCATTGCTTTCGATGTAACTAATTTCAGTTAAATTACCCTTTAGAACTTTAATAAGTCCATCATAATTTAGATGATCGTGTATTGCCGCTTTATTGTTTATTCCCCACAACATTAAAATTGCACAGCAATTCTCTGAATAAATAGGAAGACGGACATAACTATTATCAGGAACCTGAGAGCTTTTTATATTAAAAGCAGCATCAAAATCTTCAAACTCAAATTTAAATAGTTCTTCAGCTACACTCTTATAATCCGTTTTTTGCGATTTTAGATTTTCAATAGTTTTAAGTAATAATTCACTCTTATTTTCAGCTATTGTTTTCATAAATTAAATTTTGATTACGGGCAAAGATAATAAAAATATATTCTCTCAATATTTAATTCCTATAGATTTAGTAGAAATTAAAAACTTAAGTTCATTAGCGAGACATTGTAATATATCAATAAATATTTTATTATATAAAAACTTCTGTTCTAGAACTTGCTATTATAATAAGAATTATATAAAATAGTAAAATATCAATATTTTACTATTTTTATAGTACCACTAATTACTTTAAACCGTTGACTGTTCCAGGCTCCGGAACCTACACCGCAAGTTATAACTGTTCCTTGAGTATAAGAATCAATGGTTGTTATCTCATTAGGGTTGGGTTGATTAGATACTGTAGATGAAAGTAGTGAATTAATATTATAAGCATTATTAATTCCAATAAATGTTTGAGAACTATAATTTTGATTGGTAGGAGTTATTGTTGTGTTACAGGTAATTTCATATATGCCATCAGCCGGAATTGTATAAGCATAGTTAGTTGTACTGTATCCACTCTGACTGTCTAAATCAACATAATCCATTTTAATTTTATATGGTGTAGAATTATTGGCATCTGTTACATGGTCTGTGGTTTCAGCTGTCGATTGATAAGCTGAAAGAATTACCTGAGGTATTTTTGATGTGCTGATAATCTGGTTTAGCTTTAGATACGTGATTAAATTATCCCATGAAGCAGGTGCGTTATTGGGGTTCCAAACATTTAAACCATTAGTATCAGTATTTGTTGAAAACGCCAATAGATAATTGGCCGGATTCGATATGGTGGTAGCATCAGTATAACTTAATAGATTTACGGTAGGAATAAGAATACCTAAATTTTTATTTTCAGGAAAATCCATATCCAAGATAGTGGATGCATCAGGTAAATTTTCATTTTCAGGCTTAATACTAATAGCGATCTGACCTTTTAAAATATTTAAAGAGAGTCCTAGAAAAATGAAACTATATAGTAAATATGCAGAACTTTTTTTCATGATTAATCTATTTTTTTAATATTAATTGCACCGGATGAAGTATACGAAGCTCCAGTAGATCTAAAAATAGTATAAGTTATTTGATCACCCTGATTAAATTGTCCTAGGTAAACTTTTTTTGTACCTAAATTAGTTAAAGATGAAGCTTGGCTAAATGTAGACTCAGCCACAAGCGTATCGTTAGATTTTATTTTTAATATAAAGTAAGAATTGACTGAGTTTACTGAAGATGCTCTCCAGTTTGCAGATATTTCATATAAACCTGTGGTTGGAATTGTGTAAATATTATTACTTACGGAACCGTTATTTAATACTAAAGTATTCATTTGTAATACTACATCAGTATTAACTGCTGATGTTTGTCCACTGGTTACACCTACAAAATATACTCTTTCAACACCTAAAGAAGCAATGTAATTCGTAACATCATTAGTCGTAGAAAGCTTTTGCCATTTAGTCCCGTTCCATTGAACCAGGCCATCTCCGCTTGTAACATTAGTATTTACCACCAATAAACCGGTTTTAGGATTTGAAACCGGAGAACTTATAGTTAAATCAGATATGTCGATTCTTGGTACAAGGAGCCCCTTGTTTGTAGTTCCTACTTCTAATATGGCAGGAGCCCCGGCTAAACTGTCTCCTATAATAACCTGAGCATTTAAAAGTCCAGCTAAAAACAAAAAAAGAAGAGAAATAAAATTATATTGTTTCATAATTTTAGAATTTTTTAACGTAAAAATATTTGATGCGGGTATCTCCATTTGAAGATAGACTATAAGTTCCGGTACATCTGACAATGTCTCCTTGGCTTAAAGAACCAGAATAAACTGAAACGGGTGTCAGATAAGTCAATATGTAGTCTCTTTGCTTAGTTGATACTACTCTTTTGGTTGTATCTTCAGTACTAGATCCATTTGGATAAAATTGAAGATAAATTGTTGAATTTTCGGAACCCGTGGTTGTTTTTAAAGCCACATCCATTCCACAATAAATACTATATCTGCCTGTTACAGGAACGGTAAAATAACTATCAGTTCCTGTTGTAAACGAGTTTTCTTTATTTAATAAAATAGAAGTTGAAGAAAAGGTGAGCTGTGTCGCTGTATTATTGATGAAAGATTGTGAAATCATTTCATTAGCTATGACATAGGGCTGTTCCAAACCAAAATTTAGAAACGCATCAGGAATATGATCGTTAACCATTAAATTTTGCCAGCTGTTATTTTCATCACTCCAATAATACAAACCTTTGTATAAAGATGATGAGGAGTCTTCTGTAGTATTATATATAATTAAACCATTAACTGCATTAGTGATAGGAGCCTTTGTATCTACGGAAGTTAGTGCTGTCTGAGGAATTGTTATTCCTTTATTGTCAGATGAAATATCTAATAAAGAAGTTGAATCTGGGGAATTGTTACCTATTCCTACTTGAGCATGCATACCAATACTAAAAATTAATAAGCTTTTTATCAAAAATTGGTTTTTTAGTGTCATTATTTTTTAATTAAATGATTAAAACAAAACTTTTGCAAAGTTAATTAGATTTTTTAAATATATATATATTAGTAATAATATTTATTTATAAATGTATCATCATTTTAAATTATTCATTAGGGTAATTGCTAAAATTAATGTGTTTGATAACTCAAATCGATAAGAGATTAAATGAAAAATAATTTAAAAGATCTTTATTTTTTTAATAAAATATTTCCGAATATAATAATTACATATTTTTCCCTAAAAGCATTTAATAACAATGCTTTTGAAGTTTTCTACATTATTAGGAACTAACTGAATTAATTAATACTTATAAACTATTACGTAATAAAAGCTAATGGTTTTAAAAAAGAAAATACACAATAAAATCTAAAAATATTTTAGTATAAACTTATTTATCTTCAGACGTTTTACTTGATAGGGAAGATATCATAGCTAAATTTCTGGCATATTCAGCTTCTTTTTCTTTTCTTTCAATTTCTGCTATCAAACGGGATATTTTCAAATTGTGAGAATTCACTTTACCAGGAATTAAAAATATATCTAAAAAAGTCCAAATTCCCAATCCGCCAAGGGTAATCCAATATAAAATTTGTAAACCGAATTTACCTAAATATGCATAGTGTACGCCAAAGAAAAACCAGCATAAATATGCAGTTCCAGAGGATTTCATTTTAGACATTAAATAGTGTTTGTTCATGGTATTTAAAATTATCCCAAATATAAAATGTATCGTACAATTTCCAAAGAAATTTTTATAATACAATTATCTGCAATTTAATCTAATCGAGTTGTAGGATATAATAAATTAGTATATTTCACTCTTATTTTTACTACTAATTGAAAAAAGACTATACAAGGGTATAGTCTTTTTAATTTAATAATTTATGATATTTTTAATCAGATAATTGAACTGTTTTAGTTTCACCATCAACAATAACTTTAACTAAAGAGTGTTTAGTCAGTGTTTTTATAGATTTATCCCATTTTTTTCCACTTAATCCAGCCTGAGATTTTAAATCAGTTAAATTTAGGGATGAGTTATTGTTTTCTAAAATACTCAGTATGATTTTCTCATCTTCAGATAATTCAATAGATGATGTTTTTTCGGGTTTCATTTGAGGGAAGAATAAAACTTCCTGAATAGATGCATTGTTGGTTAAAAACATAATTAAACGATCCATTCCAATACCTAATCCTGAGGTAGGAGGCATGCCAAATTCCAACGCTCGTAAAAAATCCTGATCTATAAACATTGCTTCATCATCTCCTTTTTCCGATAATTTTAGCTGCTCTTCAAATCGCTCCCGTTGATCAATTGGATCATTTAACTCGGAATAAGCATTTGCGATTTCTTTTCCACAAACCATTAATTCAAATCGTTCGGTTAAATCTGGATTTGAACGATGTATTTTGGTTAAAGGAGACATTTCTTTAGGATAATCGGTAATAAATGTAGGTTGAATAAAATTACCTTCACATTTTTCGCCAAAAATTTCATCGATTAGTTTACCTTTCCCCATAGTTTCATTAACTTCAATACCCATGCCTTTAGCAGCTATCCTTAGTTCTTCTTCAGTTTTTCCTGTAATATCAAAACCGGTATATTTAATAATAGCATCAGTCATAGAAACACGAGGATAAGGTGCTTTAAAATCTATGGTATGTTCGCCGAATGTAGCCTTGGAAGTACCGTTTACTGCAATAGCACAATGTTCAAGCAGCTGTTCTGTGAAGTCCATCATCCAGTTATAATCTTTATAGGCTACATATATTTCCATTGCTGTAAACTCCGGATTATGGGTTCTGTCCATACCTTCATTACGAAAATTTTTAGAAAATTCATAAACTCCGTCAAATCCTCCAACTATAAGTCTTTTTAAATAAAGTTCATTGGCTATTCGTAGATATAAAGGAATATTTAAAGCATTGTGATGAGTGATAAATGGCCTTGCAGCTGCACCACCTGGAATAGATTGCAATATAGGCGTTTCCACTTCAAAGTATCCTCGATCATTGAAAAAATTCCTCATAGCATTGAAAAGACGCGTTCTTTTAACAAAAATATCTTTTACCTGAGGATTTACAACCAAATCAACATATCTCATCCGGTAACGGAGTTCAGGATCATTAAAAGCATCGTGTACATTTCCTTCTTCATCGGTTTTAGGTAAAGGTAAAGGACGTAAAACTTTAGATAAAAGAGTAAAGTCATTTACCATAATGGTTTTTTCACCCATCTTTGTTACAAAAAGTTCGCCTTCAACCCCAATAAAATCTCCTAAATCCAGAAGTTTTTTATAAAAATCGTTATACTTGAATTTATCGTCGTCCGGACATAGAACATCTCTGTTAAAATACAATTGTATTCTACCTTCACTATCCTGAAGTTCAGAAAAACCAGCTTTACCCTGAATACGATTAGACATGATTCTACCGGCAACTCTTACCTTTTCTCCTTCCTTAAAATGCTCCTTTATTTTTTGTGTAGAATGTGTGATTTTGTATTCATCAGCAGGATAAGCTTCAATTCCTGCCTCTTTTAGCTTTTGTAGTTTTTCCCTACGAATTAATTCTTGTTCTGATAGTTGCATATTAACAATTTTGTGGTGCAAATTTACTAATATTCTAGTCTTTTACGGTTAATAATCTTGTTTTTTGTTTCATCGGATGGGATGTAAATCATCTTTTAAGTTACCGTCAGCATCGTATGTCTCTCCAGTGGATAAATAATAGGTTGCCTCATTAGTATCATAGTATACTGATTTGCTAATAACTCTGTTTGGAAATATCTTTTTTATTTTATTTCTACTGTCAATAAGTCCTTCTGTGAAAATTTCCTTATTTTTTTTAAAAAAATACGCATAATGAATTTGAAAAGGGCTTACTTCATCATATTCAGCAGGAATAACGATTTCGCCTACTGTGTTCATAAAACCGAATTTTTTGTCTGTTTTGCCAGAGGAAATAATTGCGTATCCATTGGAAAAAGGACTTTCAAAATTAATTTTAGAAGTGGGGGGGATTTTGATATTTCCGTTATAATCTATATAAAATTTTTCCTTAGTCAATGTTTCTATCATTAATAAGCCATCTTTTCCAAATGTACCTTCAATGTTCCAATCTGGATGAGTTATTATTTTTAACTGTGGGGTGTAAACCACATATTTTTCTTTATTAGGAAATCGGTTATCATCAATTTTAGCATATATATAATTATCTTTTACTTGAATATAGTTATATTTTTCAGAGAATATCTTTTTTCCTTGTAGGTCAAAAACAGATATTTTTTTATCAATTTCAGCTAATATATAATGCTCTGTAATTCTAATGTTTGAATAAAAAGAAGGAAGAATTTCTTCACCATGAATTGTAATTACTCCCTTGAGTATATCTTTGCCGTATGGTTGTACAATTACTAAATGATTTGAATAAATAGCAGGTTCAGCAATTTTATAATTAATTCTTATTAATTCGTTTAAAGACTCATCATATCGATATGTATAAACGAAACCTGATTTTTTACCTATATAAAAATAAGAATTAATTTTTGTTAACGAATCCCACTGCGCAGGAATTTGTACTTCACCTTTTTCATTTTTCAGACCGAATTTTACATTATTACTATCATAAAAGATTTGAAGGTTTATAGTCTGTGAAAACAAGGTCTTATATGTAAATATAAAAAGTATGTATAAAATTATAATTTTCATATTATTCAGCAATCTTAAAAGTAAACAACGTATACTAAGCTATATAGTACTAAAGGTATAAAGATTTAAAGAAAAAGACCGCTAAATTAGCGGTCTTTTTGTTAGATAATATAATTAAAGATTTTATCTTGTAATCTTGATTTGCGAATAAGCTGCACCTGTAGAAGGATCTATAACATCAGTAGCTATATAACCGTTGGCATCTTTAATCGTAATATTTCTTAAATAACTAGTTTTAGCAACACTAAAGAAGCTGATTTTTCTGAAAGGAATACATAAAGTGAAATTGAATCCTTTATCAGTAATGTTTGTAGGAGTCAATTTAACTTTTTTACCCTGTTCTAAAATTCTTCCGTTATCTGCATATACATCATAAGTCATTTCAAGGTCGCCGGTAATTACTTTTCCAGTAAGCGGGTATTTGTAATCTAATGCTGCTGTAAAGCTATAAGAGGTTAATCCATAACAAGGAAATGCAGAATTTTTATATGATCTGAAATTAGAAACGGTAAATGTTTTTGTATAGTTACCTATATTCCATAATTCTTTGTTATTTTTAAATAACTCAGTTGTATATAATGGGATTCCAAAACTTCCAAATGAGAAAACTCCGGAAGAATAGAAATCACCTTTGGAAGCAAATCCAGTCTCGTTAGTTACACTAGCTCCACCTACTGAGAAAGTTTTAAGACCAAAAGTAATAGTTCCGTTAACATCAATTAAATCCGTATTAAATAAAGTTACTTTAGGAATAATAGATATTTTCATATCAGAAGTTAATTCTCCAACTAAATCAGATTTTACAACTGAAGAATTAGTGATAGAATTCTCATAGATAAAATGGCTTGTTTTATTAGGAACACCATTGTAATATGCAAAACCAACTTTTAAATTTCCTGAAGCATTAAATTCAATATTTGAACTTTTGGCAATATTAGCTTCAATTTCAACAGGGAAATTTATTTCATTGATACTTATTTTAGCAGGAATATTTCCTAAAACTTCACCAGCTGGAATAGTAATATCAACTTCTATCTTTTTTAATAATTCTAGCAAATTAGCTGGAACATTTTCAATTAAATTATGAGTGATTTTTTTATTAAAAGCTCCTTCGAATTTATAATAAGGATGCATAGACGTATTTAATTCGTAGTAAGCAACCACTTCATTAGGTAGAATTCGGGAATTACCAAATCCTATTTTCATGTTGAATGTAGAGCTTATAGAAGTATTTGGATTAAGTATCATACCTCCATATTTGTACTCCTGAATAAGATTAAATATATCGAATGTAAATGAATTGCTATAATCTTTAGTAGCTAGTAAAGAACCGGTAGTTCTTGATTGAATAGCTTTTTCAGCCTGTTGGGTATTAACTGATAATTCAATAGATCCGCCATTGAATAAATCTCCTAAATAAGCTTCGGATGTTCCAAGGTTATAATTATTTCCTGAAATTGAAACGGAATTAATTTTTCTTAGATATGAATTTTCTCCTGACTTAACATAAATGATTGTTCCTTCAACCAGCTTTTCTTTAATATCATCACTGGGTGACTGCAGACTAAACGATCCTTGCTGCATACTAGCTTCAGAGCTGGTAAGAGTAGCGTTTTCTGACGAGATTTTTACTAAATCCGGATTTATTTCTAAATCATTCAAAGAGTATTGAACTCCGTCAGAAGCACCAGACTTATTTATTACATCCGTTTTTCCAGAAGCTCCGGAGGATAAAATGTTGCTGGACTCTTCAGTACAAGAAGAAAGAAAGGCAGCAACGGATAGTGTTAAAATTAGATAAATTTTTCGCATAAATTTTTTTTAATTGTGAAATTTTTTACTTAACTAAATTGGGTTAGTTTTATCTTAATTGTGTAAAGGTAAGAATAATATCTTAGTCGTAAAAATCTTTTACTTGATATTTTAGCTCTTATTTCTTTAACTTCGTTGTACTGTTTTGAATACTTAAAATTAAAATATTTGTATGAAGTACTATAATTTTTTTACACTGATATTTTTATTAGTGATTACATCCTGTTCAATGAACACATCAAATACATCGTACTCTAGAGCAACCGTAAGTTGGTACGGGCGTAAGTTTCATGGTAAAAAAACTGCAAGTGGAGAGGTTTACAATATGAGAAAGTTAACAGCAGCTCATAAAACTCTTCCTTTTGGTACCCGAGTGAAAATAATAAATCCGGAAACGCATAAAAAGGTTATTGTCAGGATTACAGATAGAGGGCCTTTCGTTGCAGGTAGAGATTTCGATTTAAGTCGAAAGGCTTTTAAAAAAATTTCTGATCTGAATAAAGGGGTTATTAAAATACAGTATAAAGTAATTAAAAAATAATCTAATAACTTTTTTAAGGAAAAATATGGGAAAGACTCTTATTTTATATAGGGTGTATGTTGTTTTTTTATTAAAATATCGTAGTTTATTTATTTTTTAATAGGGGTATTGTTTTTGTTTTACTTAAAATATGTATTTTTGCCTTGTAAAAATATAGGGTATGAGAAAAAAAATATTAATATCGGTTTTAGTTATCTTAGGTTTGGTAAGTCTTTTTTCCAATTATTTGTTTTCCTCAGATACAACTACACTAACGCTTACACCTGCTAAATTTAATCATGCAGATGTAGCATGGATGTTGGTTGCTTCAGTTTTAGTTTTTTTAATGACACCAGGTGTCGGCTTCTTTTATGGGGGTATGGTAAATAGTAAAAATATAATAAGCACTATTTTTCAGAGTTTTATAGCAATGGTCACTATAACCGTATTATGGTTTATTTTTGGTTTTGGACTTGCTTTCGGCCCTGATTTAGGAGGGATTATAGGTAATCCGATACCCAATATGTTTATGAGAGGAGTAGGTACCGATTCAGCCTGGCCCGGAGCTCCTACAATTCCTATATTGTTATTTGCTTTATTTCAGTTAAAATTTGCAATAATTACTCCCGCATTAATTTCTGGGGGAGTAGCAGAAAGAATACGATTTTGGGGATATTTATTATTTATAATAGTTTTTTCAATATTTATTTATTCACCATTAGCTCACGCTACCTGGCATCCGGAAGGGATTTTGGCAAAAGCCGGAGTTCTGGATTTTGCCGGTGGAACTGTGGTTCATATGAGTTCTGGCTGGGCAGCTTTTGCCGGTGCTATATTTCTGAAAAAAAGAAGAAATACGACATTATCAGCTGCTCAGGTTCCGTACGTAATTTTAGGAGCTAGCTTATTATGGGTGGGCTGGTTTGGTTTTAATGCAGGTTCTTCCTTTGCTGCTAACGGACTCGCAGTGTTAGCTTTTGCTAATACAACAGCAGCATCAGCTGTCGGCGCAATAACCTGGGGATTTCTTGAAAAAATTAATAAGCAAAAGTTAACTTCTGTAGGAGTTTGTGTGGGGGCTGTTGTAGGTTTAGTAGGAATTACTCCCGCAGCAGGTTATGTGTCTATTGGGCATTCATTATTTATTGGTTTGGCAGCAAGTATAGTCAGCTTTTATATGGTTCGTTTATTTCATAAGAAAGGAGTTGATGATACATTGGATGTTTTTCCGTGTCATGGAGTAGGAGGAATGGTTGGAATGTTATTAACCGGAGTGTTTGCAGATAAGTCAATAAACGAAGCTGTACAACACAATGGACTGTTTTATGGGGAAACGACTTTATTCGTTACTCATTTTGTTGCTATGATATTGGTCTCTGCTTTTGCATTTTTTGGTACATTGCTTTTGCTTTATCTGGTAAATAAAATTATACCTTTAAGGGTAGATGCAGACAAAGAGGAATTAGGTTTGGATATATCCCAACATGGTGAAAAGGTGCATCATGGAAATTATCCGGTTCATTAAGCTCTGGGATGCACAAAATACTAAAAAGGATTTCTTAGGAAATCCTTTTTCTTTTAGTAAATTTACACTCAACATCATAGATATGAAGATTGTTAAACAGATTACCGATTATATGTTAGCACTGGCAAGTTTATTTTTGTTAATAATTCCTATGTTAATTATTTATATAATAACTTGTATAAGTACACAAAATAATGGATTGTTTATGCAAAAGAGAATTGGGAAAGGTGGGAAGGAGTTCAATTTATATAAATACAGAACTATGAAAGGACATTATAACACTTTTGTTACAACATCCCAAATGAATATTACACCATGGGGCAAAATATTAAGAAAATATAAGTTAGATGAGCTGCCTCAGATTTTTAATATACTAAAAGGAGAAATGTCATGGGTAGGACCCAGGCCCGATGTTCCTGGGTATGCAGATTTACTTTCCGGGAAATCCAGCATTATTTTAACTGTAAAGCCAGGAATTACCGGTCCGGCACAATTAAAATACAGAAACGAACAGGAAATTTTGTCAAAAGTAAGTGATCCTCAGAAATATAATGATGAAATCCTTTGGAAGGATAAAGTTTTAATTAATATAGATTATATTGAAAACTGGAGTATGGCTAATGATTTTAAATATATATGGCAAACACTTTTTTCGTAAAAATATCATGAGTTTTATATAATAATAGATAGTTATCTTTGTAAATAAAATACAATGATTAAACTGGTTATTTTTGATTTGGATGGAACTTTGTTAAATACAATTGAAGATTTGGCAAATTCAGGTAACTATATTTTAAAAAAATACGGATTTCCTGAGCATCCGGTAGATTCATACCGTTTTTTTGTAGGTAAAGGTGTAGGTAAACTAATTGAAAGAGCATTGCCTGAAGTGAATAGGCAACCAGAGTTTATAGAGCAGCTTAGGCAAGAATTTATAGAATATTACAATTTACATTCTGATGAAAATACAGCACCTTATCCGGGTATAATTTCTATGCTTAAATCATTGGGAAATCAAGGAATAAAGCTGGCGGTTGCTTCGAATAAATATCATTTAGGGACTCAGGCATTAGTTACAAAATATTTTTCTGATATTGCTTTCGATGTTGTGTTGGGGCAACGCGAAGGTGTTCCAGCCAAACCAGATCCTCAGATTGTTTATGATATTATGAAAGAGTCAGGTATTTCTGATGTAAATACAATTTTGTATGTAGGCGATACAGCTACCGATATGAAAACGGCAGCCAGTTCCGGCATCAAGAGCATAGGGGTTCTCTGGGGTTTCAGACCTAAAGAAGAATTAGTTGATAATGGCGCAGTTTTTTTAGTTAAAAAAGCGGAGGATATATTAATAAAAGTAGAAGAATTTTCAGATTAAGTATAAATTATAAGAGAATAAAAAAAGTGAAAAAAAAATTATTAAAATATTAAAAAAAATAGTACTTTTGCATTCCAATTGAAAGGGACACGTAGCTCAATTGGATAGAGCGTCAGATTACGGCTCTGAAGGTTGGGGGTTCGACTCCTCCCGTGTTCACTTAATGAAAAGCACAATCCAAACTATTTAGATTGTGCTTTTTTATTTTTGCCTTTTCTAGTTGAAAGTTAACTCCAATACTTTATTATAGTATAACTTATAATTCTTATTATATATTATATTAATAAGAATAATCTTGCAGATAAACAATAATGAATTAGGTTCAAGATAACTTTAGAAGTTTATTTTTAATGTTTTTAAGTAAAATTAAATTAATATTTGTATATCTATAGTTTCATCTAAATTCATACTCTTAATTGATTCCCTCCAACAACAAATCCATTTTGCCCCTGTAATGTCTTTATATCTGTAATTAAAAAGACCATCATAGGTTGTAAAGCCATTTAAAAATATACTAACATTCGTATCTGTTTTGCCTTGAATAATAGGTATTAAGTCTCTAATACAATAACTGTTTACTATTTGTGTTTACAGTCTTTCTTTGCGTTAAAGCATTTCAAAAAAAAGAATTTAGCCTTTAGCTCTGCAACGTTTAATGCCTCAGACTCTTCTTGCTTTAAAATAGCTCTCGTAAAGTTCAATCCAAACATTAATCAAAGGACTTTCCAATTCACAGATCTTAGCAATACGCTTTATGAAAACTTAATAAAACTTATTGATTGTTGAACTAGAAACCTTAATTAAAATAGCTGTCTTTTTTAGCTTCAATATTTAGGCTGAAAAAACGAATAATGATTCTGTTTTATGTTCTGAAATATAGGTACTTTTTTTAATGCTTGTTTTTCATTGAGGAAAAGATAATTAGAAAAAATTTATTCATCTAAAGTTATCTTTAACCATGATTTAAGTGTTTTTTTTATAAATAAAAAAACCAAATTAGTGTATTTATTGTTTTTAATTTATATTTGTAATATAAATTTTTATATTTTGTTCTTATTAATTAAAAAAAATAGATTTAAAATTATTGCTTATGAAAAATAAACTACTACTATTTTTGTTTGTTTTACAAAGTGCTTTTGCTTTTGGAAAACAAATACCCATTGATGAAGCTATTTTAATTGCTCAAAAACATCAAAGTCAGTCAGGTACATCCTTATCTAAATTATCAATACCTGTACAGCTAGTAAAAACCGTACAGGGCAATATAAATCAAAAAAGTACAAGAGAGCCTTCCAATCTTTATTATATATTTAATAAAGGATACAACAACGGCTATGTCATTGTAGCAGCAGATGATGTATCTGTGCCTGTTATTGGATATACTACAGAAGGAACATATGATGAATCGCTTCTCCCGCCTAATTATTTAGGATGGATAGAGAGTGTTGAGCAAGGAATTGAACGAGCTATCTTAGAAGGAAAAGAAGCATCAGATAAGGTAAAAAGACAATGGACTACTTTTAGTAATAGCAAGAATCTGGCTACCTATAGTTTATACAATACTGTTACCCCTTTGATAAAAACAAAATGGGATCAACTAGCTCCGTATTATAATTCTATTCCTGTAAAAGATGCTAACGGAAACTCGGCTCTTACGGGTTGCATAGTAACAGCTATGGCACAGATATTAAAATATTATGAATTTCCTAAAAAGGGATATAAGATTATTCCAGGCTATCGTATCGATTATCTTAATATAACGATGCCTTCAATTGATATAACTCAACATGTTTACGATTGGGATAATATGCTTAATATATATAAAGGAAATAGTAGTAATCCTAATCAGAATAAAGCTGTAGCCGATTTAATGTATCATTGTGGAGTTGCGGTGCAAATGGGGTATGGCTTTGCAGCAAGTGCTTCTGTAAGTGAGCTGCTACCTAATGCATTTACATACTTTGGATATACAACTTCTAAACTGATATATAGAGATAATTTTTCAGATGAAGCATGGTCTCAAATTTTAATAAACTCATTTGAAAATAGACAACCTGTTTATTATGCAGGAGGAGGACATGCTTTTATTTGTGATGGGTATGATTCGGATGGATTATTTCATTTTAATTGGGGGTGGAGCGGTTCAGCAGATGGGTACTATTCCATTGATGCTATACTATATGCAAAAAATGAGAGTATGTTGTATGAAATTAAACCTAAGATATACTCAGTTTATCACAGAGATGATAAGGAGGAACTAAGAAAAATCATGAGCCAAGGTGATAATTACTTAACTCTAGGTCTTAGTGTTGCAGATACACTTAAATGGAGAAGTAGTGAAGAATGGGTAACCAAAGTAAAAGGAGTTACTTGGAAAGAAGGGAGCGAAGGAAAAAGAATATCTAAATTAAATTGGACGGAAGGAACTCCTAAGTTATCAGGTTCTATTAATTTAGAACCGTTTGCAGAAGTTGAAGAAGTATTAACAGGGCATAATAATATTTCCTCTCTGACTATTCAAAATACGAAGTTAAAACATATAGATACAGGGCATAATAACATATCTACTTTAAATGTGGGAAATTGCTTGGTGTTAAATACGTTATTAATTGATTATAATGAACTTAAAGAATTAAATATTTCCAATTGTAGTTTAATAGATTTCTTGTTGTGTAATAATAATAAACTAAAATTTTCGGCACTGCCGTTAAAAAATATATCTATAATTGCGTATGCTAATCAGAATAAAGATCTAATAACAATAATTGCAGGTAAAACAATAGATTTAAGCAAAGAATATAACATTGATAATCATATAACAAGTTACAAATGGTATGCTCAGGATGGAAAAGAAATTAGCTTATCTACAGCAGGAAATGGTAAATTTATAGCAGATGCTAAGTATGCCAATACTACCCTAACTTGTAAAATGATTAATAGTAGATTTCCTGAACTTATTTTAGAGAGTTCTTATTTCATTACAGCAGATTCTACGTATAATGAAGAAGATAAAGAAGGTTTAAGACAGTTTTTACAACAGGGAGATAATTTTTATAAGCTAGGATTATCCGCATCAGATAAAGATAATTGGGAAGGTTCTGAAGAATGGGTAGATAAGGTAAACGGGATTACATGGATAGATACCAACCAAGGGAAAAGAATATTTATAATAAGTTGGGCAAGTAAAAATTTAACAGGAACTCTGAATGTTTCCAAATTCAAAGAAATCTGGGGACTTTTTATTCAACAAAATCAAATAAATGGATTAATTGCCTTAAAAAATCAAAAATTAGAATATTTAGATGCCGGTTCTAGTAAGTTATCAACCTTACGTATTGAAGATTGTACGAAACTGATAAGTCTGCTTGTTCATGTGAATGAACTTACAGAACTACATGTTTCAGATTATAAATTATTAAAGAATTTTTTCTGCAACGGAAATAAACTGAAATTCTCCGATTTACCATTGGAAAATATTTCAAATTTTCAATACAGTGATCAGGCTAAAATAGATGGTGGTTCTATAGGTGGTGGTCAAATCGTAGATTTAAGTAAAGAATATAACATAGATAGCCATATAACAAGTTATAAATGGTATGCTCAGGATGGAAAAGAAATTAGCTTATCTGCTGTAGGAAATGGTAAATTTACGGCAGATACTAAGTATCTTAATACAACCTTAACCTGTAAAATGACCAATAGTAGATTCCCGAATCTTAAGTTGGAATATTCAGTTAAAGTTATTGGTGTATACAATGAAGAAGATAAGGAAGGTTTAAGACAGTTTTTACAACAGAAAGATAATTTTTCAAAGGTAGGGTTATCTACAATAGATAAAAACAATTGGAATAGTTCAGAAGAATGGGTAGCTAAGGTAATTGGAATTAAATGGAAAGATACAGACCAGGGAAAAAGAATACATGAGATAAGCTGGTATGGTAAAGGATTAACAGGAGCTCTGGATATTACCAAATTCAAAGGAATCTGGGGTCTTTTTATTGTCGCAAATCAGATTGATGGATTAATAGCCACACAAAATCAAACATTAGAATATATAGATGCCGGAGTTAATAAGTTAACAACCTTACGTATTAATGATTGTTCTAAACTGAAAAGTTTACTTGTTCATGGAAGTGAACTCTCAGAACTAAACGTTTCAAGCTATAAATTATTTGAGAACTTTTTCTGTTATGGAAATAAACTAAGATTTTCCGATTTGCCATTGGAAAATATTTCATGGATGCTTTACAATAATCAGGCTAAAATAAACGGAGGTACTTTAGAGGTGAGTCAAATCATTGACCTGAGCAAAGAATACAATATTGATAACCATATAACAAGTTATAAATGGTATACCCAGAATGGTAAAGAAATTAACTTATCTGTTGCAGGAAATGGTAAATTTATGGCAGATGCTAAGTATGCAAATACTACCTTAACCTGTAAAATGACTAATAGCAGATTCCCTAATCTAATTTTGGAATATATAGTTAGAGTTACTAGAATGCAGGCTAAGTCTTATTTAGATGAGGTATATACCACTGATATATCTGTCTACCCTAATCCAACAGCAGATGTTTTATATTTTAATACTACTGATAAGGTTGATAAGGTAAATATTTATAGTCTTGATGGAAAAATGATTAAGCAAATCAGTGATGTACATAATAATAAAATTGATGTACAGTTTCTTTCTTCAGGTGTTTATATAATTATTATTGACATTAATTCGGAACATTTAATGAAAAGATTTACTAAGATATAATATTATATCCTATTGATAAAATAATAGTTTATCTCGTATAGATTTCAAACTAACTAGTAAACGATATATTGAAAATTATAAAGGATGTGATTTAAATTGTTATCATATTATAATTGATTTGATACAATTTAAGTAAAAAATGTAAGTTATATAGTAAGAATAAACTTTACCTTATGATTATACTACTATTTTTTTTAAGCTTTTTAACACCTCCTTTGTTTGTTGTACTTGCTAGTTTATATTCTTACAGACTAATTATCAAAAAAAAAATAAATTACAAAAATGTACTACTTTTAGCTATAGTTGCAACAATAATATCTTTAATATTATATTTATATATCGTCAATGAAACTAAAAATGATGGAGGTATTTGGCCGGGAGTAAGATATAATGTCTTTAGTAGCTTATTCTTAATAAATATTCCGGGTGTACTAATGCTTATTAATTATTATCGTTTTCTAAAAAATCGTTCTAAGACACTTAATTTATTTATTTTTTCTGTTCTAATGATTTTAGTTTCAACCATTCTTATAATTAGCAATGAGCTTACAGGTTTCTTTATTAATGTTTATTTTTATGATTGGTTTTTTTAATAAATTTCATATAAAAAAAGTAATTGATTCTATAATTTTAAATATTTAATTTTTCAAATAAGTATTTTTTGTTAAATTCTAAATCATGGCTGAATTCAATTTACTAAAAATATAGTTTTTCAAATTTTATTGTTTTAATAAACAGTTTTATATTTATTTCATAAAAATTAAATTATCAAACTTTCTTTCTAGATAAAATCTCTTTCCCCATTTATAAGAAATATAAATTATGGTGCTTCTAAAATATCTTGCAACTTTTGCATTACCATATCCCAAAGTACTAGTCTTGATTATTGTTACTACAAATTCAGTAATAATTATAAAATCTAAAAAAAATTAAATAATTATATAAATGTTATAAAAATTTACCAGAAATGTCTAAAAATATGATTTTTTTGTTTGTATAATCTTTAGTATGTGGTATTGTGTGTAATTTTAAAAAAATGAGTAATATTATCATTAATCATTAAAAATAATTATTTTGTTAGTGATATGGCATTAAATTATATGAAATATTTAATTTTTGTATATATGATAAATCTATTTTCTCAATATGTATGATTATATATTTTTCATGCGTTATCGTTGCAAAAATTTCATTTTCTTCTTTAAACATTGATATATCCTCAATAAAATTATTATTACAAAACAATATATCATTTTTTAATATATAATCATGTACTTCCTGAGATGATTTCACTTTTAACATTTTATTAGTACTATAGTACTTATCTTCTTTTTTAAATATTAAATCAGCCTTGAAAATAGATATAAATGATTCTTCATCAGCTGAATCAAATAATATATTAAAATATATAATTTCAGCCTTATCATAATAATAATTAAAAATATTAATAATGTCTTCTCTTGTATAATTTTCAATAAAAATTTTCATAAACACTAAATTAAAAATTATTTTAAACAGCTAAATAGTAAATATTTGTTGATTATGTATCTCATTTTTTTGATTATATATTATTTATATCTATAACTTTCAATAGTATCTTCATGTCTTTAATTTATAATGAATATTAAATGATTAAGAGCTGAAAATTAGATTCATTATAAAGAAAATCATTTTTTATTTATAATATCTATTAAATCACCATCATCCAGGAACTAAATGATTGTTTTAGTTTATTCTATTCACTGGAAATGTCGTTTAAACTGAAAATGATAAAAAAGCATATTAAATATAGAATTTTATTTTCATTTTCATTTTCAAAATATAATTTTATACGATATTGGGTTTTAGCAGCTAGTAATGGAGGTACATAACATTCTAAAATTAATATACCATTACTATAAAAACTATAGTTTGGATTTTTACTTAATATTTTAGTTTTATATGTTATTATTTCATTATTAACATTAAATGTATTATTATTTATTAAATGTATTTTATTTGTAATTTTTGATTCTACTATTTTTAGTTTCCTGTATATTAAAATTTGTATTAATTTAGATTTTATCATTAATTTATTATTAATGTATATTTCAGAGATAAAAGTAAATCCATTAAAAAATCTTTTTACATAGATCTCTTTTTTATCTAAAAAAAGTAAATAGTCAGATTTATTTATTACTTTAAAAATAACTTCCTGCATTATTAAATACTAAGTTTTAAGTTTATGAATTAACAAATTTTTTATTTTACCACATTATACTTTAATAAGTAACCTCTTTGTCGGCCTCATTCAAGGTTATACCTTTAGAATAATCATGTTCCCACTCTTTCAGCATTTGTTTATTGGGTTATATTTTATAATTATCATCATATTCTACTGCTTTGGCTTCCAATACATAAGTGGTATAATTCTCCGAAAGTTTCATCATTTGTCCTTCGGAACCTTCCTACTCTAAGAAATTAGTTATAACCGTTAGTATTCACGATATTATTTTTGTATTTTTATTTAATGCAATCTTTATCTATATATCTTTGTATCATGTCTGTATCTCCATAAAATGTGTTATTTAAATACAATAAAGCATTCCCAATTACTATAGATTGATACCCATTGTAAAATCCTTCCTTAGGTATTTGATTAATATTGAAATTAGACTTTTCAAAATAGGGGTCAAAAAAATTGAGTATATTATTATTCCTTTCTTTTTCGTCTATTGTATATATAATTAATTTATCCTTATAATTATATACTTTATACTGCTTGTTCGATGAATACATTAAAATACGCATACTAATCATGAAAATCAGGTAATCATTACACTGTTTTTTTATAGATATCTCTAAATATTCAAAATTGTGCGTGTTATTTTTTGAAAAATAGTTATTTATATATTTGTCAATCACAGAATATATTTCGGTGTTATTGTTAATTTTAGATCTTTCCTGAGCTTTACAGGAGATAAATAGTATTGATAGTAATAAATAAATAATAATTCTATTTCTTGTGTTTTCCTTTATAAACATCTAATATTGTTTTACTATTATACATAATTGTTGTTTTATAATAAATTAGTAATCTTTTAGACTACTCATACCAATAACATTTTTTCAACCAAAATATATACTTTGTTTAGTCAAATTTACAATCCTGATCCATAAAATTTTGTATTATTTCTTCATTTTTATAAAACATAGAATCCTTATGTAATAAAGCTATTGAATTTGCTATGAAATGATATCGAATTCCTTTAGTTTTACTCCATTCCTCTTTAGGGAATCCAGATAGATCACAATTACACTTTATAGGTAAGAAGTAAAGATATTTATGATATTTGTTCTTGTATGTTTTATTCTTTATCATCACAGTCTTTATTCATATAATTGGTTATAGTTAAGCTATCGCCATAGATTCTTCCTTCTTTATATAAGAATCCTGTTGCAATTATCATAGATTGAACCCCTTTAGGAAATGTCTCAATTTTATCATTTAATTTTTGAAAATAGGGATTAAAAAAATCTCGTGTTCTATTTTCTTTTTTACTTTGATTAAGTGTATAAATTACAATATTATTTTTATAATTATATATTTGATGATTCCTTTTAATGGAAATACTAGCTGTATCGATAACATTCATTTGGCTAACCATAAATAATATTTCATTATTACATTTATCGACAATTTCAATTTCTAAAAATTTAAATGCATTACCATTATTAATGAAATTATCCATGACTTTATATAAAATTTGTTTATTGCTTTCAATATTTTTCTTCTGTGTAGTACAGCAAAAAAAACAAAAACATATAAGTAATAATATTATTCTCTTATTTTTTATATTTACCCTCATATACATGATTTATTGTTTTGCTGTTGTAAATAATTGTTGTGTTATAAGATGGCACATAAATAAAATTAGTTGCATTGGGCATTAGTTTTGCTATTGCTCGATCTCCACGCTCAGTAATATTTTTTATTTTGAATTGATAATTATTTTCTTTAGTTGGAAATTTAGACATAGCAAAACCGCTTGGATTTAATTGACCAGTAAAAATTACATTTTCAGGCATTTTACCCGGATGAGTATGTCCGTTAAGACTTACATGATCTCCTGAATAAACACCATAAACTTCTGTTGGGTGATTGTTCGTTCCAACAATGGTACTTTCGCCGTTTTCCACAGGAGCGCCAAATGTATTCATTTTAAATTTTTTAGCTGTTTGTATATTAAACTCCACATTCACATCGCCAGAGGCAGTCCAGTCTGCTATCTGATTAAAATAATCCATTCCTTTTTGTTGATCCTTTCCAAAATCTATATAGGTGTTACCATTTTGTGTTTTTGTATTTTCAGCAATAAACCCTTTGTCTTCAACTTCAAAACCAGTAGCCCCTTCCTTTACAGTATTATCTGAATTAAAATCATTGGCTTTATAAACCACATCTTTATTTGATTCAGCAACCCATTCCAAAGAACCGTTGTTATTCATTTTGTATATATCAGTGGGAGCCATCCCATCCGGGTCTATAAATCGAATAGGGTTGTTGAAGGCATAATTATACGGCGAGTGTCTTCTCATTTGTTCGGCTAATGGGTCTAAGTTAATCCATATTCCAATTGCTGGATCATAATTTCTCGATTTGTAGTAGTATAAACCTCTCGCTAAATTTTTTTTTAAGTATCTTTTAACTAAAATAAGAAATTATATTAAAATAAGTTTAAAATCTTATTGAAAAAATTTTTTCAAATAATATGGAGGAGGTCCCAAGAATTTTCTACTCGTTAGAATTTGTTGACAATGGCCGTGTTTATTTAAAACAAACATTTTTTACTATGACAACACGAAACAAAAAAGTCGAACAAAACCTTAACCCTAAAGATTGCTTAACTACTTTAGAAAATTTTAAATCTATTCTGGATTACGAGAACTTAGATTTTACTATTAAATTTCTTTGTGAATTTACCCAAACGGCACAATTGGCGAAAACTCTTTCTAACTAACAGGAAACACTATAAATGGGATCTCTAAAATATCTTATAACTCCTACGGTCTCTTATCCCTAAAGATGAACTCGAGTTGTTGGAATTATTGAATAAAGAAACGTAAAATAAAAAGCGACTGATACGTATAGGTCGCTTTCTTTTTAAATATTTAAAGTATAATTTGTCTAAACTTTTGGGATTCAATTTATTATGAAAAGGGTTTATTTTATTTAGCCCCTAAATACCATTTACAATCATTATTCTTAATGAAATCATCTGTATATGATGAGGATAAATAAAACTTTTTATTTATATAAAAAAGCCCTACACTATAAAGTACTGAATTCATATCACCTGAATACTTACTATATTTTTCTAAATTAACCTTTAAATTTTCAAAATATGGTCTAAAAAAATATTCAAGTTCTTCACCCTCTTTACTATTATTTACACAGTATAAAATATCATCATTTTTATACTTATATAATTGATAACGTATATTTGGATCTTTCTTTATATCACTCTTTTTACTAAGCATAAACACAATATTTTCATTACAAGTCATCGCTAAATCTATCTGAATAAACTCATATTTTACATCTTTAGTTTTCTCAAGAAAAACATCTATAGAATCATGCAAATCTCTTTTATTTACTAATGACTCTTGTGTTCTACATTGCAAATTTAGAATCACTACTAACAATATACATATATTAAATATGTTATTTTTTATATTTCCCCTCATAAACATTTAATATTGTTTTACTATTATAAATAATTGTTGTTTTGTAAACAAGTTAGTAATCTTTTAGACTACTCATACCTATAATGTTTTTTCAACTAGAATGAATACTTTGTTTAGTCAAATTTACAATCCTGATCCATAAAGTTTTGTATTATTTCTTCATTTTTACAAAACATAAAATCTTTATACAATAAAGCTATTGTATTTACTATAGACTGATATCGAAATCCTTTAGTCTCACTCCATTCTTCTTTAGGAAATCCAGATAGATCACAATTACACTTTATAAGGTAAGTATCGAAAAAGTTTTTCATTTGATTTTTCTCATTTGATACAAAAATTATAATTTTATTTTTATATTTATAAGTATGGTAATTATCTGTGTTTATTAAATTAATCATATATCTAATGGAAACTCCATATAATACATCTTTATGACATTTTTTGAATTCTTTAATTTCAATATAAAAGTCATTTGACGAATTATCAGACGATTCAATAATATTATCTAATACGCTGTACAACTCCGCGCTTTTATAGTTTGAATTAACGCCACAAGAGTATACACTGATTAGCAAGACAAGAAAAGTTAGGATAATTTTATTTTTTATATTTACCTTCATATGCTTGAGTTATTGTTTTACTGTTGTAAATAAGAGTAGTGTTGGATTTATTAGACAAAGAGCATGACCTCAGCTCCTCGCAATACGAGGAGTTTTTTGGTTATTATTTATTCGCAATACTTCTCTATTAATTCAAATTCAGATGACTTCGTATATAACTTATCTTCAAAGTAAAGTAATCCCACTCCATTTATAATTGATTGATGCCCATTTACTTCTCCTTCTTTAGGTAATAAATTTATATTATAGTTAGTTTTTTTTAAATATTGGTTGAAAAAAAATTTAATTTTCCGCGACTTTTCTTTAGGATTAACCCTATAAATAATTAAATTATTTTTATAATTATATACATAATAATCTTGTTCAATTGAAGGTAACAGATAAACCGAATTAAATGAAAAAAATATATTTCTGTCACACTTTTTTACTATATTTATTTCCACAAACCATAAACAATCATCTATCTTATTCTCGTTATTAGAAGCAATAAATTTTTCAAGAAAATTATCTAAAAAAGTATAAAAAACTTCCTTATTCTCTTTCCTTTGTGCATTGCCATTTACAACAGTAAAACATAATATTAAAAATACAATTATTCTATCTCTTAAATTTTCCTTCATAAGTTTGTGTTATTGTTTGACTGTTGTAAATAATTGTTGTATTATAAGATGGCACGTAAATAATATGATTACATTATATTGATAACTTTTTTCTTTTGTCTAATTTTGAGAGCCAAAAACGGACGATTTAAAACCTGAAAATGGGAAATGATACAAAGTATAAAATTAAGTACCTGGCTTTGCTACACATTTTTTCACCCTTTTTTTGTTTATGCGAAGTTAAAAAAAACGCTGCAAATTGCAGGGCTCTGATTGTTATTTCATTATTTTCCGAAAGTTAATCCTGTTATTTACAAAATGTATATACCCTTTGTTTAATGAATAAAAATAATCATATTCTTTGGGAACAAATGAACTTAATAAATTATTCCCTTTTGCAATTTTATTATCCTGTTGAATTTCAATTTTTATTACAGAATATTTTACATTTTCAATTAAAGAAATTATTTGATTGTTTGTTACTTCAATATCTAATATACTGTTGTTTAATGATATAATTTCGTAATCTTTTGAAGATAAAACCAATGTATCATTTATCTGAATTTGAGTTGTTTTATCTGCTAGTATTACTCTGCTTTTTCGGTTAATTACAGCACAAGAATTAAAGATTTTTAGGCTTGTAATAATCACTATTAGAAGAATTAGTTCCTTGAACTGTGTCATAACTTGGAAATTTTATTTGTAAAACTAATAATTTCATTACTTCGGGTTTAAGGTAACAACCGTTTTTGTGTAAACATAAGTTGTACCATCTTGACTTTTACGATAAAAAACCGCACCGTGTTGAGTATTATTTCCTGCATCGGTAAAACGTAAAAAAGTTTTTCCAAACTGTGCTTTTCCTTCTGTAGTTGGAGTATAATCTGATGCTAATTTTGCATCGAAAGTGTTTGGAGTGGGTATGCCTTCTCCTACTTGAATTTCTAGCCCTTGATTACCAGAGATTGCTGAACCCCAACAATTAGAATAATCTTCGGGTTTTGCACCTGTTTTAGATGTTCTTGCAATAGCTGCATCTATGGTCAAGTCACTTTTAGGATTTTTGATAGAACGAGTAAATACATTATCTAATGTGAATGTTTCCCTTGCTTTTACACTAACAGAACCATTATTAGTTTCGTTAGCAAGGTTTTAGTTATTTATCATATGTTTAGCATTTTTTTGTGAAATACCCAAAAATGTAGTAAGTGTTTTGCATTCCCCCCTTTTTCAGCAATCAAATTACCTTTTTCATCGGATATCCAATCACTTGAAATTGCCATTCTGCAATCCGGATCAATAAATCGAATAGGGTTGTAGAAGGCATAGTTATACGGTGAATTTTTTCTCATTTGTTTGGCTAATGGGGCGGAATTAAACCAACGACCTATAGCCGGGTCGTAATTACGCGCTCCATAGTCATAGACATTGAGCCCAAGCTCTTTCTGTAGTTCCTTTCCGTTGTATTTATATGTGTATTACAGCTGTTCACTTTGAGAGAGGTTATCTCTTTGTAAGATTGGCTTCTTCATTCTAGTATTCATAGCTTTGTATAAATATTAAATATAATAATTAATTGTTAATGCTTTACTAGTTGCATTTCTGCGTGACTACAAAGCCAAAAAAGCGTATTCGTAAAATAAAAACCGCCACTCATTGAGTGGCGGTTTTTATTTTAGGGATATTCAAAACCAAATAGAATTTTATAAAGTTTGTTGTCTTTTAGATAAAATTCCATAAAATACGGAGGCATTTCATGTTGTTTTATTTTGGGGTCATCAGGATTATCAATTATATATTTTATAATTTCTTCATCAGATTTTTTTTCATCCTTATAATCACTACCTTTTAGATTGGTTATTTCTTCTAAAGTCATTCCTAATTTCAGCCCTGATTCTGTATTAAAATTATCGTATTTAGTTTCTGTAACATCTTTCTCAAGTTTAGGGTCATCTTTTAAATACCCTACCTCGAAGCAACTAAAACTATTCTTTACATCTCCCTCATATTGATACGCAAGTAAGTATTCTTTTTTTTCTTTATCTGTAAAAGCAATCACAGGGGAATATCGTAAGTTATCTAATAATCTTATATTTTGAGGATAAAAATTATTTACTGAACTTTCTTCTCTTAATTGTAATTGATTTATTTTAAAATCTGGTTTAGAAAATTTTTCTGTAATAACAGTTTCATTTTCTATCTTTTCTTGTATTTTTTTTTCTGATTGATGACAGCTAAAAAACAGAAAAAACAATAACAAAAGACTATTCATTAACATTTGGTATTTTCGTTCCACTTCTACCATTATTATTAGGATTATTTTGAATATTAATATTTACAGGTACTGGACCTCCTGTTTTTATCATACTTCTTAGAGTATCTCTAAAATTGGTAAGAACAATTTTATCCCCAGACATTCCGATACAACCCAGAGTTCCTTCATTGTTTCCATCAGGATGTATTCTTAACAAACTTCTACCTGTACTAAATTGCGGATTAAGATTAAAGCTAAATCCAACTCCGTCCCGATTCATTCCTTTGTTATACCATCCATTTGGACTTCTGTACTGATAACTATCAACAGTATATTCTCCATTTTCTGGTGCACCATTTCCAAAGCCTCCTGCAACAGCTTCATAAGAGCTTATGTTTTTTGTTTTGCCATTTTCAAATGTTGCATTCAACTTAACGTCAACATCACCAATTTTAGAATTTCTCATTTCTCCTGATATCTCTACATTTACCTCTTTTGCAGGAGAGTAATCCATTTTACCACTTGTATGATACATTTCTAAAACAAGCCCTTTGTGATGTTTGTTATCCCAGGTTTTTGCTCTTTCATAATAAGTTCCTCTATAAGTTTCACCTTTTTGAAGTACACCTTTATCCTTATAATTTTTGGCTGTAACATCGTCTCGCCAAGTAACATCTCCATTTTTAGACTCAACCCAATCCATTCCATCTGGGTCAACAAAACGTATAGGGTTATTGAAGGCATAATTATACGGCGAATGTCTACTCATTTTTTTGGCTAATGGGTCAATATTTAACCGACTGAACTTCTCAATTTGCTTACTAAAGAGTATTATAAAAGAGGCATCTTTGTAAAGTTACCTCTATTTTTGTTTATCTTAGTAAAGAAATACATCATCTATGCTTAATAAAACATCATTGAATCATCTTATCGTATACCAATTAGTATAGAATAGCATTTTACTACCTTCTTTATTATAAAAATAAATTATTCTAAATATTTTGGGCAAATATTTTTTAGTATAATCCTTATTCCTAAAATTATTTTCACATTTGAATGAAAAAGATCTACAATAAATTTTTACTGGGATAACCATTTTATCCCCTACTGATAATGCTATTTTCACTTCACTATATTCAAGAAAATCCAATAATAATGGATCTTTAGTACACTCCATTTCATCATTAATTATTTTCCATTCGCCTGATTTTTTTTGTATAATAAAAAATGAACGACCCTTATTTTTTTCTTCATCGAAAACACTTTCTATATTTTCTGTATGTACTAGTTTTTCATCATAAAATATTCTTTCTTGCACATCCCTATAATTAAAAATTAAATTAAGAGCCCCTTCGAAAACAATATTGAACTTCACTACTCCTTGATTATCAAAATTGATAAAATCTACTTTAAACTGAGAGGGTTCTTTTTCTTCTACTTGCACAATAATTCTATCATCACTATAACATCCTAATAAAAAAAGACTGAAAATAAAACATGCCATTAACTTTATATATACATAATTTTTAATCATTCCGAATTATTTTTTCTTTTAGTTCTATTTTTATAAAGATATTTATTTATTGCTGCCTTAAATTTATCAGTTGTAAATTTATAGGTCGTTTTACTTTGCTATACTTTTAGGGCTCTTATTTCCCCTTCTGACTTATATCTACTCAATCCACCACAACTTGAATATTCTCCTGATAAGATAACTTTTTTTGATTTACTAAAGAGCATATTCGCTCTACTAATATAGTCATCATTATGTTCTAAAGCCATTTTTAGTATTGTAATAATTATTTAGTAATAAATTACTTTTACCTTTTTCGTATTTAAAATGAAATTCATTATCATCTAATTTTGACTATGCCCAACTTCCATTCTTATATTTAGAAGAATACAAACCAATACTAAATGAATTGCTACCTGTTTCTTGTAAATTAACAATATAAATAGTAAACACTGTAGGATTTATAGCCGTTTCTGGCATTATTGACTTAACATATTCCAAAACTTGATTATCAGACGCAACTACTTTTCCATTTTCAGTAATTTGAATACTATTGTTTTTTAGGGTTTCAACATCTAAATATTTACCAGAATTAAAATCAGATGAATCATAATTTTCGCCTGTTTGATATACATTTCCATCATCATATATCAACACTCTATCTTTAGTAACTATTTGTGTATCTGTACCATCTAAAGCATCCGGAGCCATCCCATCTGGGTCTATAAATCGAATAGAGTTATTAAACGCATAATTGTAAGGTGAATGTCTTCTCATTTGCTCCACTGGCGGATTAACAGTAAACCAACGACCTTTAGCTGGGTCGTAGTTACGCGCTCCATAGTCATAGACATTAAGCCCAAGCTCTTCCTGTAATTCTTTTTCCGTTGTATTTATATGTGTATGACGGCTGTTCACTTTGAGAGCGTTGAATAAATCATTTTTGCATATTAGTAACCTTAGGATTGTAAAGATACGAGGTTCAATAGTTTTACTTCAATGTATCACAACTTATTACGACACCTCGATTATCTTTTATACAATTTTTAAATTTTATATATCCACAATCTATCTCATCTCCTTTCATGAAACAGTCTCCTTCTTGAGTATCCCAAACTTCTCTATTAAAATCTATTATCATCCTACTTCCTCTCTTTTTATAAATAACCGAATCATTAATAGCCATCTGCTTAAGTTTCCCCTCTCTTTATTCTGAAATATAGCAAGACGATAACTTAGTTAGAGGTAAACCTTTTGCTCTATCCATGAGATCGATATAAGAAAGTTTCCTACTAACAAATACACTATCATTCCTGAATAAGTAATGATAATCACTTGTTAAATTCGATTCTTTTAAACTTTTTACATACTTCACATTTGTATCAGGATAATACGTAAATGTAGAATCAGGTGTTATTATATAAACTCCATATATAAGGTGAGTAAAGTATCTGGTAAATAATTCTCTTAAAACAAAACTCTTTAACTTTTTTTGTTCTATTATGTCCTTGATTTCATTTTTCCTATAATCATAATAACTCCTATAAACTATCCTCCAAAGCTAAATATTCCCGCTTTTCAGGTGAATCATTTTTAGTAACCTTAAACAAACGCTTTTGTTCTTCTATCTTCTCTATTTTACTTAAAGATCTGTTTAGTCCTGAAGTCTGACAAGATAATAGAACTAAGATAACTATGCCTGCTATTGATTTATTAATTGCTTCCATCTTTCTTTATAGTTCTGTAATCAAATGCGTCATTTCTAGATACTTTTTGTAACGGCATCTTAGAGTAATCCTCATTCTTATTTATATGTAAGCTCTTAGATCCTTCTAATACATCTGAAAATGTTCTTTCACTTGGAACATATGATGGTCTTAGCTTTAAGCCTGCTGCTGCTCGTACTTTATTCTCTATATGTGTAGTATAAAGCTCATCTATTGTTACATTATCTGTCAACATTTGTTTAGCTCCATCAACCCCAACGTCTATATTCTGAATACCTAATCTATAGGATTTTGCATGTGCCATCTCATGGGCTAATGTAACGTATTCCGGAGACATCTCTCATGGAGAATGATTCCCTTCTACAGGGACTTTTTGAGGAATACCCAACGTAACACCTCTATAAGCTGATCCACTACCCATTCCTTGATCTAGATTTATACTTATAACTATATCATTACCCGCTTGATCAAAAAAATCAATTAATTCTGATTTACCTTGTGAATTAGCCGATAACTGGTCCAATAAGCCTACTACTTCACTCATTTTATCCGTCAATTCTCCTGAATATTGACTCCATTCTCCCTAATTTAAAGTCTCATCTCCATTTCTGTAATATACATTTCCATCAGAGTACTTATATTGACCTGTAATAGTTCCAAAACTATTAATCTCCCCCTAATAATAATGTCCATCCCATAAAGATCTATAAATAGTATAAGATTATTTATGACATAAACATAAGGAGAGAAGTTAAGGTGTCTCTCAGCTAACGGGTCTTTAGTAAACCAACGAACTGTATCAGGAGAGTAATTACGGGCTCCGTAATCGTAAACATTGAGCCGGACTTCTTCCTGTTGTTCCTTTCCGTTGTATTTATATTCCGGCTGTCCACTTTGAGAGTTGTAGCCAGTATATTTTAAGCCGAAATGATAGTAATGTTTTTTCACTTTAATTTTTAAAATTACGTTTTCCTGAGCATAAGAAAGCCTGACATTCTGTTATAATGTTTATAAATTATTATTTAGGTAAAATTATCCAATTTGATTTTATTATAATCAGCTTATTTTTTTCATTTTTATATATGTATAATAATCTGATTTTCTTATCATTCTTTAGTACTTTTAAAAGTCTATAATCAATATGTAGGTTTTTGTATAGGAAATTTTCTTTAGGCGCTAAAATTATATCCGAAGTTTCATTACAATGCATTGTGATGAAACCTAAATTAATTATATTTTGGCCTTTAAAAATTTCAATTATAGCTTTTTTATTAAAAAAATTTCTAAATAAACCTTTTTTATTTTCAATTAAAAAATTGTTTTCGAGCCCCCTTTTTTCAATGTTATTTTTATAAAACACTATAGAATCTAAAGTGTCTAAAGAAGCACACCCCACATTAAGTTTGTCAATATTGTATTTAATTAAAATTTTTTTATTAGTAATATTGTTTATAAAAATATTAAAATTTATTAAACTATCTTTTTTATGATTATTGGCAGACTGATAGATAACTTTCACAGGGTAGTTTGCATTACTGCAACTAGCAAAAAAAAGTATAAGTATTAATTTAAATATATATTTCATTTCACATATTTTTTTATTTGCTCTTTAATGTTATGATGTAGTTTTTATCCAAGAATCTCGTGTCTTTTGGTAGTTGACAGCTCTAATTTCGTTGTTTCGTTCCCATCAATTAAAATCATTTACATATGTAGTTTTAGCTGGATTTCTAAGTGATTTTTTAAAGTCATTATTCATGTTCTAAAGTATATAATATGTTATAATATGATTTTAGAGTTGCAAAAAATATTTTTTCTTCAGTGGGATTAACAAAATTAATGTTTACGACTGGATCTTTTTCTAATATAACTCCCTTATCTTTATTTATTAAAAGCACTAGTTAAGGACCCCTTAGTAGTAAATTTTATTTGCACCTATATTTGAAGTATTAATACCATAAGTGTTTTCATTAATTACTACTTTATCTATTTTTTAAGATATAGCTGTTAACAATTCATATAGATTTTAATATATTTTTGAACTACCGTTATTAAAAACTTATTAAACACATAATTGTAAGGTGAATGTCTTCTCATTTGTTCGGCTAACGGGTCAACAGTAAACCACCTACCCATAAACGGATCATAATTCCTTGCCCCGTAATCATAAATATTCAATCTTAACTTTGTTTATAATTCTTCTTATTATATAAAATCAATCAATAGTATTTGGAGTGGGAGGAGCATTCCATAAACTTATACTAGACTGAATCTCGTATTCAGAAGAATTTTCAATTTTTTCCTGATTGTTATATTGTTTAATTGGACAGTTTTCAATCTCTTTCAAAAAGGCAGGATTATCAAAGTCTTTTTCCTTATGATATAGATCTGTAAAATATACTATAGAAATACTATCTCCCTTTTCAACTACCTTTTTTGCATAATTTATTTCAGGAACTAAAGCAAATGTATCTTTTCTAAAAATTATAAAGAAATTATTATAATCTTTTCTTTCCAGAGTAAATGCGGTTTCTTTATCATTTTTAAAACTCAAGGTAGTAAATAATTTTATGGAAAATAAAGTCTCTTTGTTATTTATAGGATCATACCAAGGTTCTTGATTTTCAATTTTAACCTGTATAGATTTATTTTTACAATTAAAAAAAAACATTGTAATTATCGTAAATACAAAAATGTAAACTACATTTATTTTATTTTTTTTCATAATATTTAATATTATCTTCAATATGTTTTTTTTATTTATCAATATATTGCAAATGTCGAGATTTGGGATAAGTAAAATATATTTTAATTAGTTGTTTTTATTAAGAAAACCTTCCAGATATAAGCTATATATAACTTTAACGTTTTGTATTGCTTATTTTTGCATTTTAGAACCCGAAGCATTGTAAAGATATAAAATTTTATTCCCCGATTTAAAAATTTTTTGAATGCACGTTAAGGTAATTGTTGGATATTTAACAACTCTCTAACGAACAGCTTAATATTGTCAACTCTTTACTAAATGCATTTCTGCGTGACTATAAGACTAAAAAGGCATATGCTGTGTAAATATATTCAATAAAAAATAGCCCCACTTATTGCAGGGCTTATTATATATCTAATCTTGATAACCAAATTCAAACTTAATTAATTTATTATTTACAAAAACATATCTTGCTTCATATATATTTTGTTTATTTATAAAAGCATAGGTTATTGTATCTTTATCTGTTACTTTATTAAAGGCAATTTCTGAATATTTTTTTAAAAAATCTTCTTGTAACATTCCTAAAAAGGCTCCTTTATTTGAAGTAAAATTACTATCTCGCAATATTTTACTTTTTTGTACTTTCTCATTTTTATAACCTACACAAAAATAACTATATTGATTATTGAATCCACCATACTCCCTTTTTATTTTCAAATATTCCGATTCTGAATTATTTAATAAAGTCACACATTCTCCTAAATTGAAATCATCTTCTATTAATTTACTAATATCTCCAACTTGTCTTAATATACTTAATGTATCCTGTAATATAAATTTATTAACTGCTGTATCTTTAATTAAACTACTATTATATTGATTATCTAATTTTGAAGGTATAGGTCGTTTATTACATGTAATAAACAGAAATAGAACTAAGGTGTTAAAAATCATTAATTTACTGTCCAAGAGTTGAGTTTGCTTTAACATTATTTCCACTATTATGATTACTAGGTATTTGAAAATTAATATTCATCTTTTGATGAGTTTTAAAGTATTCTTTAAAAAATGCTCCAAATTTAGTTAATTGATCTGCTGAACCATTAATTTTTATATACCACATTGTGCCTCTAGAATTGGTATCTTCCTGTTATTTCCTTAGCTGTGGAAACTTTTCCTTTAAAATCTAATTGAGAATAGCCCTTATGAACCGCCTTATATTCCTTATACTTTTCTTGTACCAATCCTTTTCCTCTCTTATTATCCCATTCTATTTTTCTTGTATAATTCTTCCCTCTATAACTTTCTCTATCTTTAGTTGTTGCTTGCGAAATTGCATTATTATCCCAATAAATATTTCCATTGGCTTTCTCTACCCAATGTTCATCTGGAACCATACTATCGGGATCTATAAAAATAAACAGGGTTGTTGAAGGCGTAATTATAAGGCGAATGTCTTCTCATTTGCTCCAATGGCGGGTTAACAGTAAACCAACGACCTATAGCCGGGTCGTAGTTACGTGCTCCATAGTCATAGATATTGAGCCCAAGCTCTTCCTGTAATTCTTTTCCGTTGTATTTGTACTTATAAAACTTATTTATCAAAAAGATTTAATTTTATAACCCGTACACAAAATTTTTATTAATTTATTATTTGTAAAATATAGGTATTTCTAGAGATATAAATAAACTATCCTCAAATTTCTCATTGTAAGGAACTATAGAATCTTTTTTTAAAACTTTGAATATTTTATAAAAAGGATCATAAATAAGTGGAATAGTAAATTTATATTTTTCAAAGCCTTTTGGTATTGTATCACTGGTTGCTTTTAAGTAAAAAATCTTATTTATCTCAGGATTGCTGCTTTTATAAACAAAAACTAGTTTATTATTTATTTTTTGACAGTATAAAATAGAATCTTGTATATAATCACCAGAAGTTGAAACTAATATATAGTCAATATTTGCTTTTTTTTGGTATTTTAACTTAATTAATTTATAATTACGTCCTTTTGAAAATTCTTCCATTTCCTGAAAAATTAATTTATTTAAAGAGTCACTAATTACGAAATCTAATTTTGGGACTATATTTTTTTGCTCCTTCTGTTTATTGCAGGAAAACAGTAAGTTTATTAAATGAAAGAATAAACTTATTCTTATTATATAAATCATTAATTACTTTTTTTTATTTAAATCTGAAGCATTTAGTTTTAAATAAGTTTTGAGTATTGGTCATAAGCTATTTATTTTTCAGAATTTTATCTGATTAATATATCATTATAATGTAAAATCAGAAATTTCATTTATAAATTCATCAACTGCTTTTTCAGAAGTAGCCCATGATGTAATAAGCCTTATAACAGATTTATCGGTATTTAAAGGTTGCCAAATGAAAAAATTGAATTTATTTTGAAGTTTGTTGATTAATGAATTAGGTAAAATAGGGAAAATCTGATTGGTATGCGATTCTGTTAAAAAAGAAAAATTCTTTTCTTTAAAAGCAGAGGTAAGTTTTACTGCCATCAGGTTTGAATGATGAGCAAGTTTAAATATTAAGTCATCTTTAAGCAAAGAATAAAACTGAATACCCAATAATCTTCCCTTAGCTAGCATAGCACCTCTTTGTTTAATATGATATTTAAAATCTGTTTTTAAATCGTTGTGAGTAATTATGAGTGCTTCCCCAATAAGCCCTCCGCATTTAGTGGCTCCCAGGTAAAAAATGTCAGTATATTTTGCTATATCTTCAAGGGTTAAGTCATTCGAAGAAGCAGCCATCCCTGAAGCAAGTCTGGCACCATCCAAATAAAGCAATAAATTGTTTTCACGGCAGAATTCATAAAGCTTAATAAGTTCATTCTTTTTGTATATAGTACCCAGTTCAGTAGAATTAGAAATATAAACAACTTTAGGTTTTACCGTATGATAAGGAGGAAATTTATTCAATACCGGAAGGATAAGTTCCGGAGAAAGTTTACCATCAGTTGTAAGTACAGTTTCAATTTTGTGACCGGTGGCTTCAATGGCTCCTGCTTCATGAGTGTTAATATGTCCGGATTCAGCTGATATAACAGATTCAAAAGGTTTTAATATTGCGCCAAGTACTAGTAAGTTTGTCAAGGTTCCACCAGCTATTAAATGAACATCAGCTTTGGAATTGTTTATTTTGTTTCTGATTATTTCTGAAGATTCTAAGGTATAAGGATCCTCACCATATCCACTAAATTGTTGATAATTACTTACGGTTAAATTTTCAAGTATTGAAGGATGGCAACCTTCACTATAATCATTTGCAAAACTATAGATTAACGACATAAGTTTTTTGTTTTTTTATATTTAAGTAAAGTTACTATTTTATACATTTGAGTATGAAAAAAATCTGTTTTATTCTTTTGTTTACTTCATTCATGCTCAATGGACAACTTTTTACTCCAATTGAAAAGCTTACGCATCAAGATACGTTGAGAGGAAGTAATACATCATTCAGAGATTGGTGGAATGTGAAAAAATATACCTTAAGCATAGTACCTGATTTTTCCGAACAATCTCTAGCAGGTACCAACCGGATTAAATTTGATATAAAAACAGTATCCGTTATGCAACTAGATTTGCAGGAGCCTATGCAAATTAGATATGTACTCACAGCTAATCAAGATACGATCTCTTTTAGAAAAGAAGGGAATTTTTATTTTTTAGATTTAAAAAAGTATTTTAAGAACAATTCTTTCAATAATGAAATAATTATACAATTTAGTGGAAAACCACATATAGCACAAAATGCTCCCTGGGATGGAGGGTGGATTTTTACTAAAGATAAAAATGATCTCCCTTGGATGACAGTCGCTTGTCAGGGGATAGGAGCCAGTTTATGGTATCCATGTAAAGATTATCTTGGAGATGAACCGGAGGAAGGAATGGAAATTTCAATTGTTACTGAGCGTAATTTGAAAGGAATAGCCAATGGTAGATTTGTAAATCAGTTTGAAGTTAATTTTGGTTCAGATAGGGAGCTAAAAGAAGTTTTTACATGGAAAGTTCAAAATCCTATTAATTCCTATAATATAGTACCTTATGTAGGAGGGTATGTGAATTTTAAAGACACATATAAAGGAGAAAAAGGATTGCTAACTTTGGATTATTGGGTTTTACCATATAACCTTGAAAAAGCACGCAAGCAATTTGAGCAGGTTAAGCTAATGCTTCAGGCATTAGAATATTGGTTTGGACCGTATCCTTTTTATGAAGATGGATATAAAATTGTTGAGTCTCCACATTTAGGAATGGAGCATCAGAGCGCAATAGCTTATGGCAATGATTATAAAAACGGTTATAAAGGAGGGGACATAAGTGGTACAGGAGTAGGTTTAAAATGGGATTTTATTATTATACATGAATCTGGACATGAATGGTTTGGTAATAATATAACTAATATTGATGTGGCAGATATGTGGATACATGAAGCCTTTACAACCTATTCAGAAACACTTTTTACTGAGTATCATTATGGTAAAGAATTGGCTGATAAATATGTAATAGGACAAAGAGCCTCAATACTCAATGACAAACCTATCATAGGTATTTACGGGGTTAATAAAGAAGGGAGTGTTGATATGTATGCAAAGGGCGCTAATGTCATACATACACTAAGGCAGATAATAGACAATGATAAAATTTTCAGAAATATTCTTAGAGGACTAAATAAAGAGTTTTATCATCAGACTGTTTCATCCAGACAGATTGAAGATTATATATCTGCAAAATCAGGAATAAATTTTTCAAAATTTTTTGATCAATATCTGAGAACAGTAGATATTCCGGTTTTAGAGTATTATTTTAAAAATAATTATATATTCTATCGATGGAATCATGTCGTTACCGGATTTTCTTATAAAGTAAAAACATCTTTTGGAGAATTAAAACCTTCAGGGCAATGGAAGCAAAAGAAAATATCTGAAAAATTGAAAAATTCCGAATTTTATGTAGATGATAACTATTACATAAAATTAAGTAAGGTAGAATAAATTATTTTTTTTTCAGTTTTTTTATAGTAATTATAGCTACACTTATAAATCCTATCATAGTTGTTAGAAGATAAACCAGAAGCATAAATCCGTTTTCCTTTTCGGTAGGAACAAACAGGTTATTAACGATTTTTTCGACTACCTGAAAAGTTATAAGTATACCGACAACATAAAATATAGTATAAAACATATATTTCATGATGTCGGTAGTCTTCAGTAATATTTTATATAATCTAAAAGATAAAGCTATAAAAATCAAAAAAATAGAACAATATAAGGTATAAATCATAATATCTTATTCTTCCGGTATGGGCTTGTCTTCAATTCGTGTCATTAAAACTTTATCAATACGATTTGCGTCCTTATCAACAATTTCAAAAGAAAAGCCATTATAATCAAGCTTTTCTGCTATTTCAGGAATATATTCCATTTGATAAATTATAAATCCGGCTAGAGTGACATATTCATCATCATTTATTTCTATAATGGTTTCATCGAAGTATGAGTTTAAATCTCGTATACTCGTGTTTCCGTTTATAAGAAAACTACCATCAGTTCTTTGAACGATTTCATCATCTTCCTCTTCACTTTCCGGCATATCTCCGATAATACCTTCAATCATATCCTGAATCGTAATTATACCCTGAAAAGAACCGTATTCATCAACAACAAAGCCTATATGTTGTTTATTTTTTCTGAATTCCTGTAAAATATCTACAGAATGCATGTTTTCAGGAATAAAAATCGGTTTCTTAACAATAGAATGAATGTTAAAATCTGGTGAATTGAAATTTTCATAAAAATCTTTAATAGCAATATATCCGTTTGCTTCATCCAGATTTCCGTCGCAAGCAGGAAACTTCGTAAAGTTACTATTTTTCATTTGCTCTTCAATCACATCCGCAGGATCTTGTAAATTTATCCATTCAACCTTTTTTCTATGGGTCATTAAACTTTTCGCTTTTTGTTCAGAAAAAACAAATACATTCTGATGAAGTTCACTTTCTTCCTTTTCTAAAACTCCCTGTAAACTAGCAGTTTTAAGCATGTAAATAAGCTCATCCTCAGATATTTTTTCACCTTCGCCTTCAGAAATTTTAAATGTTTTATTAAAAATGAAGGTCGAAAAAGATAAAATTTTAACAAACGGGTATACTAAAATTGAAAAAACTTTAATAATAGGAGCTACAATAAGTGCAATTTTTTCAGGTTGTTTTAGTCCGAAAGTTTTTGGGATTAACTCACCAAAAACTATTGATATATAGGTAATTGCAGCAATAACTACAAAATAGGCCAGCTGAAATGAGTATCCTGCTGTAAAGGAAAATGAGTTAAATACAGGTTCCAGATATTTTACCAAAGTAGCTCCACCATAGGCACCAGATACAATTCCTATAAGTGTTATTCCCACTTGTATAGAAGATAAAAAATCCTCAGGATTCTCCAAGAGTTTTAGAACTGTTTGTGCTTTCTTATTTCCCTTTTTGGCTTTATTTTCTAATTTTTGTTTTTTTACGGACACCAATGCAATTTCCGAGACTGCAAAAAATCCGTTAATCAGTGTTAAAAGTAAAAGTATTATTATTTCCATAACTTTATTTCCAGGTAGTGGTTTCTATCATTCGTATTACGTCTTTTTCAATGTATTCTATAGCGGGCTGCAAAGAGTCCGGTTTGGGCTGAACTTTAAAGTAAACATTTCCGGAAAGAAAATTCCGGGTACTATCAGTTACATAAAATTGTATGTTAGAGGCAGTTTCTCCCCCGAGTCTGTAAATATTTCCGTAAACTTTCTTTTCCGGATACATAAAAGACTTTACTTTAACAGAATTAGCCTTTATTTTATGTTCGTTAACAAGCTTTTGAGCTTCTTTAATTAAATCATATATATTATGGGTTACCGGCGAATAAGTTAAATATACGGTACCTTTCATTTTCGGATAATTAATATTATACCAGCAATTTTTATTTCTGTCCTGAATTTTAGCTAACGTTGAATACTCAAATTCAAAGGGGCAATTTTCCGGGCTGAATAGCTGATAGTTGGGGGTAGGGTACTCCAATCTTACCTGTCCTTCCGGTTTAGGAATATACTCTTCTTTTTTACATCCATAAAAGAAGATGAAAAAAAGAAAGAATGGTATGTAATATTTTCTGTTATTATTGCTAAGCATCACTTTTCACAAGATTATCTAATCGGGTTATTTTAATTTGTTTCAGTCTTTTTCTATCTAAAGATTCAACCTGAAAAATAAAATTTTTAAAATAAATACGTTGTAATTTTTTAGGAAATTCTTCTGCAATTTCTAAAACAAGACCAGCCAATGTATCAGCATCACCAATTACTTCATCGAATATTTTTTCATCGATATCCATCACTTTACAAAAATCTATAACTGATGTTTTTCCTTCAAAAACATAAATATTTAAATCTATTTGGGAGTAAACAATGCTTTCATCATCAAATTCATCATTTATTTCTCCTACTATTTCCTCTATAACATCTTCAAGGCTAACAATACCTGAAGTCCCACCGTATTCATCAACAACAACAGCTAAATGCATTTTACGATTTTTAAAATCGGAAAGTAAATCATCGATTTTTTTATTTTCAGGTATAAAATATGGCTTTTTCAAAAGGTTGTTCCATTCTAAATTTTCTGTGTTAAGATACTGAATTAAATCCTTTGCATAAAGAATTCCTATGATATCATCAATATCTTTATTATATACGGGAATTCTTGAATAACCGTTTTGAGATACCTGTTCCACCACTTCTGTAAATTTTAAATCCTTTTGTAAAGAAAAAACATCTACTCGCGGAGTCATTACCTGCCGTGTTTCAATAGTACCGAAATTTACAATTCCTTCAAGAATTTTCTGTTCAGCTATAGAAGTGTTCTTATCCTCCGAAGCTATTTCCAATGCTTTAGTAAGGTTATCAACTCCTATAAGATTGTCATTTTTTATAAATTTGTTGGGAATTTTTGAAGCTTTAATAAATAATAAAGTGACAGGACTTAGAATAAAACTTATAGTGTTTATAAAACCAATAAATTTACAACTATAGGCAAAAGCATTCCTTCTTGCATAAAACTTAGGTACAAGCTCGCCAAATATTACAATTAAAAAAGTAAGAATAATAAGATCCGTAGTAATTTTTACTGATTGCGAGTAATGAAAAACAGATATCAGTACCTGGCTGATTTGAGTGTAAGAAAATAATATTCCTACATATATCAGCGTGTTAAATATTAATAATGTAAATAAGAGTTTTTGTGGATTGTTTTTGATTTTAAGTATAGCATCTACTTGAGCTGAAAATTCTGCCTTGTATTTTTCAAGTTCCTTTTGAGACAAAGATAGAAAAGCAATTTCAGATCCTGCGGATATAAAAATTAAAAAAAGCAATAAAAATAAGATTCCCGTAATTATATATAATTGAGCAGGAATTTGTGGGAAAATGGTTAACAATAAACTCGTGGGCTCAGGGTCATCCATATAATAAAAAATTAAGTTTCAATTACTTTATTTTAGCAAATTAAAATTCAGAATGATTGTCTTCTTCGTTTTCACCTTCAGATTGTTTGCCCAGAAGGTTAGATAAGAATAAAATATTATCAGCAATAACTTCAGTAATATGTTTAGTTATACCGTTATCTTCAAACTTCCTGGTTTTCAGTTTACCTTCAATATACACTTTACTTCCTTTTTTTAGAAATTTTTCACAAAGTTCTGCCAACTTATTTCGAGCTGTTATATTGTGCCAGTCAGTAACATCTACTTTTTCTCCGGTTTCTTTGTTCATGTAGCTTTCAGAAGTGGCAACCGGAAAATTTACAACTACATTACCATCACTAAATCTATGCGATTTAACGTCAGTACCTAAGTTACCTACTAAAATGACCTTATTAACAGATGTACTCATTTTACTTGTCTAATTGTTCTCATTATTAAGCAAAAGTAATAAAAATATTAATTATATTGTAAAAAAATTTCCAGAGGCTTTGGCATAGCATAACTTTTTAATTCTTTTTTAGTTAAAACTATTGCTTGAATTTTATTTGCAATATCATAAAGAGCCTTTTCTTTTATGCTAAATTCGGATATGGATATGGATAAGTTCCTGTGACTAAGTTTATGATGAAGTTTCTCTGTGTTAATAATTTCGTATTCCTTTTTATACTCATCTATAAACAGAGGAAATTCATACAATCCTTTCCATATAGATTTATTATCTCTTTTTTTTAGTAAAAATTTCCCAGCACAGTTAAAGTAAGCATAATGAATAGATTCGTCTTTAATTTTTAAGGTTGAAGTTTTTACCGGAAGTGTAGATTGGGTGTTATTTTTATGTGCTAAACATTCCGTTTGGACGGGACATTTCGGACAAGAGGGATTCGTAGGAGTACAAATTAAGGAGCCCAGATCCATGATAGCCTGATTAAAATCTCCTGGGTTCTCAGGCATTAAAGGAGTCATTAAATTAAAAAAATAAGTAAAAGTGGATGCTTTACTTATATCTTTATTACAATTAAATAATCTGGAATATACACGAAATGCATTTCCGTCAATGGCAGGAACTTTTTCATGAAAAGAAATTGAAGCAATAGCTGCAGCCGTATATTTTCCTACACCTTTAAGAGTAAGAATATCAGCAAAAGTAGAAGGGAATCTACCTCTCAATTCCGAACAAATGTATTTCGCTGAAAAGTGAAGATTATGGGCACGGGAATAATAACCTAAACCTTGCCAGGATTGCAAAACCTCATCCTCTGTAGCTTTTGCAAGATTATCAAGAGTAGGAAATTTGCTTATAAAGTTCAGGTAGTAGTTATATCCCTGATTTATACGGGTCTGTTGAAAAATTATTTCTGAAATCCATATATTATAAGGATCCAATGTTTCCCTCCAGGGTAAATCACGTTTATTTATTTTGTACCAGTTTTCTAAGAGTTTAATAAAATTCACACTTTTAAATGTTTATAAATTTTTCTTTTCAAAAATAGTATTATATTTGCAATCTCAAAATTCAATAAAAGTATAATAGAAAATAATATTTACACGTATGACAAAAGCGGATATCGTAAACTCGATTTCAAATAAACTTGGGCTTGAAAAAGCTGAGACCCAGAAGGTCGTTGAAGTATTTATGGATGAGGTTAAAACTGCCATGACTAAAGGTGATAATGTTTATTTAAGAGGTTTCGGAACATTCTTAATTAAAAAGAGAGCAGCTAAAACGGGACGAAATATATCTAAAAATACCACAATTAAAATTCCGGCTCATAACGTACCTGCTTTTAAACCGGCTAAATCTTTTGTAGAAAACGTAAAATCTAACGTAAAGGTTAAATAAATAATTAATTAATAATAAATTAGAAAAAATATGCCAAGCGGAAAAAAAAGAAAACGTCATAAAGTGGCGACTCACAAGAGAAAGAAAAGAAGAAGATTAAATCGTCATAAAAAGAAAAACAGATAATTTTCTTCACATACAAAAAACAAGTTTTAAAAAACTTAAAAATATTAAGCATTCTTTACCAGATTTTTAAATGAAATAAAACGGTAAAGAATGTTTTTGTTCAAATTAAGGAATTTAGAAGGTTAATATAGAAGATGAAAAATGAGTAAGGAATTAGTAGTATCATACGAAGAAGGAAAAGTAAAAATTGTCATTTTAGAAGGAGGAAGGATTCAGGAATTACATGAAGATGAAGTAGGAAGCAATTTTACAGTAGGAGACATTATATTGGGGAAAGTTAAAAAATTAGCTCCCAGTCTTAATGCCTGCTTTGTTAATATAGGTTATCCTAAAGACGCATTTCTACATTATCATGATTTAGGGCCTCAGGTGAAATCTTCATTAAAGTATATTAAAGGAGTTTCTGCCGGAAAAATTAATACTCCGAAGCTTACTTCTTTTTCTTTTGAGGAAGATATTAATAAAGATGGACTAATACAAAACGTATTAGCTCCCAATCAGGAAATTTTGGTTCAAATTACTAAGGAACCTATATCCACTAAAGGACCACGTATTTCTTCCGAAATTTCGTTAGCAGGAAGATATTTGGTATTAATACCTTTTGCTTCTAAAACTTCTATATCCAGAAACATTTCTACCTCTGAAGAGAAAGACCGTTTAAGAAAAGTAGGAGATCAAATCAGACCTTCAGGTTTTGGCCTTATTATCCGAACTGTGGCGGAGGGAAAAACAGCAGAAGAATTACAGTCCGATCTTCGTTATCTGTTAAATAAATGGAACTCTGTATGTTATAGGAATATTAAAAAAGGAAAACCACCGGTTAAGATTCTTGGAGAACTAGATAAAGCTTCTTCTATTCTCAGGGATAATTTCAATGAAGATTTCATTAGTATTACTTGTGATGATGAAAACCTTGCACAGGAAATGCAGGATTATTTAAGTGTAATAGCTCCTGAAAAATCTAAACTTGTCAAATATTACGATTCTCATATTCCCATATTTGAATATTATAATATTGATAAGCAGATAAAGCAACTATTTGGAAAACATGTAAATATTCATCAGTCTAAAGGTGCATATCTCATTATTGAGCATACAGAAGCAATGCATGTTATTGATGTAAATTCCGGAAACGTTACAGCTAATCAGAAAACGCAGGAAGATGCCGCTCTACATGTAAATAAGCTTGCAGCTGCTGAAATAGCAAGACAATTAAGATTGCGTGATATTGGAGGAATAATTGTTATAGACTTTATAGATCTGATTTCATCACAACATAAAAAAGAACTTTATGAGTATCTGAAAGAAGTGATGAAAGATGATAAAGCTAAACACAAAATATTGCCACCAAGCAAATTTGGTTTAATACAGGTTACCCGCCAAAGAGTACGTCCGCAAAAACAACTAAATACTACTGAAGATAACCCCAATCCTAATGGAAAGATAGAATCACCAATAGTACTGATAGACAGGATTCAGGAGAATATTAGTAATATTATTACTAGCCAGAAAGGAAGAATCTATCTTCATGTTCATCCCTTTGTAGCCGCTTATCTTACTAAAGGACTAAAAAGCATAAGAAACGAATGGTTTTTTAAATATAAACGTTGGATTAAAATTATTCCTCGCGATAGTTTTAAATATTTGGAATTTCAAATTCTGAATGATAAAAAAGAAGTATTGCATAAATACTCAAATTAATATTAATAACAATAAAACCTGTTAAATAATTCAGATGTATTCTTTATCTAATTAACCAATATTTTAGATTCGGGATAAATATCCTCCAATATATACTGCTGCAATCCCTACAATTATGCTTGAAAGTAGGTATGCATACAAAATAAACTGATTACCTTGTTGCATCAATTGTTGATTTTCTAATGAAAATGTAGAAAATGTTGTATATCCTCCACAGAAACCGGTAATAAGAAAAAGTCTCATTTCACCATTCATAAGCTGATTTCTTTCAGCAAGTCCCACAAACAATCCGATTAACATACATCCTGTTATATTAATAAAAAAAGTAGCAATGGGAAAATCTCCACTATAATGTTTAGAAGTATACACACTGATAAGGTATCGTAAAATGGTTCCCATAGCTCCACCAGTACCAACTACCAAAATGTTTTTAATCATATAACTTGTTATTTACTGAATTATAAAAATCAGATAATTCTAATTTTAATTAAAGTTAAAAAAGATATAAATTATTGATAACAATATAATCTTTTTCAAAGATCAAAGGTAGGAATTTTAGTATAAGTAAACAATCGTAATAATGGTTAGATTAAAGCACAGATAATTAAAACAGTAAATTATATGTAGCTCAATCTTAACATATTTTAAACAATAATGAAACATATCCGGAATACTTTTACCGCCGAATAAAACATTAAAATCAGTTGAATGAAAAACAAATTAATAGCTTCTCTTTTTTTTAAATTGTTCTTTGTAATTATGAATGCACAGGCTGGAGGTATTATTTCAGGAAAAGTAACGGATCAAAGCGGGAAATTTGCCTTGCCGGGAGCAAAATTAGTTCTTTCTGATGACAGTCGTTATACTATTTCAGATGATAACGGATATTTCGAATTCTTAAATGTTCCGGAAGGAAGTTACCAGCTCATTGTTACCTATTTAGGATACAAAAATTGGAATAAACAAATCACAGTACAAAGTGGTAAGAATGAAGAATTTTTTATTGAACTATCGGATGATACTTCCGAGCTAGGGAAAGTGGTCATATTAGGTGATCAGCTAAAAGGTCAGGCTAAGGCGTTAAACCAACAAAAAAATAATTCTAACATCAGTAATGTTATATCATCCGATCAGGTTGGAAGGTTTCCTGATTCTAATATAGGAGATGCCTTGAAAAGAGTTCCCGGAATAACCATGCAGAATGATCAGGGAGAAGCACGAAATATAATTATCAGAGGATTGGCACCAGAACTTAATTCAGTGACTCTTAACGGAGGAAGAATACCCTCAGCAGAAGGAGATAACCGTAATGTGCAAATGGATTTAATTCCTGCCGATATGATATCAACTATAGAAGTTAATAAGACTCTTACCCCCGATATGGATGCCGATGCTATAGGAGGTAGCGTTGATTTGGTTACTCGGGCAGTGCCTAATAAGCAACGTATATCTTTAACATTGTCCGGAGGTTATATGCCCATAAGGGAAAAATCAACCCATTCAGCTTCTCTTATTTATGGAAACAGATTTTTTTCAAACAAACTGGGAGTAGTAGTCAGCGGTTCTTATCAACAAAAAAATTACGGCTCCGATAATATTGAATCTACTTGGTCAAAAGCCAATAATAGTCAGGAATATGTTTCGCAATTTGATATAAGGAAATACGATGTTGAAAGGGTAAGAAGAAGCTTTTCCTCTTCGCTGGATTATAAATTTAATAATAATAACAGAATATCAGCAGATATTATGTATAATTGGAGAGATGACAGAGAAAACAGATACAGAACCAGATATAGAAGTATAAAACCACAATACAATGCGGATGGTACAATAAAAGGATTTACGGGCGATATAAGGCGTGAAACCAAAGGAGGAATCAACAACGACAGAAATAAGAATACCCGTTTAGAGGACCAGCGAATTCAAAATTATGCTATTAAAGGACAGCATTTAATATCTGATAAATTAGATTTAGATTGGGGAATTAGTTATTCAAAAGCGAGTGAAGAAAGACCTAATGAAAGATATATTGATTTTCAACAAAAAGGAGTTACAATTGATGAAGATTTGACCGATTCTCATTATCCTTATATAAGTTCTGTCGATGAGAATATGGATAAAATGAAGTTTAGAACCTTAACTGAAAACAGAAATTATACATCAGAAGAAGAATATTCTGCCAAGATAAACATTCGGGTTCCATTATCCATAGTTTCAGGTCAGAAAGGAAGATTAAGAGTAGGAATGAAAGGAAGGTTTAAAGACAAAGAAAGAAACAACATTTTTTATACTTATACGCCAATTAACGCTATGGAAAACTTATCGGGTATATCTACACATTTTTGGGATGGAAATAACTTTAATCCAGGCTCAAAATATGTACCGGGAATGTTTGCTTCGAAAGAGTATTTGGGAAACCTCCAATTGTATGATCCGGCATTATATAGCTCCGCATTAAAACCAGATGAATATCTATCTAAAAATTATAAAGCAAAAGAACAAATTATAGCAGGTTATTTAAGGTACGATCAAAATATTACCGATAAATTGTTGTTTATAATAGGGGTAAGAGCAGAAAATACTCATATCGATTATACCGGGAATTATGTTATTAGTGGAGATTTAGATGCACAAAAAGTAAAAAAAGATAATTCGTATTTAAATATTTTACCAAGTGTGAATATGAAATACGAAGTTAATAAAAAATTTGTATTACGTTCTGCTTTTACCACAGCTTTAGCCAGACCAAATTATTACGATTTGGTACCTTATACCAATATATCTTCATCTGATATGAGCATATCTGTAGGAAACCCTGATTTGAAAGCTACGTATTCATATAATTTTGACTTTATGGGAGAATACTACTTTAAATCTGTAGGTATCATCTCAGCAGGATTTTTTTATAAAAACCTTAAGGATTTTATATATAAATACAGAAATATAAACTATACGTCTGACAATTTTTCAAATGATTATCCCGGAGTAACTAATCCGGTTCCTACGGATGAAAGCTGGGTTTATACTCAATCAAGAAATGGAAAAAGTGTTGATGTTTATGGTGTAGAAATTTCGGTGCAGAGAAAACTTGATTTTTTACCTACGGAATTTTTAAGAAATTTCAATGTATATCTAAATTATACCTACACACATTCACAAGCCAAAGGGATAACGAATAGTGATGGAATCGAAAGAAAAGATATGCAATTACCCGGCTCAGCACCACATATGGTAAATGCTTCACTTTCATGGGAAAATAAACGTTTTTCTGCTCGGGTTTCCTTAAATTACACCTCAGATTATCTTGATGTTTTGGGATCTGATGATTTTAACGACAGTTATTACGATCAGCAAATGTTTGTAGATGCGAATGCTACATTTAAGGTCACCCCAAAATTCAGAATCTTTATAGAAGCAAATAATTTAACTAACCAGCCCTTAAGATACTATCAGGGAATTAAATCCAGAGTACAGCAATTAGAATATTATAAAGCTTCATATAATTTCGGAGTTAAATATGATTTTTAAAATATAATCAAAATGAACATAAAAAAACAAGTAAAAAGCCTGCTGATACTTTTAGTATCGATTCAATTTTGTTTTGGACAACAAAATCTGGAAGAACAAACAAAAAAACATTTTAATTTTTACATAGCAAATGATTTAGGTAGAAATGGATATTATGAGCAAAAACCCATTGCAGAATTAATGGGACAAATGGCTGAAAATATAAATATTGAATTTATTTCAGCTCCCGGAGATGTTCATCATTTTGATGGCGTGGCCAGTATAAATGATCCTTTATGGATGACCAATTACGAATTAATTTATTCACATCCGGAGCTGATGATTCAATGGTATCCATTGCTAGGAAATCATGAATATAGAGGAAATACACAGGCCGTTCTTGATTACACTAAGGTGAGTCGCAGATGGGTAATGCCAGCCAGATATTATACGCAAGTGTATACATTAAATAATAATGAATCTATTCGTATTATTTATCTGGATACCACTCCGTTGATAGATAAATACAGGAAGGAAACAGAAAAATATCCAGATGCAGTTAATCAAAGTATTGAAAAACAAACAGAATGGCTGGAAAATACTCTAAAAACATCAAAAGAAAAGTGGAAACTGGTGATAGGACATCACCCTATATATGCGCAAACCCCTAAAGATGATGAAGAAAGAGCAGATATGCAAAAGCGAGTGGATCCAATACTTAGAAAGTATAAAGTAGATATGTATGTATCTGGACATATACATAATTTTCAGCATATAAAGCTAAAAGGAACAGATATAGATTACGTTGTAAACACCTCAGCATCTAAAAGCAGAAAAGTAAAAGCTATAGAAGGCACTGTATTTTGTAGTCCTGATGCAGGGTTTTCGTTAGTTTCTGCAGACGCAGATGAATTAAAATTATATTTCATTAACAGTAAGGGAGAAGTACTACATACAATAACTAAAAGAAAGTAGTAAAGAAAAATTTGGATACCCAAAACGATAAAACAAGTTTTTGGGTATTCAATTATATGAAGTTTTATATACCATTTTCATCTTCATCTTCCTCATGTACACGATACCAATTACTGTATTTTATATAATTATTAGCTATTCTTTTTATTTCACCCTCTTGTAAATTTTCAGAAACCTCTCCAATTTTTTTTGCGGGTATTCCTCCCCAAATTTCTCCTGATTTTACCAGTTTACCTTGAGTTACAATAGCACCGGCAGCTACAATGGAATTACTTTCAACTACTACATTATCCATAACTATAGACCCCATACCGATTAATACATTGTCATGAATTGTACATCCGTGAACGATAGCGTTATGTCCAACCGAAACATTGTTACCTATATATGTGGGATACTTCTGATATGTGCAATGTATCATAGCATTATCCTGGATATTAACTTTATTACCCATTCTGATATGATTGACATCTCCCCTGATAACGGCATTGTACCATATAGAGCACTGATCTCCCATAATAACATCACCGATGATAACACAAGTTTCAGCTAGAAAGCAGTCTTTGCCCATAGAAGGAGCTTTGTCTAACAATTTTTTTAATAAAGCCATATGTTAATGTTATTGCATAAAGTTCTAAAGTTGGCGCAAGTTATGTATTTTTGTTAAATAATTAAAAAGGAATGGATATAAAAGTAGAAAATACACCTAATAAAAATATAATAAAGTTTGTAGTTCCAAGAACATTAGTAGAGGGAAGCTATGAAATTTCAGATTTATCGCAAGCAGCAGATATTCCATTAGCACAGGAGCTGTTACAACTTCCATTTATTACTCATATTTTTATTACAGCGAATTTTATTGCTATTCAAAAAAATGATATGGTAGAGTGGGAGATGGTTTCAGACGAAATTAAGGAATTAATTGCCGATGAACTATTAGCGAATCCTTCAGTAGTTTTAAAAACGCAGACAGCGCCGGTATCAGTATATGTTGAAATGACTCCAAATAACACGGTACGAAAATTTGTAACTAACAAAATACTTATAGAAGGCATTATTGAGATAAAAAATCCAGATGAAGCTTCTGAAGTTCCTTTAGCTCAATACCTGTTTAAATTTCCGTATGTAAAAGAAGTATTTATTTCAGATAATTTTGTATCAATCACAAAGACACCCGATACTGATTGGGAGGATATATCAATGGAAATCAGATATAATCTTTCAGAATACTTCAGAGAAGGAAAAGAGATTAGCACAATCAAAAATTTTTCAACATTTAAACCTGTAGCAACTGCTAATAAGGAGTTTACTGATATTGAAAAGAAAATTAAAGAAATTTTAGATGAATATGTTTTACCTGCTGTATCCGGAGACGGTGGGAATATAGATCTTATATCTTTTGATGAAGAAACCAAAACAGCTCATATGGTGCTTCAGGGAGCATGTAGCGGATGTCCTTCCTCTACAATAACTTTAAAAAACGGAATAGAAAGTCTTCTTAAAGAAATGTTACCTAATGAAGTAGAAGCCGTAGAAGCAATCAATGGTTAATAAAAAAATTAAATTATTGGTTTTTTAAGAGTTTTTCAGCAATTATAGTACAAACTTCATCTAGTTGTTGAAACACTCTTTCAAAATCAAGCATATCTCCATAATAAGGATCCGGAATACTTTTTCTGGATTTTTCCTTATCTTCAAATTCAGACATAATAAGTTTTACTTTTTTCTTATCAGATTCTTTTCTTGCCTTGAAGAGTATATCGCTATTATTAGCATGATCCATTACGTATATGTGATCGAACTTATCAAAATCTGAAACTACAAACTGTCTACCCCTGCTATGAGAAATATCAATATTATTTTTTTTACAAATTTCAATTGCCCTTTTATCAGGTTTATCATTAACATGATAATCAGCAATACCCGCACTATCTACTTCAAAATTTTCAGGAAGCTTAGATTTTAAAATTCCTTCAGCCATGGGAGAACGGCAGATGTTCCCTAAACAAACCATTAATATTTTCATATATCAGAAGTTATTTTCTTATTTAAGTCTTCAACATACGATTTAAATAATTTATCTGTTTCAAATAAATTGTCAACAGTTTTGCAGGCGTGTAGAACTGTAGCATGGTCTCTTTTACCAATTTGATCACCTATAGAAGAAAGTGAAGCATTTGTATATTTTTTCGCAAAATACATCGCAAGCTGACGGGCTTGTACTATATCTCGTTTTCTTGTTTTTGATTGTAATGTATCAATAGACAATTTAAAATAATCGCACACCAGTTTTTGAATGTAATCTATAGTTATATCTTTTTTGGAATTAGTTATTAGATTGGAAAGAGTTTTTTCTACTAATTCCAAAGTAATTTCTTTCTTATTAAAAGTTGCCTGAGCTATAATAGAATTAAGCGAGCCCTCAAGCTCTCTTATATTGGTCTTAATATTTTTAGCTATATAATCAAGTACATCTTCAGATAATTCAATACCGTCATACTCCATTTTTTGTTTTAGTATAGACAAACGGGTTTCATAGTCCGGAGTTTGAATTTCAGTTGAAAGTCCCCATTTAAAACGAGAGATCAGTCGTTGTTCAACATCCTGAATATCTACAGGTGATTTATCTGAAGTTAAAATGATTTGTTTTCCACTTTGATGCAGATGATTGAATATATGGAAGAAAACTTCCTGAGTTCCTTTTTTGCCCGAAATAAAATGAATATCATCGACTATCAGTACGTCAATCATTTGGTAAAAATGAATAAAATCATTTCGATTGTTAGACTTTGTAGCTTCCTGAAATTGCTGTCCGAATTTTTCCATGGAAACATACAGAACAGTTTTTTCAGGTTGTATTCTTTTAACTTCTAAGCCGATGGCATGAGCTAAATGAGTCTTACCTAAACCAACGCTGCTATATATAAATAAAGGATTAAAAGATGTACCTCCGGGTCTTTTGGCTATTTGTTTCCCAGCTGAACGAGCTAAGCGGTTAGAGTCCCCCTCGATAAAATTGTCAAAAGTATAGTTGTTGTTTAGTTGGCTGTCAACTTTCATCTTTTGCAAGCCCGGAATAATAAAAGGATTTTTAACACCTCTTTCAACATAAAGGGGAGCATCGACCTCCTGAACTTTAATTTGAGCTTTCTGTGAGCTTGGAATATTAACGGTATAAGGAGTTTCTGTCTGCTGGCTTTTTTCCATCATTATAGAGTAAACCAGCTTAGCTTCCTTACCCAGATTTTTGGTAAGGGCACTTTTAATTATTTTTATATAATTTTCTTCAAGGTATTCATAGTAAAATTTACTAGGTACTTGTATAGTAAGAACCTTATCTTGTAATTTAATTGCACGGATTGGTTGAAACCACGTTAAATACGATTTTTCGGAGATGTTATCCCGTATAAATTGAAGACAAGCTTCCCATGTGGAAATCGCAGTTTCTGACATTTTTTATAAATTTGGCTAGAAAATTAAATTGATAATAAATACAGTTGAATCTGTAGGGCAAAGTTGTTAATTATTTTTATAAAAAAAAAGTGGAATACCTGTTGTTTATTTAGAAATTTATTAGTAAGTAATGTATATGATTTTTAACCATGATTAAAGTAACAACCAAAGTAAGAGTAAGATATGGAGAAACCGATCAAATGGGCTATATCTATTATGGAAATTATCCATCCTATTTTGAAGTAGGAAGAGTCGAATTATTTAGGTCTATAGGTTTGTCTTACAAAGATATAGAAGACAGCGGAGTAATGTTGCCGGTCGCAGATTTATCTGTGAAATATATAAAACCCGGACGCTATGATGATGAATTATCGGTAACAACTTATATAAATAAATTACCAGACGGAGTGCGAATTTTTTTTGAATATGAGATAAGAAATCAAGATGAAATTGTATTAACTACAGGGTCAACTACTCTATATTTTATGGATAAAAAAACAGGTAAAATTTTACGTTGTCCGGAGTTAATAAAATCGATTATGGAACCTTTTTTTGAGTAACAAAATTTTGGGCAAATAATGAATCAAATTTTTCATAAAATTCAGTTTTTCTTTTAAGTGGAATTTCTATGGAAAGTTCACAATTTTCAGAAAAATTAAAATTTAGAATATCCAGATTCATTTTTTTTAAAAGAGTCATTACGGCTGACTGATGGTTATAATCAAAAGTTAACTCATAAATTTCGGAAAGTTCTTTAATTATAATATCGCTTTGTTCAATAGTAAAAAGTGCAGATTCTTTATAAGCTTTAATTAGCCCACCGACTCCAAGTTTCGTTCCTCCAAAATATCGAACAGAAATTAATAAAACATTGGTGAGTTCAAATGATAATAGTTGATGATAGATTGGGAGTCCGGCAGTCCCTGAAGGTTCACCATCATCATTGACACGATAATTTTCACCAGATACTCCTAATCGGTAAGCATAGCAGTAATGAGTGGCTTGTGGATACATTTCCCGGGTCTGAAGAAGAAATTTTTTAATGTCTTCTTCATTAATTACAGGATATATTAAACCAAAAAATTTACTTCCTTTAATTTTTACCAAAGCATCGGTAATAGACTGAGAGATCGTTTTGTATTCAAAAGTTTCTGACATGTAAACAAAGATACTAATAAATGATTTTAAATTTAGCTTTTGAACCTATTGCCGGCTTAAATTTTGAATATAAGTGATCAGGTTGGTGTTTATATATTCCTGATGGGTAATGTTACCAAAAAGAGTAGGAGAATCTGTTCCGTTTTTAACAATTGTGTTTGAAGTAGTAATGATAGCTTCATCCCAAAGAGAGTTGTCTATAAAATTTTGTAGAGTTTGTCTACCACCTTCAACAATCAATGATTGAATATTTCTTAAATAAAGATTATTTAATATTTGGGTATATATATTTTCTGAGAAATCAATCCGTATATATTCAGTAAACTCTTTTTTTAAATTTTTCTTTTCGTTGAATATTAAGGTAGGAGCTTCAGAGTTGTATAATCGGAAAGATTCCGGAACATCCAGTCGTCTGTCTATAAGAATTCGTAAAGGATTGCTTCCATGAATAGAACGGCAGGTAAGTGCAGGGTTATCTGTTACTGCGGTATTTTTCCCTACAAGGATGGATTCTTCCTGACTTCTGATTAAATGTGTTTTTTGTAATGAATAAGGATTGCTTATCCAGAAAGGAGAATCTCTATCCTCACCGTTGTCAATTTTTTTATTAAGGGTTTCCGCCCATTTAAGAAATATATACGGTCTTTTTTTTATATGAAAGGTAAAAAATCTCTTGTTTAAATTATAACATTCATTTTCAAGTATTCCTGTAACAATAGGTATTCCTGAATTTTTAATTATTGATATACCCTTTCCATTTACTTTTGAATTTGGATCTATAGAGCCTATTATAACTCTTTTAAATTGCAATTCTGCAATTTTTACCGCACAAGGAGGAGTCTTACCGTAATGTGAGCAAGGCTCTAGCGACACATAAATATCACTTTCCTTTAAAAGAGTTTTATCTTTTACAGAATCTATAGCATTAATTTCAGCATGAGCTTGTCCTGCTCTTTTGTGCCAGCCTTCACCAATAATTTGATTTTTATAAACGATAACCGAACCAACTAACGGATTGGGATAAGTAGTTCCTAATCCGTTCTTAGCTATTTGTATGCATCTTCGGATGTAGTTTTCATCCTGCTCAATCATAAAACTACTCTTCAGTTTCCGGTTTATTTACATTTTCCGATTGTGCTTTTGTATTAGTTGCACTCGTATCGGATAAATCCAGATTGATTAATTTAGAATAAGTTTGTTTTAACTCTTCTAATTTAATTTTTTTAGACTCTATATTGTTTAAAGTGTTTTGTAATAATGGATTGTCTTGTTTTGCATTAGAAAAGAAAGAAAGATTATTCTCTAATTGAACAACTTCATGTTCCAGATCCTGCATCTGTTTTTTCATTTTTCTCAGATCTTCGTCCAGCCTTCTGTCGTCTTTAGCTTGTTTATAATTTTCAACTTTTATGTTTAATTGCATTTCGTCAATAACATTTTTTTGAATATCAAATTGTTTAATCAGCTTTTTAATAGACTGATTAAATTCTTTATTGATATCCATATTTTCTCTAGGTACTTTACCTATAGAATTCCAACGAATGCTATATTCATTGATTTTGTTTAAAGCCTCATCTTTACTCAATTCGGATAGAGAATCCAATTCAGAAAGAAGTGCTTGTTTCTTCTCTAGGTTTTCAATCCATTCCTCATTAGTTTTTGAATTTCGTTGTTTATATTTATCAAAAAAATAATTACAATTTTCACGAAATTCATTCCATAATTTATCTGAATATTTTCTGGGAACGTGACCTATATTTTTCCATTCGTTTTGGATTTTTTTGTAAAGATTCAAAGCTACATCCCAGTCTTCACTGTCTTTATTAGATTTAGCTATTTCCAACAAATCATTTTTCTTCTTTAAATTTTCTTGTTGAATTTTTTTCAGATCTTTATAAAATGTGTTTTTCTTAGTGTTTATATCATGAAGTAAGTCTTTAAAACTTCCCCATGTTTCACTGCTAAATTCTTTTGGAGTCCTTCCCGTAGAAAAGAATTCTTCCCTTAACTGTTCGATTTTCTTTACGTTATTTTGCCAGAAAGAATGATCCGGAGTAGTTACTGAAACAATCTTTTTTAATTCCGCAATAATAAATTGCTTTTTTTCAAGATTAGCCTGCTGTTCTTCTTTAATTTTTTCGAATAACTCGGCTTTACGAGTATGAATTTTCTGAGTAATGGCTTTGAATTCCTGCCAGGTGGTTTCTCTGAATTCTTCTGCTACAGGTTCTGCCTGCTCTTTCCAAAGCTTATGTAAATATTGTAATTCGTTAAGAGCTTTTTGAACACTGGGTTCTGTTACCAATTCTTCAGCTCTTCCGATAATTGCTTTTCTTTGCTCAAGATTATGTGCGTAATCCAACTCCTCTAATTCTTTATTCATCCGAATAAAGTCATGAGTATTGTCTAAATGATGGAAATACGTTCTGAAAACATCTCCTGCTTTAGATTTTGGAATTTTTCCAGCCTCATGCCAACGTTCTTTTATATTTCTGAATTTTTTAAAAAAGCTACCGATAGACTCTATAGGGGTAGTATACAGCTCCTTAAGTTCTTCAATAATCTGAAGCCTTTTATCTAAATTAATCTGTTCTTTCTGTTCAATATCCTTGTAATGAGAACTTAACTTGGTTTTGTAATCATGATATAATGAGTTAAATTTGGTTTTAATAGAGTTATCTGGCTGATAACTTAATTCTTCACCTCCTTCATCTAAAAATTTTTGTTTTCTGTCAGTTTCTGCTTCATCAAATTTTTTATTGAAAGACTCCCGTATATGATTCATCGCATCACTAATCAAATAAACAGGATAGTCTGAAAGAAGGTTTTTAGCTTTGACAATAAGTTTTTCTAAATCCAAAGAATCGTAATCCTCTTCAGGAATATGTATTTCATCGTTTTCCTGATGATTTTTTGAATTCTCAGCATTAAGTTCATCAAAAGTGTTTTCACTTTGATTACTGTTTGTTGCTGCATTTTCAGCATTAACTATATTCTCGTTGTTTTCATTTCCTTCTGCATTATGCAGGTTATCCAATTCCGTACTCATAATCTGATGATATTTTCTCCTAACAAAAATATAAAAAAATATTATATATCTGCTACAGATGTGATAATAAAATCCTGATAAAAATGATATTTAAAAAAAAAAGATTGTTTTTATAAAATATAAAAATTACATATTTATTTTGTATTATATTTTAAATTTGATAAATAATAATACATATAGTTATTTAATAATTAAAGTTAACTAAAAATTAATATAATTTTTGTAGTTTGATGATTAGTTTTGTATTGACTAAGTATAAAGGATTAATCAATTTTAAAATTAAAGTTATGAAAAAAAATTACTCTTTAAACGTCTTATGTTTTATTTTCTGTGTTTGTTTTATCTTCCTGGGCAAGGCTCAATCAGAAACCATTATTTTATTTGAAGACTTTTCCTCTGCGTCAAAAGGTGACGATGTATCGGCTTCCAGTTCTTTATGGGCAGGAAATGATCATATAGTCTTGATAGATAAAGTTTATGAGGCAGGTGGAACCGTAAAGCTGGGAACAAGTGGAGCAGTGGGCTCTATCACTACCAAAGCTCTGGATTTATCCCAAAATAATGGAGTTTTCAAGGTACAGTTTAAAGTCAAAGGATGGAATAATTCCGGAAAAGTTCTGGTTACTGTCTCTGATTTGCCTTCGCAGGAAATATCTTATTCAGGGTCAAAAAATGACTCTTTTGAACAGGTGGAGGTAGTATTTACGGGAGGAAAAAAAGATGCAATGATAAGGATTGAAACTTTAAATGTTCCGGCTAATTTGAGAAGAGCATTTATTGATGATTTAAAAGTTTATTATGGAGGATCTAATTTAAACAATAATGCAAATTTATCGGAATTAAAAGTTAATAACGAGTTGCTCAATGGATTTTCTTCTTCAAAATCAGGATATTTTTATAACTTATCATCTGGAATTGATGTTCCTGTTTTATCAGCAAAAGCTGAAGATGCTAATGCAAACGTAGTAATATCAAATCTCTCCACTCTTCCGGGGTATGCATACGTAGATGTTACGGCAGAAAATGGGACAACTGTCAAACGATATAGTGTATATTTGTCACAGGAATCTTCTGAAGGAGAAAAAGGGTCTAAATCAAATCCGTATACTATTGATGAAGCAAGATCTAATCAGCACCCTGCTGGTGTCGTTACTAAATATTGGATGAAAGGTTATATTGCAGGAGCAGTAAATGGGACCATCAATAACATCGAAACTTCCGGTTTTACCAAAAATACCAATTTGGTTCTTTCACCTTCTGCAGATACAGATGTTTCCGATACATCGTTGTTAGTTCCGGTTGAGTTACCTATTGGTTCAGTCAGGAATTCTTTAAATTTGGTAGATAACAATCATAACTATAAAAAAGAAATTAAAATATATGGGACTTTAGAATCCTATTTTTCCTCACCAGGAATTCGCTCGGTTTCAGATTATGTATTGGATATTTTATCTACGGAAGAAATAAATTATAATGAGGAGGTTTCAGTATTGTCAACTACAGTTTTAGATGATTACCTGTCTGTTCTATGGTTGGGTAGATCTAAGATTGAAATTTATTCTATAAACGGTAAACTTGTAAAATCAGCCGAGTTAGCTGATAAGCAGCCTTTATATGTTGTTGATTTGAATCCTGGAATATATATTGTCCGAATACTAAATGACAGGAAAGTAAAAAGTATAAAAGTTGTGAAAAAATAGTTGTAATAAACATTTTAATATTTATTTAAGAAGAGCTGTGAATATAAACAGCTCTTTTTATTAATATAAACATTCTTTTAATTGATTTTAAAAAAGAGCATAAAGAAGAAAATACCGAATATATAATGTAAATAATTATTTTAACTTTTTTTAAATCCATTCAATATCGAAAACTTCAGAAAATTTTTCTTTAATAACAGTTTTTACTTTATTAATGTCTTCTTTGTATCCCAATTCTTTTTCTATAGAGGTAACTGCCTTGTTTTTAATTCCACAAGGTACAATATGTGAAAAATAATGTAAGTCTGTATTTACGTTAAGTGCAAAGCCATGCATAGTAACCCATCTGCTGGCTTTTACTCCCATTGCGCAGATTTTTCTAGCATAAGGTTTGCCGGGGTCAATCCATACTCCTGTTTCTCCGGAAGAACGTTCTCCTTTAATCCCGAAGTGTTCAACTGTTTTAATAATCGTTTCTTCCAGATATCTCATATACTTATGAATATCAGTAAAAAAATTTTCTAAATCCAGGATAGGGTATCCGACAATTTGTCCGGGACCATGATAAGTTATATCACCGCCACGGTTTGTTTTTATAAATTCTGCGTTAAGGTTACGTAAAAATTGCTCATCAATGAGAAGGTTAGAAAAATCGCCATTTTTCCCCAATGTATATATGTGTGAATGAGAAACAAAAAGAAAATAGTTAGGGGTAGTTAAGTGACTGATATTTTCCTTCTTTTTTTTTAATTTAATCTGAACAATTGAGTTTAATAATTCGTCTTGAATATTCCAGGCATCTGTATAAGGCATTTCATTCAAATCCCTGTAATGTACTTTTTTGTTTAGGATTTCATTCATGCGGCAAAAATACATATTTTTGGATTATATATAAACTATATTATTAAAATTAAATAAGTTATATCTATAATAGAATAGGTAAAAAAGATGTGAAAGTATTTATAATTGACTTGGAATCTTATAAATTTGTTAAAAATAAATCAATAAAAAAGAAGTTAATTTTTCAGGTTAAATAAAAACCCTTTCAAAGAGATTCTTGAAAGGGCTTAATTAACACTAAAAAACTTTATTAAAGAACAACTAATTATTGATGCAAATATACATTAATTTTTGTAAAAAAAAAACAAAAATAAATATTTGTTAAAAAAATGTTGTTGAAAAGGTGTTGAAATATAATTGTTGTGCAATGTGGTTTGTTTTTTTTTAGTTTAAATTTTTAGTATTTAAGTTTGATTTATTCTAATTTTATATTAAATATTTCATGTTTTATGGTAAGGGTATAAACGTTAAAATAATAACTTAAAATATATATTGTAAAAGAATGAAAATTTTGATTTACATTTGTTCTTATATCACAAAAAAATATAATAAAATTATATAAATATTATGGCTTTAGAAATTAGTGATCAATCATTTAAAGATGAAGTATTAAGCTCAAACGAGCCTGTTTTGGTGGATTTTTGGGCAGAATGGTGCGGACCTTGTAGAAACTTAACCCCAATAGTAGAAGAGTTGTCTGAAGAGTTTAAAGGGAAAGTAAAAGTTGCAAAAATAGATATTGATGCAAATCAGGAAGTTCCTGTAGAGTATGGGATCCGAAATATTCCTACTCTTCTATTCTTTAAGAATGGACAGGTAGTTGATAAAGTTGTTGGAGTTCAGCCTAAAGAAAAATTGGTTGAAAGAATGCAATCTTTATTAGCTAATTAATCAAGTATTAGTAAAATAATCTATAGAGCCGTCCTGTTTTTCAGGATGGTTTTTTTTTGTTTACTGTGGTTAAAATATAGTTTGGATTAGTTTACATAATACATGAAACATATATAGTATTTTAAAATATGAATAAATAAAAAAGCCCGGCTGATTAGCCGGGCTTTTTTATTTATGAATTAATTTTTCTCATACGTAAACTTTTAGGGGTTATCTCAAGATATTCATCATCCTTGATGTATTCCATGGATTCCTCTAAAGAAAAATCTATTTTCGGGAAAATTTTAGCAGCCTGGTCAGTACCTGACGCTCGTACATTCGTTAATTTTTTTCCTTTGATAAGATTTACATCCAAGTCATTATCTCTGGAATGTTCACCTACGATTTGTCCTTTATAAATTTGTTCTCCGGGCTCAACGAAAAATTTGCCGCGATCCTGAAGTCTGTCAATAGCGTAAGCAAGCGCCTGGCCTGTCTCAGATGAAACCAAAGAGCCGTTCTGCCGCTGAGGAATAATATCTTTCATCGGTTGAAAATCTTTGAAACGGTGATTGATGATAGCCTCTCCGGAAGTAGCCGTTAAAATAAGGTTTCTTAAACCTATCAGGCCTCTTGATGAAATTTCAAATTCAAGATGTTGTAAGTCACCCTTTGGTTCCATAACTTTTAATTCACCTTTTCTTTGAGTTACCAGCTCAATAGCTTTTCCTGAAACTTCAGAAGGCACATCAATGACAAGATTTTCAAAAGGTTCATGTTTAACACCATCAATTTCTTTAATAGTAACCATAGGACGTCCTACCTGCAATTCATAGCCCTCTCTTCTCATGGTCTCAATTAGAACAGATAAGTGAAGTATTCCACGTCCGAATACATTAAATTTATCCTCAGAATCGGTTTCATCAACTCTTAGAGCTAAATTTATTTCGGTTTCTTTCATTAAACGGTCACGAAGGTGTCTTGAAGTAACATATTTACCTTCTTTTCCAAAAAACGGAGAAGTATTAATGGTAAATAACATACTCATGGTAGGCTCATCAATAGATATTCTTGGAAGAGCTTCAGGTTCGTTTAAATCGGCGATTGTATCCCCGATATCAAAACTATCCACACCTATAATAGCACATAAATCACCACTTCTTACAGATTCAACAGCTCTTCTTCCCAAACCTTCAAACACCTGTAATTCTTTGATTCTGATTTTTTTCATTTTATCATTATCCTGACAAAGCATATAATCTTTACCAGCAAATAAATCTCCACGGTATACACGGCCAATGGCTATTTTACCAACGAAGCTAGAAAAGTCCAAAGAGGTAATCTGCATTTGTGCAGTACCTTCAACATATGGAGCTTCCGGTATTAGCTCAATAATTTTATCAAGCAGGTAGTTAATGTTATCCGTTGGATTTTTGTAATCACCGGACATCCAACCTTGTTTAGATGAGCCGTATACTGTTTGGAAGTCCAGCTGCTCTTCTGTAGCATCTAAATTAAACATTAGTTCAAAAACTTGATCGTGAACATGTTCCGGCTGGCAATTTTCCTTATCTACTTTATTAATAACCACAATAGGTTTAAGCCCTAATTCAATAGCTTTACTTAAAACAAAACGTGTTTGAGGCATAGGTCCTTCAAATGCATCAACCAAAAGAAGCACGCCGTCAGCCATTTTTAATACTCTTTCAACTTCTCCCCCGAAATCCGCGTGTCCCGGAGTGTCAATAATATTGATTTTTACTCCCTGATAGTTAACAGATACGTTTTTAGATAATATGGTAATACCACGTTCACGTTCAAGGTCGTTATTATCCAGAATTAAATCCCCTTCACTCTTTTCTACTACATGACAGGCCTGGATGATTTTGTCTACTAAGGTTGTTTTACCGTGATCGACATGGGCAATAATTGCGATATTTCTGATTGATTGCATAAAAATATTTAAATTCAGGTGCAAATGTAAGATTTTTATTATGAAACTAAAGACTAAGGTGATTTAAATTAAATCTTTTAAGTCTTTGTTAAATATGTTTTTAAGGTTTATCAACGGCTACATTTCCATCTCCTTCTAGCAGCATCCATTGGTTTAGGTGGTTAAAAGTGTCGCTGCCGAATGGATAAGAAGTTAAATATACTTTGTAAATTCCCTTAGAAGGGATTCCTTTTTTCCATGAATAATAGCTTATAGAGAGAGAATCAGTAATAGGTATGTTCGTTTGGTTACGTAATACTTTATGTATTTTGATTTTAGTCCATGAATATTTGCCTCCTGGTTCTTCGTATAGATATTCAGCTAAAACAATGGCTTTTGAATTTTTTAATTTAACGGAATCCTTATCTGTATAAATGTTTTTTGTTTTATTTATACTTTTTATGGGATCTGTTTTTTTAATCTGAGATTTGTTACACATTATACATAATGCAAAAAGTAACAGAATCGGTGAAAATTTCTTCATTTTCGATTTTATATAATTAATATTCAATTGCTTTTTGAAATGTCCATCCTCCATCCTTAAAGGTCTGAGTTAGTCCATTTCCTGCTGATAATAGTTTAATGTGCCCATTTATTTCCTCTAGTGTTGCTTTTCTGGGGTTGTATTTGGTAAGTTTACCATTTATATGAAAATCAATACCCCATACAATCGAATCAATTATCGAAACTTTTTTTTCAAAAATAGAGCTAATTGATAATACTGCTCTCCAGGCTGTGGGTCTGTTTATAGGATTAGGACGTTTTGGGATGTCATAAAAGTGAAGACGAAAATCAGAATTATGGTTTAATTCTGCAAGCGTATAATAGAAAGGTTCGTCATCGTCTGGTGGACATGCGTCGACACAGAAAGTATTAGTAGAGCCTATAGGTTGATTATCTTGAAATACTGTTTGAGTCCAACGCAAATATTTACCTTTATCCCCATTTCTTTTCGCTTCCATTTTGTACCAGAGGCTAGAAGTTTTAGTCAGATCTTTATAAATTATTTTCCACGGAATCGGAATGTATAATTCATCATCAGAACTAAGATTGGTTATTTTTTTTCTTCGATTCCGTAATGAAGAATTTTTTATATCATTCCATATTTTGCCACCATCTGATGATTTGTATCCATAATCAGCGGCTATTTGAGAGATAGTGTCTCCAAAATTAACTTTAATTTTCTGATATTTCATTTTTATGTTTATAAGGTATGGTAAATATACTTATAAATCGTAATTTTTATATTAAAATGTATTCTATATTTATTTAGTGATGCGATTTTTTTGTATAGGTTTGTTGATTTGATATTCTAGGATTAAAACTTTTTTATTGTAATTTTACAAAAAAATAAGTATGAGAATAATTTATACAGCCATAGTTTTCTGTTCTTTACTGTTGCCTGTCACTTGTACAGATAATAAGCAGAATTCTGTGAAAAATAACAATGATAATACAGAACAAGATAGTTTAGTTATTACAAATAAAGATGAAGTCTCAAAAGATATTAGTCTGGATCCTGTAACCAAATCTGTACCTAAATTTGAAGATGCGCAAGTCAATGAATTTGTTGATGCAACTAAAAAATATTTTGAAGAGGTAGCCCGAGCTAATAAAGAAGGTAATACAGATAAAATAATTGAATTGCAATTGCGTGCAAATGATATTGATGCAGAATTACAAAAAGTAAAAAAAAGGCTAACAGTGCAGCAGCAAAAACAATTGGAAGATTGGTATATGATGTTAGTTACTGCAGCCTCAAAATAAATTGTAAACACATCTAATAGTTTTAAAAAGCTTTATATTATAATATAAAGCTTTTTTTTATATAGAGTAATTAATTTATATATATGCATTAATTGTGTCTGGTAATATAACGTCTTGTTTGTTAAAATGACTTATATTTATTCTTTAAAAGGATAAATTGATAATTTGTTATGTTAATAAAAACCTATGGAAGTGCTGTTTATGGAGTCAATGCACAATTAATAACAGTTGAAGTTAATATAGATAAAGGAATCGGATATCAGTTAGTCGGCCTGCCAGACAATGCAATTAAAGAAAGTGCCCATAGAATTTCTGCAGCATTAAAAAATTGCGGATACAAAATGCCAGGGAAAAAAATAACGGTAAATATGGCTCCTGCCGATTTAAGAAAAGAAGGTTCAGCTTATGATTTGACGATAGCTATGGGAATTCTGGCAGCATCGGAACAAATTAAATGTGAGAATTTACAAGAGTATTTAATTATGGGAGAATTGTCTTTAGATGGTTCACTTCAACCTATAAAAGGAGTATTACCTATAGCCATTCAGGCCAGACAGGAAGGTTATAAAGGTTTTTTTCTTCCCAAACAAAATGCAAAAGAAGCAGCAATTGTAAATGAGCTTACTGTTTATGCCATTGAAAATATTAAAGAAGTAATAGATTTTTTTGATAAGGGAAAGGCTTTGACTCCATCATATGTCAATACACGAGAAGAATTTTTTAAGAGTTATACGAATCATCCTTACGACTTTTCAGAAGTAAAAGGGCAGGAAAATGTAAAAAGAGCTTTGGAAATAGCCGCTGCGGGCGGACATAATGTTTTGTTGATAGGTCCGCCGGGTAGTGGGAAGACTATGTTGGCAAAAAGGCTTCCATCTATTTTACCACCTTTAACTCTTTCAGAGGCTCTTGAAACAACCAAGATACATTCTGTAGCCGGAAAATTGGGTAATGAGTCGTCATTGATGACTGTCAGGCCCTACAGAAATCCTCACCACACCATATCTGGAGCAGCATTAGTAGGAGGAGGAACCTATCCTCAGCCGGGAGAAATTTCTTTATCACATAATGGGGTTTTGTTTTTAGATGAACTGCCTGAGTTCAACCGACAGGTATTAGAAGTATTAAGACAGCCACTTGAAGATAGAATGGTTACTATTTCACGCACAAGATTTACAGTTACATATCCTTCCAGTTTTATGCTGATAGCCTCTATGAATCCTTCTCCATCAGGATATTTTCCTGATGATCCTAAAAATACCAGTTCAATTCAGGAAATGCAGAGGTATATGAATAAAATTTCAGGACCATTACTGGATCGTTTTGATATCCATATAGAAGTTTCGCCGGTAGCTTTTGATGATTTATCTGAAAAAAGAAAAGGCGAAAGTAGTGAAGCCATAAGGGATAGAGTGATTAAAGCAAGGGAATTACAAACGATTCGCTATAACTCAATAGAAGAAATTCATTACAATTCCCAGATAGGGCCTAAACAATTAGATGATTTTTGTGGTTTGAACGAAGATTCAAAAAAATTATTAAAAAAAGCTATTGACAAGTTAGGACTATCGGCTAGGGCTTACGATCGCATATTACGTGTAGGAAGAACTATAGCCGATTTAGATGAATCTGAGGAAATAGTCTCATATCACATTGCAGAAGCTATACAATATCGTAGCTTAGACAGAAATCATTGGGGAGTATAAGATATTAACAAGTATTTAGTATCTTTACTATGCTATTAATCTGGATAAACAAAATATATGATACGAAAAGTTCGTATGTCGGATGCTAAAAGAATAGCTGAGATATATAATTACTATATTGAAGAAACAATCATAACTTTTGAAGAAGAAAAAGTGAGTGAAAAGGATATAGCTTACAGAATTGAAAAAATTCTGAAAAAGAATTATCCCTATCTGATCTATGAAGAAAATAATGATGTTATAGGTTATGCTTATGTTAATAACTGGAGAGAACGTTCCGCTTATGACATAACATTAGAGACCAGCCTGTATTTAGATCATCATATTACAGGAAAGGGCAGGGGGAATTTGTTGTTGGAAGAACTGATTGAGGAGTCTAAAAAAATAAATGTTCATTCTCTCATTGGTGTCATTTCTTTACCTAATGAACCCAGCAGGAAAATTCATAAACGATTCGGATTTGAACTGGTAGGGAATTTCAGAGAATCAGGTAAAAAATTTAACCGCTTGATTGATGTTGAATTCTGGCAGCTTATCTTGAGATAATAAATATGGTTTTAGCTATAGATGTATATTATTATGAAGATGCAACAGCCAAATCGGTAGGAGTATTATTCAATTGGGAAGATGAGCATCCTAGGAAAATTATTATTGAAAATGTTAAGGATGTTGAAGAGTATATTCCCGGGCAATTTTATAAAAGAGAGTTACCCTGTATACTTGCCATTTTGAACAAAGTGGATACAAAACAACTGGAAGCTATAATCGTAGATGGTCATATTTATGTAGATAATAATAAAGAATATGGGTTAGGGGGATACCTTTGGAAGCATTTAAACGGAGAAATTCCGGTGATAGGCGTAGCAAAAAAAGATTTTTTTGCCAATAAAGAAACTACTTTTGCATTAGTAAGGGGAGAGAGTAAAAATCCTTTATATATTTCTTCTGTAGGAATGGAAAGAGAAAAGGCTATAGAACTGATAAAAAATATGAAAGGAAAATTCCGTAATCCTACTATATTAAAAGAATTAGATCAGATAACTAAAAGATAAAAAAAGAGTATTAAAAATTAAAATCAATTAAGATGATACAACATATTGTTATGTGGAAGCTTAAGGAAGCTGATAAAAAAGAAAATGCACAAAGGATTAAGAAAGATCTGGAAGCCTTGAAAGATGTGATTAGTGAATTGGAATTTATTCAGGTAAGTTTTAATATGGATATTGCGCCTCAAAATAATTTTGATGTAATTTTGAATTCCCAATTTAAAAGTTTTGAAGATCTGGATATCTATGCAAAGCACCCGGAGCATGTTAAGGTTGTAGAGTTTATAAAGTCAGTAGTAGAGCAGAGGGTTGCTATAGATTATGAAATATGATTACGAACAGGTAAAATAAAAAAGGAGGTTATAACCTCCTTTTTTTATTATTTTTTATTATTCACAATTTCTGAATCGTGTAAATGTACCGGTTTACTTTTTTTCTTCCCCATTTTTAAATTTATAAATTCAACAAAAAGAGAGAAAGCTATAGCAAAATACAAATAACCTTTGGGAATAGCTCCTACCTCGCTGTCAAATATTCTCAGATGAGAAAGATGAGAAGCTTCAGTAATCAGCATTACACCAATGAGTATAAGGAAAGAAAGTCCCAATATCTGTATGGTGGGATGATTATTTACAAATTTGCTGACTGGTTCTGCAAATATCAACATAACCATTACAGCGAAAACAACAGCTGTAACCATTATAGACATAGCTCCGGCATACCCGAATTCCTTGAAGCTGACTAATCCAATAGCTGTAAGTACACTATCAAAAGAAAAAACAATATCCAGGGCTACTATCTGAACAATAGCAGAGGTAAAATTACTTTTAGCTTTTGAACCTGAATTAGCTTCATCCTCACCTTCCAGCTTATGATGAATTTCAGTAACACTTTTGTACAATAAAAATAATCCTCCAACAAAAACTATGATACTTTGTCCCGAGATACTACCATCGATCCAGGAGATATCAAAAGTAAAAATAGGTTTTGTCAATTTTAAAACAAGAGATATTCCGAATAGCAAGGCTATACGAAAAACCATGGCTAGTAAAAGTCCAACTCTTCGGGCTTTGGGTTGTTGTTCTTTAGGTAATTTGGAAGTAACAATAGAGAGAAAAACAATATTATCAATTCCAAGAACAATCTCAAGAAAAGCTAAAGTAATAAGCGCAATCCAAGCGCTGGGTTGTAAAAAAACTTCAATAAATTCCACTAATATAATTTTTTAACAAATGTAAATAAAAGCTCGTTATCTTTGTAATCGATTTTTAGCTAAATATTTGTTAATGAAAATACCCGCTTTAGCTCAATTACACCTTATCGTTTTCATGTGGGGATTTACAGGTGTAATGGGGAAATTAATTACTATAGGTGCCATTCCTTTGGTTTGGTGCAGATTATTAATAGCATCAATACTTTTGTTTGCTTATTTACGGTTTTTAACAAAAGAAAGCTTTTCAATTAATAAAAAGCTATTTCTTCAACTAATAGGTTGTGGAATTATTATAGGAACTCATTGGGTTTTATTTTATGGATCAATTAAAATATCCAACATATCAATAGCTACATCAACACTGTCAACCGGAACTTTATTTGTGGCTCTTTTAGAACCTTTATTTTTTAAGAGAAAAATCAGAATATCTGAAATTCTTCTTTCTATTGTAATCGTAATATGCATAGTATTAATATTTAATACCGAAATGTCCTATTGGAAAGGCATCATAATGGGAATTGCCTGTGCTTTTTTATCCGCCTTGTTTTCTGCCATTAATGGAGTAATGTACCATAAGGGAAGTTCAACCGTAATAACATTTTACGAAATGATAGGAGGTTTTCTGATTTTAACCCTGTTTATGTGCCTGAGTAATAGTTGGGATTCAGTTATTTCTATTCAGCCTATGGATATTTTATGGCTTGTAATTCTGGGAGGATTATTAACCAGCTTTCCACTGGTTATGACCATGAGGTTAATGAAACATATTACGCCTTTTACATTAATGTTGTCAGTTAATCTGGAACCCGTTTATGCTATATTAATAGCTTTTATTGTTTGGAAAGATTCTGAAAGGATGAGCCCTACCTTTTATATTGCCACGGCAATTATGATATTGGCTATTTGTATTAACGGGTATTTAAAAACTAAAAACAAAAAAAAGACTATTGTTTAACATAGAATAGAAACGATTTTTACAATTGAAATCGGTTGGATAAATAATTTTAATATGTATCGTATTCCCATAACGCTTATTTTTTTCAGAATATTGTTAATACCCATTGTTATTTCCATGTCTTATCTGGGAGGTAATTCAATAAGAATATTTATCGTAATACTTATGTATTTAGGATTATTATCTGATATATTTGATGGAATTATTGCACGGCGGTTAGGAATAGCTACTGAAAAGTTAAGAAGATTGGATAGTTTAGTAGATCTTTTTTTCTGGCTATCTATAGGAATATCATCATGGATAATCAGCCCGGAAATAATTAAGAATAACAGCGTACCAATTATTTTCCTGTTTATTTTGGAAATAATATGCTATTTAGTAAGTTTTCTTCGTTTTAAAAAAGAAGCAAGTACTCACTCTTATACTGCCAAATTGTGGGGTTTAAGTTTAGTAGTAGCATTTACCTCGATTATAGGGTTTAATTACGGAGGATTTTTTATGGATATCTCAATTTTAATAGGATACATATCTTACGCAGACGTTATTTTAATCCTTTTAATACTTCCTCATTGGGCCCACGACATACCTAGTTTTTATCACGCATATTTAGTCAGAAAAAACATACTGTTTAAAAAAAATCATTGGTTTAATTAAAACAAGGAGGTCTGTAAGGCAGGACTTTCATGGGCTAACAGTTGTTTTTTTATAGGCAAACCTCCGGCGTAACCTACCAGTTCCCGATTAGAACCTATGATTCTATGGCAGGGTATTATAATGGATATAGCATTTGCTCCGTTAGCAGAAGCTATAGCACGAATACCCTTTTCATTTTTCATTTTTTTAGCAAGACCCAGGTAGGTTTCTGTTTTACCATATGCTACTTCGTTGAGTTCTTCCCAAACCGACTTTTGAAAATCGGTGCCACATAATAAAAGGGGTAGTTCAAAAGATGTTCTTTCTTTATTACTGTACTCTACGAGCTGTTGTATAGTTGCTTCTATAATTAGAGAACTATCTTCTTTATACTCAGCTTTCAAAAATTTTTTAATCCGTAAATCAATAGATTCCCGTCTTTTTCTATATCTCCAATCGCATAAACATAATTGATTATTAAAAGATCCTATAATTAGTTCTCCGAAAGAACTATTAAAATGTTGTATATTAATAATATTCATAAGTTCATATAAACATTTAAAGAAATGTAATAAGTAAAATTACCATTTATATAAATATTAATTGATTAAAAATGCAAAAAGATTTTCTTCTATTAGTATTTTTGTTTCTTATTAAAAGATAACTGATTTTTCGATATGTTAAGATGATACTAAATTTCATTAATAAAATAAAGAAAGTCCTGACTTTAAGTGAAGAGACAAAAAAGGATCTTATGATAGCTTTATACTCTCTACCTGGAATTATAATTATTTATGCAGTTGGGCTTTATTTTGATTCTATAATATACACTAGTATTGCAGCAGGAGGTGCGGTTACAGCAGGATACGGAGCAAACAAGAAAATTCTGAAATACCCTTTAGCCCCTATGTTCATAGCAGTTATAGGTATGAGTATATGTGCCTGGATAGGTTCTCTTACAGGGCATTTTTTTCCTTTATATATTTTAGGAAGTATGATGTTTGCCAGTTTGTGTGCTTTGGTTGCTTTAATAGATCAAAATGCGTGGTGGATAGTTATACAATGGGCGATAGCATTCTTTGTAGCCGGTTATTATGCAGGGGATATGCATGCAGCAACGCAAAGAGCTTTTTTTATATTAATAGGCGGTTTGTTACAATGTCTGTGTATCATTTTTCTTTTACGTAAATTATCATTTCATAGAAATATAATGAAGCCTAAAAATATATTAAGAATTTTAAAAAACATACATCAAAATATAGACAAAAAAATACGATTCAGTGCGGCGGCGGTTTACGCATTTTTAACTGTTTTTTTATGCTTTGTTTTTATTTATCTTTTTAAAGTTGAATATTATTACTGGGCAACCATGACTGCTGTATTAATTTTAAAACCAGACTTTGTCAATACCTTTCAGCGTGTAAAAAACAGATTGATCGGGACATTTGCCGGAATTATGATTGCAACGGGTTTGGTCTTAATTGATTCTTCAAAATACGTAATGGCTGCTGAAATAATCATTTCATTATATTTGTGTTATGCCATGGCTAATCAGTCTTATGCAATATTAACAACTTTTATAACAATTTCAGCTGTTTTAATGTTTGCTATTAATGGGACTCCTGAGAACCTGGTAGCTGTAAACCGGATACTGGCAACAGCTATAGGGGGAATATCTGCATTATTGGTAATGACCCTAAGTCTTTTTTATATGAAGATTTCCGGAATAATTAATAAAAGTTGATTATATTATTCAATCTCCATAGCAAATATCTGTTTTAATTATTGAGAAACATGCATCTATGATAAATATTAAATATACTTACATATTGCTGCATTAAATTTTTTAGACCTTGAACCATGCGAGTTATCGTATAGATAGAAACTATTCTTTATTAATCGATTATAACTATACCTTGTATTTTTGTTTTCTAAGATAGATTGTATCGTTATTGGAAATTCAGAATGTGATTTTCAAATAAGAATTTATAATATTTTTATTACATATATCACAATATTTTCAAAAAACGGCAATTTTAATTTTCTTTTAATATTGTAAATAAGAACTTATCTAGTCTTTTATGATAGGTTAATAAAAACAAAATTCCATAAAAATTATGGAATTTTATATATGATTATTTTGTAGTAAAGATTAGCTTACCAATTGCTTTTGAAAAGAAAATTTAACGCTTTGTAATACTTTGTTAATTTCATTTTCAATGCTTTTAAGCTCAGATACAAACTCGCTTTTGCTTTCTTCTTTAGTTAAAATTGAATTTACTTTAGACTGATAATATTCCACTGCATTTTGCATATTCTGACAAAATACTTCGTAATAGTTAGCAATTTTCTTATCTGTATAATCAACAACTTCAGAAAACTGTTCTTTTAAATACTTGACATAAATGTGTAATTCTTTAATGAACATATGCGGTCTATATCCGGGTTTTAAAATATTTGTACGCCCGTAAATATGATCAACCATTTCTTTAAGTGAAACAATTTTGTCAAAATAAGCAATATTTGGTCCGGGACATATAGTAACACCCAGTATTTCTTTAGTAACGGGAGATAGATCATATTTGCGCAGAGCAGCATTACTTAAACCAGCACACAAACATTCTTTAGTAAGAACCGCTGCAATTTTTTTACGACGTTCTTCCTGAGTTATATCCATTTTACTTATTTGCTTGATTTTTTGTCGGATATAAGATACCGAAGCCGTACAAATAGGTCTTTTGGTAAATTCAGTATCCGATTTAAGAAGTTTTTCAGTACAAGGACTTCCTGGTTTTCCTCCTTCAGCCAAACTGTATTTTTCTTTTTCACCGGAAATATTTTTAAGATAATTAAATGGAACTCCCAAAGGAGAGTTTTTACTTAAATATATATCCTTTTCAGTGGATCGGGATAATGCTTCCAATGTTTCATCGTCAATGCTTACAGCCTCTGGAACCAGTAGAAACGGACTACCCCATCCGGTAGCATCTACCTTATAATAATTATGCAACAGTTCGTTCTCTTCATGGGTACCAATACCTCCCTGAACTGTAATTCTAACTTCCGGTGCTGTTTCCGGTACAAATTTTTCTTTTAAAGACAAGGCTTTGCTGTAAATGGAAAATAATTCTTCGGTAAGTGAAACTCGTTTCTCTTTAAATTCTTCCAGTATAGGCCCCAGCATGTACCCTTGGCTTGCAAATGCATGTCCACCACAATTTAAACCTGATTCGATTCTGAATTCAGAAACCCATAATCCTTTTTTTGCAAGGTATTTACCCTGAATCATAGCTGATCGGTAATCACTGACTTTAATGATTATCTTTTTGGTGAAATTACCGTTTTTCATATCTGTGAATGCAGACAGGTTTTCAAGATAATTGAATAAACGGGGATTCATTCCTGCCGAAAATATGACAGATGAATTTTCCAGATTACTTTCAGAATATCCTTTTAAAGCTGTAATTGCATCTGAACCGTCCTCAACAACAGATCCGTCTCTCAAGTATTGATTATTGTCAACTTTTGTCATGATATTAACATCAATACTTCCTGCTTGAATTTGTTCTTTAAGTTCCTGCTGAAGTTTCTTTTTTTCATAACTGTCATGAATATCCTTCATTTTTTTATACAGTTTCTTCAAAAAATTATCTTCCGGTAGCATTTCAAAATAAAGAATTAAATCAGAACCAGGCTCAAAAGATGAGTTTTTCAATTTATCAATTTGATTTTGTACCATTTGGTTCAACAGATTTAAATAATCTGTAATACGTTTGGAACGGTAATCCGGATCCGATGTTTCTATAGGGTGGTAAGTATTATTATTTTTTTTATAATAATATTCCCTCATGCGTTCTATAAGATTGTCCTGAACAATAGATATTACAGAAGATATACCAAATCTGGCAACCTTTACCGGAGTATCTATTGTATATGAAATTCCCATAACCGGAATGTGAAATGTATGAAAATTTTTATTCATTTATATAAGCGTGTGTTGTGTTGATTAATTTAATAGTTGATAAAATTGCTAGATTTAAGTAGGTTTTGTTTGATTTAATATATAGCATTCCAAATTCCTTATTATACATCTTATTTGAGCTAGTAAGTAAGGAATTCATGATGAGATAAAATATTTAACTTTTATTATTGACTAAGTATTATTAACAGTGAAAAATTTAAATCTTTAAATAAAATTTAACTCAAAATTAATTCATATTTGCCTAATTGAATGTTAAACATAAGATAAAACTTATATTATTTGCAAAAAGTTTAATGTATATTAAATTTTTCACTAATCTTGAGTAGGTGGCTTTATATGCAAATTATTTATTTTGATAGCTATAAACACTTTCTGTTCCGTTTTTCAGGAAATCAACAACTGTTGAAGATTTTAAAGCGGGTACTTCATATTTTTTAGTTTCCTGAACCAGCAATTGCCCATCATGAGTAATACCTATTCTTTTATTGCTTATTAAACAGCCGTTTGAAATTTTAGATAGATCAATACAGTTTTTTTCTCGTGGAAAAACAAAAAATCCATTTTTATATTTTCCTGTAGCATTAAATGTTTTTACTGTTTGATTCCCTTTTTTTAACTCAAAGAAAACAGTATTTCCTTCAAATAAAACATTGACCCAGTCATTGTCATTCCAGTTACTGGTCAGTGAGTCTTTTTTTAACCCTCTAACATATCTTTCTATATCTTTTATATTCTTAATTGTTGGAATGTCACTTTGTAAAAATTTATAAATACCATGTTTATTTGAATTTCCGGTAAGAATTGTCGAACTTCCGTTTGAATCATATTCACGAGATGCAAAAATTTTATAGCCTCCGGAATATTGATGAGAATTTTGACTGGAAATTTTTTTTACATTTCCACTGGTAAAACTTTCAGTAAAGTTTGAAGCACAACTGGTTAATGTAAAAAGTAATACGGATAAAAATAATAGTTTGTTCATGAATAGATTTTTTAGTTAAAACGAAATTAAATAATTTAAATTGTATTTTTTTCAAAACAGTCGGTATCAGGTTATGGAGGTTCAAAGAAATGCCTTACATATTACTAAAATAGTATAAAAATTTCTTACGTAATATTTACAAATATTAAACTAGTTGCCTTAAGGATATTATTATTAACTGTTTACCTCATTAAAATGTGTTGAAGCCCAATCAATAAGCATTTGTATAGCAGGGAGTAAACTTTTACCGGTTTCGGTTAATGAATACTCAACTTTTGGAGGAATTTCCGGATAAGATTTTCTATTTACAAGATTATATTCTTCAAGATTCTTGAGCGTATGAGTCAGCATTTTTTGAGAAATATCAGGAATTTTTTTATTGATTTCCCCATACCGAAGTTTACTTTCTGAAGACAATACCGATAATACTAATAAAGACCATTTATCGCTAAACCGGCTTAATACATTTCTGACCGGGCAAGTCGGATATTCTAAATTCAGGGTTTTCATATTTTTTTTAACAAATATACAATAACTCTCTAATTGAAAGTAACATTCTTTTATTAAGGTATGAATAAAAGTTAAAAATTTGTTAAAATAAATTTTTTAAGTGTTTGATTATCAATAATTCTAACTATAGGTGTTCGTTAGTAACCTACTTGTATATAAATAGATTCAAGAGTAGTTTTGCTTCAGAAATCAATAAAAATAAAAAAAAATGAAAATAGCAATTATCGGAACAGGAAATGTAGCTCAGGCATTAGTAAAAGGACTAATTTCTGAAAATTATGAAATTAAAATTGGTACTCGAAACGTAAATAAAGAAAACGGAAATATAGATATACTTAAAAACATTAATTCAAGTATAGATATAACAACGTATGATAACGCAGTAGAATTTGCAGATATTATTATTTTATCAGTTCCGGGAGCCAGTTTAGTAGAAGTAATTGAAACCATAGGGATTTCTAAATTTAAAGAAAAAATACTTTGGGACATAACTAATGCATTGTCTGGTGAAGCTCCTGTAAATGGGGTAATAAAGCTTATTACTAATTCTGAGGAATCAATAGCTGAAAAAGTTCAGAAACTGCTTCCTGACACTTACGTTGTAAAAGCCATGAATACCGTAGGTGCCCATTTAATGTACAAACCCAAACTTAGTGAACAGGGAACCGTATTTATTTCAGGGAATGATGAAAACTCTAAAAAAAATGTAGCTGAAATAGTAATAAAGTTTGGCTGGAATTTTTATGATTCTGGTAAAATAGAATCATCAAGAGCTTTAGAATATATGGGACAGTTTTATATTGCTCAGGGAATTTTTTCAGACAATTGGAACAGTACTTTCAAATACATACAATAATTAAATATAAAAGTTCAAATCATTTTAAAATTAAAACCAGTGAAAAGTATAAAATGTTATCTGATAAGTAGTTTGTTTTTAATAACATTCAATCTCTACTCACAAGTCACAGAAGAAAAAAATTATAAAATTACGGCTGTGAATACTTTTGTTTCGGAAGAAAATATGACAGATGAAAAAATAGTGAGAATTGTTAAAGATTCTAAAATAAAAGAAGTAGATGAAGCAACCTTTGGTCTTTTAAATGATGTCAACTTTAAAAATGGAACTATAGAGGTAAAGGTTTTGAGCAAGCTTTTGGATGATGCTCCTGAGTATTCAAGAGGATTTATTGGAATAGCTTTTAGAATAGCTAAGGATTATTCACAATTTGAATGCATTTATATTCGCCCCACCAATGGCAGAGCAGATGACCAGATACGCAGGAATCATAGCATACAATACTTTGCCTATCCGGATTACAAATATCAGCGTTTAAGAAATGAGTCTCCTGAAAAGTATGAATCGTATGCTGATATGGGGCTTAATGAATGGATTCAGTTACGAATTGAAGTAAAAGGAGATAAAGCAAAATTATATATCAATAACCAGGAAGAACCTTCGCTTATTGTAAAAGATTTGAAACTAGGTAATAAACAAGAAGGAGGCATAGGTTTTTTTGTGGATATTGGAACTGAAGGGTTTTTTAAAGATTGGAAAATAACTGAAGAAAAATAAAAGGTTGAATTCCGGTGTTATAATTTTGTAATACCGGAATCAATTATATCAAAAACAAAAAATTACGAAAAAAAATAATTCGATATATCTAATCTGTAAAATATAGGTTGAGTTAAGAAATAATTTTAATTAATAATTTATTAGGAATGTGTTATATTAAATATTAAACTTATAATAAAGAAAAAATTCTTAATATAGTACATAGTGAAAATGAAAATATACCCAATATAAAAATAAGCTTTCCTTGATTTCTGTCTTTTACAGAATACGCATAAACTTTATCTCCATCGGGCAGTGTTTTTTTATGAGAAAATAAAAACCAACCGATGAATATACCTAAAAGACCGCCTAAAATGGAGCAAGCAAATCCGCATATAATCCAGACTTTCTGACTTTCCTCAGGTTGAGCTAAATCTTTAATTCTTTGTTTATTTATTATTTTTATAACTTCCGGATTAATTTCTTTGTCTCTTTCTTTTAAAATTTTTTGAGCCAAAAGATAATCAAATTTGTTCCATTCATCAGGCTTTGTTACAATTTCAACAAGTTCTTCATCCGTAAAATTAAAAAGATAGTAGTCCTTTTCAACTAGTTCAAGTTGATCAGAATAATATTTTATCAGCAAATCATCTACTTTTTCAAAATCGTTTTTCATTAATTTAATTCTGAACTCTTTATTTAGTTCACTAAAAGAAAATGAAGGATCAAAGGATGGAGACATATCTTCTATATCAAAATCAATTTCATGTTCCTTTAAAAAATGTGAAAAATCATCAAGACTGTCTATATCTGTAAAAGTTTGATAAGTAACATAAGATTTTTGGGTATTCATAGGCAATAAAATTAATTTAATCTGAAATCCAGGAAGAGTTCATCTTTAATCGTATCTAAAACTTCTTTGGTTATGTTTACACGTTTGTTCATAGAAGCGGTTTCTAAAAACAAATTATTTTTTTTATCAAGAATTTCAAAATGAATATCTTTCGAACCTGCGTTTTCATCACAAACTTTATTTAATGTAGCAAGCGTATTTTCATCTAAATCCTCTAGATTAATTTTAATAGTTAATTTCTTAGCATGTTTTCCTATTATATCACTTAATTCTTCAATAGAAATAACATTTATATAAACAAAGCCGTTATCACGAATAACGCCAACCATAATTTTTACTAAAACAAACAAGTTAGGAATCAAATATTTTTGAAGATCCAAATAATTTTTTTTAAGTTTTAAAGAAATAGTACCCGTCTTATCCTCTACATCAAAAAATGCAATTCTTGTTCTGCCATCATTAATATCTTTATGCTCAAAACGGCTGATCATTCCGGCAATATAAATTTCCTTATTAATATATTTTTCCTTATTTTCATTAACTTCAGATATATCCATGGGCTTTACCAAAGCAATTTCATATTTATAATTATCCATGGGATGAGCGGAAATATAGATTCCCACAACTTCTTTTTCCTTTCCAAGTTTATACATGGTACTCCATTCCTCAGTAGTTGGAATTAAAGGTTTCATAACATCAAAACCTCCGTCGCCCAAATCACCAAATAAAGAATTTTGAGCAGAATTTTTATTGTCCTGATAGGCGGTTCCATAGCGTACAAGTTTTTCTATAGTTGAAGAGCCGTTTTCCTCAGCAAAAAACTGGGCACGGTTAGAATTTCCTAATTCATCGAATGCTCCGGCCAGCACTAAATTTTCCAGTACTTTTTTATTTATGTTTTTTAAATCTGCCCTTTCAAAAAATTCAAATAAATTCGTATATTTTCCATTCGTTACTCTTTCTTTAACGATAGCCTCCACAGCATTTTCACCAATACCTTTAATTGCACCCATTCCAAAACGAATAGCTCCCTTTTCATTAACGGTGAATTCATAATCACTTTCATTCACATCAGGTCCCAGCACTTCAAGCCCCATATTTTTACATTCTTCCATAAAAAAAGTAAGAGTAGTCAGGTTATTCAAGTTATTACTTAGCAAGGCAGCCATAAATTCAGCCGGATAATGAGCTTTTAAATAAGCGGTCTGAAAAGCAATAAAGGCATAGCAGGTTGAATGGGATTTGTTGAAAGCATATTGAGCAAAAGCTTTCCAGTCTTCCCATATTTTCTTTAATTTTTCTTCAGGATGTCCTCGCTCAATAGCCCCGTCCAGAAAACGGGCTTCCATTTTATTTAAGACATCTATTTGTTTTTTACCCATAGCCTTACGAAGCACATCGGCATCACCTTTACTAAATCCGGCTAATTTTTGAGACAAGAGCATTACCTGTTCCTGATACACAGTTATACCATAAGTATCTGCCAGATATTCTTCCATATCAGGAAGATCATATGTTATTTCCTCCTTACCATGCTTACGATTAATAAAGTTGGGAATATATTGGAGGGGGCCCGGCCTGTACAAAGCATTCATGGCGATAAGATCCTCAAATTTATCGGGTTGCAAGGCTTTTAAATGCTTTTGCATCCCAGGCGATTCGTATTGGAATATACCGACTGTATTTCCGTTTTTAAAAATTTCATATGTTGTCTCATCATCCAGAGGAAAATCATCCGGATTGAGAGTTTCTCCTGTTCTTTTTCGTATGATTTCTATGGTATCTCCGATAATGGTTAAGGTTCTAAGCCCCAAAAAGTCCATTTTGAGCAGCCCCGCACTTTCTACCACCGAGTTATCGAATTGAGAAACCAATAGAGAGGAATCTTTGGCTACTGATACGGGTATAAGATTGGTTATATCTTCCGGAGTAATAATGACTCCACAGGCATGTACTCCAGTATTTCTTAAACTTCCTTCCAATTGAAAGGCATTCTGAATTACTTTTCCCTCCAAATCATCTGATTTAAATTTTTGTTTAAGCTGTAATACCGGTTCGGCTTCTTCTTTACCGAAATCTTTTTGCAGATCGGCTTCAGTTCTGTTTTTAAGCTTAGTAAGATTAAGATTGGGCGGAAGATTTTTGGACAATCGATCCGTATCGCTTAATGGAAGTTCCAGCACTCTTCCAGCATCACGTATGGCAGACCTTCCTGCGAGCGTTCCGTAAGTAATTATTTGAGCTACCTGATTTTCACCATATTTATCTACAACCCATTGAATGATACGTTCACGACCTCTATCGTCAAAGTCGATATCAATATCAGGAAGCGATACCCGGTCAGGATTAAGAAACCTTTCAAAAAGTAAATCATATTTTATCGGATCTATATTAGTAATACCAATGCAGTAGGCAACAGCTGAACCTGCTGCAGAACCACGTCCGGGACCGACTGCTACTCCCATTTTACGAGCTTGTGAGGTAAAATCCTGCACGATAAGAAAATACCCGGGATACCCTGTTTTAGCAATAATTTCAAGTTCAAACTGCAATCTCTCTCGAGTTTCTTCAGGAAGAGTATCTCCATATCTTTTTTTAGCACCCACCCAGGTTAAATGAGCAAGGTATGCATTTTCACCGCGTTTTCCTCCATCAATATCATCTTGAGGATCTTTAAATTCATCAGGAATATCGAATTTGGGTAACAGCACTTCACGAGCCAGCTGATAAGGTTCAAATTTTTTTATAAAATCCTCAAAGTTTTCAATGGCTTCCGGAATGTCGGAAAATAACAAAGCCATCTCTTTTTGAGATTTGAAGTTGTATTCATTATTAGGTAATCCATATCGTTTTCCAAAACCTCTTCCTATAGGAGTCGATTGTTTTTCACCGTCTTTAATGCAAAGGAGAATATCCTGAGTTTCTGCTTCTTCCTTATTAATATAAAAAGTATCGTTTTGGGCAAGAACCTTAACTCCGTACTTTTCCGCAAAGCGTAGTAAAACTTTATTTAAGTGTTCTTCTTCATCCAGGTGATGTCTTAGAAGTTCTACATAAAAATCTTCACCAAACAAATTTTGCCAGTAAACAAAGGCTTCTTCAGCTTGTTTTTCACCAACATTCAGAATAAGACTTGGTATTTCGGAAGATAAACCTCCTGTGGTAGCTATAAGGTTTTCTTTATATTGTTCAATCAGTTCTTTACCTATTCTCGGATATCCTGCATATAAGCCGACTTTATATCCGAAGGTGGAAAGTTTGGATAGATTTTTAAATCCTGCATGGTTTTTTGCCAGCAATATCTGAGAATATCTTCTATCCGGATTGTCTTTAGTAAATTTATTCTGAAGATAATTTTCTGAAATATAAAGTTCACATCCCACAATAGGAATAATTTCTTTTTTTACAGGTTCGTTAAGCTCACCGGCTTCCACTTTTTTATTATGTTCCTTAATAGAGCTGTTAACTTTTTTTATTTCATTTAGAAAAGCAAAAGCTCCCATTAAGTTACCGGAATCCGTCACTCCTAAAGCAGGCATCTTATACTCCAATGTTTTTTTAATTAAATCGGAATGCTTGCTGGTAGAGGTAAGAATTGAATATACCGAATGATTGTGAAAATGAAAAAAATGGGAAAAATCAATTTCATCAATTGATTTTTTAACTTGTGATTGCTTTTCTTTTAATTTTTGATTAAAATCATTGACCTGCTGTCTAACAATAATATCAAATGCTTTAAACGGAGAAGGATGGTTTTCAATAAAACGATTTAGCTCTTCTTCCGTAAAAAATAATTTTTTGGCAGATACCTGTCGTAGCCGAACCAATTCCCAAAATGCCTGGGCTGTGGCATTTACATCAGCTGCCGCATTATGGGCTTCATCAAAACCATAACCAAATAAACGTTCATAAAGTTCCGAAAGTTTAGGGTATTTAAAGCCTCCTCCAGGTCCACCGGGAATAGCGCAATAGCTGGTTCCTTCCTGTGCTGTATCAATAAGATTTAATTCAGCTATGTTATTTTCTAATGATTTTCGATAGAATTCAGCTCCAACAATGGGTATATCAAAACTGATGTTTTGTCCGACTAAAATCGGATTTTCTGCCAATACCTGGTTAAATTGATCAAGTACGGTTTTAAGATCATGCCCTTCAGCTAATGCTTTTTCAGTACTTATACCGTGAATTTTTTGTGCATTAAAGGGTATGTCATAACCTTCCGGCTTTATTATAAAGTCATAGTTTTCTACTAAATCCCCATTTTCATCATGTAATTGCCAGGCAATTTGTACCATTCGGGGCCAGTTGTCAGAATCGGAAACAGGAGCATTGGCATTGGCCGGTAAACCTGTGGTTTCAGTGTCAAAAACTAAAAATTTCATATACTACAAAGTTAGTATATTTTAACTATTCTCAAATAATCAATTCATAAGTAATGGTTTAAGTTATTGTAAATGAGTATTTTAATTAAATTAAAAATATATTAAACTTACATTTATAACTAAAACTTATAGCCTGTTCGTATTACTTCTATAAAAGATAAAGTTTTAGGCTTAATTTTTGTTTTATAAAATGTTATTTACATGCTGAAAAAGCGTGTAAATCATAGATTCTTTTCACATTAAATTGCCACTTAAGCAAATCAAGCATAAATTTTTAAGAGATAAATAAGATATGGATACTAAAATTTTCACAGGAAATTTTTTTGAAAATTATTTGAGTTTGACCCACTATCAGACGTTATTTGCTATTGCAGCATTGTTAATAAGTTTTTATATTATAAAAAAACTTCAGGATAAAAAAGTAAGCTTTTCATTACGAATGTTTGCCGGTTTAGGTATGGGCATAGTTCTGGGGTTAGGAATTCAGTGTTTAACGGGGTTTCAGAAAGAACCTTTAATATGGATGCAGGAAACAGCAACTTGGTATGGATTATTCGGAAGAATATTTATATCGTTCATACGTATGTTGGTAATACCGCTGGTATTTGTTTCAATTGTTAAAGTAATTATCGATTTTTCTGGTCAGAAGGATCTACCTAAAATAGCATTCAGAGGAATATTCTGGTTGCTTTTTACTACAGGAATAGCTTGTATAATAGGTATTTTATTAGGAAATATTTTTTCACTAGGCTATACTCATAACACTTTGCCTATTGAGTTAAAAGGAAGAGAAATGACAAATCTGGTAGATACCTTTGTAAATTTGGTACCTAGCAATATTGTATCAGCTATGAATACTGAAAATATTATTGGTCTGGTCATATTTTCTGCTTTAATTGGTTTAGGAGCGAATAGAATGGAGAAAAAAAATCCTGAAGCTATCGGTTTATTTAAAAAGTTAATAGAAGGACTTTATAAAATAGTTATGTCAGTAACCATGACTATTATAAAATATATGCCATATGCAGTCATTGCATTGCTTTCAAAGACAATTATATCTAATGGTATTCCTGCAATCATGGAAGTCTCCGGCTTTGTCTTATCTGTTTATATAGCAGCAATTCTTATGCTTTTGATACATGTTTTGTTAGTTTCCTTACATGGTATTTCACCATTGCTGTTTGTAAAAAAATCGGTGGAGGTGTGGTTGATGGGATTTACCAGTAGATCTTCAGTAGGAACTTTACCACTAACAATAGCTACTTTAACAGAACGTATGGGAGTAAGCAGTGGAACGGCTAACCTAATAGGTTCTTTAGGAAGTACGATGGGAATGAATGGGTGTGCAGGTTTCTTTCCTGCTTTGATAGCTATCATGGTAGCTCACATGATCGGTATACCTATGGATGCCCAGTTTTACATAATGCTTGTTATTGTAGTTGTTATAGGCTCCATTGGAGTGGCCGGTATTCCGGGAACAGCAACAATAGCAGCTACAATTGTACTTTCCGGTATGGGACTAGGTGAATATTTTCCTTTAATAGGAATGGTATTAGCCATAGATCCTATTATAGACATGCCTCGTACGATGGCTAATGTGTCCGGTTCTTTAACTTCTGCTGTCATAGTTGATAAAGAAACAGGAAATATGAATATGAATATATTTAACGATCCGGATGTCATTTTGAAAGACTAAATAAAAACTCTCTTTTAAAACTTAAAAGAGAGTTTATAAAAATTTATAATTGATTTAGCAATTCTTTTTTCTTTAAATTAAATTCTTCCTCGGTTATAAGCTCTTCTTCAAAGAGTTCTTTTAATTCTTTTAGTTTAGTTTTAATATCTTCTTTTGATAAAGAATTTTGACTAGAAAAATTGGTCTGAATTTCAGCAGTTGATTTTAGATTCTCAGATTTTGAATCCATGCCGGTAGTACCTAAGATAATTGAAACAATTTCGTTATATCCTTTAATGTTAGCATAATCAATAGGTTTCTGTTCTCTTACATTGGATAGATTTGCGTTTGCACCATGATCAATCAATAGTTTAACTAAATCTTTCTTACCATTTGCAGCAGCATAATGTAATGGAGTATTTTCGGATTCGTCTTGAACATTTACATTTGCTCCGTTTTTAATTAAAAGTTCAGCCATATATAAATGTCCGTTTTTAACTGATATATGTAAAAGACTTTCTCCTCCGCTGGTGTAACTGCTGTTAAGGTGATAGAGGCTTTCAGAAGATATATCTTGAGCAGATTCAATAAAATCCAGATAACTTCCTAATATAATATCTCCCTGAGAAGGTGTTTGATAATTGACATCTAATCCTTTTTGAATAAAAAGCTGTACAATTTGTTTCTGATTATATGCACATGCGTAGTAAATAGGAGAAATACCTTCTGTATTTGTTTGAAAAATATCAGCATCCTTTTCTAAAAAATATTTAGTCAGCATAGCGTTATTAGTCATACAAGCCAGCAATAAAGGGCTGGTTCCGTTAGAATTCGGTGTATCAATAGATAATCCGTTCTCAACTAATTGTTTTATAATAGGTAAATTACCATCCTGCAAGGCTAAATGAAGTAGATTGTTTCCGTTTTTTGTGGTAACATGAATATCAGCCCCCTGTTCAATATAGTAATCCATTAAAGGTTTCTTTTTATAAAGTATTGATAACATCAAAGGCGTTTCTCCAAGATTGTTAATGCTTTCTATATCCATTCCTTTTGCAATAAACAACTCACATAGGGGCTTTTGACCATTTCTGGTAGAAATATGAAGTAGATTATTTCCCTGATAATCTTTAATTTCCATAGCAGCATTATGCTCTAGCAAAAGTTTAATCGTTTGGGTTTGATTTTGTAAAGCCGCAAAAAATAAGGGAGTTTCCCCATTATGGTCTTCATAATTGATATCTGCTCCCTTTTCAATAAGTTTCTTACAAATTTCAACAAAACCGTGATGAGCTGCATAATGCAGACTTGTCCGTCCCTGTTCATCCGTATAGTTTACATCAGAACCTTCTTGTTCAATAAGTAATTCTGCTATTTTGCGATTTCCTTGTTCGCAGGCTATAATAAAAGACATTGACATATACGTAGGTTTTTAATTTAATAATAATTTTACGGTTTTTTCTTTTAAATTATCAGTTACAGCCAAATCCAAGGCTGTTTTATCTTCATTATTACGAATAGAAGCATCAGCTCCTTTTTCTATAAGAAACTTGGCTTTTTTATAAACCTGAACAGCATCTTCAGCCTGAAAATTAATATTATAGCCACAAACCTGATGAAGTAAGGTATTTCCATTATCATCGGTTTCATTAATATCTCCGTAAAAGTGATTCATAACAATTTCAAATACAGCAAAAGGTTTTTTTACAGCTTCTTTTAAAGGTGTAGTAGGTTCTCCGTAATACATGCAAGAAATGGAAAGATCAGCTCCCTGTTCCAGTAGTTTTTCAAGGCATTTTAGCTCAGTATTGCTGGAATATTCATCTAATTTTTTAATATAGTTGAATAAAAAAGAGGTTTCGTCTTTGTTTAAATCTTCAAAATCAGGTGTATCATATTCACATAAAAGATCATATAAATCCCGATTCATAAGGTCCATCAAAGCTATATAAAACAGAGAGTTTCCCTGTTTATTTTTATGTTGAGGATCTGCACCATTTTCAAGAAGTGTTTTAACAACTTCAGCATTGTTACTTAAAGCCAACTCTAATGGAGTTACACCGCCTTTATTTTTATGATTAGGATCTAATCCATGATTTAGTAAAAAAGATATATAGTTTTCTGGTAATAAATAATGTAAAAGAGAATTGTCTGAAGCATCATAAATTGAAACGGAGCATCCTTTTTGAATTAATAATTCCAGTGCGTCAATAGGTAAAGGCAACTTTTTAGTAATAGCCCATTTAAATAAAGAGGTAACATTCGTATTTTCATCAATATTTTTGATATGATCACAAAATCGATCTATAAATTGTATAATATCAGGTTCTGTTATCAGAATCAGGTCAGATTCATTTTTTGGAAAAGGTACTGGCTTAGGGAAAGAAAGTCCTTTAAATACAGTTTCAACAAAACTACCTTCTAGTTTATCAATTTCAGATAAGTCCATTTCCTCCAGATTGGCATTGATAATATCAAAAATAATTGAAAAATATTTTCCACGCGCCAGATCATTAACTAAATTCTGTTGATCGAACTTGCCTAATTCTTTGTATTCCTGAGGAGAATTTAAAATTTTGTTTTTAATAACTAAGTAATTTCCTTTCTGATGAGCTTCTTTAAGTGTGAGATCTTTTGTTAAATCTTCTACGGTTTGATTGTAATGGTTTGATATTTTGTTCCAGTTATCAGGAGTTAACCCGTATTTAGTCAAAATTTCATTTTGATTTTCATCATTCAGTTTCATAAATATTTCCTGAAAAGTATTAAAGTCAGGAATTGTTAATTCACTATTCAAATCAGCATTTGCATTTTGAACCATTTCAGCAAATTTACCCTGTTTGGGGTTAGATAAATATCCGGCATATTGAATTGCTTTAGTAGGATCCTGAGTAATAATCGCACTAAGGTTTTGTGTCCATTCCGAATTAATATTTTCCCATGATTCAGAAGAAATTCCTAAAACAGTAAATACCTCTTCTTTAGACATTCCTACTGAAATATTTCCACATGCACATGCCCAGTTTTCAAATGAGACACCATTAATTTCTTTCATAGTTATCGTTTAAATTAAATATAGGTTTTTAAGGATTATAAAATTTAGAAAATACTTAAATTTAATTCTTTGCTAAGTTTCTCCATGATGTAAACTCCAGGTGCAGAATTACCTTGTTCATCTAAAGAAGGATTGAATGTACCAATTCCGTATTTTCCTGGAACTACAGCCATAATTCCTCCTCCAACACCGGATTTGGAAGGTAAACCAACTTTTCGGGAGTACTCTCCGCTGTAATCATACATTCCGCCGTTTAGCATAACAGAATTAATTAACTTGCTCATATCAGGGTTATAATAAGTTTTGTCCCCGTCAAAACGTGTACAGTTATGAGCAAAAAAATATCCGATTTTAGCTAAATCTTCTGCATCAACTTCAATAGAGCACTGTCTGAAGTAATTATTTAGACTTTCTTCATCTACAGCATCGAAAAGACCATAGTTTTTTAATAAATAAAACATTCCTCGGTTTCTGTTTCCGGTTTCTTTTTCAGAAAGATACACAGCCTGATTAATATTGATAGATTCATTTTTAGTTATGTATCTTACCATTTTTAAGATTTTTTGGTAGGCTTCATCTCCTGTACCGCTAATTGATGATGTGGTAACTATTGCACCTGCATTCATCATAGGATTCAATGGCTTTTTTTTAGACTGAAGCTCAGAAAAGGAGTTGAAAGCAGCATCTGTTCCGTAATATCCCATTCTTTCAAAGATATACGATTCTCCTCTCTCTTTAGTAGCTATCATTAAAGCTACCACTTTGGAAATACTTTGCATGGTGAATTTACTTTTAGTATCACCTTTTGTATATAATTTTCCTGATTGATCCATAAAAGCAACACCTACTAGGTTTTTATTGGCTTTACTTAATTCCGGAATATAATCAGCAACCTGACCCTGAGGGATGAAAGCCTTGCTTTCTTGCCATACATTGGTCAATAGCAAATCTAGATTTTGTAAGGTTTTGCTGTTTTCATGGAAATGCTCTTTATGATTTTGTGAAGCACAAAAATTTGATAAAGAGATAGTAAACGCAATAAAATAAAATAATTTCCTCATAATTTTTATAATCTTTATTTAGGGCGATAAATTAATAAAAATATTTTAATCATACTATATAAAGTATGTTAAAACTGATAAAAAAATATAGGTTTACAATCAATATTGAAAAGAAACTAAAAAAAGAATGTGGTGAAACCATAGTTTCAGTATAAAAATAACTTATTTAAAGTTGCTTTTATAGATACTAAAAGAATAATTTATTTACATTATAACAATAAAGTATTTATGTAATTGAATGTATAAATGTTATAGAGGTCATATGTTATAAAAAAAAGATCGAATATGAAAAATTGAAACAAAATATTATAGTAAGGCTTGATTTTTGTTTACAATTAATAAACAGAAAAACTTTAAAGAATATAAATAGTTATGGAAAACATAGTAGAAAGACTTCAGAAAGAAGCAGGATTAACAGAAGAACAAGCTTTAAAATCATTATCTATTGTAAAAGATTTTATGGATAAAGAAGGATTGGAAGTAGATTGGGAAAAATTTTTTAAAGGAAAATATAGTAGTTTTAAAGAGTCTATATCTTCGTTTTTTAGCAAAATATCTGATAAAGCCAGTGACTTTGGAGACAAGGTAGGCGATAAAGTTGAAGATATGACTACAGATGCTAAAAGAAAGATGCGCGATATTTCAAAAGGTAAAGAAGAATAACCTTTTAAATATATACATTTATTGAATTTTGAGGATGAATCTTACTATTAAGGTTCATCTTTTTTATATTAGGTATGTCTTTTCCTATTTTACTACAAGCAATCAAATACATATTAACAATAAATTTTTCTGTAAACTTTTAAATGATCTTAATAAAATTCAAACATTTAATTTTTAGTATAAATCAGGTGTAAATAAATACTAAAATATGTATTTTTGTCTAGGTTTTATTAAAAGGAGAAAAAATGTTAGTATTAAAATTTGGCGGTACAAGCGTAGGAAGTGCCGAACGTATAAAAAATCTGGCGGAGTTAACAAAAAGTCAGGATTCTAAAATAGTAGTACTTTCAGCAATGAGTGGAACTACTAACGCATTAGTTGAAATTTCAGCTTCGTTGTATGAAAAAAATACACAAAAAGCAAAAGAGTTAATAAAAGCTCTGGAAGACAAATATAAGAAAGAAATAAATGACTTGTATAAAAATGAAACAATTTTAAAGAAGGGTCATGAAATGATTAATGAGTATTTTAATTACCTTCTTTCATTTACAGATCTTCCTCTTTTTACGTCAAAAGAAGAAAAAATTATTTTAGCTCAGGGCGAATTATTAAGTACAACCATGTTTCATTACTATTTAAGTGAGATAGGAGAAAAGTCTATTCTTCTGCCTGCGCTTGAATTTATGCGAATTAATAAAGACGGTGAGCCTGATATGGTGTATATAGAAGAGCAAATCAAGGAAGAACTAAACAAATATCCGGATATTGATTTTTTTATAACTCAGGGCTATATATGTAGAAATTCTCAGGGGGATATAGATAATTTGCAAAGAGGAGGAAGTGACTATACTGCTTGTATAATCGGGGCTGTTATAGATGCTAAAGAAATTCAGATCTGGACAGATATAGATGGTATGCATAATAATGATCCTCGTTTTGTAGACAAAACTCATCCTGTAGATGAACTAAGTTTTGATGAAGCAGCAGAACTTGCTTATTTCGGAGCTAAAATTTTACATCCTACCTGCATTCTTCCTGCTCAAAAAAGGGGAATACCCGTAGCATTAAAAAATACCATGCAGCCTGAGGCAAAAGGAACGTTGATAGGAGATATTGATACGCCGGAAGGGATACGTGCAGTTGCTGCTAAAGATGGAATATATGCAATTACCATAAGAAGTGGAAGAATGTTGCTAGCTTATGGTTTTCTTAAAACAATATTTGAAATATTCGATAAATATAAAACTTCAATAGATATGATAACTACTTCTGAGGTAGCAGTATCGTTAACCATTGACAATCCGGCAAATCTGGACAATATAATGGCGGAGCTTACTGAAGTGGCTAACGTTGAAGTAGAAAAAGATCAGACTATTATTGCTATTGTCGGTAATATAGCTAAAAATGAATCCGGATATGGGGTAAAAATCCTGGATGCTTTTAAGGAGATTCCTTTACATATGATATCTTATGGAGGAAGTGAACATAATATATCAGTTGTAATTGATAGTAAATATAAAAAAGATGCATTACAAGCGCTTAATCAGAAATTATTTGGTTATTAAGTTGTAATTGTTTCAATAAAATACAAGGGATGCATTTTGTGTCCCTTTTTTTATACACATTAATCAGATTCTTCATTTTAATAAAATATTAAATTTATTCACTTATAAATTCTTTCCACAGTATAATGATTGAAAGACTGAATAGTGTTACAAAGGGATACTATAATGAATAAAAAATTAAATATTTTATGACTAAAATAATATATGATAGTTCTTGTGGGGGTTGTAATAATTAATAAATAAACTAAATAAATTAAAATATGAGGAAGAAACTGTGTTTTGTTAATCTTAATTAATAATTTTATAATTATTTCATAGTCTTAAAAAAACTGAATTTTATGATAAAAATCATATAAAACAGCATTAATACTAGTAAAAGCTATGATTTTTTAATTAAAATATCAAAATTAAAAAACAATATTTTTGATTAATTGCTAAAGGATTTCATGAATCGGATGTTTTATTCAAATTATTTTATATTTTTAGTAGTAATAAGAGAAAACCTAAAATGTATAAAATAAACTAAAACATGGATACACAAGAAATGATTACAATTTCAGATTATTGGATGAAAGAAGCAGGTAAAATATCGTGGTTTACCTCCCCGCAGAAATTTTACTCATATAAAGAAGGTAAATCAAATTGGTTTGAAGATGGTATTACAAATTTATCTTATCTCTGCATAGATAAGCATATCGAAGACGGATATGGAGAAAACACCGCTTTTATTTTCGACTCACCCGTTACGCAGACAAGAAGAGAATATACATACAGTCAAATCAAACAAAAAGTAGAAAAGTTAGCCGGAGGACTGAAACAATTAGGATTAAAAAAAGGGGATATAGTTTTGTTATATATGCCTATGATTCCTCAGACGGTATTTTCAATCTTAGCATGCGCAAGGCTTGGAATCACTTTTTCAGTTGTTTACAGTGGTTATTCGGCAAGTGAACTGGCATTAAGGATTAATGATTGCAAACCTAAACTAATTATTACAGCTACATCAAGTATTGACGTAGATAGGATAATATCTTACAAACCTATCATAGACAAAGCATTATCTAAATCAGACCACACTCCTCAAAATATATTGTTATATAATAGGAAATTAGGTTTTTTACATTCCAACAGTTCATTAGATATAGACTTTGATGAGTTATTAGAAAATTCGCAACCTGAAAGCTATGTAGAAATTCAGGCTGACTCGCCTGCTTATATTTTATATACATCCGGAGTAAAAGGAAAGGCCAGGGGGGCTGTTTATAATACCGGTGATTATGCTGTTTCCTTAAAAGATTTAATGGTGAATATTATTAAATGTAATCCAGACGAAGTTTTCTTTACCGCTTACGATAGAGGAGGCGGAATCAGCCATAGCTTTATGATTTTAGCCCCTATGATCAATAGAAATCCATCGATAATATATGAAGGAAGTTCAACAAGAACTCCCGATCCGGGATCATACTGGAAACTAATACAGGAAAATAAAGTTAGCGTTTTATTAACGCCTCAAATTAATCTCAGAAAGATCATTGATGCAGATCCTAAGGGATTATTTATTGAAAAATACTCTTTACAGTCATTAAATCGCATTGTTCTTTCGGGTGATGATTCCGGAAAAGATGTTATTGATTGGATTCAAAGGAAAATTAATGTCGATCTGACTAGTCTTTGGTGGACAACTGAGGCAGCATGGCCGCTACTAGGTAAAGAAATAAAAAAAGGGACGAAAGATCAATATCCGGACTCAATAGGAAAATCTGTCAGAAGCTTTGATATGAAGGTAGTAAGTGGAGAAGGTCAGGAAGAAGATTCCGGTAAAATAGGTATAATCGCAGCTACCAAACCTTTGCCGCCCGGTTCTTATAGTTTTATCATGAATAATAAACCGGAAGATTTATTTGTTTCAGAAAAACTAGCTGATTATTATAATTCAGGTGCAGGAGGATACTGTGATGAAGAAGGTAATTTTTATACTACGGGAAATCTGGGGGATGTCATCAATGTTGCCGGACAAAGGTTATCTGTACTGGAAATCGAGAATATTATCAATGCTCATCCAAAAATTTCTGAAGTAGCAGTTATAGGAGTGAAAGATGCTATAAAAGGACAGGCAGTAGTAGCTGTACCTGTAATTAAAGCATTTGAACAAGCAGATCCATTTCGTTTGACAGAGGAACTAAGAAGAATGGTTGTTGAAAAAATGGGAATTATTTCTGATTTAAAACAAGTGGTGTATGTTAAACGTTTACCTAAAACTAAATCAGGAAGCATTCTTCGTGATATAATCAGAAAGATAGCGGATGGAGAAGAATTTGTGATCCCTGAAGTCACTAAAAATCCTTCGGTTATCAATGAAATACAACAAGATTTTCAGCTGGAAAATGTTTCAAAATTTGCTTTAAAAGAGAAAACAATAGATGATTTGGTTGTTAAAAACCGAATAGACTATGAGCGAATTTACGATATAAGTTTAGATCAGCCCGAACAATTTTGGGCAGAAATAGCTCAGACATTTAGGTGGAAAAAAAGTTGGGATTCTGTTTTGGAATATAATTTTGAAAATGCAGATTTTAAATGGTTTAAAGGGGGAAAATTAAATATTACGGAAAATTGTCTAGACAGGCATCTTGAAAAAAATGGTGATAAAATAGCTGTCATATGGGAACCTAATGGACCAACGGAACCAAACAGAATTTTGACCTATAAACAATTACACGAAGAAGTTTGTAAATTTGCTAATGTCCTTAAAAGTAAAGGAGTTAGCAAAGGGGATAGAGTTTGTATTTATTTACCTATGGTTCCCGAATTAGAAATAAGTCTCTTAGCCTGTGCCCGTATCGGCGCTATTCATTCAGTTGTTTTTGCTGGGTTTTCATCCTCAGCTTTAGCTGCCAGAATTAACGATTCACAATGCAAACTACTCTTAACCTGTGATGGAAATTACAGAGGAAATAAATACGTAGATTTAAAAGGAATCGCAAATGAAGCCTTAGAAAACACTTCCTCAATTGAAAGTGTAATAGTTCTGAACAGATCAAATAAACCGGTAATGATGGCACCTAATCGGGATCTTTGGTGGCATGACTTAATCAAAGATGCCAGCCCGGAATGTCCTGCAGAGGAGATGGATGCAGAAGATCCTTTATTTATTCTATATACATCAGGCTCTACAGGAAAGCCTAAAGGAATGGTACATACCTGCGGAGGATATATGGTTTATACAACCTATTCTTTTAAAAATGTATTTCAGATAGGCGATCCGGAAGATGTATATTTTTGTACCGCTGATATTGGATGGATTACCGGACATTCGTTTATCGTATATGCTCCTTTATGCTCAGGAGTAACTTCAATAATGTTTGAAGGCACACCTTCATATCCTGATTTTGGAAGGTTTTGGAACATAGTGGATAAATATAAAGTAACTCATTTTTATACAGCACCAACAGCAATACGATCATTAGAAGCTCAGCCTCTTCACTTTGTAGAAGATTATGATTTAAGCTCATTAAAAGTTTTAGGCTCAGTAGGAGAGCCGATCAACGAAGAAGCTTGGAATTGGTATAATGACAAAGTAGGCAAAGGAAACTGTCCAATAGCCGATACCTGGTGGCAGACGGAAACCGGAGGAATAATGATAGCGCCTCTGGCGGGTATAACGACCACAAAACCAACATTTGCTACACAGCCGTTACCAGGAATTCAGCCATGCTTACTGGACAGTGAAGGCAAGGAACTGAAATCAATCAGCGGAGAAGGTAATCTATGTATCAAGTTTCCTTGGCCCGGAATGGCTCGAACTATCTATGGAGATCACCAAAGATATGCAGATACTTATTTTTCTGCTTACCAAGGAAAATATTTTACAGGTGACGGAGCTCTTAGAGATACTAATGGAAATTATAGAATTACAGGTCGTGTAGATGATGTGATAATTGTATCCGGCCATAACTTGGGAACAGCACCTATTGAAAATGTTATCAATGAGCATTATTTAATAACAGAGTCCGCAGTGGTTGGATTTCCTCATGATATCAAAGGAAATGCACTATATGCATTCGTAATAACATTCGAAAAACCCGAAAACGAAGAAGATGTCAGAAAAGAAATACAGGCAAGAATATCAAGAACTATTGGTCCGATAGCTAAATTGGACAAAATACAATTTGTTCCGGGTTTACCAAGAACGCGTTCGGGAAAAATTATGCGGAGAATATTAAGGAAAATAGCATCCAATGAACTTGATGCCCTAGGAGATACTTCAACCTTACTAAATCCTGAAGTCGTAGATCAGATTATAGAAAAACGTATATAATCAATATCAACTTATTTTAAAAAAAGCTGTTCATACGTATGAACAGCTTTTTTATTTTGGGAATTATAAAATAATTGTATTTATTTTGTTGCTATTTTTTATGAAATATATGAATAAATTTAAATAAGGGAATAAATGAATTTCAAAAATTTAAATGCTAAGATGAAATGTTTTGAAACTCTTGCAGATCGTTCGGTAATTCCTCAAATGTATATTATAGCTCGTTTAGATGGAAGAGGTTTTACCAAATTAACCAAAGAAAAATATTCATTTGAAACGCCGTTTGATGAAAAATTTTCCGAAATGATGGTAGAGACAGTCAAACATGTACTTAAAAGTGGAATTAAAATTTTATACGGATACACACAAAGTGACGAAATTTCCTTGTTGTTTGATATCAATGAAAATTCTTTTTCAAGAAAAAGAAGTAAATATATTTCCATTTTAGCGGGAGAGGTAAGTGCTGCATTTTCAATGTTGATAGGAGAAGCAGTAGTGTTTGATTGTCGATTATCTGAGTTACCTAATAAAGAACTTGTCTACGACTATTTTCAGTGGAGAATGGACGATGCGTATAAAAATTCATTAAATGGACATGTATATTGGAATTTAAGAAAACAGGGATATTCCAAAAATGAAGTGACTGAAAAAATGTTAAATATGAATGTAGCGAAGAAAAATGAACTATTGTTTAGCAACGGTTTAAATTTTAATGATTTGCCCAAATGGCAGAAAAGAGGAATAGGTGTCTATTGGGAGGAAATAGAAAAAGAAGGAATTAATGAAATTAACAATCAAAAAATGATAGGTAAGAAGAAAAATCTGATCGTAAATAAAGAATTACCATTAAAGGAAGAATATAAATTGTTTATTAGAAAAATAAGTTCTTGATATTAAAATAATGCAATTATGAAAGAGAATCCTCATTATGTATTAGTTTAGATAAATATTTGTGTGACTGTATTTAGCTTAAGTTTACCTATAATAGTGTTTATATGAGTCCTAGCTAAAAAAAACGGAGTTATGATTTTTTTATTGATATAAATTATTGAAAATTAATTATATAAATTTAAATTATTGCTTTTCGTAGCCTTTTAGATACTTAACAAAAACCTTATCAACCAATTCCTTTAATGAATCAGCAATCTTTATCAATTGTGGAGGACGATACTCATGAGCAAAACTATAAACTTTATGGTCTACAGAATTGTATACTATTTTATCTCCGTCGCCATAAAGCCAAAACTCTCCTAATATGAGAAGATTTAACTGCTCTTTGTTGAGAGGCGCAAGTTCATCAAAATGGATCGAAATGCCCTCAAATTGAAATTTTGAAATTGTTGAAAAAAATTCGATAATGTCTTCAGAAAAAATAATTGCCAGTGAATTTTCCTTTTCTTTAATTTCGTTATAACTTTTGCCTTTACTTATAAACAAATCTTGATGATAATTTTGGGTTATCAGCTTAAATAAAATTGGATAAACAGATTGCAAATATTGAAATCTCTCTTTAGCTGTTTTTTTTAAGTTTTTGGTTTTCTTTTGTTTAGATATGACAAAATTTTCAAATTCTTTTTCCCAATCTTTTTTATAATTATCAGATAAATCAATAGTAATTTTTATAGATTTTAGCCATTCATAAGCAGTAATTTGTGATAAGTAAGTGTTTCTTATCTCACTAAAACTATCTTTTGGTTTCATTTTTAAAAAACGTAATCTTCCGCATATACCTTCAATTGAGTCTTTATATTTTTCAAACCATTGTAACCAATCTGTTGGAGATAGCTCACCTTTTGCAAGCTGAACTAATTTTTCTATAACCTGTTCTTTTGTCATTTATTTAAACCCTTAATTTATCGTTTAAATTATAAATCTACATAATAAAACTATAGATAAAAATTTTAATAGACGTAATAAGTTTTTAGTAAATAAAATAAATATCTATAAAAAACAGTAAAAAAAGAAAAAATGAAAGTTTGAGAATTTACAAATCAAAGAATTAAAGTAAAAAAAACAATGAATAAATAATAATTAAGATTTTATTAAGATGATAAGCAATTGACTACATTAATATGAATATTAATGTATTACATAGAGCTAAAATTATAAAGTAAATAAATAAAAAATAAAACTTAAAACTATATATTGATAAAAAATTTCTAATTTCGCGAAAAATTTCTGAGTATGAATCTGGTAATTGTGGAGTCGCCGGCTAAGGCAAAAACAATAAAAAAATTTTTGGGGAATGATTTTGAAGTGGAATCAAGTTATGGTCATATAACAGATTTAGCTAAAAAAGATATGGGGATTGATATGAAAACGTTAGAACCCATATATCAGGTCTCTCCGGATAAAAAGGAAATTGTAAAAAAGTTAAAATCATTAGCAAAAAAAGCCGATACAGTTTGGTTAGCCTCCGATGAAGACCGTGAAGGAGAAGCAATTTCCTGGCATTTATATAATGAATTAAACTTAAGTCCTGAGAAAACAAAAAGAATTGTTTTCCATGAAATTACAAAAAATGCAATTCAGAAAGCGATACAAAATCCAAGAGATATAGATGTTAACCTGGTAAATGCTCAGCAGGCTCGTCGTGTACTCGACAGAATAGTAGGTTTTGAAATGTCGCCAATCTTATGGTCAAAAGTAAAAGCAGGGTTATCTGCAGGTAGAGTTCAGTCGGTTGCAGTAAGGCTTATATGCGAGAGAGAAAAACAAATTTTAGATTTCGTTCCTGTGGCTTCTTATAAAATTGAGGCTAACTTTTACAATAAAACTCAGAATATTTTAAAAAGTAAACTAAATGTTGATTTTGAAAAATACGAAGAAGCCTTAGGTTTTATACAAATAGTTAAAGACAAAACGTTTTCAGTTTCCAATGTTGAAACTAGACCAGGAAAAAGAACACCTTCAGCACCTTTTACAACTTCCACATTGCAGCAGGAAGCTTCAAGGTTAGGTTTTTCTGTAAGCAGGACCATGAGAATCGCTCAGCAATTATATGAATCCGGGCATATTACCTATATGAGAACAGATAGTGTGAATTTATCTGAAGAAGCACTTAATGCAGCAGTTCATGTAGTTACAGAAGAGTTTGGAAAAGAATATTTACAAACACGACAATACACAACCAAAAATAAATCAGCTCAAGAAGCTCACGAAGCAATTCGTCCAACCAATCTGGCTGTCAAAGAAGCAGGTGGTGACGATGCACAAAAAAAATTGTATCATCTGATTTGGAGAAGGACATTAGCATCTCAAATGTCAGATGCAAAACTGGAAAGAACCATTATTGATATTACTACACCTGATGTTAAAGAAAAATTTACAGCTAGGGGAGAAGTAATTGTTTTTGATGGATTTTTAAAACTTTATCAGATACAGAATGACGAAGATAGCGAAGACGAGGACAGTGGATTACTACCTAAAGTAGAAAATGGGGAAATACTTCAGTTAGATAGAATGACCGGAGAAGAAAAATTCAGCAGGCCCGCTGCAAGATACAATGAAGCATCTTTAGTTAGAAAATTAGAAGAGTTAGGAATAGGCCGTCCATCAACATACGCGCCAACCATCTCAACCATACAAAAAAGACAATATGTTGAAGTTGGTGATTTGGAACCCAAGCAAAGAGAGGTTAGGAAAATTATTCTTAACAATCAAAATATCACAGAAAGCGTAGAAGTTGAAAACTATGGAGCAGACAGAAGAAAATTGCTTCCTACGGATATAGGCTTGGTTGTAAACGGATTTTTAACGGATCATTTTCCTAATATATTAGATTATGGATTTACAGCTAAAGTCGAAGAAGATTTTGATAGTATTGCAGGAGGAAATGAAAATTGGAAAGAAATGCTGGGAGATTTTTATAAAGATTTTCATCCCCATGTAGAAGAAGTTAAAGAAACAGCCGATCGTGCTACAGGAGAAAGATTATTAGGAACAGATCCTGAAAGCGGTAAAAATATATATGCCAGAATTGGTAGATTTGGACCAATGGTCCAGATAGGTGAATCTGAAGATGAAGAAAAGCCTAAATTTGCCGGATTAATGAAAGGACAGCAAATTAGTACCATAACGCTCGAAGAAGCATTAAAACTATTTGAGTTACCTAGGTATTTAGGTGATTATGAAGAAAAAAAAGTAGAAGTAAATACAGGAAGATTCGGACCTTATGTTAAACACGATGGTAAATTTGTTTCCTTAAAACCCAAAGAAGGAGATGAAATTTCTACTATAACTTTAGAAAGAGCTGTTGATTTAATTGAAGCGAAAAGAGAATCAGATCGAAACAAGTTTATAAAATCTTTCGAAACAGAAGAGCCTGTGATAGAAATATTAAATGGTCGTTGGGGACCTTATATTAAACAAGGTAAAGAAAACTTTAAGATTCCTAAAGATACAGAAGCAGCTCAATTGTCATTAGAGCAGGTTTTAAAAATTATTGCAGAATCTGGAAGTAAGCCAAAAACTAAGGCGAAAACTAAAGCACCTGCAAAAGCGAAAGCACAAACAAAAACTAAAGCAAAGAAAAAGTAGTGGGAGCCTTGCAGGATTTTTTACATCCCGTTGATGAATCAATATTGTATTCTCATCCTGATTCCGTTGGAGCCAGAATAAAATTTTATTGGCAGAATGAAATAAAGGCAAATAGTGTAGTTCTTATCGGCTGCTCAGATTTAAGAGGGACAGGTCACTCAAAAGAATTTTCAAATATTCGCTTAATTCGGGAAGAGTTCTATAGATTAGTTTGGAACGATTGGGATTTTGATTTATATGATTTAGGAGATATCATACCGGGGAATGAAGTTGAAAATACCTATTTTGCTTTACAAAAAGTATTGGAAGAATTACTAAAAATGGGGGTATTTCCTATTGTTCTGGGAGGAAGTATGAGCCTAAATTATTCTGTGTACAGAGCTTTATCAGTCAGAGATACGCCACTTAACTATACAGCAGTGGATACTCGCATAGATATGGGAAACATGAAGGAGCAATTGACCGATAAAAATTATCTTTCAAGAATGATAATAGACGAGCCTAACTTACTTTTCAATTTTACAAACGTAGGATATCAAAGTTATTTTGTCCCCAATTCAACATTAAAAGCTTTTAACAGTCTGGATTTCGAGGGAGTTAGATTAGGTCAAATTACAGAAAACCCGAAAAATTCAGAGCCTGTATTCAGAAGTTCTGACTTTGTTGGTATTAATTTAAATTCTATCGAATCATACGACGGAACCTTATCAACAGAAAGTACAGCTAATGGATTCACAAACAGAGAAATTTGTGCATTAACCCGCTACATTGGATTATCCAAACAAGTAAAAATTGCAGGTATTTATAATTTTTTAGGATACTCGCACAATAAAATGAATGAAAAGTTAGTTTCTCAACTGTTATGGTATCTCATAGAAGGAAGAAACCAACAACCCTATTATGAAAATGAAGAATATATAAAATACATAGTTTTACATGAAGACAAAGAATTGATTTTTCTAAAAGATAAATATGTGGAAAAATGGTGGTTAACAGTAAGTTTAGATGCAGATGATGTTCCCGTATTTTTAGTTCCTTGTACAAAAAAAGATTATGAAGATGCATTGAACGGTAATATACCTGAAAAATATTGGAAAACATTTAAACGCTTTTTATAAAAAAGTTAATAAAAACATAATATTATAGGTAATATCTACGTTTATAAAAAACAAAATTTTTAAGTAAACTAAAAAAATAGTAGTTTTACACTTTTTTAAAAGAAACACTTTGGTTATAATGAGAAAAGTATTATTACTCTTATTGACAGCAACAACGATAATTTCTTGTAATTCGTCAAAGAAAGGAAAAGCAGGGAAACCAGGCGTTCAGGGAGAAATTGTAGTCACGCAAAAGAGCCAGCAATGGAACAATAAAAGGCCGTATGGTATGGTTCCTATTCCTGGTGGAGCATTTGTTTTGGGACAATCCGATATGGACTTTACCGGAACAGACACAAAAGCACCTTTAACTACGGTTACTGTTTCATCTTTTTACATGGATGACACAGAAGTTACCAATTCCGAATACAGAATATTTGTGAATTATGTTAGAGATTCAATCGTTCGTTCCTTATTGGCTCAAAGAGCTGGAGATGAAGGAGCTGATGATGGTATCGGCCGTTATGCATATTTAAACCAGAAATCTGACGATGAACAGTCTGCATATCAGCAAATGTTATCAGAAAGAGGAGGAAGAGAAGGTTACGATGAATCCAAAAAATTAGATTGGTCTGTACCTCTTGAATGGAATACTTCAAGATATCCTGATGTTTCCTATGCAGAAGTTATGGAGTCTCTATACTATCCGCCTGAAGAAAGATTCAATAACGAAAGAGTTCTGGATCCAAGAAAATTAGTTTATCAATTTACATGGATAGATCAGTTGGAAGCAGTTAAGAAAAAAGGAAGAGGTGAAGATTTTATCAGAAGAGAAGCAACTCCTATTTATCCTGATACTACAGTGTGGTTAAGAGATTTTAACTACTCTTTTAATGAGCCTCTTTTCGAACAATACTTCTGGCATAAAGCTTATTCAAAATATCCGGTTGTTGGAGTGACTTGGGATCAGGCAAGAGCGTTTTGTGCTTACAGTACCAAATCTAAAAACGACTTTAACCAAAGTAGAAAAAAGAAATTAGAAAAAGTTTTCCCTTATCGTTTACCTTCAGAAGTTGAGTGGGAATATGCAGCAAGAGGAGGTTTGGAAAATGCTCCTTATCCATGGGGAGGACCTTATCTTATTGATGACAGAGGGTGTTACTTAGCAAACTTTAAACCTAAGCGGGGAGATTATATGGAAAGTGAAAAAGGATATTTGTATACAGCTCCGGTTAAATCATTTCATAAAAACGGATTTGGTTTATATGACATGGCAGGAAACGTATCCGAATGGACAGTTTCAGCATATAATAATAGTTCTTATGTAATCTCATCAACCTTAAATCCTTATTTAGGAAATAGAATTGAAGATCCTAGAAAAGTTATTAAAGGAGGATCCTGGAAAGATATAGGATATATGCTTATGGTAAGCGAAAGAGATTGGGAACACAAAGATTCAGCAAGAAGTTATATCGGTTTCCGAAGAGTTCAGACTATTCCCGAAGGAGCTAAAGGTAAATTTCCTAAATCAGCAAAATATCAAACTAAATAATATACTTTAAATTTCATACGACAATCATAGATTATTTCAAAAATTAAAAAAATGGCAGCAAAATCAAATTCAAAAGATAGAATCCTTAATATGGTTTATTCCTTAGGAGCAGCAGTAGTTATCTTAGGAGCATTGTTTAAAATTAATCACTTAAGTTTATTAGGAATAGACGGAAGTATTATCTTAGGTGCAGGTCTTATCGTAGAAGCATTTATATTTGTAGTATTTGCTTTTGATACACCTGCAGGTGAATATGACTGGGAAAAAGTATATCCTGAATTAGCTGATGGAAAAGCAGTAGAAAGAAAGCAAAGAGTTGTGGAAACACCACAAGCAATAAAAGAAGCAGAAGTTTCTTTATCTTCAAAGCTTGATCAAATGCTATCTCAGGCTAAGTTAGATGTAAATATGTTGGATAAATTAAGAGGAGGAATTGAAAATTTTGGTTCCGCAGTAGAAGGTATTAATAAAACAGTAGAGGCTAATATTGCTACAGAAAAATACAAAGAGCAGTTATTTATAGCATCATCTCATATGGAAAACTTAAATGCTTTATATCAGTTGCAGTTAGACAATGGGAAAAAATATACTGAAGCAAATCAAAAGTATATTGATGATTTATCTAAGGCAGGTCAAAACTCAGAAGCTTTCCAACAACAATTAGCTGAATTGACAACTAATCTAAACAATCTAAATAAAGTATATGGTGGTATGCTCAATGCCATGAAATCTTAATAATTTTTAATAATTTATAATTAAAAAGTTAAATAAGTAAATGGCAGCAGGAAAACAGACACCACGTCAAAAGATGATAAACCTAATGTATTTAGTGTTTATCGCTATGTTGGCTATGAATGTAGATAGGGAAGTTTTAAGATCCTTTGAAGGGGTTAACGAATCTTTGCAATTATCTACTAATCTAGCTAGTAAAAATAACCAGACTTTTTACGATCAAATCGAAAAGAAAAAACAAGACGGTAATGCAGGATATGTAGAAATATCAGCAAAAGCTCAGGAGATAAAAAGACAAGCGGACGAAGCTTTTTCAGCAATTGAAAAAGTAAAATCACAACTAAAAACAGATGCGGGTTATACAACTCCGCAGCCTGATGTTGAAACCGATTATAAATCATTACAAAATACTGACGTAGTAAATAAAGTGTTTTTTATTTCTGACAATAAACCAACACCAGAAGTAGCTACTATGATCAGTAAAGTCCAAGGTTTTACAAAATTTATTCTTCAGGGAGCTTCTTCCGGAGCTAAAGACAGAATCAACCAGTTATTTGATTTTTCAGGAAAAGGAAAGAAATCATGGTTAGTAGAGCAATTCTATGATCAACCGATGATTTCTGCATTGACTAATCTTACTCGTTTAGAAGCAAATATTAGAACAGAAGAAGGAAATATTGTCAGAGACTTATTATCTAATAAGTTGCAGGATGAAATTGAATTAAAAGCCTTTGTTCCTATAGTTGCGTCTCCTAAATATGTTAAATCCGGAGAAAGATTTGATGTAGTAGTAGGATTTGGTGCGTACGATACATCCTTGAAAGGATCTATAACTTTAAATGGACAAAATGTAGCACTAAACGGTGGAAAAGCTGTAGTAGGAATGACAGCGGGTGGAGCAGGAGTACATACATTATCCGGGTCTATTACTTATATAACTCCTGATGGAAAAAGCAAAACTGAAAACTTCAATGAGAAATATGAAGTAGTAGCTGAAACCATGAAAACAACGGATGGAAGTGCCGTAGTAATGGCTGATAAAATGAATGTTGTTTACCGTGGGGTTGATAACCCGTTAAGTGCAGCAGTGAATGGTATAGAACCTTCTTCTCTGTCATTACAAGCATCTTCAGGAAGTCTTTCAAGAGCTGGAAGCGGTTGGTCATACAGACCAGGAGCAGGGACGTCAGTTACCTTTACAGTTTCAGGGAAAACTTCAAGTGGAAAAGCTATAAGTAAACAATATAACTATAGAATCAAGAATGTGCCAAAAGCACAAGGTGAAGTACGTGGCTCAAATGTTGTTAATGTTAGTGCCGGAGCGTTAGCTGCACAAACAATTTCTGCAAATATTCCAGACTTCGAATTTCCGGTATCTATATCCGTTACAGGATTTAGCGTAAAAGTTTCAGGACAGCCTACTGTTACTGTTTCGGGAAATAAATTGTCTGCTGCAGGAGGTGTTTTATCTAAAGCAAGATCTGGAGATCAGGTATTGATATTTAATATTAAAGCAACAGTATCAGGAGTATCACAATCTTCAGTTTCACCAGTTGTAATTAACGTATTATAAAATTTGAATATTACTTTGTAAAACATGAAATATCTAATAATTTGTATAACAGCCTTAATTAGCACAGGTTCATTTGCTCAAAATATTTTGAACGCAAAATCACCTGAAGAATTAAGAGAAATGAGAACGGAAAGGTACGATATAGTGAACGGTTCTGATACTATATCAACCCAACCAACTGTATTGCCTTATGGATACATTGAAGATAAGGATATTCTGTGGTCGAAAGTAGTATGGGAAATAATTGATTTAAATGAAAAGTTAAATCAACCTTATTATTATTCGCATGATGATGTGACAGCCACTTATGTATCTCTATACGATGCATTATTCAATGGAATAAATTCCGGACAGATTACAGAAGTGTACGATGATGACAATTTTACAATGAAAGTTGCCCCGGAAAATCTAAAAAACAAAATTCAGGCAGTAAAAGAGTCTGCTTGGCTACAGGATATTAGAGCTTCCGGTGTAGAACCAACACAAGAAGAAATTGCAGCCGGAATGGATTATTTCAAAACGGATACGCGTTCTGTAAAGTTAATTAAAATTAAAGGAATGTGGTATATAGATAAAAGGTTAGGACAAATGAAATACAGACTTTTAGGAATTGCTCCTATGGGACCAGATCCTCAAGTGTTGGGTTCATTGGCAGAAGCCTCTTTACTAGGATATCAGGGAGATAATGAAATGATAGATTTATTTTGGATCTTCTATCCAGGAGCCCGTGAAGTATTGTCTAGTTATACACTGTTTAATCCTAAAAATGGATCTTCCTCCATTACTTATGATGATGTGCTTAATGCCAGAAGATTTAGTTCTATCATTTATAAATCACAATCTGAATATGGAGATGGAGAAATATCCAATTATATTCCAAGAGATGCATCAGCTCAATTAGAAGAAAGTAATAGAATTAAAAACGAAATTCTGCAGAAAGAAAATAATATGTGGAATTATTAAAAAATACTTTTATATTTCAAAAGTCTCGAATCTTTGGATTCGGGACTTTTTTTTATCTTTGTCTTTACAAAGATTAGCTTTTTTAGTCTTTAGCATTAATTTTTTTAGCTTCTTATATTTTCACCATTTATGATTGATTACCTCATTGTAGGACAGGGACTCGCAGGAACCTGTTTAGCAAATAAACTTGAAAAAGAAAACAAATCTTTTAAAATCATTGATATTGTCTCAAATTCGGCATCTTTTGTTTCTTCAGGAATGTTTAATCCGGTAGTTTTAAAAAGATTCACACCCGTATGGAATGCTCAGAAAGAAATTGATGTTTTATTAAAAGAGTTTAAAAACTTTGAATCACTACTAAACGTAAAACTGGTTTACGAATCTGATTTATATAGAATTTTCGCCAATGAAGATGAAGTTAAGACCTGGATAAAAAAATCATCTAAAAATGAAAATCTAATTCCTTTTTTAGATCCCAATGTTCATCAATCGGTTAATCCATATATTAAAGCCGATTATGGTATGGGAAGAGTCAAGCATTCAGGGAAAATATTTGTTAGAGAATTACTTAGAGAGTATAGGAAATATCTTATTACCAAACATAATCTTATCGATGATGTTTTTGATTTTAATGCTCTGAATATTTTAGAAAACTCAATTGAATACAAGGGGGTTGAAGCAGCAAAAGTTGTTTTTTGTGACGGGTATGCATTAAAAGCCAATCCTTATTTCAGTTATTTACCTATGGAGGGAGTTAAAGGAGAAACTATGGTTATTCATGCCAACGGCTTAGATTTAAAAGACATTGTAAAATCTAAAGTTTTTGTTATGCCTATGGAAAATGATTATTATTATGTAGGTGCAACTTATTATTATAGAGAAGTAGATGATATAGTTTCGGAAGAAGGACAAAACGAGCTAATTAATGGATTAAATAAGTTTTTAAATTATGATTATAGAATAGTAAAAAAATTTGCCGGAATAAGACCAACGGTAATTGACAGAAGACCGTTATTAGGAAGACATCCAAAACTTAAAAAAATTTTCATATTCAATGGTCTTGGCAGCCGTGGAGTTATGTTAGCTCCAACTATGGCAGGAGAATTGTATGAATACATGGAAAATATAAGTGAGCTTCAAGCCGAAGTAGATATAAATAGATTTAATAAATAAATGGGAGAAATAAATATTATTGTAATTGGTGTAATTGTAATTACTGCCTTAACTAGTTATAAAGGTTTTAATGATCAGGTATTTTTTGATAGATATAAATTTAATATAGGAGCAATATTGAGGGGTAAGCAATGGGATAGATTGTTAACTTCTGCTTTCTTGCATGGGGATTTGATGCATTTGATATTTAATATGTATACCTTCTATTTTTTTTCAACTTTTTTGCTTTATTACGGTGTTGCATTTTTTTTCATAACCTATTTGGGATCAATTTTAGGTGGTAATCTATTGTCATTATGGATGCATAAAAAAAATCCGTATTATAGTGCAATAGGTGCCTCAGGAGGTGTATCCGGAATTTTATTTGCATCAATCATATTGAATTCACAAATATCAATAGGTATATTTCCATTACCTTTAAACATACCTGGTTGGGTATTTGGTATTATTTACTTAGGGTATTCCGTATATGGAATGAAAGCACAATTAGGAAATGTTGGGCATGACGCGCATTTAGGAGGAGCTATAATGGGCATAGTAGCAGCCTTAGGTTTCATTGTTAAGTTTCCTGATTATCCATTTATTTCTTTTAAACCGATGTATCTTTTATTCATGTTAATACCTTTATCAGTATTAGCTTATTTTGTTTATAAAGAAAAATAGATTAGATATGAATAATGAAAAGAATTCAGGAGATAAAAATTATACCAAAAATGATTGGCAAAAGCTCTGGACTATTTTAGAAAAACTGATTGTTTATGGAGCAATCTTATGTATTTCATTACCAATATTTATTATTGTTCATCGAAATTTACCCAACGTAAATTGGAAATTTAATTTAGATCGAATAATTATTTTCGCATTAATTGTTTTCATTTTATGGTTTTTTGTAAAATTTGTCAGAAAAATATTTTTTGTCTTTTGTTTATGCATTATTGGCCTACTATCAGTTGGCAGTTTAACCAATAAATATGGATTTGCTTCGCTTGCACTCGATTATCAAGCTATGATACATTCTATGAAAGATAGTAACAAGCCACAAAAAATATTAATCAATAAAGTTGCATTTAATTCTTCAGATGCTCTTATATTAAAAGCAATGGACTATACAAATCCTGAAGTAAGAACCTTTGCTTTAGAAGCAATTAATAAGCATTTTAAAGAATATCAGAGCGATAGTAGATATAGAACCACAATTCAATGTCTTGCTATATTTAAAGAAATAAACTCTCGTTGGACTTATGTTAACGATCCTGTAGGCCAAGAATATTATGCAAAAGCCAGTGAATCAATCAAAACCTTATCAGGAGACTGCGACGATCATTCCATATTGATGGCTTCATGCATTAGAGCTGTCGGAGGTCTACCTCGGTTAGTATATACAGTAGGACATATTTACCCCGAATTGTATATAGGAGATGAAAGTGATTTAGAGTCTATTAATTTTCTTATCAAACATAAACTATTTGATAAAGAAAGTAAAGGAAGAAGTTTATACTATCATATCGATCAGGATGGTAAAATATGGCTTAACTTAGATTATACAGCTCATTATCCTGGAGGCCCATTTTACAACAATAAAGTTTTAGGTGTAATTGATGTTGAAAATTAAGGAAATCCTCAATTTTATATCATATTTTTGTCCTAATATTGTATTGAAATTAGCAAAGGACTTAATTTACACTAAATATATCTTAATAAATTTTATTATTTACATAGTAAAAGTAAAATTCTTTTTTTCTACTTTAGAATATTATAACCAATATCACATTTTAGACATTTTTTATTTAGACACTGATTTTTGTATAAATGTAGAAAAGCCTGAGTTTCAAGAGCTGAATTAAATGATATGCCCAAATTCTCAAACTTTTGTATAACTGTATTTTTTTCAGGAGATAATTCCTCCATAATTGAGATTATTTCGTCATCCATGCATTTTCCTATACTTTTAGAATAAGCGAACTTAACGGGGAGAAAAGCATTCAAGATAATTAATTCTTTTTGAGATAATGAAAGTTTTTTTATTTGATTATGAGATGAAATTTTATCAAAAACATAATGATTATTCCAATAGGAAGAAGCTTGAACATCATCAAGAATGTAGATATATTGTTGCAATGTCTTAGCTCCGATAACATAAGAAAATAAATTTTGATACTGGGTTAAAATACATGAAAGCTGTGATAGACGTATAGTAGGAAAATTGGCAGGTCTCAGCTTAGAAAATTTTAAATTTATAGTTGTTTTGGTGAGTCTATACTTTACTTGTAAAAATTTAAACTGTTCTTTTAATATTTCAGCATATTCATCCTCATACGTATCAAGATTGAAGCAAAGCCCGAACAATAAAGACTCTAAATGAGTAAGGTTTGAAAACTGTTTACGAAGAATTTTATAATCAGTTTCCATAAATATTTGTTCAAATGCTTCCGCATTGATTTTAAGACCAAATGAATAAGCTAAAACAGAAGCGAGAACAGCTTCCCAATCGTTATTTTTTAAAATAAGGAGCTGTGTTATTTTTTTCTGTTTTTCCTCCAGTTTACAAAAGAACTGTTTTTCCGTAAAACCAATAGAAGGTTTTAGTAATAAATTGGTAAATAATTTTTCACAAGGAATAAAACTATATGCTTTCTTTTCCAGGTGAGTATAATTGTTTATCAAGCTAGCAGCAATATAATTTTTTAATTCTAAAGTAGGTATCTTTTTTAGCTTTAATGATAATATTTCCTGATCATCTTCATAAACGATATGAAGTACAATGTTGTCGTAGTTCGGATTCAAATCATGTTTATGCTTAGTCCAATCAGATGATTTTACATGTATTTCTACGTTTCCTGCCCACTCAGTTCCGTTAATAATAACCTTAGCAAAGTTAAAATCCGGTCCTGAATCAGGATTTAAAGTTCCACAATGGATGATTTCAAGTTTTTCACCTGAAGTGGTTCGTAAATTAAATAACTCAAACTTTTTATACATCCATACATAATGTAAAAAACTTTCGTTCATTTTATTCTAATAGTAGTTAAGTTATGGGATTATATATTCTAATAAAAGATAAATTTACAAAAAATAAAAGCTTTAATCCTAAGATTAAAGCTTTTTTAATACATTAAATGTTGGTATATGGGTATATAATGTAAAAAGTATTATCTATCGTTTATATGAACATAATCTCTTTGAGGGTTACCTACATAGATTTGTCTCGGTCTATTGATAGGTTCCCCGCTCATTCTCATTTCTTTCCATTGAGCAATCCACCCTGGAAGCCTGCCTAAAGCGAACATTACTGTAAACATTTCCGTAGGAATACCTAAAACCCTGTAAATAATACCACTGTAAAAATCAACATTAGGGTATAATTTTTTCTCTATAAAATAAGGATCATTGAGAGCTACCTCTTCCAGTTTTTTAGCAATTTCAAGAGTTTCATCCTGAATGCCTAATTTTTCAAATAAATCATCAGCCACTTTTTTAATAACTTTCGCACGAGGATCAAAGTTTCTGTAAACTCTGTGACCAAATCCCATTAATCTGAAATCATCATCCTTGGATTTAGCCTTATCAATCCATTTTTGAAGGTCACCACCATCTTTTTGAATCATTTCAAGCATTTCTATTACAGCCTGATTTGCACCACCATGTAAGGGACCCCAGAGAGCAGATACACCCGCTGATATAGAAGCAAATAATCCAGTATGTGCAGATCCAACCATTCGTACTGTAGAAGCAGAACAGTTTTGTTCATGATCTGCGTGAAGAATTAATAATTTATCAATGGCATTCACAACAACTTCATCCACTTCAAGTTCTTCGGTTGGTTTTCGGAACATCATCTGATAAAAATTATGAGGATAATCCAAGCTATTATTTGAATAATTTAAAGGTAGACCTAATTTTAGACGATAAGTCCAGGCGCATAAAACAGGGAACTTAGCCAGAAGCATAGTATAAGCATTATATAAATCTCTTTCCGATTTTACATTTACAGCATGAGGATTAAATGCGGTTAAAGCACTGGTTAAAGTAGATAATACCCCCATAGGGTGTGCAGAACGAGGAAAACTTTTTAAAATTTGCTTCATTTCCTCACTTACCAGACTGTTTTTTTTAATATCTGCCTCGAATTGTAAAAGCTGATCTTTTTTAGGAAGTTCTCCTTCTAACAATAGATACATAACCTCAGTAAAAGTAGATTTTTCAGCAATTTGTTCAATAGGATAACCACGGTAATATAATTGTCCTAAATCCCCATCCAGATAAGTGATTTTACTTTTGGTAGCTCCGGTATTTTTATAGCCGATATCTAAAGTAATAAGGCCCGTATCGTCCCTTAATTTATTAATATTAATACCTTTATCACCAATAACACTATCTACTATCGGATATTCATACTCTTTGCCATTGTACTGTATTTTTACTGTGTCAGACATAACTTGATTATTATTTTATGTTGGTTTTAATTTATTTTATTGACTGAAATATATGAAATAAAAATTACTAACAAAAAAAAAATATGTAAAAAAAAAATCAAGTCTTTTAATAAATTATAAGTGTTTGTATATTGATAAGTTAATGTCTTTTTATCTTTATTATTATAGTGTATTTCAATTATATTTTTCGAAAAAAAACAGAAAATATAATTTTTACACCCATTTAAAATATTGAATTAGATTAATAAAATTCAAGAAAACATGATAAAAATCACAATGTAAAAGTTGCATAACATTTAAAAATTTAAATAAAAAAAACAGGGTTTAATTTAAATTAAACCCTGTTTTTTTATAGAATACTTTTTAAAAAGTTATCTTTTTATTTTAAAAGCATTGAATTGAGGATATACTGCAACCTCACCCAAGCTTTCTTCAATTCTTAATAACTGATTGTATTTAGCCATACGATCAGATCTTGAAGCAGAACCTGTTTTAATTTGTCCACAGTTTAATGCGACAGCAAGATCCGCTATGGTGTTGTCTTCAGTTTCTCCTGAACGGTGTGACATTACAGCAGTATAACCAGCGTTTTGAGCCATTTGTACCGCATCTATAGTCTCTGTAAGAGTACCTATTTGGTTTACTTTGATAAGGATTGAGTTTCCTACACCTTGTTTAATACCGTCACTTAGTTTTTTTACATTAGTAACAAATAAATCATCACCAACTAATTGAACTTTATCTCCAATTTTATCAGTAAGAATTTTCCATCCAGCCCAGTCGTTTTCATCCATACCATCTTCAATAGATATAATTGGATATTTACCTGCTAGTTCAGCTAGATATTCAGCTTGTTCTTCACTGGTTCTTACTTTACCACCCTGACCTTCAAAAATAGAATAATCATACTTACCATCTTTACAGAATTCAGATGAAGCACAGTCTAATGCAAGCATAACATCCTGCCCCGGAGTATACCCTGCTTTTTTTATCGCATCTAAAACTGTATCTAATGCATCTTCGATATTTTTAAAGTTTGGAGCAAAACCACCTTCATCACCAACAGCAGTGCTAAGACCTCTGTCATGTAAAACTTTTTTAAGAGAGTGGAAAATTTCTGTTCCCATTCTGATTGCAGTAGAGTAGCTGTCAGCTACTACAGGCATAATCATAAATTCTTGAAAAGCGATTGGTGCATCAGAGTGAGCTCCTGCATTAATGATGTTCATCATAGGAACAGGAAGAACTTTTCCGTTAACACCACCCACATATCTGTATAAAGGTAATCCTAATTCTTTTGCAGCAGCCTGAGCAACAGCTAAAGAAACACCTAAGATAGCATTAGCTCCTAATTTACCTTTGTTAGGAGTTCCATCTAAATCTATCATTGCTTTATCTATTAAAGCTTGTTCAAAAACATCAACACCAACTAATTCAGGTGCTATCAATTCATTAACGTTTTGAACTGCTTTTAATACTCCTTTACCTAAATATTCTTTTCCTCCATCTCTCAACTCTACAGCTTCATATTCACCAGTAGAAGCTCCTGATGGAACAGCAGCTCTTCCTAAAGTTCCATACTCAGTGATTACATCCACTTCTACAGTTGGATTTCCTCTGGAATCCAAAATTTGTCTTGCATGAATTTGTGCTATTAGACTCATAATTAAAAATATTTTTGTTTGTTAAAAAATCTAAGCAAAATTACTTAATTATTGCCAGAACAAAGGTATGTCTTACCGATTTTTTAAAGGATTTAACCTAATATTAATCATAAAAACTAACAGATAGAAATAAACTTCAGGCATACAGGCATGTCAATGATTATATCTTCCTGATTATCACTTAGTAATCCGGTTTCCAGATCTATAGAAAATGTCTGAATGGTATTGCTGTCCTGATTAGCTACCAATAAAAATTTACCATTAGGAGAAATAATAAAATTTCGTGGATGTATATCAGTTCTTTCATAATCGATGCGGGTAATTTTGCCATCATTTTCATTAATTTTAAAAATGGAGATTCCATCTTTTTTTAAACGATTGGAAGCATAAAGAAATTTCCCGTTCGGGTGAATATGAATATCAGCACTTCCTTCTGCTTTAAATTTATCCGAAATAGTAGTTTGTATTTCCACTAAATTCCCATTATTATATTCAAAAACAGTTACCGTACCACCTAGTTCATTAATCAAATATGCGTATTTCTGATTAGGGTGGAAAGTTAAATGTCGAGGGCCGGATCCGGCAGTAACCTCAACATATGGAGGAGTACCGAAGGAAAGGAAACTTCCTTCATGATCATAATCAACATCAAATTTGTAAATTCTGTCGCTTCCTAAATCAGTAGCAAACAAATGATTATAGTCAGGTGAAAATACAACACAATGCAAGTGAGACTGATTTTGCCTAACATCGTGAACACTACTACCAGAAAAGTTAATTTGTTGAATAATGGGAAGAAGACTGCCGTCCATATCTGTTTTAAATACCGAAATACTCCCGCCGATATAATTAGCTGTAACAACATATCTATCCTTCTTACCGATATTGATGTAACACGGTGCAGCCCCGAATACCTGCTGTGAATTTTGTAAAACTATTTTCCCTTCTTTTTTATCAAAAGTAAAAGCGTTAACCGTAGAATTTTCATTGTCTTCATTTTCACTTACAGAGTAGATGTGGTTTTCCTGATGGTTTACCACCAGGTAAGAGGGGTTGTTGATAGCAACACTGCTTGAATAGCTGGATGTTCCAGTTTCAGGGTTAAATTTATAGACATACATACCGTTGCTGCCTCCCTGGGTATAAGTTCCAATAATTAAGAATAGTTCCATAATCATTTTTGGTTTAATTGTTGATTTAGATAATAGACAGAAAAAGCAACAGAAGTTGAGTTTTCTAGTGTGATTTAATTTCACGTAAAATTATTCAATTGTTTGGTATAAAAAAAAAATAAAATTATTTTTTATACCTTTGAATTATAAATAACATTAATAAATTTTAATAAAGACATACTATGTATAAAGACTTAAAAGGTAAGGTCGCTGTTATAACAGGATCCTCTACAGGCTTGGGTAAAGCCATAGCTCAAAGATTCGGTAAAGAGGGAATTAGCGTGATTGTTAATTATTTTTCCGATAAAAAAGATGCAGAAGACTTAGTAAAAGAAATTGAAAAATCCGGAGGAAAGGCTATTGCTGTACAAGGAGATGTGGGTAAAGAAGAGGATATAAAAAAGCTAAGTAAAGCAGCTATTGATACTTTTGGAGATTTGGACATATGGATCAATAATGCAGGTCATCAGAAAAAAATTCCAACTCATGAGATGGCTCTTGACGATTGGAATTCAGTTATCAGTACTAACTTAACCGGTGTATTTTTAGGTTCCAGAGAAGCTATAAGATATTTCTTAGAAAAGAATAAAAAAGGAATTATTATCAATATGTCCAGTGTACATGAAAGAATTCCAAAACCTCATTTTGTTCATTACTCAGCCAGTAAAGGAGGGGTTAAAATGTTAACCGAAACCTTAGCGTTGGAATATGCGCAAAAAGGAATCAGGGTCAACTGTATTGCCCCTGGAGCCATTTATACACCTATAAATGCAGACTTTAAAGATCCAAAAATAGTTGAAGAAGTAGAAGAAACTATTCCTCTTGGATATGTTGGAAAACCAGAAGATATTTCCAATGTAGCTGTATGGCTGTGTTCTTCTCAGGCAGAATATATAACAGGAACATCCATATTTGCAGATGGAGGAATGAAACTATATCCTTCATTTGAGATAAAAGACGAAGCAATGTAAAATTATAAAACTTTAAAATACTTAAAAAAACTTTAAAAATTTATTTATGGGACAATTAAATAATAAAACCGCACTTATTACCGGTTCAAGCTCCGGTATTGGTAAAGCGATGGCCACCAAATTTGCTCAGGAAGGAGCTAACGTAATTATAACATATCATTCAGGAAAAGAGAGAGCAGAACAGTTAGAAAAAGAATTGTCAAGTTTGAATGTAAAAGTTAAAGCATATCAGGTAGATGTTTCTGATTTAGAGCAAATAAAAAGTTTTTTTGCTTTAGTTGAAAAAGACTTTAATGACATTGATATTTTAGTAAATAATGCAGGAGTAAACGGACAAAATATTAATGTAGAAGATATGGATATTGAAACTTGGGATAATACTATAAAAACTGATTTATATGGTCCGTTTTATTGCATTAAAGAATTTCTAAAACTTAAAAAGAAGCACGATTCTTACCAGAATTCAAGAATAATAAATGTTACTTCCATTCACGAATATATATGTAAGCCAGGAAATGCAGATTATAATGCTTCTAAAGCAGGTATGAGAAATCTTTCTCAAACATTAGCTATTGAGCTGGCACCAAAAGGTTTAACCGTGAATAATATTGCTCCGGGTATGATTTTGACCCCCATGAACAAGAAAGTAATGGATGATAAAGATGTTTTGAAAGAAAAAGAAAATATAATTCCTATGAAAAGAGGAGGTTCTCCTGAAGAGGTAGCAAATGTAGCTTTATTTTTAGCTTCTCAGGCAAGTTCATACGTTACCGGTTCAACGTATACCGTGGACGGAGCTTTATCAATATTAGGACAAGACGCTTAAAACTTTATAAAAAGAATAACTAATGAGTATAATTGATTTTTTAATAGCCTGTATTCCCATCTTATCCTGGGGTATGGTACCGGTTATTTCTACTTTAATAGGAGGGAAGGCTATAGAACAATCTTTCGGAATTGCAATAGGAAGTTTTATCTTTGCAATTGTTGTTTATGCAATAAGGAAACCGGAGTTAAATCCTCACATTATTTGGATTGGACTAGCCTCGGGACTTTTCTGGGCGCTAGGTTCTGTTTGCCAGTATAAAGGACTTAAGTATTTAGGTGTTTCCAAATCCATGCCCATTTCAAATGGAACACAGATAATTGGAACCTCTTTATTAGGTGTTTTTTTAGGAGATTGGGCAACAAGTAATTCTAAAATATTCGGTTTTATAGCTCTTGCTATGATAATTATAGGTATTGTATTTACATCTTATAAACAACCGGAAGAAGGAAAAAAAGGTGAAAAGATACAATGGGGGAGAGGTATAGCAGTTAATCTTCTTTCTACGTTAGGATTTACCCTTTATGTTGGGATTTTAAAATACTTTGGAATTGATGGTTGGTCAAGTCTTTTACCTCAATCAGTAGGTCAGATTATTGGAGTTACCTTAATAGCATTTTTATTTTTTAAGATCAATCCATATAATTTTACCGCAATGAAAAATAGCATCGTAGGAGTGGTATGGGCTATTGGTAATCTGGCAATTTTAGTCTCACAAATGAAATTAGGTTTATCAGTAGCTTATCCTGTAGGACAAGCTTCTATAATAGTTTCAGTTATTGCCGGTGTATATATTAATAAAGAGAAAAAAACAAGAAAAGAATGGATTTCAGCCATTATAGGAATGTCTATCATTGTACTGGGATTATTCTTCATTTACTTATCAGGTGTATACGATAAATCTTAAAAATAAAAGTATGAAAAACTATAAAGAGCACGATATAGAATCTAGTTGGGTAAAATCGAAAGATCACCAACAATACTTGCATCAGCAAGGAAACGAGTTGTTAAAATTTGGTCTCAATTCTGTATTGAAACAAGGAGGTTTCGGATATTTGGATGATAATGGGGATTTGATTAATAAAGCATTGGATACAATGGAAAATGCTCGTATGACTCATTGTTACTCATTAGCATCTATGAAATTTCCTGAGTATGGTAAAATTGCAGATCACGGCGTAAAAGTTCTATTAGACGTAATTAATGATAAAGAACACGATGGATGGTTTTATTCAATTGGAGGATTAGGAGATGCTGGAAGAAAACAGGCTTATATACATGCTTTTATAGCATTAGCCGGATCCTCTGCAAAAATTTCCGGACGTAAGGATGGTGAGCTTTTATTGGAAAAAGCTATTCATATTTTAGAAAAATATTTTTGGAGTGAGGAAGAAGGAGCTATGTTGGAAAGTTACGATTATGACTGGTCAGATTTAGAATCGTACAGAGGAGCCAATAGTAATATGCATTCTACAGAAGCTTTTCTTGCTGTTTTTTCTGCAACTCAAGATGTCAAATGGTTACAACGAGCATTAAAAATAGTGGAAAGAATTATTCACGTACATGCTAAAAAAAATCATTACAGTGTAATTGAGCATTTCACTCCCCAATGGGAAGAAATAAAAGATTACAACAAAGAAGATAAAAATAACCAGTTCAGACCCTATGGAATAACACCGGGGCACGGTTTTGAGTGGAGTCGTTTGCTTGTAGGCCTAGAAGCAGAGTTGTATAAAAATGAGATGGAAGTTCCTGAATGGCTTTTGGAGGATGCTGAAAAACTTTTTGAAAAAGCGTGGAAAGAAAGTTGGGACGTAGATGGTAAACCGGGAATAGTTTATACGGTTGATTTTGATGAAAAACCTATTGTGAGAGACCGTCTTCACTGGACATTGGCTGAGGCGTCTGCAGCTGCCGTTTCATTTCTTAGAAGAACAGGAAACGTTGCATATGATGACAAATATAAATTACTTTGGGAATATATTGACAAGTATTTGGTGGATCACCAAAAGGGAAGTTGGTTTCATAATTTAGATGAAAATAACAAACCTACGGAACGTATCTGGTTAGGGAAACCAGATATTTATCACGCCTTGCAGGCAACCATTATACCCAACTTACCTTTAGGTGGAAGTATTACTGAAGGGGTCAAAAACAATGTAAGCAAAGTATTATAAAATAAAAAACGCGTAAATTTAGTTTACGCGTTTTTTTAATGTTTAAGTTCAAATTGATCTTTAAATCCTTTGGAACCTAATAGGTAATTAATTCCAAAAGTTATTCCTTTCATTCCTATTTTATCATTACCGATTTCCCAGCTGTATCCGATTTTAAGACGGAATATATTCATTCCGTTAATTCCCAGACTTGGATTAATGTTATGAGGAGTGATTGAAAACTCTCCTAAGAATAATGTATTGGAATAGGTAACGTGCGCTTCGGGCACAAATTTAAAATCTCCGTTAAAACTTCCCAGTAAAGTTCCTGCTCCTAAGGCTATGCCATGCCAGTTTTCAGGGTCAAACCGATAAGCATACTCTCCTCCTAAATAACCAGCATTTGTATTAATATAAGAATAACCTACATTTAATGCAACACCCTGTGACTGAGCCTGAGCTTTTACTAGTGCACATATAAACAAAATAAGTATGAAACACTGTTTTATCATTTACAATTTTTTTTCAAATTTAATATTATAATTTCATTTTAAGCTTACGTAAGAATACGATACTTATAAACTATCGTAATTAAATTATTTTATAGTTTTGATTTGAGTTTAAACTATAAAAAATAATTAAACAGGCTAATTTAATGTACTACCTTTAGATTAAAATCATCATAAAACCCGGAACTTCCAAGTAAAACGTTTAATCCGAAGGTAATGCCTTGCATTCTTACATTTTCATTGCCCATTTTCCAGCTATAGCCCACCTTAAGGCGCATTAAATTGAATAAGTGTAATCCTATGCTAGGGTTTATATTGTGTTGAGTTATAGAAAACTCACCTAAAAGAATTGCATGAGAATAAGTAACATGAGCTTCCGGTATGAATTTAAACTCACGATTGAAATTCCCCATAAAGGCACCGGCTCCTATGGTAATACCCGTCCAGTCAATCGAATTAAATCGATAGCCATATTCTCCTCCAAAATAGCCGGTATTGGTATTTACATAAGAATACCCAAGGTTAAGAGCAATTCCTTGAGTCACTTTTTTCTGACCATTTACTATAATAGTAATTAAGATACTCAGAGCTGTAAGTAAATGTTTTATATGCATACAATGAATTTTAGTTTATAGTTAGTTTTATTGTTGTAAAATTTAGGAAAACCAAAACGGCAGATTTTAAAATCTGCCGTTATTTATTTTTTAATCATCCAAGCCTAAAGTCAGCTTACTCAAATTAATTTCTTTTTCATCACCGGTATTTTTACCCAATACATCTGATAGCTTTACCGCATTCAGATATTCATCAGAAGGAGTTTCTTTCACATGAGTTAATTTAATTACCATGTTAAGAGGTTTAACGCCTACGTCATTAGACAAATAAGTGCCTATCCCGTAGGTATCATGAATTCGCCCATTAACGTATTCCTTTATTTTTTTTACCTCGTTCAAATTCAAAGAATCACTATAAACAATAGTCTTTGAGGTAGGATCTATTCTATGTTCCTGATAGAAATTGATAGTTTTATCGGTAAATTCCAAAGGATTGCCACTATCACAACGAACACCATCAAATAATTTTGCTAATTTTAAATTAAATGATTTGAAGAAAGAGTCAGAAGTATACGTATCAGTCAGAGTAATTCCCAAGCTTCCCTGAAAAACATCTACCCAGGCTTCTAATGCCTTTATATTAGCAGAGCGATATCCAAAAAGTGCTCCATGATACATAAACCATTCATGAGGCATGGTGCCGATGGGAATAGTATCGTATTTCATTGCCAGGTAAACATTACTGGTGCCTTTAAAATAGTCACCTGAGTTTTCCTTTAAGGTTTTAACAACTCTGTCCTGTACATCAAATGAATAACGTCTTCGTGTTCCAAATTCCGAATAATCAGCCTCAAGATTTTTAAGTCCCAAAGCTTTTTCCTTAGCTTTTATTTCAATATCCTGAGGTTGGGTACCTATCATCTCGAAATATAATTCAGAAATAAGAGCCATTAAAGGAACTTCCCATAATACGGTTCTATACCAAAAACCTTCAATATATAAGTTTAATTTTCCGCCTTCCTGAGAAATGTGCACTTCTTCCGGATCGTAGGTATAACCTTCTAAAAAATCAATAAAAAAAGGATCCAGGAAATAACATCTTTTCATAATGAAGTGCTTTTCTTCTTTATTAAGTTTTAAAGAAGTCATTTCGTTAATTTCTTCTTTTAATCTTTCAGCAAAACCTTCAGGAAAAGCATTTTGACCCCGGTTAATAAAATCATATCTTACATATGCCCAGGGATAAAGCCTCTGAATGGCATGCATGACTGAAAATTTATATAAATCATTGTCCGTGAAGTGCTTAATTATCATGATATTATTTTGTTTTTAATTAGGGTTATTATGTTTATATCTTTTGTTCTAATTTATTGTTTATCGAACCATATATCTCCCCAATGGGTTAGAATATTATTTGCAATCGCGAAGATTAAATAACTAATTCCTAAATTGAGGGAGAGCTTTAAGCTAAGAAGGAAAAAAGCTGAAATAAAAATTGTAAGCTCAATTATAAATCGTATAAAATGACCGGATCGACTAGGAGAGCCAGGCGAAATGTATGCTGACCATAGGAAAATAAATGCAGCAGGAAGTAATATTCCAATACATATATTAAACGGAAATTTAAATTTACTAAATCCCAGCCAGATGAAAATTGTGATAGAAATTAATTCTAACATAAACCTTAAAACAGAATTTATAGAAAATATATAATTCATATTTTTGATCAACAAATTTGTCAAATTTACAATTTTGTATTAAAATATCAATTTTTATTGATTATTATATAATAACAATTGTTATGCCTAAGAAATTTAGTCAAGTAAAAATTAAATTTTATATTTAACATATTTTTGAAAAAAATAGATATGAAAGCATTAATAATTGTAGATGTTCAAAACGATTTTATACCAGGAGGAAATTTAGCTGTTCCGGATGGAAACCATATAATACCGATAATCAATAAAATTCAGCAAAACTATGAACTGGTTGTAGCGACTCAGGATTGGCATCCGGCAAATCATTTAAGTTTTAGTACGATGCATGAAGGCAAAAAAAACTTTGAACAGATTGAGCTGGACGGATTACCTCAAACACTCTGGCCTGCACATTGCGTACAGGGAAGTATGGGGGCAGAGTTTTCTAAAGAATTAAATCAAAATAAAATTGAAGCCATTTTCAGAAAAGGAATGGATAAAGGTATCGATAGCTATAGTGGATTTTTTGATAATGGAAATAAAAAATCTACAGGTTTATCAAATTATCTTCAAGGTAAAAAGGTTGATGAAGTTTACATTTGTGGATTAGCCGCAGATTTTTGTGTTTATTTTACAGCTAAGGACTCTATAAAACTTGGTTTCAAAACCTTTATTATTGATAATGCTACAAAGCCGATAAGCTGTGAGAACTATGAATTGATAAAAAGAGAATTTATAAGTTTAGGTGGGGAAATTGTGAATTCAAATTAAATAGTTAAAAGACAAAAAACCCCGTATAAAACGGGGTTTAAAACTAACTACTATGAAAATTCACTGCCTTATGAACAATATATTTTAAACAAAATTTGTGCCAAAGTTATTCATATTTAGCGTGATAGTAATTAATTAAAAATAAAAACCCCGTATAAAACGGGGTTAAAACTAACTACTATGAAAATTCACTGCCTTATGAACATTATATATAAAACAAAATTTGTGCCAGAATTATTTATATTTAGCGTGATGGTAAATAATTAAAAATAAAAAACCCCGTATAAAAACGGGGTTAAAACTAACTACTATGAAAATTCACTGCCTTATGAACAATATATTTTAAACAAAATTTGTGCCAAAGTTATTCATATTTAGCGTGATAGTAATTAATTAAAAATAAAAACCCCGTATAAAACGGGGTTAAAACTAACTACTATGAAAATTCACTGCCTTATGAACATTATATATAAAACAAAATGCGTGCCAGAGTTATTATATTTCAGTAAATTAATAAAATAAAAAAACCCCGTATAAAACGGGGTTTAAAACTAACTACTATGAAAATTCACTGCCTTATGAACGTTATATTTAAAACAAAATGTGTGCCAAAATTGTCTGATTTAAAAAATAAATATAAATAAAAAACCCCGTATAAAACGGGGTTAAAACTAACTACTATGAAAATTCACTGCCTTATGAATACTTTTTAAAATGCAAATTGCGTGCCAAAATTATAAAGTATATTCGTTTTTTTCAATAATATGCGATGCTATTTTTTCACTTAGCGCTATTACATTGGGAGGATTGCTATACTTCGTAAATCTTTTCAAGCCTAATAATAGCATTCTTTGTTCATCACCTTCCGAAAATGAGTAGATGGATTCTGTTGCTTTAGATTTTATAATTTCAATAGCTTTGAAAAGATTTAGTTGAGCCATTGCTAATGGTATTTTTGCATTTGTTGGAAACTTAGTTACAATTTTTTCTGCTCTTAAAACAGCACTTTCAGCCATATAAATTTGTATAAGTATTTGGGATGCATTGAGCAATAAATGCTGTTGTTTTTCTATTTCTTCTTTATATTTTTGAATAGTAGAACCAGAAATCATGAGGAAAACTTTTTTCAGTTTAGAAAGCATTTCTTTTTCTTCGGATAGGGTTTGAGAATAATCAGGAATATCGAATGAAGGAATACTCATTAATTCTTTACTTACAGAAAGTGCCGGGTTAATTAAATCGATCTGACCTTTCAATGCTCTTTTAATTAACATTCCTATCGCAACCAAACCATTAATTTCATTAGTACCTTCATATATCCTTCCTATTCTGGAGTCTCTCCAGGAGGCTTCCATGGGAGCATCTTCAGAAAAGCCCATTCCTCCATATATCTGAATACCTTCATCTGCAGTTATCTGAGCTTCATCAGATGCATAGACTTTTAGAATAGAACACTCAATAGCAAATTCTTCAACTCCTTTAAGCTCTGCTTCACTGTGAGAAGCTCCTGAGTGTATCAGTTCTTCAATCTTATTTTCTATATTTTTAGCAGCTCTGTAAGAACCAGATTCACAGACATAAATGGAAGTAGCTCGCTCAGCTATTTTTTTACGTATTGCCCCGAAAGCCGAAATAGGAGTTTTAAACTGTACTCTTTCGTTAGCATATTGAATTGCATGCGTAATTATTCGACGTTGCGAATCTATACATGCAGCAGCTAATTTTATTCTACCTACGTTAAGAGCATTCATTGCAATTTTAAAACCTCCGTTTCTTTCTCCTAATATATTTTCAACAGGAATCTTTGTTTCATTAAAAAAAACCTGCCGGGTTGAAGAAGATCGTATTCCGAGTTTATGTTCTTCTTCACCGAAAGAAAGTCCGTTTGATTCATCTCTTTCTAAAATAAATGCGGTTATATTTTTATCGTTTTCAATTCTTGCAAAAACAATAAATAAGTGAGCAAATCCAGCATTGGATATCCACATTTTTTGCCCCGTAATTTTATAATATTTTTTATCTTCAGACAGGATGGCTTTTGTTTTCCCTGAATTAGCATCAGATCCGGCATCAGGTTCTGTCAGGCAGTAAGCTCCAAACCATTCTCCTGAAGCTAATTTAGGCAGATATTTCATTTTTTGTTCCTCCGTTCCATATAAAGTTATAGGCATAGTGCCTATTCCGGTATGAGCTCCGAAGGCAGTACTTAATGAACCATTAGCTGCTGAGATATAATCACAAACGAGCATCGTAGAAACAAAGCCAGCTCCCATTCCTCCGTATTGTTCAGGAACGGCAATACTCAGAAGTCCTAATTCTCCTATTTTACGCATTATTTCTTCTGTTAGTGCGTAGTCCTTTTTTTCGAAGCGTTCATTTATAGGTATGACTTCTTTATCAATGAAATCTTTTACTGTATCTCTCATCATTTTTTGTTCTTCTGAAAAATCTTCCGGTATAAATATTTCTTCAAAATGAACTGATTGAGTTATAAATGCAGCTCCTTTAGCTTTATTGATTGAGTTTAATGTTTCCATTATTTGATTTTTTTAAGGTTTATTTTATTGTTTTAACAACATCAGGCTCTATAAAAGTTCAAAAATACTTGCTGCCCCTTGTCCTGTACCAATACACATAGAAACTATTCCATATTTGCTCTTTCTTAGCTTCATTTCATTTAACAGTTGTACGGTAAGTTTTGCTCCTGTACAACCTAATGGATGCCCCAATGCTATTGCTCCACCATTAACATTCAGTAGATCAGGATTGATTTGTAATTGTTTTTTTATAGCTACGGATTGAGAAGCAAAAGCTTCATTAAGTTCTATCAAATCTATGTTATTTAAAGTCAATCCGGCTTTTTTCAATGCCAGGGGAATAGCTTCAATAGGTCCTATTCCCATAAGTCTGGGCTCTACTCCGGCAACACCATAAGAAACAAGTCGGGCCAGAGGTTGTAGATTGTTTTTACTGATAAATTCCTCAGAAGCTACCAGAACAAAAGCAGCTCCGTCAGAAGTTTGAGAAGAATTACCTGCGGTCACACTTCCTTTGTTTGCAAATACTGGTTTTAGCTTAGAAAGAGCCTCCAGTGAGGTTTCCTTTCTTGGTCCTTCATCTTGAGTAAAAGAATAATGTTTTGTTTCAGGTTTATTATTTTCATTCAAAAAATCATATGAAATTTCTAAAGGAACGATTTGATTATCAAATTTTTGTCCGATTATAGCTTTTATAGCTCTTTCATGAGATTGAAGGGCAAATTCATCTTGCTCTTCACGGGAAATATTAAACTTCTGAGCTACTGCTTCAGCTGTAAGTCCCATTCCCCAATAATAACTAGGATGTTTTTTAGCTGTTTCTGTTTCGGGAACAGGTTTATATCCCCCCATCGGTATGTATGACATACTTTCAGCACCTCCGGCAATTATACAGTCGGCCATTCCGCTTTTTATTTTCGCTGATGCAATGGCAATAGCTTCCGAGCCTGATGCACAATAACGATTAATAGTCATTCCCGGAACTTTATCTGTTTGTAATCCCATAAGCGAAATTAATCTTGCCATGTTGAGACCCTGTTCTGCTTCAGGCATAGCACAACCTACAATTACATCGTCTATTTGTTCTTTATCAATGGAAGGATTTTCTAAAAGTAATTTTGCTATCACCTGAGAGGCCATCCAATCAGGACGGACAAATCTGAGACTTCCCTTAGGAGCTTTTCCTACGGCAGTTCTATAGCCTGTAATTATATATGCTTGTTTCATAAATCTTTGCTTTTAAATTAGTTTCTTAGTGGTTTTCCATTTTGTAACATATATTGTATTCTCTCCAGAGTCTTTTTTTCTCCGCAAAGAGACAGAAAAGCTTCTCGTTCTAAATCCAGTATATATTGCTCAGTAACTCTGGAAGGTTCAGATAAATTACCTCCGGTCATTACATAGGCAAGTTTGTTGGCAATGAGCTGATCATGTTCAGACATGTACCCTCCTTTAACTAATTGATCTGATCCCACGTAAAACATTCCCAAGGCATTCCTGCCCAAAACTTCAAATTTTTCAGGATAAGGCTTTGTATATCCTCTTTCGGCAAGTAAAATCGCCTGCTTTTTAGCTTCCGATATTAATCGGTTTTTATTAACTATTATCGTATCTTTTCCTTGAATAAGAATACCCATGTCCATAGCTTCGTAAGCTGATGTTGATACTTTTGCAGTTCCGATATTCATATATGCATTTCTTAATCTGTTTGTTTTAACGTCGTCTTTGAGGTAATTGAGAGAAGCCCTTCGTGCAAATTCTTTGGAACCACCACCTCCCGGTATAACTCCCACACCAAATTCAACTAATCCTATATAGGTTTCAGCAGCAGCTACCACTTTATCTGCATGCAAAGTAAGTTCGCAACCTCCACCTAAAGCCATACCGTGAGGAGCAACTACTACAGGTATGTTAGAATACCTGACTCTCATGGTTGTTTGTTGAAAAAGTGCGATAGCCATATTTAATTCTTCCCAGTCCTGATCAATGGCCAACATAAAAATCATAGCCAGATTTGCACCTACGGAAAAATTAGTTCCTTGATTTGATATCACCACTCCCTGAAAATCTTTTTCGGCCAGTTCTATTCCTTTGTTTATTCCTTCCAGAACTTCACCTCCCAACGAATTCATTTTAGAACGGAATTCAATATTTATAATTCCATCCCCCAAATCTTCAATTGCTGTTCCGGAGTTTTGCCATAATGTTTTTGTAGGACGAAGATTATTGAGAATAATAAAAGATTCCTGACCGGGAATGGGTTGAAAGGCTTGTTTGTTTTGATCATAATACAAGGTATTTCCATGCGAATCTACTTGATAAAAGTGATGAATATCTTTTTCCTGCATTTCTTTAACCCAGGATGAAACTTTAAACCCTTCGTTTTCAATTAAATCGATTCCATTTTTTAAGCCTAACTGATCCCAAAGTTCGAACGGCCCCGTTTTCCAGGCATACCCCGTTTTCATAGCATCATCCAGACTGTATAAATTATCAGATATTTCAGGAATTCTTAATGAAACATACGCAAATAAACTGGCAAAATGTTTTCGATAAAAGTTTCCGTATTTACTTTCGGATGATAACAATATTTTTAATTTATCTCTTTCATCCTTTGCTTGTTTTGCTGTATCAATAAGATCAATTTTCGGTTTTTGAAGTATTCTGTATTCTAGAGTTCTTAAATCTATAGTATAGCGTACATCTTTTCCGTCAGCATCTTTTTCTTTAAAATAGAAACCTTTTCCGGATTTGTTTCCTAAAAATTTATGCTCAGTCAGAAATTTCATAAAGTCCGGAACTTTCAGATTCTGAATCATTGTATCTTCCGGGCAGTTAATTTTCAGCCCTTCGGTTACATTTGCAGCCGTATCCAGTCCTACTAAATCACTTAATTTGAAAGTGCCTGTTTGAGGACGTCCGAGTATAGAGCCGGTCAAAACATCGGTTTCTTCTGCAGTTAAATCAAGTTCATCACTCAAAGATATTATTTTGGACATGGAATATACTCCGATTCGATTCCCTATAAATCCGGGTGTATCCTTGCATAAGACAGTAGTTTTTCCTAAAAATTTGTCTCCGTACATCAAATAAAAATCAATGACTTCTTTTGAGGTTTCTTTGGTTGGAATAATCTCTAGTAGTTGTAAGTAACGAACCGGATTAAAAAAATGGGTTCCTGCAAAATATTTTTTAAAATCATCACTTCTGCCTTCAGACATTAAATGAATAGGTATACCTGAAGTATTTGAGGAAATATAAGTTCCCGGAATCCTATATTTTTCAATATTTTCATATATGCTTTTTTTAATTTTCAGATTTTCAACAACAACTTCAAATATCCAGTCGGTATGCTTAATTTTGTGTAAATCGTCTTCTAAATTGCCGGTAGAAATTCTGTCAATAAAAGAGGGGTGATATAGAAGCGCAGGTTTAGATTGAACGGCTTTTCTAAGGTTGTTATTTACAATTCGGTTTTTTACTATAGGATCATTCAATGATAAGCCTTTAGCTTTTTCTGAATCTGAAAGTTCTGAAGGAGCCATGTCGATAAGCAAGACCTGCACGCCAATGTTTGCAAACATGCATGCAATGCCCGAACCCATAATCCCGGATCCGAGAACGGTAACATGATTAATGTGTTTTTTCATTTTTCTTCATTCTTTTTTTTGTGATTATTCGATTGATTTCATCCATAACATCATAGAAAATAGTTAATTTGTCCATAGGTATTTCTTTCTCAATGGTATGGTGAAATTCTTTTACATATTGTTTGGATATGTCTCTCATACGAAGTCCTTCATGGGTTAGGCTTATAATGATGCTTCGCTTGTCTTCTTTTGAAGTAGTCCTTTTTATAAGTTTTCGTTGTTCCAGGTCATTAAGTGTCCTGGATAAACTGGTGGCAGCTATTCCCATTTTTGGACCTAACGAGGAACTGGGAGTTCCTTTTTTCGGATCAATGGATAATAAAGTAAAAGCACCTGACATTGTAGCTCCAAAATGAGTGGCTTCTTCGTTATACATTTTTTGTATAGAAAGCCAGGTAGAGCGTAATATATAGTCTATTGTGATTCTGTTTTTCATGATATTTGTCATATACCAAATATAATAAAATTTATTATGCATGCATAATAAATTTAAATTTTTTAGCTTTTTTTGTAAAACTATCTTATTGATATTATTGTGTTTGTATATTCAGTAAGGGATGACTTGTGTAATATTTAAATCATTATTTTTATTTTTGGAGATAATATGCATCTCATGAGAAATAGAATTTTGGATAAAATTTCAACAATTGAAAAAGAAAAGAAAATAAAAATTTGGTTTGCCTGTGAATCGGGGAGTAGAGGATAGGGCTTTCCTTCAGCGGGAAGTGATTATGATGTCCGGTTTATTTACAGTAGAGAACAAAAAGAGTATTTATCTATACAGGATCCGGAATTATATTTAAACTTTGCCATTGATGATGAGCTCGACATTAATGGATGGGATTTGAAAAAAACTTTACTATTAATAAAAAAATCGAATACAACTCCGTTCGAATGGCTTCAATCACCTATCGTTTATAAAGAAGAAGCCGGATTTAAAGAAGAGTTAGTGGCTATTTGCTATCAGTATTTTAATCAAAGATCCAACATTTTTCATTATCTGGGTGTGGCGAAAGGAGCAATGGAAACAATAGCTGAAGAAGAAATAAAAATCAAAAAATTGTTTTATATACTTCGTCCTTTGCTTGCGGCTCAATGGTGTATGGAAAAAAATGAAATAGCACCTATGACTATACAAGAGCTCCTTAAACTAGTGCCTTTGAATTTAAAAGATTTGATTACAAATTTGATAGAATACAAAAAGGATGTTGAAGAATCTCACATCATAACAATTGATAGTAATTTAAAAAAATATATTAATACAACTTTTCAGACATGTACTGAATTTGCTGGTTCCATAAATACTATAATTTTTGAAAAAGATAAATTAGATCTTTTTTTTATAAACAAAATGGGATTTGATCAAAGGTAATATTAAATGTTGAAAATTTTTTTACTATTTAAGTTCAGGTATAAATTAAAATTAACTGTAAATTATGAATATTCAGGATATAAAAGATAAAAATCTATTGTTATTTGAAGCTATTAGTGGGAGTAGAGCTTTTGGATTAGATACGGAAAATTCAGATACAGATATAAGAGGTGTATATTATTTGCCTAAAGATAAATTTTATGGATTTGATTATATTCCTCAAATCAGTAATGAAACAAATGACGAAGTATATTATGAACTGGGCAGGTTTGTTGAATTATTGGTGAAAAATAATCCTAATATTCTTGAAGTTTTAGCATCTCCTCAAGACTGCATTCTATATAAACATCCCATTATGGAAAAATTAAATCTTTCCATGTTCCTTTCAAAATTGGTGAAGGATACATTTGCCGGTTATGCAATCAGTCAGATTAAAAAAGCTCAGGGATTGAAAAAGAAAATAGTAAATCCAATCGAGAAGCAAAGAAAATCGGTACTTGATTTCTGCTATATTTTATCCGGATATGATTCTGTTTTATTGTCTGAGTGGTTACAAATTAAAAATTTTAAACAAGAAAACTGCGGGTTAGTCAGTATTCCTCATTCTAAAGGGATTTACGCATTGTTTTATGACCAAAAAGGTAATTTGGGATATAGAGGAATTACTAAAAAGGATGATACTAATGAAGTTAGCTTATCATCTATTGCTAAAGGAGAAAAAGAAATTGCTTACTTGTCTTTTAATAAAGACGGATATTCCTCTTATTGTAAGGAATATAAAGAATATTGGAGTTGGGTGGATAAAAGAAATAAAGAGAGATTTAAAATAAATGAATCACATGGAAATAATTACGATTCAAAAAACATGATGCATACCATCAGGCTTCTGGAAGTGGCTAGGGATATTTTTCAAAATGGGGAATTAATAGTTAGAAGGTCAAATCGTGAAGAATTGTTAAATATAAAATATGGCAGGTATTCCTATGAAGAGTTACTACAAAAATCAGAAGATCTAATAAAGGAAATAGAAAATCTATATTCTTTATCTTCTTTGCGAAATGAACCGGATTCTAAAATTGCTGAATCATTATTAATTGAGATGCGAGAACATTTATATGAATAGATTTTTTTATGGATGCATTTTTATTTAATATCTACCTGATTATTTTCAATTTTAACTTCTTTTTTTACTATTTTCCAGTTTAACTATATTACAAACTTAAAAAAAATCATAGTTTTTATTAATTTAGTGTATTGATTGTCAGTGCTATATTAATTTTTTAGAAAAAAATTAATATAGTATGTAACAAATTTCATAATACTCATACATATTGTATAAAACAGTTGCTTTTATAATTAACTAGTATGTATAACAAAGTATTAAATTAAATTTACAACCTATGAAAAAAATCCAATTAAGTACAATTTTGACCCTTATATCAATAGTATTATCCAGTACTTTATATGCTCAATCAATGTCACAGGTAAGAGGTAAAATTGTTGACGAATCTACACAGATAGGTATAGAGGGAGCTATGATATTAATTTTAAAAAATGGAAGTATTGTAAATGATACTTTTACTGAAGAAAATGGAGAATTCAGATTTGAAATATCTGAAGGAGAGTATGAAATTATTACTGAAATTTTCAGCTATGTAAAAAATAAACAGTCTATTCATATTTCTGGTGAATCTGTAAATCTGGAATCAATTAAAATGGAAAAAATAACGAAAGAACATACGCTGACAAATTTAGTAATCACCGGAAAAAAAACGACGATTAAAAATAGTATTGACAGAAAAGTCGTAACTCTTGGTGATGATTGGGCAGGTACAGCTCCGGATTTAACTCAAATATTGACAACAATTCCGGGAATCAGCATAGATCAAGCAAACCAAATTTCTTTACGGGGAAGTTTAAATGTTAAAGTTTTGATAGACGGCAAACCTTCTACTTTAGATTTTGATCAGGTATTAAAATTATACCCCCCTATTTGGTAGATAAAATAGAAATTTTAACCAATCCACCCGCAAAGTATTCACCTGAAGGTAAAGCAGGAATAATCAACATAATATTAAAAAAGAGTACTAAACAAGGAATTAATTTAGGTTTGAATACCGGATATATAATAGGAAAAAAATCAAAATATGTAAACGGTATTGATATGAATTTGGGCTATAAAAAATTTAATCTATTCGCGAATGCAGGATATAATGATTATAATTTTCAAAACTCCGGTTATTTAAAGAGAAGAAACCCAGATTCTCAATTAGATTATCTGTTATCAATAGGAAATATTAACAGATATGTAAAAGTAGGAACTGATTATTTTATAAACTCTCAAAATACGTTATCAGTTTATACGCAACAATCAGGAAATAACTTACGTGTGGATAATGAAAGTATCGATAGTAATAATTTAATGAAAAGTATAATAAATCAGTCACAGAAAGATAATTCAAAATATCAGGAGTATGATTTATTTTATAAATCAAAATTCGATAAATCGGATCACGAATTAGAATTTCAAGCAAATTTTAATAAAAATAATCAAGATAGATTTAGAAACTCTTCTATAAGTTTAAAGGAAAGAAATCATATTGAAGAAAAAAATATCAGAGCAAATCTGGATTATTCAAATCCTCTTTCTGATAAAACTATGTTTACGGCAGGTGCTGAATTAAGGCTTAACAGATACAAGGACAATTACGAAAGTGCCCAGGCAAATGTGTACAAATTCGAACGGGATATTTATAGTTTATATGCAGAATACAAAAAACAATGGGAGAGAATTGGTTTGAAAGCCGGTATACGTGGTGAGCTTACAGATACAAAAGCAACATCAGATTTTACTAATTCAGTTCAGGTTAATACAACAGATGTGCAAATTTATCCTACTTTACATACCAGTTATAAATTAGGAAAAGAAAAAAAAATGGAATTGTCTTTCAATTATTCACGAAGAATTGATCGTCCGTGGGCAGGAATACTCTCTCCGGTTCCTCAATTTGTAGTCGGAACAATAATTATTTCAGGTAATGATAAATTAAAGCCTGAATTTACTAATTCATTTCAGGTAGGAACCTCTGCTAATATTGGAAAATTAAATGTGGAAGCTGGTATTTTTTATAGAGATATTAAAGACGCAATCAGTCAAAGATTTGTAGAGCATCCGAGTTATATTGAAATTATTAACGAGAATACGAAAGCCAATGCTCAGTATGGAGGTGAATTTGATTTAAATTTTTCTGCTTACAAATGGTGGAAAAATAATTCTTCTTTGGAGTACTATTGGGGAGAAGTGTCTGGATTAAAGCAGGAGCAGTGGACTAAAAGGAATATTGACAAATATATAATTAAAACAACCAATAATTTTGTTCTTAATCCTTCTTTAAGTATTCAACTTCTAGCTCAATATTATTCTAAGTCAAAGGACCTCTATAACTCATATAATGAACAATGGAAAGTAGATATTTCATTGAGAAAAATGTTGATGAACAATCAATTAAGTATCAGTATAAGGTTGGCAGACGTATTCAACACCAACCATTCGAAATATCAAATGATCAACCCATCTAATCTCAAAGGACGTTCTGATTGGGAAAGCAGAAATATAAGTTTTTCTGTTCGTTACAATTTAAGCTCTGGGAAAGTTAATAGAATAAATAAAAAAGTTTTTGACGAGAACACTAAAAAAGGAGGAGGAATTATGTGATTTTTCTTCCAAACATTTAATACATTAATTTTGCAGGTAATTTATTTTTTAATAGTTACCTGCTTTTTAACGTTTATAGGTTTATTTATATAAAGGAATATTTAACACGTTTTGTACATAATCGGAAATTACCGGAATAACTTTTTCAGGCTTTAACAAAAGATAAAAAGGTTCAGGTGCTTTTAGAATCTCTTTAACAGAGTGTTGTTTGTATATTTCGGGGTTTATATCTGTAAGGTGAAAACTTTGATGTATAAACAAATTTTCATAACAGCCCCAGTCTTTCCGGAATTTATGTGGGGAAAAGATTGAAAATGTAGGTTTTAAGAGAGCTTTTGCGATATTTACCGCTCCCCCTTCATTAGCAATAAGAGCATCTGAATTTTTTAAAATAGCTGCAAATTCTCTTACTGAAGATCCCAATATAGATGTAAATATCTTATCTTTTTGTGAAACCGAAGAAAGGATTCGATCTACATCTTTTTGTTGAGAAGGTACGTAATTAAACAATATATTTATATCAAAATTTTCAAGTAAAAAATTGGTCAATTCTGCCATATAGGCTAAAGGCCAGGACTTATCCAGGCTGCTGCCTAAAACACCCAGTATAATAACCGGTTTATTAAAATTAACCCCCTCCTGGGACATATATTCTCTGGCGTTATTTATTTCTTCATCGGTAAGAAATATTTCCGTCTGAAAATCAATAGTCGTAAAATCTTTAAAGAATGGAGATAATAATAAACATCGGTTTTCAATGGAAGTACAATGAATAAGCATAGGTTCTTTTTCTTCTTTATAAACATTTGTATAAAAATGTTTGAAAAAGGGTTTGTCGAAGCTGATTTTTTGCTTAGCGTTGGAAAGCAGAGTAATAAAACGGCTTTGTAACTTTGCATAGGGATCAATTAATATATCATACTTTTCATTTCTGATTTGTTTGGTATATTTCCAAAGAACCGGAATTTTTTTTAGTTCTTGGTCATCAAAGGTAATAACTTTATCTATGTATGGGTTATTCTCTAATATACTTACGGCTTTATCATAGCAAAAAAAATGAACACTAAGGTCAGGAATGCTTTTTTTTAAATTTTTAGCCAGTACACTGGCTACCAAAACATCTCCTATAAATTTGTTTTGAATGATAAGTGCTTTTTTCAATGGATTAAATTTTAGATGGTAGTACAGATGAAAATAAAATAAAAATTTCGGTAGTTAATGTCAACATATGAAAAAAATTATTCATAATTTAAGACATAGGCCATGTAATAATTGTTAATTTTTTTATATCGGGCATAATACTTTACGCTGGCTTTTTCATCAATAATCCAGCAGGTGATGGGTTTATCACCCTTTAAACTGAATGGTTCCACCCTGTAATGATTTAAAAAAGACCATAAGTTTCCCTGGTGTATTTTATATAAAGCTTCTTTTAGTCCCCAGATGATATGAAAATAATCTTTTTCCTGTTCTTTAGGAATAAATTTAAATTCATCTTCACGAATAAACTTATATTTAATGTTATTAATTTTATTATCTCTTTCCAGCTCAATGTCTACTCCTATATTAAAAGAGGAGGCACCTACGCAAACCATTCCGTGAGAATGAGTGACAGAGATGTTATATGTACCTTCAACGAAAGGTTTTCCTTCGGGGGTATATTGCACTTTTTCATCCAGTCCCAGAGCCATAAGACAGGCTCTAAGTCCAAGATACTCACGTTTCCTTTTAGGAGTTAACGATTCATATCTTTCTTGACGCTTATTGTTCAGTTTGAGAATACGAAGCAATTCTTCATTGGTCTCGCTTACTTTCCATGTAACAATTCTGGTGAAATAGTCTGGTATAATAAAGTCTACGATGGGCATTCTGTGGTGAATTGAAAAGTAAATATATGAAATAAACTACTTATATACCAAATATGTCTGAAATTCCTATATTTCAGAATTAAAATAGACTTTATAATAGAACATTTTTTTCTCATCATCATACCCCTGTTCCATGAAGTCTTCAGAAGATTCAGGTGAGTTTATATCCAGCTTAATCTGTATGTTGGTATCCAGTTTTATATCAGTTTTAATCTTTCTTTTTTCCCGGTTTAAGGCAGGAGTAGATACATCAAATATTTGAGAAAATTCAATATTGGAAGACTCAGCATAATCTTTTTTATAATTTTTAAATTCTTCTGCTACCTCATACGTATCCAATATTTCTTTTTCAAGAATTTCTTCGGTTATAGTTTCATTTTCGTTAAAAACCTGAAGGCAATTACTTATAAACTCTGTCTGGGCTTTTTTTCCTTTCTCTTCAAAAATAACTTGCTGAGAAAAATCAGAGAGCAGATTGATGTAATTCTTTGTCTGATAAGAGTCATCCTTAATGTAGTCTACATCTAAAAAAGATTTTTTCCAGTATTCAGATTCAACACGTGCATCATCATGTATTAACGAAAGGTAACCGGAGTCTTTTTGAACGTTAAGAATGATACACCCTTTATCCAGAGATGAATTTAAACGATATCCTTTTTGAATTGCGCATTCTACAATATCAGAATGTCTGAATCGCAAAAATTTATTTTTGTTTTCGAGTTTAAAAATACCGATGCCGGATATTTTAGATTCCTGACCCGTATCAATACCTTCCAGCAAAGCGATAAAAACCTCGCCACTTTTAATCTGAGGGTGATTGGATCTTTCATAAAGATGATCCAGTACTTTGTCTGAAAATTCAACAAAGTCTATAGAATCATCAAACATTTCTTTGCAGAGAGAATATAATATATTAAAGTTAATATCTTGAGTATAATGAGTAAACTGATAGTATTCCGTCAATTTTTTAAAAGGAGACATAAAAAAAGGAAGAAGTTCTTCCTCTTCTTTTTCATTGAGATGGAATAAATCACCGGCATAGGTGTTTTTTTCTTCCCGTAATTTATTTCCAACAGATTGCAATGTTAATTTGGTTATTACTGCAGTTTTCAGATTAATCATCATAATTATAGACTTGAAACGAAATGCAAAAATAACTTTTTAAAAAAATACAATTCAATGAAAATTAAATTAATTTAAAAAAAATAGACAATTAACTTTTTAATCTTCCAGACTTTTAAATTCTCCTTGTGATGAGAAGAGCAGTTCCAGCCCGTTAGATATTTTTATTTCCTGTCTTCCGAAATTTTTCCTTTCGGCTTTTAAAATTTGAGTACCGGGAAAGTGGGAGGCCAGATAAAATCCGATTTTTTGAGAAAAAACAGAATAATCAATGGTAGCATATTTTGCATCAATCTCTGTCCAGTTTCCTTGAGAATCAAAATTTATTTCCATTCCATTGGTAAATTTGACTTCATATTTTTTGCTAAAAAATTTCTGCTCTCTAATTATATAATTTAAATTATGATGAGCATAATGACGTTGAATAAATGCTGAGGCTTTCTCAGGTAACTGGTCTTTCGTCACAATGGTCTCACCTACGGAATAAAAACGCATAGAGATAAAAACTATGGAGGCACAAATTAAAATTCCTAGAACTATTATTTTGTATTTCATTACAACTAATTTTAATAATGGGATACAAACCTAAATGTAAATTTAGGAAAGAATTAGGAATTTAATTTTCAGGCACAAAGAGTTATATATAATGTTCAAATCTTTTTTGAGAATAATAAGAAATTTGAAATTCATTATTTTCTGATAAAAAACCCAAGGCTAAAGATAATTTTTCATTTAAGTTGGAAACCCCTACTTTATCATTTATATGTTCATTTATAGGTTCTTCCAGTACTTCTATAACAATAGCCGGTTGATTGTATTCGGGTTTTTTTCTATTTTTTAGACCTATCTTCCATTGTACTAAATCGCCAACTTCAAAAACAGATTTTTTATTATAATTTTTTGCTATGTTTTTTAACTTAGAAATATATTCTTCGTTGGCATTATTATCTTGCCGGCTGAGAATTTTGGGTTCGAATTTATTTTTAATAAGATTGTTTTTTTTTACAGAAAGCTTTGTATTTTCTTCCATATATAAAAGAATTTATATTTTTATTTTCTAACATACAAGTAACATTAAGCATAGAGAGCTTACTCCATAAAATATTAAGAGAATGATATCTCATACATATACAGGTCAACAGCATAGATTGTATATGTTAAAGGACTATACAAAGAGTTGAAAATATTATTAATCAATAGTTGGGAGAGGTGAAGTAATAAAGAGCGAATTTTTTTATTACATATTATTGAAAAATAAATTATCGGACAACAACGTTTTGCAAATAAATAAATTAATTAATTTTTTTGTTAGTTAAATTTAGAATCATAGTATTTTTTTTATTAATGATGTATTATTATGTATTTATTACCTTATAATGAAAAAGAAATGTTTACAAAATTAAACAATATTTTATAATAAATGTATTTTTTAGGTAAAATAAATAAATTTTAACATATTATATCCTGATTAACAAAATGATATATAAAAAAAAATATTAACACAAAATAAATCTTTTTTTATATTAAACTAATTTGTACAATTTATGAGTAATACTAAAAAAATACTAGGAAAATGGTTTAATATTTAATGGATTAAAGAGAGAATAAACAACAGAGTTGTAATTATATTGTAAAAACCTAATTATATAATTTGGTAAATTTTAAAACTATGAAAATCATTAAAAGTATATTGAATAGATAATTTAGGATAAGAGTTAATTATTGTTTTAACTAAGGATAAGCCTAAGCCTGTAGACTGGGAGTCATTCGAATTTCTGTAAAATCGGTTAAAGATTAGTTGTTCGTCAAGTACTGTTTGAATACTGGTATTTTGTATGAGGAAATAGTCTTGGCTTATAGTAATAATAATTTTACCTGTAGGGTAATTATGGATAATGGCGTTTTTTATCAGATTATTAATCAAAGTTATAGCAAGCCCTTTATTCATATAAAATTCAAAATTACCAATCTCTGTAAGTTCGATTGAGATTTGTTTATATTCAGCAAAGTCAGTAAAATCAGTTAAGCTGTTTTTAATAATATCATTAAAAGATATATTTTCATTTTCATGAAACTGATTATTTTCAATACGGGTCAGCAATAATAAAGATTTATTAAGGTTAACCAGGCGATTTAAACTGTTTGTAATAGAAGAAATTCCTTCTAATTGTTTTTCTGTAATTTGAGGATCTTCCGCTAAAAGTTCTAGTTTATTGATGGATATAGCTAATGGAGTTTGAAGCTCATGAGCGGCATTAGATATAAACAATTTTTGTTGATTAAAGCTATTCTCGTTTCGGATCATCATTTTTTCAATTTCATTTTCCAAATCTTTAAATTCTTTAATCTTTGTTTGAGTAGATGTAAAGCTGGATTTATTTCCCGGAATATATTTTTTTAATTTATTTAATAAATCATAAAATGATTTCCATACCTTTTTTAATAAAATATAATTTAATAAAAAAATGCTTATTATAAGAACCAGATATAAAACCAATAAAGCAATACTTAAATCGGCAAGTAAATCATCTTCTTCAATCATAGAAGTTTTCACTTCCAGCTTATAAGGGTTATTATCAGAATCGTAGAAATAAGCGGTTAATAATCTTACAGGCTCATCTTCGTCATCAAACTCCAGATATTCCTGAGTAGTAATAATTTTGCTTTTAGAAGGATAATCACCTTCCGGCATAGGAGTAATTCTGAAATTATTAATTCCGAATTCCCGTGTATTTAAAATTTTAGGATCTTTATATGCTTCCTTAATAATTTCAATTTTAGAGTTTTTGAGTCCATCATCTATATTATCATACACTTCATCTAAAATAAAAGCATAAAAAAGAGCAGCCCATAGAGAAATTACTAGTAAGAGTGCTATCGTAAGGTATTTCAGTGTATAATTATGTAAACGCATATAAAAAGTAAGATTAAATCATTTTGTATCCTAAACCATATACCGCTTGAATATTGATGTCGGCTTCATGATCCTTAAGCTTTTTTCGTAAATTTTTTACCTGGGAATAAACAAAGTCCAGGCTGCTTGCCTCATCCATATAATCGCCCCACACATGTTCTGCAATAGCTGTTTTAGATATTAACCGGTTAGGATTTATAAGGAAATAATAAAGTAGGTCAAACTCTTTTTTAGTAAGATTAAGTAAAGAAGAATTTACTTCAACCGTTCTGTTTTCAGGAGACATTTTAATATTGTTCCATACAATTAAGGATTGTCCGTTATGATTGTTTCTTCTAAGCACGGATTTTATGCGGGCATGAAGTTCTGCAAGATGAAAAGGTTTAGTCAGATAATCATCAGCACCTAAATCTAATCCTTCAATTTTATCGTCCAAAGAATCCTTTGCAGAAATTATAATTACAGAATCCTTTTTACCCTCATTTTTTAAATTTTTCAATAAGTCCATGCCACTTCCATCAGGAAGCATAATATCAAGAAGAATACAATCATAATCAAAAGATATGATTTTGTCTAACCCGGTTTTATAATTATTGGCAGATTCAACAATATGCATTTCTTTTTCCAGGGATTGACAAATCACTTGGCACAATTCCGGTTCATCTTCAATTACAAGTATTTTCATATTATTCAATTAAAGAATGTAAAAATACACATTTTATTTATGGCATTAAATCCCGGTAAATTACTAAATAAAGTATATTTGTATACTATTTCGCATCAAATTAATATACATATATAAATATGAAAAATTCACAAGCTATTATTCTAATATACTGCCCGGATCAGCCCGGATTGGTTGCTGCTGTTACAGATTTTATTAATGTTAATGGGGGGAATATCATCAATCTGGAACAACATGTAGACAAGCAGGAAAATCAGTTTTTTATGCGTATAGAGTGGGATCTTTCAAATTTTGTTATTCCCAGAGACAAGATAGAAGATTATTTTGAAACCTTATATGCAAAAAAATACAATCTTACTTTTAGCTTGTATTTTAATGATTATAAACCTAAAATGGCAGTTTTTGTATCTAAGATGTCTCACTGCCTGTTTGATATACTGGCAAGATACACGGCAGGGGAGTGGAAGGTAGAAATACCGTTGATAATAAGTAATCATGAAGATTTACGATGGGTGGCAGAAAAATTCGGAATTAAATATTATGTTTTAAAAATTAACAGTACAAATAAAGAAGAAATAGAAGCAGAGCAAAAGCATTTGCTGGAAGAAAATCATATTGATTTCATAGTACTGGCCCGCTACATGCAAATATTGTCTGATCAATTCATTATAAATTATCCCGATAAAATTATAAATATACATCATTCGTTTTTACCCGCTTTCGTAGGAGCACGGCCTTATCATGCTGCATATGAGCGAGGAGTAAAGCTTATAGGAGCTACAAGTCACTACGTTACCGCAGAGCTGGATGCAGGGCCGATTATAGAACAGGATATAACCAGAATAACACACCGGGATAGTGTTCAGGATTTAGTTCGAAAAGGAAGAGATTTGGAAAAAATAGTTTTATCCCGGGCTATAGAAAGTCATATTAACCGGAGGGTTTTGGTTTATAAGAATAAAACCATTCTGTTTTCATAGTTTACTATGTTGCTCATAGCAATTATTGTGGAGCATATAGAGAAGCAAACTTATAATTATTTTATATTTGCAGACATTTATTCAAATTTTAATAATGAGTACTACTTTAGAAAAAGAAATACACAGGCGTAAAACCTTTGGAATTATTTCTCACCCCGATGCAGGTAAAACCACACTTACTGAAAAATTGTTGCTTTTTGGAGGCGCTATTCAGGAAGCAGGAGCTGTAAAAAGCAATAAGGTAAAAAAAGGAGCCACTTCGGATTTTATGGAAATTGAAAGGCAAAGAGGTATTTCTGTAGCTACTTCGGTATTGGCTTTTGAATATAAAGGAAAGAAGATAAATATTCTGGATACTCCCGGACACAAAGATTTTGCAGAAGATACCTATAGAACCTTAACCGCCGTAGATTCGGTTATTGTGGTTATAGATGTGGCTAAAGGAGTTGAAGAACAAACAGAAAAGCTGGTCGAGGTTTGTAGAATGAGAAACATACCTATGCTTGTTTTCATTAACAAATTAGACAGGGAAGGAAAAGACGCTTTTGATTTGCTGGACGAAGTTGAGCAGAAATTAAAACTGAAAGTTACCCCTTTGTCCTGGCCCATAGGTATGGGATTAGATTTTCAGGGAATCTATAACATGTGGGAAAAAAAATTAAAATTTTTCACAGAAGAAAGAAAGCAAAAAATAGGAGACACCATTGAAATTGAGGATATAAATGATCCCTCACTTAACGAATGGGTAGGAGAAAAAGCTGCGGAAAATTTGAGAAATGATCAGGAGCTGATAGCATCTGTATATCCGTCTTTTTCTAAAGAAGAATATTTGAAAGGAGCATTACAGCCGGTATTTTTCGGTTCTGCTTTAAATAATTTTGGTGTTCAGGAACTTTTGGATGCCTTTGTGGAGATAGCCCCTAATCCGTTACCTAAAATGAGTGATGTTCGGTTAGTTAAACCTGAAGAAGAAGGATTTACAGGTTTTGTTTTTAAAATTCATGCTAACATGGACCCTAAACATAGAGACCGTCTTGCGTTTGTCAAGATAGTATCGGGAACATTTAAAAGAAATACGAACTATCTTCATGTTCGTCAGAATAAAACAATGAAGTTTAGCAGTCCGGCAGCTTTTTTTGCAGATAAAAAAGAAGTGGTGGAAGAAAGTTTTCCCGGCGATATTGTCGGGTTGCACGATACAGGAAATTTCAGGATTGGAGACACCCTTACAGAAGGTGAAAAATTAAACTTTAAAGGAATCCCTTCATTCTCTCCCGAACATTTCCGGTATATTAATAACGATGATCCAATGAAAACCAAGCAGCTGGCCAAAGGAATAGATCAGCTGATGGATGAAGGAGTTGCTCAGCTCTTTACAATGGAAATAAACAATCGTAAAATTATAGGTACTGTAGGAGCCCTTCAGTATGAAGTAATACAATATAGATTGGAACATGAGTATTCAGCCAAATGTAGTTACGAACCCGTTCATATACATAAAGCCTGCTGGGTGGAATGTGATGATGAAAAATCGGAAGAATTTTTAGAATTCAAACGAGTAAAGCAAAAATTTCTGGCGCGCGATAAATTTGGCCAGTTAGTATTCCTGGCAGATTCAGCCTTTAGCATTACTATGACTACGGATAAATATCCCTCCGTAAAACTGCACTCAACCAACGAATATTAATCCGATTATGTAATAAAAAAGAAAGAGAGGTAATTTTTACCTCTCTTTTTTTTCTTATCTTACCACGTAAAAAGCAATACCTTCAGCTTGATAGCCGTATTTACCACCGGCAACTTCCGAGCTGTTTATAGTGTAAAAATGGTCTGGTCTGTTACCTCCTTTATAATATCTGTAAACAGGAATTGTATTGGGCTGTGCGCTTTGATAAGCATATCCGGTAATTCCTTCGTATCTCCAGCCGCCCTGGCCACCGCCTTTCAGCTCATTCCAGTTTAACGTAGACAAACGATCTCCGTTAATACTATTAAAATATCTGTAAATAGGCAGAGTATTACTTACCTGCTGAGAATAGACCTTACCTAATACACCTTCATAATACCTGTTGCCTAATTCTGCAAAATTAGAAGTATAGAAATGCTGAGCATTAATATTATATCGATATAAATTTCTAAGTTCAGCACTTGGTTTAGACTTAGGATATTCCTGAGAAATAAAGTTTTTATCAGTTGCAGATAAAGCGGTATTCCATCCGCTGGACCATCCGTTTAAAGTTAATGAAGCAGGAAAAGAATACAGCATAATCGATTGACTGTCAAAAGATGAATAATTGGTTACCGTGCTGCTGTATTTGTTTATAATATTATTATCTACCTGTGCAGTGGTCCAGTAATTAGGAGCACCCCCATAATAAGAATAAACTTTGGCCTTGTTCCACTGGATATTGGCTGCCGGATTCTGATGCTCGTGTATAAGTCCTAAAGCATGTCCGAATTCATGAATTACGGTTCTTGAAAATTCAGTGTCCGGCGTAGAGTTGTTAAACCAGCCAAAATTCATAGAAGGCTTGCTTTGGTCAATTCGTTTTGAATCTGTGCCTAAATAAGACCAGGATCCCCCGCTGTTATCAAAGTTAATTCTTATATCAGCACTCTGATTCGCATTTACATATACAAATTTAAGGTTGGCATATTGCATCCATTGATTGGCAAATTGTTTTACTTTGTTTTGTAAAAAAGCATTACCGTTTAAAAATTTGATAGTAATAGTTTGTCCGTTTTCCCATTTTTTTGACTTCAATAAAGCACCGTGAGTAGTTAATTTGGGATTTTCTAAAAGATCTTCCGGTACAATAGCATCTAAACATAGATGTTCTTTGGCATTTGATTGAATATCGGTTGAGGATACCGGATTAATGGATTCGTCGCTACACGACGATAAAAATAGCACGCATGCTATAAAGAAAAGGTTAAAATAGTTCTTCATGATAATTATTTGTTTTAATTTAATCAAATATAATAATTTTTATTTGTAAATTATCTTGAAATATTATATTATTAAAAACTTGCTAATATATCTTAATCCTTGCAGACCTGTGCTATAGTTGAAAATTTAGCATGAGTATAAAAAGACAGCTAAAGGCTTGGTCATTCTTATATTCAGAGGAAGAGCAGAAAATAAAGACTTATTTATATAAGAAAAACAGGATTTTTTTTGTCATTATGTCATATATTTAACGTAGGTGGCTGACAAATAATTCTAAATTGCTTCATGGCATAATCATTGAAAATAGTTACAGTGAAATTTTAATATCATTAATTTAGTAACAAAAGAAAAAACATAAATATGAGCAAAATTATTGGAATAGACTTAGGAACTACCAACTCATGTGTGGCAGTTATGGAAGGAAGCGACCCTACTGTTATAACTAATGCAGAAGGAAAAAGAACCACTCCTTCAGTAGTGGCTTTTATGGAAGATGGAGAAATTAAAGTAGGAGACCCTGCAAAAAGACAAGCGGTGACTAACCCTCACAACACTGTTTATTCTATAAAAAGATTTATGGGAACTAAATATTCATCTGATGCCAGTGAAGTATCCAGAGTTCCTTATAAAGTAGTAAAAGGTGACTCAGACACACCCAGAGTAGATATCAACGGAAGATTATATACACCACAGGAAATTTCAGCCATGATTCTTCAGAAAATGAAAAAAACGGCAGAAGATTTCTTAGGAGAAACTGTAGACAGAGCGGTAATTACCGTACCTGCGTACTTTAACGATGCACAAAGACAAGCAACTAAAGAAGCAGGTGAAATTGCAGGGTTAAAAGTAGAAAGAATTATAAATGAGCCTACAGCCGCAGCATTGGCCTATGGGTTAGATAAAGCACACAAAGATCAGAAAGTAGCGGTTTACGATTTAGGAGGAGGTACTTTTGATATTTCTATTTTGGATTTAGGAGACGGAGTTTTTGAAGTATTATCAACCAACGGAGATACACACTTAGGAGGAGATGACTTTGACGATGTTATCATCAACTGGTTGGCAGGTGAATTCAAATCAGCAGAAGGAGTAGATTTAAAAGCAGACCCTATTGCTTTACAACGATTAAAAGAAGCAGCAGAAAAAGCGAAAGTAGAATTATCATCCTCTGCACAAACAGAAATTAATTTACCTTACATCACTGCAACAGCTTCAGGGCCTAAACACCTGGTTCAAACTTTGACTCGTGCAAAATTTGAACAATTAGCAGCAGACCTGGTTAAAAGATCTATGGAGCCTTGTAAAAAAGCATTGGAAGATGCAGGATTAAAAACTTCAGATATAGACGAGGTTTTATTAGTAGGAGGTTCTACCCGTATTCCTATTATACAGGAAGAAGTAGAAAAATTCTTCGGAAAAAAACCATCCAAAGGAGTGAATCCGGATGAGGTGGTTGCCGTAGGAGCCGCTATTCAGGGAGGGGTATTAACCGGAGATGTAAAAGATGTATTATTATTAGACGTAACTCCGTTATCTTTAGGTATTGAAACCTACGGAGGAGTTTTCACTAAACTAATTGATGCCAATACGACCATCCCTACCAAAAAATCAGAAACTTTCTCTACCGCAGCAGACAATCAGCCCGCTGTAACCATTAGAGTAGGACAAGGAGAAAGACCTATGTTTAACGATAACAAAGAAATCGGTAAATTTGATTTAGTAGACATTCCACCGGCACCTAGAGGAGTTCCTCAAATCGAAGTTACTTTTGATATAGATGCTAACGGTATTTTAAGTGTATCGGCTAAAGACAAAGGTACAGGTAAAGAGCAATCCATTAAAATACAGGCTTCTTCCGGTTTAAGCGAAGCGGAAATCGAAAAAATGAAAAAAGAAGCAGAAGCAAATGCTGAAGCGGATAAAAAACGTAAAGAAGAGGTTGATAAGCTGAATGCTGCTGATGGAATGATTTTCCAAACAGAAAAACAAATAAAAGAATTTGGAGACAAATTACCGGCAGACAAAAAACAACCGATTGAAGATGCCTTGGCAGAATTGAAAAAAGCCCATGAAAGTAAAGATATTGCTGCCATAGACGTAGCAATGGAAAAAATTAATACGGCATGGACAGCCGCATCTGAAGATTTATACAAAGCAGGTCAAAACCCTGAGGCAGCTGCCGGAGCACAACAAGGCGCAGATCAGGCAGGTGCAGGACAACAAGGGGGAGATAATGTAGAAGATGTTGACTTTGAAGAAATAAAATAAGAAAAGATTACAAACGATAATCAAAAATAAACAAACCGCAGTAAAGCATATATTTACTGCGGTTTTTTCTTGTAAATATTTTTAGTTCGGTACTATAAGAATGCAGAAAAAAAGAATTATATTACCTTATTTCAGGTAGAGCCAGAAACAGATTTATATCAAGAATTTTTCTTTATATAGTCCTTTACTTCACCGTAAGCTCTTGCATACGTGGCCAACTGATTTAAAAAATCATGCTCATCCTTATCCAGCATAGCTTTGGCAATTTCCAGTAAATTATAGATATGGATTTTCATATCATCCCTCAGTATATCCTCTTCCAGAAACAGGCATTTTTGGGACACTTCCAATAAAGACACTAGATTATAGTGCACATAGTCGTAATTAACCATGTCTTCATAAAAAGGAGAATATTCCTCAATATATTCTAGTAATGTTCTCTCTAATTTTTGAAGCCTTTCAATATGAGGATAATTTTCGGTTTTCATTTTTACGCTTTTTTGAGACAAAGTAACTGCCGGTTGATGGTAAAACCTATCAGAGCAACCAATAGTATATTGAAAATATTAATAATAATATTAGTAACACTAGTAATAAAAAAATAAGCTAAAGAAATTAAATAGTGGATGAATTAATTTTCCTATTTTTGTGAGTAAGTAAACTTTATAATTAGAATAAATGGAAGCAACTACAGCAAAAAAGAATAACCACGGAGCCAATGTAAGACGATGGAGAGAATGGAGAAACATTAACCAGGACGTACTGGCAGAAGAAATTGGCGTATCACAAGCTACTTTATCTACCTACGAAAAGAAAGAGAAGCTGGAACAAGACATTTTGGAGAAAATCGCCAAAGCCTTGGATATTCCTGTAGAAGCCATTACTGAATTAGAACAGGGAGCTGCTATAAATATTATTTCAAGTACTTTACATGATAATTCTGGTTCAATATTTAATCAACCTACCTTTAATACCGTTGATAAAATCGTAGAACTATACGAAAAACTCCTCGAAACCGAAAAGGAAAAAGTGAGACTTCTGGAAGAGGTTTTGAAAGGGAGAGGGTAGAGTTCTGATTTGTATAACTGACTAATAGACAAGTTTAGAATATAAATTTATTTAAAAGTATTCGTTGAATTATTGACTTTTTCGTTGTGTTCCTGCGACGATTATGAAAAGGTTAGGACACTGTTCCACCAACGCTTTCCAATATTTTCGGTTTTATGGCCGTAGCACTATAAGATGAATAATTCAGCGGATACTTGTTTTTACATCATGGAAGAAGATTTTGATAAAGATATATTAAATTCATTTTTAGAAGTGGAAACTGATAGACAGCTAGCTTCAGTTTTAGATATTCCATACAAAAATTTAATATATAATATATATAAACTACCAGACGAAAAGAAATATGAGATATTCGAAATATCAAAAAGAAACAAGAGTAAACGCCAAATTTGTGCTCCGATTTCAGGAATTAAGAATATTCAGAAAAAACTGTCTATTATATTAAATAATTTACATAGTCCTAAATATTGTGCTCATGGATATGTTAAAGATAAAAGTATCAAGACAAATGCTCAAATTCATGTTAAAAAAAGAATTCTTATAAATATAGATTTAAAAGATTTTTTTACTTCAATTAATTTTGGTAGAATAAGAGGACTATTTAAGAGTTATCCATTTAATTTTAACGATAAAGTAGCTACCATACTTGCCCAAGTATGTTGTTATAATGGTTGTTTACCTCAAGGTGCACCATCCTCTCCAATCTTATCAAATTATATTTGTCGTCGACTTGATAATCAGATTTTAGATCTTTCACAAAAATGTAAGGTAGATTATACAAGGTATGCCGATGATTTAACATTTTCTACTAACCTAAAAGAATTACCAAAAGAGATTGGTGTTATTAGAGATAATGAGTTGTTTCTATCTAATGAGCTCATTAGTATTATTGAGTCTAATGGATTCGTTATTAATAGACAGAAGATCAGATTTGCATTAAAAAATAATAGACAAGAAGTTACAGGGTTGATAGTCAATAATCGAATAAATATCAATAGAAAATTTGTTCGTCATGTAAGAGCTATGCTTCATGCATGGGAAAAATATGGTCTTGAAAATGCAGCAATAGAACATTTTGAGAAGTATAATTATAAAAATAAAAAAGTAGAAAATTATATTTTTTCTTTTTTAAAAGAAATATCAGGTAAAATAGGTTATATTGGATATATTAAAGGAAAAAATAATAGTGTATACCGAAATCTTTTTAGGAGAATTAAAGAATTAAATCCAGAAATAAAACTTCCAGTACCTAAAGATATTATAGAATCAAATACTGCTATTGTTTTTTGTGAAGGAAAAACTGATGCTATACATATTGAAACAGCTCTAAAATATCTAAAGAGTAAAGGGGATTTTATAGACTTAAATATAGGATTTCATCCATATGAGGGGAAAGAAATAAGCAATAGCACTTTATATGATATTTGTAAGAATTGGTCTATAACGAAAAAAAGCGATAGAGTTGATATTTTTCTATTTGATGGTGATGATAGACGTTATAATAGAAAAAATATATGTCAATATCCTAATTTTTATAAACATTGGGGGGATAAGGTATATTCTGTAATGCTTCCTATACCTCCTCATCGAGATTTTGAAGAGATATGTATTGAGCATTATTATACTGATGATGAAATAAAAACAAAAGGAAATAAAGAGAGGCGATTATATTTAAGTACTGAATTTGATCCTAATACATGTTTCCATAAAGAAGAAAATGTAAATTTTGCTAATAGAAAAACCATACGGTCATCTTATCCTAAAATAATTGATGGTAATGATAGAGTTCTCAATGAGTTTGGAGTTAATGTAGCTTTAACTAAAATGGCATTTGCTGAGAATATCGCAAATAAAACAGGAGAATTTAAAAAAATCTCATTAGAAAATTTTAAAGTACTATTTGATGTTCTCTTAAAAATATTAGAAGACTCAAAAGATGAAAATTGAAAATTAGTGAATATAGATTAATATTACTATGGATGATTACAATAGAAGCAGTTTGCTTTATCCAGCTATGCATAAGTTATATAGTGCACTAAGGAGTTTGGAGCATTTTAATAAGGGAAACAACCTGTTTGATAATATATCTTATTTAGATATTTTTTTTTCTGAATATAGGAATATAACCTTTATGCTACAGAAATCTTTAAAAGGCACATCTTTTGAACAAATCTACATTAAGAATAGAGATAAATATTTTACAGGAGAAGCTAGTAAATGGTTTATAGAAAAGAGAAATGAAGTTCTAAAAGAACATCCATTTGATTTGCAGAAAAAAATTAAAATAATATTATATATTCCTAATAATTCAATTGTTTTATCAGAAGAGGTATTTGATATAGGAAATGAAATATCTATTACAGACACTATAGAATCAGTTAGATTATTATTTCATGGACTTAATTCCATAGAAATATTTTTTTCAGTAGAGTTTTCTTTTTATGAAAAAGATTTTGATGAAGAGTTTTTAGAAGATGTCATTATTGGAGTTCATAATATGATAGAGTTTATGAACGCAATGAGAAAAGATATTGGAGAAGAATGTTCTTTATGTAATCAATTGCAAGATAAAATAAAACAATTTCATTTCTTCAAAATCCCTAAAGAAGTTTTATTTGTAGATGATTATGTTTACTATAATCAAGAAGATCAATTTGAAAAAGCCAGTAAAGGTTTTGTTTTTTACCCTGAGAATTTTTTTAAAAAACATCGAACTCCTCTGTCTAATCTAACCAGAATGTTTAGTGATAACAATGATAAAATAAATGAATTTGAAGCATTCGTAATAATGCATATAATGGCACTTGATCAAAAAGGCACACTTATGCCGACATTTCTTATAATTTATGAAGATGATACTTTTGAGTTCATGTCTTATCTTTCATCTATAAAGACTGTTACATATAGAAAGATAAATGAAATTGCTGAGAGGGTAAAGATAGATAAAATAAAAAAAGTATTCTATGCGACAGAAATGATTAGTTATAATATTAAAAATTATAATAAAATCATAAAGTTTGCTTCTCCGTATAGAGAAAAGTATAAAGAAAAAGACAAACTAGCTTGTTATCAGATAGATATATGTGGTGATAATAAGGCATGTTATTTTGACAAAGATAAAGTGAATAATGTTGAATATGTTGTTTCCAAATTGTGGAGTATGTCACAGGATACTGTAATTGGGATTAGTTTTTTACAACCAATTATTAATGCATTTAAATCCTTATAAATAAAATTCCAACTCTACATTTTAGGTTTAAAATTAGGTGAGAATTTTATAAATTGTTATATCATAAATATATAAATAATTTGACATATGAATGTGATTAGTTTTAGGAATGTTCCTAATATATTGGGACTGTAAATCAAGGTAATATATTTATTTTACTGTGAGTTTTGTCTTTAAGAGTTTATTACCTATAATATATGTGTGACACTTTTTATATACATTTGTATCTCTTGATATGGCGAGCTGTTGAAAGAAATTTATGATGACCGACAATACTAAAATATCCATCCGCATTTTTGATGACCGTGAAGTTCATGCCATTTGGGATGAAAAGAATCATAAATAGCAGTTTTCCATTTTGGATAGAGTTGCTGTTCTTAACGAACTAAACGGCTATAATAAGGTTTATAACTATTGGAAATATTGAAAGTCGTAATATATTTATAAATAATATAGAGTATATTAAACAGTTAAAAAGAAAATGAAAAGCTTGTTATCTAATATTGATAAAATTCATACCACAGAATTAGGAGTACTGCGGATAAAGAAAAACCTTTCCCTGAAAACCAATGAGGTAGTAAGCTGGTGTAAGAAGCAAATACAACAGGCAGACCGGATAGAAAGGAGAGGGAAGAACTGGTATGTATATAGTAAAGATGCAGTACTAACCGTACATGCCGGGAGCTATACCCTAATAACCGCTCATAAAAATAAAATTAAGGTATAAAGGAATAAAAAATCTAAATTCTGTTTACCCGTTTAAACTACTTATGTCAGTATGCAGGAGTTCTTTTTTTCGAAAAAAAGAATATAAATAAATTTTTTCTGTTAATTAAACTTGTCAAAAGTGTATAAATATTCTGAAAACGTAAAACCTGTTTGGTTTATGATCAATTGTCATGACCAGTCACAATATATCTGCCTGCAATATGGCAGTAAATACCATTAGATATGCAAAGGTCTACCTTTTAGCAGCAGTAAATACCGCTGTATTCCAAGACAATGTCTGAAATACTAGCGTTTCAGTAAAAATAAATTTTAGGAGCTAAACCTGCGTAAATAGTTGATACTAAATAAATAAAAACCAATAAGGGTAACTTTTTTCTTTTAGGAGTTTATTTATTGCCACAGAAATATAAAGTTGGTATGTTTTTAGCACACTATCTGGAAAAGATATAAATTGATCTTAAAATTAGGAAACAATAAATAAATTACGTAAGGTAAAATGCTTTTATAATAAATTATCATTTATTTATACGGATAGTACCTAAAATTGTAATTTAGAAAAAAAAAATAACTATATTTGCCCCGAATAGAGCTAAAGAAGAAATTTTTATAACCTAAATATCTGTATATGAAAATATAAGATAAAATCTTCAAAAGTTCTTTACAGGGAAGAAGATAAGTTGAGTATAAGTTTTTAATGAAATGTTAATTTTTGGCACGATATTTACGTATCGTTAACATAATTTAAAATAAAAAATTCTAAACATGTAGAGAATTTTACATTAGAATAAAGGTTAAATAAATTTTTTGAATTAAATTATTTTATAAAAAAGAAAATTATGAAAAAGTTAGTATTGTTTGCAGCAGTAGTTTTTGGATTATCAACTATGAACGCACAAAAAAACAGTATCTTATTAGGAGGTAATGTTGGTTACAGCCATACTGAAAACAAATTTGGAGGTGCAAAAGAAAAATTAGATTCTTACGATTGGTCTCCATACTTAGGTTATCAGTTTGCTGACAGATGGACAATAGCTGCTAAAGTTGCTTTCACTAAAGCTGATTTGAATGCAAGTTCTTTAGAGCAATTAGGATGGGAAGATGGAAACACAAAAACAACCAGAATCGGAGGTTTTGTACGTTACACACAACCATTAAGTGAAACATTTGCTGTTTACGGAGAACTAGGTGGTGGATGGCAAGAAGCTAAAACTAAAGGATACAACGCAACGACAAGTAACATCGAAAACAAAGCAGACGGTTACTACATTGGGTTCAATCCTGCATTATTCATTAATTTTAAAAATAACTTTGGTTTAAACTTCAGCATCGGAGGAGTTGAGTACAGCCATTTAAAAGCTAAAGGTACAAATGCAAAACAAAGTACAGTAAATGTTACTTTCGGTAATGCCTTTAACATTGGTATCTCTAAAAACTTTTCTCTATAATTTTATAAATTAAATTCTGGAGTTAATCGTTTAAAAGTTATCTAAAAATTAATTAAAAAAGATTAAAATGAAAAAATTAATAATAGCAGCCTTTGCTTTTTTTAGCGTAATGTCTGTTCAGGCTCAGCAAGGATCTATCTTTCTGGGGACAGATTTAAGCTATCAAAGAGTGGACGGTTTCAACAATGCGAAAACAAATCAGGTATCATTCTCACCAAACATAGCTTATGGTATTGCTGATAACTGGTACATTGGAGCAAGAAGTACTATGAGTTTTTCTGAAAATTCAGCAAAAACTGATATGGGAGGTACTCTAGTTAAAATTAAAGATAAAACGTACGAAACTAAAATTGGAGGTTTTATCCGTTACAATCATTCATTCACAGATACATTCGGTATATTCGCTGATTTAGGTGCTGGTTACCAGCAGTACAGATCTGACAGAACTCTTAGAGATTATTCCACAGGGTTAAACTACTCTGACGATACTCAAAGAGTGAGAGGATCAGGATACTATATCAACTTTGTTCCGTCTTTATTTATCAACTTTAAAAATAACTTTGGTTTAAATGTTGCTTTTGGAGGTGTTGAATGGAATGACACAAAAACAAATACAGCTAGAGACTATGCTGATAATTACAAAAGCCAAAGCATAGATTTTACTTTCGGTAAATCTATAAGCGTAGGTGTAATAAAAAAGTTTACTTTCTAAAATAGTAAAATTAAATATAAAAAAGACCTCTGATTTTTCAGAGGTCTTTTTGTTTTTTAAAAACATGGAAACCAAAAAATCACTAATTAACCATAAAAAAGTATGGGGTGTAGTCGTAGGGCTGGGACTGACAGGACTATTGCTGACAGCCGGATTTTATACCGGTTATATACGATGTAACTACCCGTCAAAAAAACAATATCCTATTCGGGGAATAGACCTGTCTGCATATCAGGGAACCATTGATTGGTCAAAACTGCACAACAAGGAAATTAATTTTGTTTACATAAAAGCTACCGAAGGAGGAGACTTTATCGATAAAAAATTTCAGGAAAATTGGAAAGAAGCAAAAAACAGAAATATAAACCGGGGAGCTTACCACTTTTTTACATTTTGTAAATCAGGCGAAGTGCAGGCCGAAAATTTTATTAAGGTTGTACCATATGATTCTAATGCGCTGCCACCTGTCATAGATTTGGAATACGGAGGAAACTGTAAGCTAAGGATATCCAGAAGTCAGTTACGTAAAGAATTGAGAGTATTTGAAAAAAAATTAGAAGAGCGCTATCATAAGAAACCCATATGGTATGTAACCCAGGAGTTTTATGAAGACTATATCATGGGAGACTCACAGAGTTACCGGCTATGGTTCAGGGATATATATTCAGAGCCTAAAATCAAAGATTCCCGAAACTGGATTTTTTGGCAGTATGCCAACCGCGGACATCAGAAAGGAATATCCACCTATGTAGATTTAAATGTGTTTAACGGGAACGAAAACGAGTTTAAAAATCTCATGAAAATTGAATAAAAACCGCATTATTCAAAACTTGTAACAAAAGATTGCCGTAAGTTTTCATATATTTAAAAACACTCGGCTAAAATTGTTTGTCAACAATGATTAAATACCTAAATTTGTTAGTACGATAAAAAAATTAAATCCAAAATGGCATTATCAAAAATTAATCCGACCCAGACACAAGCTTGGAATTTATTAGAAGAACATTACAATCAAATAAAAAATAAACATCTTAGAGATTGGTTTAAAGAAGATTCAAACAGGTTCGATAAGTATTCAATACAATTTAACGATATACTTTTTGATTATTCTAAAAACAGAATTGACGATAAAACGTTAGAGTTGCTTTTACAGCTGGCTGAAGAAACCAACCTTAAAGATGCTATAGAAAAACAGTTTAGCGGTGATAAAATCAATGGCACTGAAAATAGAGCGGTATTACACACTGCGTTAAGAAACAGAAAAAACACACCGGTACTGGTTGACGGTAAAGATGTAATGCCAGAGATAAATCAAGTTCTTTCTCAAATGGAAAGTTTTTCGGAAGCTGTCATCAGCGGCCAGTGGAAAGGATTTACCGGAAAAGAAATAACAGACGTGGTAAACATTGGAATAGGAGGTTCAGATTTAGGACCGTTAATGGTGGTTGAAGCATTGAAGCATTATAAAACAAGGCTTTCCATGCATTTTGTATCCAATGTAGACGGAACACATATAGCAGAAACGCTTAAAAACCTGAATCCGGAAACGACTCTCTTCATTGTAGCTTCCAAAACCTTTACCACTCAGGAAACCATGACCAATGCACATACGGCAAGAGAATGGTTTTTGAAATCAGCAAAAAATGAATCGGAGGTAGCAAAACATTTTGTAGCATTATCTACCAATGAAAAAGCAGTTACAGGTTTCGGAATAGACAAAGAAAATATGTTTGAATTCTGGGATTGGGTAGGAGGCCGTTATTCCCTTTGGTCAGCTATCGGACTAAGTATATGCCTTGCCGTAGGTTTTGACAACTTCGTACAGTTACTGGAAGGAGCAAACGAATCAGATCTACACTTCAGAAATGCTGAATTTGACCAAAATATACCGGTAATACTAGCTTTACTGGGAATTTGGTACAATAATTTTTTTAATGCAGAAACAGTAGCTCTTTTACCTTATGAGCAATATCTGCATCGTTTTTCAGCATACTTTCAACAGGGAGACATGGAGTCTAACGGAAAATATGTGGACAGAGACGGAAAAAAAGTAAATTACCAGACAGGACCGGTAATCTGGGGTGAGCCGGGTACCAACGGACAGCATGCTTTCTACCAGCTAATACATCAGGGAACTAAGCTTATTCCTTGCGATTTCTTAGCAGGAGCACAAACATTAAACAAAGTTTCGGATCAGCACGAGAAGCTACTTTCCAACTTTTTTGCCCAAACAGAAGCCTTGGCTTTCGGTAAAACTGAAGAACAGGTAGTTGAAGAATTAAAACAACAAGGAAAGTCTGAACAAGAGATTAATTTTTTAAAACCGTATAAAGTTTTTGAAGGAAACAGACCAACCAATTCATTTTTATATAAAGTTTTAACACCCAAATTGTTGGGCGAGCTGATAGCTTTATATGAACAAAAAATATTTGTTCAGGGAGTTATCTGGAATATATTCAGTTTTGATCAGTGGGGAGTTGAATTAGGAAAGCAATTAGCCAATAACGTGCTTCCGGAGTTACTAACAGATGAAAAAATTTCATCTCACGACTCTTCAACTAACGGGCTTATCAACGCCTATAAAAAAATGAGATAATACTTATCAAAATACAATTAAAGTACTCCGTAATTAATTTATTGCGGAGTATTTATATACATTTTAAATAAGCGACCATTCTATTTATTTGTCACTTTATTCTCTGCTTTAGGTATGGTATTTGCAAATTATACAATATAACCTAAAAAATAAATGTTATGATTCAAGAGAAAAATGAAGTTAAAGGCACCTATGATGACGCTACAAAAAACAAAAAATTGGGTAAATTTTTTGGTGAAATCTTTTCCTACAACAGTTCATTAAAACTTTATCACTGGCATGTTACCGGTAAAGGTAGTTATGCGACTCACATGGCATTAGATGAAGCCATAGATACTGTATTGGATACCATAGACCGCTTGGTGGAAACTGCATACGCTCAGTATGGCACTATCGATATTACAATAAAAGAAACGCCCAATCCTAAAGATATTGTAAAACATTGTGAAAACTTCTACATGCTTTTACAGGACGGAAGAGATTTATTCCCTGACGATTATGCACAATCAATATTTGACGACTATCAGGAAGCTGTACAGCAATTGCTATATCGTTTGAAAAGGTTACAATAAATTTATTATAAATAGTGGTTTTTGGTTCGAAAATTGCTATATATAATCCTGTAATTTTACAAATAGTAATCGTTTAAAACAGTTAAAAAATAATCATATGGCATCAAAAGTTAAAAACATAGAAGCAAACATTGGAATAAGTGAAGAAAACAAACAAGCAGTATCTGACGATCTAAACAGACTATTGGCAAATGAATATTTTCTATATACAAAAACTAGAAAATTTCATTGGAATGTAGAAGGTTCGCATTTTAGATCATTACATACTTTGTTTGAAGAGCAGTACAATGAGTTGGCAGAAATAATTGATGAAGTTGCGGAAAGAATTAGAAAGCTTGGGCACTATGCATTAGGATCTTTCAAACAATTCAGCGCGGTGGCAGATTTAGTTGAGCATGATGGAGAAGAGGTAGCAGATGCTAAAACGATGCTTTTAGAATTGTGTGACGATCACGAAACTATAATTCGTATCATACGTGCAGAACTTATTCCTATTGCTGAGAAATATAAGGATTTAGGAACCAGCGATTTCTTAACAGGAGTAATGGAACAGCATGAAACTATGGCATGGATGCTTAGAGCTACTGCCAAATAAAACATAAAAGTTTTAAACTAAATAAAAAACAGGTTTTTCTTTTTGAAAAACCTGTTTTTTATTCATATAGGTATACTAATTATATTATAATCCCGAATATTTAGCTATAATCTTTTCAAACCATTTTTGCGGAATGAGGGATTTTACCCATACCGACAGTTTTTGAGTGGAGGTTCCAAAATAATAGTGAGGTTTTAAACGCTTTTTTTGTAAGCATAATTTTTCTATATAAGGGGCAAGTGTGTACGGATCCAAACCGGTATTTACATCCACATTCATTCTATCATACACTTCCTCAAAATCAGATTTATAAAAATCTGATATTTCGCTTCTGATTCTGTGATCGGCTATATTGGTTTTTATATCTCCCAAATTAATAGTACAAGCTTCAATATGAGTATTTTTTAATTCATAACGCAAGGATTCTGTAACCATATCGAGCGAAGATTTTGATGCAGAATAAAATCCCCGAAAAGGAAGCCCCATGACACTTCCGATGGAAGAAATATTGATAATTTTTCCCTGATTGGTTTTCCTCATTATGGGAAGTACGTGCGAAATAATTACGGCAGGAGCCCCCAGGTTAAGAGAAAAAAGTTCAATGATTTCCTCAATAGTAGCATTTTCAACCGGTCCCACCATACCTTTGCCCGCATTATTAATAATCCAGTCTATAGTATCTGTTTCCTTAATTATAGTAGCAAAAGCAGTTTCAATTTCCTCTTTTTTAGTAATATCTGTAGGTATAGTTTTAAATTTTGCTGAATCAGATACGGAACGGCTTAATCCAAACACTCGGTACCCTTTTTCTTGAAAATAATTTCCCAAAGCTAGCCCGACACCAGAAGATGTTCCCGTAATTACAATTGTTCTTGGCATTTTTTTTAATTAGATGATGACAAAAATATAATTTTATTTTTAATAATAAAGTAATTAAAAAACAAAAGGGAGTTGTAAAAAACTCCCTTTATTCTGTAATATATTATAAATATTATAATTTATGACTTTTAACGTATTCGATTAAACCATCAATAGGTCTTCTTAAAGCAACTCCAAGCTTTAATCCATTTTCAGTAAGTTTTCTTTCCAATTCATCTTTTAAATAAAAGCCGATTGAACCATTAAAGTTGATAGGAACTTCTGCACAGTTATCGTATTGTTTGATGTAACAATCAATAAATGTCTGAATCTGTTTATCAATAATGTTTTTGATAAATTCATGATCTTTATTTTGGATAATGAATTTTGCAAAAGTTGCTAAGTAAGCATTAGGATTAGGTCTCTTATAAAGATTTTCCTTAATTTCATCAATATCCATATTATATTCCTGCTCCAGTTTGTCAGATAAAACTTTAGGAAGGGTTTGGAAATTATAAGCCCTAATAAGATCAGCTCCTAATTTGTTACCGCTGCAATCATCCATCAATAAATATCCTAACGACAAAATTTTCTGGTGAAGTGACTCACCATCATAATAACTACAATTTGAACCGGTACCCAGAATACACACAATGGCATGAGTTCCCGGAGGAGTTGTTGCATAAACAGCTCCGTAAGTATCTTCTTCCACTACAATTTCTTCTGCATTAGTGAAAAATTCTTCCAAAGCTGCACGTACAATATCTTTCATATTGTCTGTACCGCAACCTGCCCCGTAAAAGAATACTTTGGTGACTTTTTCTTTATTTTGAGAGATATCAAAACGTTCGTTAAGTCTTATTAACATTTCTTCTTTATCGATAGCTTCGGGGCTTAAACCTTTGGTTTGAGAAGAAAATAAACGATTACCTTCCGTATCGATGGCAATCCAGTCGGCTTTTGTGGCTCCTGAGTCTGCTAATAAAATCATATTTTGTATTTTGTTTTAGTTGAGTTTTCAAAAGTACAAAATAAAATTTTTAACATATTATGAATTATATCACTAAATATATTAAATTTTATATTTTAACCTAAGTATAGGGGCTTTTTTTGTTATTATGTATGTAGTTAAATGATTATATTTTTAAGAATTTGGTTATACCCTCAGTATATTTTTCTTTATTAAAGGAAAATAGGACTGCAGGTTTTACTCCTCTTTTTTCACTTTTTTCATCTAATTTATTAAGATGACCCATGGAAAGCATTTTTCTCTGGAAATTACGACGATCTAATTTTTCTCCCAAAAATGCCTCATAAATTAAACGCAGATCGCTCATGGTAAATTTTTCCGGAAGTAATTCATAACCGATAGGGATATAAGCAATATACTTACAGATTTCTCTGATGGCCGTTTGTATTATTTTATTGTGGTCAGAATACAATGCAGGAATTTTATCCAAATCTGACCACTGAATATCTTCATCATCATAACATTTTATACTGGTTCTGGAATAATCTACAAAAGCATAATAACCAATACTTACATACCGTTGGATAAGCCAGTGATTTTTATTTCGGGCTTCAGAGTCTGTAAAATGTTTGTTAAGAAGGTCCATATTTTCATCGAGGCTGGTTCTGTTTATGTCACCAAATGTATGAAACTGTTTTAAAAAAACATCTTCAAGGCCGGTTCGTTCCTTTAATATTCTTATAGCAGCACCATTTACCGATTCAGATGTGTAAATAAACCCTCCGGGAAGCATCCATTTATTAAAAGAAATAAATTTATTAAGTAAAATTTTAATTTTACCGTCATGGTATCCAAAAATAACATTATCTACAGATATTCCGGGCAGGAATTCGTTTCTGTTTTTCAAAAGTAAATCACCGCTTCCAGAAAATGTTTTATTGTTTTGCATGAGTTAGTTATATTTAGAAAAGTGAAATCTATACAAAATTAATTACTTTTTTTTACCATTTTTTTATTATTGTATAAGATTAATTAATCAGATAAATACAATTTAACTGTTTATTGAGATTAAATGGTTGGTATTCTATTAATTATTAACATAGAAATTCTATATTAGCTAGTGTAATTTACAATTCAGCTAAATGTTAGAAAAATTAAGAAAAAATTAAGAAAATCTTAAGAAAAACGTTTTCAAAGGGTATTTTTGAGAGGTTTTTTTTTGCTTAATTAGCAAAATTACGGTTGTTTAAACCATAAAATTTATCCAAACTATTATGATTTTCATCACTCAAAACTAAATTAATTGATTGATTATTAATTATTTGTATTATATGTTTTTATCTTGTTAAAAAAAGTACCTTAATAAATTATTTTTTTAGAAACTTTTTAAAGTATATTAGCGTCCATATGACATTTATATGTGTCTACCTAACCACAAACGTAAAAGAAATAATGTATAACTAAATAATAAATGTATTATATGAGAAAGAGAATTTTAACTGCATTTACGATTTTATCTCTACTATGTGTCAAGGCACAACACAGCGATTTTATTTTAATTAATAACAATAACGGAGCTACCATAGGTTATTCTCCTACTTCAGGGATTAAAATTTTAACTGTAGACGGTTTAAAGTTTAAAGACCTTAATAAAAATGGTAAACTTGATAAATATGAAGATTGGAGATTACCAATCGATGAAAGAGCAAAAGACTTGGCTCAAAAAATGTCTCTAGAACAAATAGCAGGATTAATGCTGTATAGTATTCACCAGGCTATACCTTCTAATGACTCAGGTTTTGGATCAGGGAAATATAATGGTAAACCATTTTCTTTAAGTGGAGCACAACCTTGGGCTTTGTCAGATGACCAAAAAACATTTCTTAAAGATGATAACTTAAGACATGTGCTTATTACTTCAGTTAAAAGTCCGGAAGTAGCTGCAAAATGGAATAACCAGATGCAAGCTTTCGTTGAAGGTATCGGATTAGGTATTCCAGGAAACACAAGTACGGATCCAAGACATTCAGGACAAGCTACCGGAAATACAAAAGCGGAATTTAACGCTGGTGCTGGAGGAGATATTTCAATCTGGCCGGATGGATTAGGATTGGCAGCAACTTTTGACCCTTCTATTGTACGTAAGTTTGGTAACATTGCCGCTCAGGAATATAGAGCGTTAGGTATAACCACTGCATTATCACCTCAAATAGATTTAGGTACTGAACCAAGATGGTATAGAATTTATATGACATTTGGTGAAAGTCCTGAACTTTCAACTGATATGGCAAGAGCTTACATTGATGGTTTTCAAACTTCATTTGGTAAAGATGAAATAGCCGATGGATGGGGATATAAAAGTGTGAATGCAATGGTAAAACACTGGCCAAGTGGAGGACCTGAAGAAGGTGGACGAGATGGACACTGGGCATTTGGTAAATATGCCGTATATCCGGGAAGTAATTTTGAAACTCATTTAAAACCATTTACAGAAGGAGCATTCAAATTAGACGGTAAGACTTCTAAAGCTTCAGCTGTAATGCCTTATTATACCATATCTTACAATCAGTCTAAAGATGGCAGTAATTATGCAAATGGTTTTAATAAATATATCATTACCGACCTGTTAAGAGGAAAATACGGATACGACGGTGTATTATGTACGGACTGGTTAATAACTCATAACGAAGGTAAAACACCGGATGAATTTGACGGAAAACCTTGGGGAGTTGAAGATAAAACAGTTGCCGAAAGACATTATATCGCTTTAATGGCTGGTATGGATCAATTTGGAGGTAACAATGTTATGGGACCAATCATCGAAGCTTATAAAATGGGAATCAAAGAACATGGAAAAGCTTATATGAGAAATCGTTTCGAACAGTCTGCTGTTAGACTTTTGAAAAATATTTTCCGTCTAGGATTATTTGAAAATCCATATTTAGATGCTTCTGAAAGTGCTAAATTAGTTGGAAACCCTGACTTTATGAAAGAAGGTTATGATGCACAAGTTAAATCTGTAGTTTTATTAAAAAATAAAGCAAACTTATTACCAATAAAAGACAGAAAAACGGTATTTATCCCTAAAAATTATTACCCGTCTACTAAAGATTGGTGGGGAAATTGGTCATCACCAAGCTTAGATTACCCTATTGATTTAGAGTTAGTAAAAAAATATTACAACGTAACTGAAGATCCTAAAAAAGCAGATTTTTCAATAGTATTTATATCTAGCCCTTATAGCAATAATGATGGAGGAGGATATGATTTAAACGACAGAAAAAAAGGAGGTAACGGATATGTGCCAATTTCTTTACAATACAACAGTTACACTGCTACAGATGCACGTGACCACAGTATAGCTGCCGGAGATCCGGTAATAGATCCAACAATTAAAGATCGTTCATACAAAGGGAAAACGGTTAATGTTTCAAATGCTATGGATTTATCAACAGTTTTAACTACTAAAAATCAAATGGGTGATAAGCCTGTTATAGTAGTAGCAAATGTGAATCGTCCAATGATTTTCAACGAATTTGAAAGTAGAGTTCAAGGTATTCTAGTTCGTTTTGGAATAGGTGAGCAAGCAGTAATGGATATAATTTCAGGTAAATATGAACCATCAGGATTACTTCCTTTACAAATGCCTGCAAACATGTCTACCGTTGAAAAACAATTAGAAGATGTTCCATTTGATATGCAATGTCATACAGATACAGAAGGTAATATTTACGATTTCGGATATGGATTAAACTGGAGTGGAATAATTAAAGATTCCCGTACAGCCAAATATCATAAATAATGATTTCATATTAGTCGTTTAAGTTTATATAAATGGAGTAACTAAATATTTAAATTCATTTGGTTACTCCATTATAAAAACAAAATACAATAAAAATATTTTACAAAATAACTACAAATTAAAATCACAATGAAAAAAAATCGGAAAAAGTTAAACAAAATTAAAATACTAACGGTAAGTTCGTTAGCCCTATTAGGTGGTGCCAGCCTTACTGCTCAGGTAAAGCAAAAATCAGATACAATAAAAACAAGCGCAGAACAGAAAGGTGATAGTAAAGTTATGTTGAATGCAGCTAACAATACCGGACCTCGTGATGTAAATATTGGTCTTCCTGCTTCCGTTGGAGGAACCACTGTATTGGAAAACGGTTTGCCGGTAGTATATTTCTTCTGGCCGGAAGTTCCTACAAAAACATGGAGAGGGGATGCCATGCTAAATAAATATTCTTTATATGATTTAGGTCAAACTGCAATTAATATCGGAGATGTTGGTTTCTCTTTGAGTTCTTATGATAATCTTGGAACAGATGATTTTCAGGGGAAATTAAATCTGGAATCTAATCATTATGGTTTATTAAGAGGGAGTGCTAATGTAAGTGGTCCTATTAATAAAAAAGGATTAAAGTATTCTGCAGGAGCTTATGTAAGTATGGACCCGGGAACTTTTAACGCAAAAGGTCTTAACACGTATTATTCTGATCAGGCTCAGATTTATAAATTAGCCTTAACACAGGATTATAAATTTACCGGAGGTACAGGATCCATTACTGCTCTATATAAATATGCAAATGTAAAAGGAATTGGTCAAAAATACAGCCCTTTTATATACGGTAAAAATGGAGAGGTAAGTGAAGTTCCAGGATTTAAAATAGGTAGAAAATCATACTATGAAAGATCCGGGAAAGTTACTTTAATGGATGCATTTAGCGGGGACTTGGTACAAAGAGATGTATTAAATGATTACGGTTCTCAATCAAATACAATAGACGTTATCGGTAAAAACAATTTTGATAATGGACTAAATTTAAATTATATAGTACGATACCATTCTGCGAAAGTAGGTACCTATATTCCAATTATGGCAGGTATTTCAAAAGCTGCAGCTGGTGAATTCGTATATGCTGATACAGGGGAGGCTTACACCGGATCCAATGCTCAGGGAGTTTTAATTTTAGCAACTAAAAGAACTCCGATTCAGTCATTAACAGGAACCATAGAATTAGGTAAAAAATCCGAATCAAGCTGGGGTACTCATGATTGGAAAGTTGGAGTAAACGAATGGTTTTATGATATAGACAAATATGCAACAGAATCAGCCATGTATTTTCAGGAAGTTGCGCCAAACCCTAGAAAGTTAATAAAAGCTGGATCAGGAGCTAACGCTAATGGTGACTTTAACCTAAATGGAGGTTTAGAATATCATAACGGTAGAGAAAATAAATTTGCTTTCTTTGCTTTAGACAAATGGACTGTATCCAAATCTCTTGAAGTTAATGTAGGTGCTCGTTTAGAATATCAGACGTTAAGAGGGGATTATCAGGACAGAAATCTGGGATTACAAACTTTAACAGGACCTAAGACTAAAATTGACAAAGATTGGTTTAACCAATCCTATATGGTTAATGCAATCTACAAAGTAAACGAGAAATTTGGTTTATTAGGAGATTTAAATTATATAGAACAAGCGGGACATTTAGAAAATTATAACATTGGGGTAGATCCTAAAATTAAAAAATCTAAAATACCTAGTGCTGGTTTCGGAGTATTTTATAACCACCCTATAATTAGTGTAGTATCTAAAGCTACCTACATCACAAGAGATGAGTATCGTTCAACAGTTAACTTCTCTAACCCAAACAATCCGGGTGAAGTAAAAAGAGAGACTACTAAATATGATATAGAAACAATTGGTTGGACTACTGATATAATATCTAAACCTTTTAAAAATTTTGAATTACATTTTTTACTAACTTTGCAAGACCCGAAATATAAAAATTTCGTAGGTCAAGTTGGCTTTAACGATGGATCTGTAGCAAAATACGATTTTACGGATAAGTATGTTACAGGTATTTCAAGAGTATTAATTGAAATAGATCCTAGTTATGTTTGGAAAGATTTAAGAGTTTGGGCAAGTGCAAGATATTTCAGTAAACAATATGCAAACAGACCTAACACAGTTTATTTTGCTAGTCGTTGGGAAACGTTTGCAGGTTTGGAATATAAAATTAACAAGCATTTAAGTTTGTCTTCAACAATTATTAATTTGTTGAATCAGAAAGGAGCACAGGGAGATATGGGAGATGCAGATTTACTTTTAACAGCGGAACAGGCAAAACAAAAAGAAGGAACTATTTTATCCGGTACTTACATTCGACCGTTTACAGTTGAATTTGGCCTTAAATATAATTTTTAATAAAAGAAAATTAAACAATTTAAATTATAAGGTTATATGAACAACAAAAGTTATGTTTTACCCATAATAATGATGTTTGCCCTGTTTTTTATGATTTCATTCGTAACAGGTTTGCAAAACCCAATGGGGGTAATTATAAAAAATCAGTTTGGGGCAAGTAATTTTCAGTCTCAACTAGGAAACGCAGCCAATTTTATTGCTTATGCTTTTATGGGAATTCCCTCTGGGCTTCTTCTTCAAAAGATAGGTTATAAAAAGACAGCTTTACTAGCTATCGTAGTAGGGTTTGTTGGAGTAGGTATTCAATATTTATCAGGTAGTCTGGAAAGTTTTGAAGTATATTTAACCGGTGCTTTCATATCCGGATTTTCCATGTGTATGTTAAATGCAGTGGTTAACCCTATGTTAAACACATTAGGAGGCGGTGGAAAAAAAGGAAATATACTTTTACAATTCGGAGGAACTATTAATTCTTTTGGAGCTACCATAGTTCCTGTTTTAGTAGGGTATTTAATCGGAAATGCTGCACAACAAACTATAAAAGATGCTAATCCTGCGTTATTTCTGGCTATGGGTATTTTTGCATTAGCTTTTATTGTTTTGACTTTAGTATCGATTCCTGAGCCTTTTTTAGGCAAATCAGAAAAAAATACTGGAAAATATAGTGCTTTTTCTTTCAGACATTTTTGTCTGGGAGCAGTAGCTATCTTTATTTATGTAGGTATAGAAGTAGGGATTCCTAATACAGCAAATTTATATATGACTTCTTCTGTAGATAACGGAGGGTTAGGAATAGATACGACTGTAGCAGGAACAGTAATAGGTACGTATTGGTTTTTAATGTTAATAGGCCGTTTGGTGGGAGCTTCTCTTGGAACTAAAATTTCAAGTAAGACCATGCTTTCATTTACAGCTTTATTAGGGCTTGTATTTATACTTTTAGCTATAGTCAGCCCTAGTTCAATAACAGTAAGTATGCCTGTGTTTAAATCAGATATATCATTTGGGTTAGCACAATTACCGATAACTATCATGTTCTTTGTATTATGTGGTTTATGTACTTCAGTTATGTGGGGAGGAATTTTCAACCTGGCAGTTGAAGGATTAGGAAAATATACTTCTGCAGCATCAGGTATTTTTATGATGATGGTGTGCGGTGGAGGTATTTTGCCACTTATTCAAGGATATATAGTTGATAATTCAGGCTTCTTGTCTAGCTACTGGTTAATTATATTAGAATTTGCTTTTATTCTTTATTATGCATTAATAGGTAGTAAAAACGTAAATAAAGACATTCCGGTAAATTAAATAATATCGGGTTATTCAAGATATTTAAATATTTCTATATATTATTATAAAAACTTCCCTAAAATTTTAGGGAAGTTTTTTTTATTTATATAAGAGAAATAATTATACCTAAAATCATACCGCTGAAAACCAAAACAAGTTTTTGCCAGTTTAGATTATGTTTTTCATTGCTTTCAAAAATAATAACTGAAGAAATATGAAGGAAAATCCCTGCAACAATTCCTAAAACATTTGGATACCAGGAAGGATTTAAAAAAGAACCGACGAAAGCACCAATGGGAGCTGAAATGGCAAAAAACACAAGTATAAGAAACTGATAAATTCTTTTAATGTTGAGAGAAAAAAGAAAAGTAGCCAGTACAATTGATTCAGATACTTTGTGAATGCTTAATGCCCATAAAATATTAGAGTGAGAATGATGATGCGAATGTCCTCCGTGTAAATGTATTCCGGATTGTGCATCAATAATAGGAGTACCTTCTAAAAAAGAATGAATAAAAAGACCAAGCATAACACTAAGTGGAATAATATTGTTTCCGTTATGACTGCTTTTATGATGATGAAGATGTCCATGTTCAATTCCTTTAGACAGACCTTCAAGAATAAGTTGTAATCCAACCCCTACTATGATCCAAAGACCGGCATGTGCTCCTCCGTTATAGTATAAAGAAGGAAACATGTCCAAAACTGTAATTGCCAGTAACAAACCGGCACTAAACATAAGTAAATTTTTACTAAACTTTGCATTATTTTGAAAATAGTAAGCAATGGCAGCACCTAGTACTACCGCTAAAATTAAGATAGCATAATCCATCTATTTCTTAAAAATTAAAATTAGTCTTGGCGATTTAGATTCATTAAATTCATTGAGTTGGTAATCTCCAAATACATCCGTAAGTGTAAAACCTACTTTTTCACCCAGTTTTTTAAAATAATTTAATTTAAAACCTTTCACTCGTTCCTGATAATGATAATCCTTACCTTGGTCAGAAAAGGTAATATCTTTTATAACAAAATCATTTTCAACTTTTCTTTCAAGGTGAAATGTAATACCATCCACTATTTTATCTTCCTTCGGAATTAAATCATTCTCCACAAGAGAAGCGTTCATAAAATCCATGACAAAGATTCCGTTTTCTCTTATTTGTTCATATACAGATTTATAAACTCTGTAATTGTCTTCTTCATCACTAAAATATCCAAAGCTGGTAAATAAATTAAATACAACTGAAAAGGAATTGGGAAAATTAGGATTTCTCATATCTCCCACATAAAATTTTAAACGATCGTTTTCAAATAGTTTAGCCTCTTTTATGCTTTGAGAAGCTAAATCTACTCCAGTAACATCGTATCCCAGCTTGTTAAGGAAAATACTATGCCTTCCTTTTCCACAAGCCAGATCTAATATCTTTTTATCTGTGGAAATAGATAAATATTTTAGTAAATAGGAAATAAATTCCTGAGCCTCCCTGTCATCACGGTTTTTATATAAAATATGATAATAGGGAGTATTAAACCATTCTGCAAACCAATCCATAATTCAAAATTAATACAAATTTTTAACTAATTTATACATTATGTAAATCATTATTTAAAAACGTAAATAAAAATAGGGATAAATAATTTGTTGGATTCATATATAAAATAGCACACTCACTCTTTTTCGGTCTAAGTATTCATCAGATAAATTAAAGTTTTGACACATACGATAATGCTTTAAAAAATATTCATTCATATAATTTATATAAAATATCAGGACTATAGAGGTAAGTTACATAGATGTGAATTTTTATATAATGAATTGTGTAGTTTACAATTAATCGTAATAAAATATTATATATTAAAATAGTTGTCGGTTTAACGAATCAATATTTTATAATTTAACAAATCCGTATCATGGCTATTTATACATCAATTCAAAAGTCTTTGAGTAAACTATAATATACCTAATCCAAATTCATATTAAGTATTAAAATTATTTATTTAACAGCTTAAATCAAAACTTCAATTTTCTTAGAAAAAAATATTTTATTTATCCCATTTTTTTATTTACAATGATATGATATGTATCATTCCTTATGATATATCTAAATTGATTAAAACGTAATACTTTTGTTGAGCATTGAAATATATCGAAACAATGAATAGTAACCTTCTTAAAAATTAAAACTAAACCTGAAGATTGTAAGTAATTTTCTGATTATAAAGTGTTTAGTTAGTGTTAAATATACTTGTTTTATTAATTGTAGAATTTTTTAATTAAATAATTCATAGGAATTGTTTAAATTAATAATTTATATTAAGTATAAAAAAATCTTTAGTTTATCTCATTTATTTTATTAATTTTGATATGATATGAATCATTACTCGTATTATTTACTTAATGGTTTAAAAGTAATAATTTTGTCGAGTATTGAAATATATCGAAAGTATGAACGAAAAATATTATGCTCATTTGGCAGAAAGAGAGGCAAGAGGAATACCTCCATTACCATTAAGTGTATCTTATACAAATGAGTTAGTTAGTTTGTTAAAAAATCCTCCTAAAGAACAAGAAGAAGAATTTTTAAATCTCTTAATTAATAGGGTACCGCCAGGAGTTGATGAAGCTGCTAAAATTAAAGCAGAATTTTTGGATAAAATTAGTAAAGGACAAATCACTAGTCCTGTAATTTCCCGACTCAAAGCGGTTGAAATTTTAGGCAGTATGCAGGGGGGGTATAATATACAACCACTGATTGAAGCTTTAGATATAGAAGAATTGGCAGAATTGGCGGTGAAACAGCTTTCACATACTCTTTTGATTTTTGACGGATTTGAAGCTATAAAAGAAAAAGCTCAACAAGGAAATCTTTATGCTCAGAAAGTAATTCAAAAATGGGCAGATGCTGAATGGTTTACTCACAACAAAGAAGTTTCTGAAAAGTTGACAATGAAAGTATTTAAAGTTTCAGGAGAAATCAATACAGATGATTTGTCTCCTGCGCAAGAAGCCTGGTGTAGATCAGATATTCCTCTTCATGCACTTTCAATGTTAAAAATGTCTCGTACAGACAACGTTCCGGATAAAGAAGGTGAAATAGGGCCTGTTTCTTTACTAAATAAACTAAAAGAGGAAGGATATCCTTTAGTATTCGTAGGAGATGTAGTGGGGACGGGGTCTTCAAGAAAATCAGCAACCAACTCTGTTTTATGGCATATAGGAGAAGATATCCCTTTTGTACCCAATAAAAGAAGAGGAGGAATAGTGTTAGCCGGAAAAATAGCACCTATATTTTTTAATACAATGGAAGATTCCGGAGCATTACCTATTGAAGATGTAGATGTTTCTCAGCTTAATACAGGAGATGTAATAGATATTTATCCATATGCAGGAGAAATTAGAAAACATAGTACAAATGAATTAATTACAAAATTTGAAATAAAAAATCCGGTATTATTTGATGAAGTAAGAGCGGGAGGAAGAATATCTCTCATTATAGGTAGAAAACTTACAGCTAAGGCTAGAGAATTTTTAAATCTTCCGGTAAATGATGTATTTAGAAAAAATATACAAATACCAGCTTCAAACAGAGGATATTCTTTAGCTCAAAAAATTGTAGGTAAAGCATGCGGAGTAACAGGAATTAGACCAGGAGAATATTGCGAGCCTAAAATAAGTTCCGTAGGTTCACAGGATACAACAGGTTCCATGACCAGAGATGAATTAAAGGATCTGGCTTGCCTTAAATTTTCTGCAGATCTTGTTATGCAATCTTTCTGTCACACTGCAGCCTATCCTAAGTTAGCAGATATAAAATTACAACAAACACTCCCCCAGTTTTTTATAGAAAGAGAAGGAATAGTGCTTAGACCTGGAGATGGAATTATCCATTCCTGGCTAAACAGAATGATTATTCCGGATACTGTAGGCACGGGGGGAGATTCACATACTAGATTTCCGATGGGAATATCTTTTCCCGGAGGATCAGGATTAGTTGCTTTTGCAGCAGCAACCGGAGTAATACCCTTAGATATGCCAGAATCTGTATTGGTCAGATTTACAGGAACAAGACAAGAAGGAATTACTTTACGGGATTTAGTACACGCAATACCTTACTATGCAACTAAAGAAGGTTTATTAACTATAGACAAAAAAGGGAAAAAGAATGTTTTTTCTGGACGTATATTAGAGATAGAAGGACTTTCTGACTTAACAATGGAACAGGCTTTTGAATTGGCTGATGCTTCAGCAGAACGTTCAGCAGCAGCATGTACTATTGAATTAGAAGAAAATAAAGTTAAAGAATATATAGAATCTAATATAGCTCTCTTAAAATGGATGATTACAGAAGGATATGAATGCTCTAAAACTATAGAAAAGAGAATTCAGCAAATGGAAGAATGGTTATCAAAACCTGAATTACTAAAAGCAGATAAAGATGCTGAATATGCAGCGATTCTTACCATCGATATGAATGAAATAAAAGAGCCGATACTTTGTGTTCCTAACGATCCGGATGATGCCAGATTATTATCAGAAATAAATGAAGGAACTATTGATGAAGTATTTATTGGTTCATGTATGACTAATATAGGGCATTTTAGAGCAGCCTCAGAAATAATAAAACAAAGTAAAAAAGAGCTGAAAAGCAAATTATGGATTAGCCCTCCTACGCGAATGGATCAAAAAGAATTAAAAGAAGAGGGACTTTATAATACATTTTGTTCAGCAGGGACTAGAATTGAAATACCAGGATGTTCTTTATGTATGGGAAATCAGGCCAGAGTAAAAGAAGGAACTAATGTAATATCCACTTCTACACGAAATTTCCCGAATAGATTAGGAACTAATGCCAGAGTATATCTGGCCTCTGCAGAATTAGCTGCTGTTAGTTCGCTATTAGGAAGACTTCCTTCAATAGATGAGTATACGACCCACATAAAAGTACTTTCAGAAAATGAGAAAAAAATATATAAGTATCTGGATTTTAGTACAATGTCTGATTATTATACAGACTTAAAAAACTAAAAAATTACAACTACTCACATGAAAATAGCTAAAACAATCACTGTATGGAAAAAAAAATCTTTTTAATAGTTTTTGCTTTTACAATCAGCCTTATAAAAGCACAAAAAAATGATAGTATTCAGATAAACTATCAAAAACAAATGGAACAACAACAGCAACAAATAAAAGAATTACAAGAGCAAATGAAAATACTTCAGGCTCAAAATACTTCTTCACTCAACAACAATACTGTATCAGAAACAAAAAAAGAATCTACTGAATTTAAACCCAAAGGAAGAGTTTTCGGGAGAATTTTTATGGGGTATGCAAACAGTTTAGAAAATAAAAGTGACAGAAGACAAGGTTTTGATATTGCAAGAAGTTATTTAGGTTACGATTATCAGATAACTGAAAATCTATCTACCAGAATTATGATTGATGCTACTCCGGAAGGAACATTAGCACAAATAGGAAAAGAAAACGTTCAAAGTTTAAAAACACCCGCACTTAAAAACGTATATATAAAATACGAAACTGAAAAAGTATCTGTCACTGCAGGAATGTTTGCTACTCCCCATGTGGTTATTCCTTTACAATATTGGGAAAACAGATATATTAATAAAAGCTTTCCAATAGCAAACGGTTTAGCCAGAGGTGCAGATATAGGTATTACAGGAGTTTATAAAATAGCTCCATATTTATCTGTAGATGCAGCAATTCTAAAAGGAGAAGGTTTTAGAAAAATATCTAAAGATAATATGTATCAGTATGTGGTAGCAGCTACTATAACACCATTTAAAAATATGATCATAAGACCTCTATTTGATATTAAAACAGGTGAAAATCTTCATAGAAAAGACAGAATGTATGCAACAGCACTTATAGGATACAGAAATTCCAAAATATCTGCCGGTGCAGAATTAAGTAAAGTATTTAATGACGGAGCTGCTGAAGTTGATAAATATGGATACTCACTATTTCTTAATGGAAAAATTACGAAACAAATAAAAATATTTGGAAGAGCAGATGTATATAGTACAAGTCTTCCGGAATCATATTATTCAGGATATGATTTTTTTAATGCAGATAACAAGGCATTTACAGGACATACAGACATGTTTATATTTGGACTTGAATACATTATCGCAAAAGGTGTTAAAATTTCACCCAACTTCAATTACAAAGTCTATAAAAAAGCCGGTGATAGAGGGCAGGACTTACACTCCAATACCTTAGCCGTTTCAATGGAAATTAAAATATAACTATTTAAAATAAATAACACAACAAATGGACAAATCAAAAATTATAAAACTTGGAGTTTTAATACTAATAGTTGTTATCACTTGTATAACTCCTAATCCCGAAGAATTACCTCCTATAGCGTGGAAATTATTTGGAGTTTACTTAGCAGCAATAGTAGGGTTAGTAATGAAGCCTTATAAAGAACCGGTTATTTTATTAGCAGCTATTGCAGTTTCTGCTATATTTATAGGTCTTTATAATAAAAATTTACTAGAAGGAGAAAAATCTCTTATTGAAATGAAAAAAGTATTAGGAGGATATGCTTCAACTACAACTTGGTTAGTATTCTCTGCTTTTTCTTTAAGTGTATCGTTTGTAATAACCGGATTAGGTAAAAGAATAGCCTATAATTTAATAGGTATGATAGGTAGTAGTACCTTAAAATTAGGATATGTAAATGTCTTTTTAGAATTATTACTTTCTCCTGCAATGCCTTCTAATACAGCAAGAGCAGGTGGTGTAATTACTCCTATATTTAATGGGGTTGCTGCAGCCTTAGGCTCTGATCCGGAAAAATCACCAGATAAAGCGGGTAAATATTTATTATTAAATGTTTATATGGTAACTAAAACTACCAGTTATATATTTTTAACAGCTATGGCTCCTAATGCATTAGCATTAAGTCTTTTACATCAAATAAATCCTGAGTTTAATTTATCATGGGTACAGTGGATGGTGTTCGCTTCGGTTCCCGGATTGTTATGTTTGTTTTTAACACCACTAGTTGTTTACAAGTTTTGTACACCCGAAATGAAAAAAGTAGACAATAAAACTATTGCGAAAAATGGATTGGAAGAATTAGGCCCAATGAGTACAAAAGAAATGATATTATGTGGAGTGTTTGTAGTTGCATTATTAGGATGGATTTTTGGAAAAATGATAGGAGTAGATTCTGCAGCTATAGCTCTTGCTGCAATGGCTATATTATTAATTACCAATGTAATTAGTTGGGATGATATCCTGAAAAGCAAAGGAGGATGGAGTACACTAGTTTGGTATGGTGGAATTATAGGTCTTTCCGGAGTATTAACTCAAGTAGATTTTTTCAAATGGCTAGGAGAAACATTAGCTGAAAAATTAGAATTTATAGCTCCATTCATGCAAGGCGGCGAAGGAATGGTAGGTATCGTAATAGTTTTAGCCATTAGCGTGGTAATCAGATATATTTTTGCATCTGGAGCCGCTTATGTAGCCGCTATGGTTTCAGTATTCGGATTATTAGGAGTAGCATTAAAATTACCATATGATATATTAGCTATAGGTATTTTATTCTCCAATGCTTATGGGGGATGTACAACTCATTATGGTGGAGCGGCTGCCCCTATCGTAATGGCCTGTGGTTATAACGATACCAAATCATGGTGGAAAGTAGGTAGTGTTGTAGGCTATGGAAGTTTAATTATACATTGTACCATAGGTATTCTTTGGTGGATGTTTTTAGTTAATTCAGGAATATTAAAATAGAATAAAATTTTAAGTTATGAGCAATTATAATTCTTATACAATTAGAAAAATAGAACTAAAACCACAAGGCGGAAATATAAAAAACATTAAAAAATTTTTGGAAAAAAATGATTTGGAAATAAGCCATGATATTCTATTCTTTATTACAATTGAAAAAAATGAAGCCATAATTGCTTGCGGAGGAATTTCAGAAGGTGGTATTATAAAATGTGTAGCCATAGATAAAAAGGAAAGAGGGAAAGGATTAGTACTTAAACTCATGACAGAACTTATCTACATAGGATATGACTTAGGTTACACAGAATTATTTTTATATACTAAACCCGAAAATGTAAAGATGTTTAAAGCCTGTGGATTTACCAAAATAGAAACAGTACCAGGATTGGTGGTTTTAATGGAAAATACACAAAACGGATTACTAAATTATTGTAAAAAATTAAAAGAAAACAGTAAAAATATAAAAGGAAAAAAAATAGGAAGCATTGTATTAAATACAAATCCATTTACACTAGGACATCAATATTTGATTGAAAAAGCGGCCTCAGAGTGTGATTGGGTACATATATTTATCGTAAAAGAAGATGCTTCCTATTTTTCTTACCGGGATAGATTTAATCTCGTAGCAGAAGGGGTGAAACATATAAAAAATATAACCTTGCATGAAGGTTCCCGATATATCATTTCACGAGCAACATTTCCAACTTATTTTCTTAAAGATGAAGATGTTGTGGAAAAAAGCTATTTAGAATTAGATTTGAAAATATTTAGACGTTTTATAGGTCCGGCTTTGCGCATTACACATAGGTTTGTCGGAAGTGAACCATTCTCAGGAGTAACGAATCAATATAACGAAGCCATGAAATACTGGTTGGAAAAAGACGATTCAAATTATCCAAAAATAACGGTAGATATTAAAGAACGTAAACTTTTACAGGATATTCCTATATCAGCATCCAGAGTGAGAGAGCTTTATTTTAAAGGAGATGTTGAGAACATAAAAAAATTGGTTCCTAAAGTAACCTATGAATATCTGCGAAACAGAAATAATAACACAAATAAACAACAATGGAAATAACAAAAGAAGCGGTTGTAGGAACACTGGAGTCCAGCGATGCAATGATACAGATTGCTCCTTGCGGAGAAATAGATATCACAATCAGCAGTTCAGTGGGAGCACAATTCAAAGAAGCAATTGAAAAAGTAATACAAGACACATTAGAAGAATTTAAAATAAAAAAAGCAAAAATTGTAGTTAAAGATAAAGGTGCTTTAGACTGTGTATTAAGAGCCAGAATGATTACCGCAATAACACGATCAACTAACGAAAAAATAGAATGGAAACAGCTAATATAAAATTAAGAAGAAGTATGTTGTTTGTTCCGGGGTCAAATGCCGCAATGATAAGCAACTCTTTTATATACAAACCGGATTCAGTCATGTTCGATCTGGAGGATTCCGTAGCCCTAAGAGAAAAAGACAGTGCAAGAATGTTGGTGTCTCAGGCTTTACAACATCCTTTTTATAAAGATATAGAAAAAGTAGTACGCGTTAATGCCTTAGATTCGGATTTTGGAGTAGATGATCTTAATGCAGTAGTACGATCCGGAACTGATGTCGTGCGTTTGCCTAAAACGGATTCTGCACAAGATGTGTTGGATATGGAAAAAGTAATAGAAGATATTGAAAAAGATTGTAATAGAGAGGTAGGAAGTACTAAAATGCTTGCAGCTGTAGAATCTGCATTAGGAATTTTAAATGCAAAAGAAATTGCCTTTTCAAGTCCAAGACTTATAGGAATAGCATTAGGTGCAGAAGATTATGTAAAAGATTTAAAAACAGAAAGATCTCCGGATGGAATAGAATTGTTGTTTGCTAGAAGTACCATTTTACATGCTGCAAGAGCTGCGGGAATAATGGCATTTGATACAGTATTCTCAGATGCAAACGATGAAGAAACGTTTTTAAAGGAAGCAGCACTTATTAAACAATTAGGATTCGACGGTAAATCTTTGGTTAATCCAAGACAAATTGAACTTCTTCATAACTTATATGCCCCAACGCAAAAAGAAGTAGATTTTGCAAAAAAAGTAATTGAAGCTTCTGACGAAGCAGTACAAAAAGGTTCCGGAGTAGTATCTCTGAACGGTAAAATGGTTGATGCTCCCATAATTGAAAGAGCCCAACTGGTTTTACAACGAGCTAAATTATCAGGAGTCAGAGAATTATAATAAAGTACAAAAATGGATCAGAAAGAACGAATTTTAACCTATTTGGATACTCATAAAGATTTATCCATAGAAGAATATCATAAAATCAGTAAGTTAGACCTATTCGAAACAATTGCAAGCGATAGGAAAATATGTCAATCAATAGAACAGGCTATTGAAAAAAGTGGTTTACAAGACGGAATGACCATATCTTTCCATCATGCTTTCAGAAATGGAGATTTTGTAATTAACAGAGTAATGGAAGTAATTGCAAAAAAAGGATTTAAGAACCTTACCTTGGCCTCCAGCTCATTAAATAGTTGTAACGCCCCTTTAGTAGAATATATTAAACAAGGAGTAATCACAAAAATTTATACATCAGGAATAAGAGGAGAGCTGGCAGAACAAATATCAAGAGGTATTTTGAAAGAGCCGGTAAATATACATTCTCACGGAGGAAGAGTTCACCTTATAAAATCAGGAGAAATTAACATCGATGTTGCATTTTTAGGAGTTCCGGTATGTGATGACTACGGAAATGCGACCGGAGTAGGGTTTTGTGGTTCTCTGGGTTACGCTAAAACAGATGCCCAGTATGCTAAAAAGGTGGTAATGCTTACAGAAAAAATAGCACCCTATCCATTTAATCCCGGAAGCATAGCACAAGACGAAGTAGATTACATAGTAAAAGTAGACCAGGTAGGAGATCCGGATAAAATCGGAGCGGACGCAACCAGAATGACAACTAATCCTAGAGAACTTTTAATAGCAAGGAAAGCAGCTGAAGTTATATTTCATTCAGGATATTTTAAAGATGGATTTTCCTTACAAACCGGTACAGGAGGAGCTTCATTAGCAGTAACCAGATTTTTGGAAAATAAGATGCAATCTCAAAATATTACAGCTGCATTTGCTTTAGGAGGAATCACTTCCAGCATGGTGAAATTACATGAAGCAGGATTAATCAAAAAGCTTTTGGATGTACAAAGCTTTGATAAAGATGCAGCACGCTCCATAGCTGTCAATCCAAATCATATAGAGATAAGTGCAAATAAATATGCAAATTACAGTTCTAAAGGAGCTTCAGTAGAGCGTTTGGATATAGTGATATTAAGTGCCTTGGAAATAGATGTTAATTTCAACGTTAATGTTTTAACAGGATCGGACGGGGTGATACGTGGGGCTTCAGGCGGGCACAGTGACACAGCTGCCTCAGCACATTTATCAATAATTGTAGCACCATTGGTAAGAGGAAGAATTCCTACCGTAGTAGAAAATGTTTTAACTTGTGTAACACCAGGAGACAATATAGATATATTAGTTACAGATCATGGAGTTGCTGTAAATCCCCAAAGGCCAGATATAAAAGAAAAACTTGAAAAGGCCGGAATTGAACTGTTTACCATACGGCAGTTACACGAAAGAGCCATTAGTCTTACCGGAAAGCCAAAACCTATCGAATTTACTGATAAACCGGTAGCTGTGGTAAGGTACAGAGATGGACATGTAATAGATACGGTTTTTCAAATTAAAGAATAAAGTGGAAGATTTCGAGAAAGAATTTAACCAATTAAAATCTTCTGATTGTTTTTTAGGAAAACAAGTTGAATTAATAGAATTACTTGATTCCCGTGAAAAAAAACAATTCATACAACAGGAATGCTTGCAAAAGCATTCTTGTTCTTTACTATCATTAAGTTTGGTTTCACCGGGAGGAGTAAAAAAAAATCATCTTTTTGACTATATTTTCCAAAGAGCCTTGGAAGAAATTGATACATGGTTTGAACAAAATACTATTGAAATTTATTCTCAGCAGATACATAGAGAAAACACAGGTCATTTTGCTGTTTATGCAGTTAAAACAAAAGCAGATAATCTGAAAAAATTAATGATAGATTTGGAAGAATCTTCAAATTTAGCAAGATTATGGGATGCTGATGTATTAAATGAGAAAGGTGAAATAATATCCAGAACAGAATTAGGTTCCAGCCCCAGAAGATGTTTGATATGTGAAAAAGAAGCAAAGATATGTGCAAGAAACAGGACTCATACACTGGAAGATATCTTGATTACCATGCAAAAATTGGTTTTAGAAGATGCTTTTGCGAATATGATTATGAATTTAGCAGCAAAAGCATTAGAAAAAGAGGTTTTACTAACACCTAAGCCAGGATTGGTTGATAAAAGAAATAACGGCTCACATAAAGATATGGACTTGCCTATGTTTCATCGAAGTATTCAGGCAATTAAACCCTATTTAAAAGATTTTGTGTCAAAAGGAATGGCATTACAAAACGAAGAAAAAGATAAAATTCTTGAACAGATTCGTCCTATAGGAATCGAAGCTGAAAAAAAAATGTTTCAGGCCACGCAGGGAGTAAATACTCATAAAGGAAGTATATTTTCATTAGGATTAGTGTGTACAGCATTAGGATATCTATACAAAAAAGAGAGTGTATCAATTACTGAAGTTTGTAAATTAGTGTCTGAAATTACTCAAAATATAGAAAAGGAACTAGAGGTAAACGAAGAATCTACAGCAGGAATAAAAACATATAAAAAATACAAATTCAAAGGAGCCAGAGGTGAGGCAGCTTCCGGTTTTCAGACCGTAGTCAGTATCTCATTACCCATATTTGAAAAATTTAATTTTCTGGGTGATGATTTTAGCTTATTTTTAGCTCTGATTTCATTAATGTCAGAAAATAATGATACTAATATTGTTAACAGAGGAGGAGTAGAGGCCTTACAATGGATAAAGGACTATGCCGGCAAAATGATGAGAGATTCAAAAATCTATGAAAATGAAAAATATTTTTTACAGCAATTGGAAGAGTTTGATGATGAATGTATAAATAGAAATCTTAGTCCGGGAGGTAGTGCCGATTTATTATCACTTACCTGGTTTTTCTATTATATAAAAAAATTACAAAGTTTTAAATAATTCAAAATCATAAAAAATGAAAAAAATTAATTGTATTTGGATGAGAGGAGGTACCAGTAAAGGAGGGTGTTTTCTTGAAAATGATTTACCTGAAAGTATTGAAGAACAAGACCATATATTGACAGCTATATACGGTGGAAATGATCCTACCGGTAAGCAGTTTAACGGCATGGGCGGAGCAACCTCCACCACCAGCAAAGCAGTGATCGTTAAAAAACGAAACGGAGAAAAAAATGCTGTGAATTATACATTTGCTCAGGTTGATATAACAACCAGCTTAGTAGATCGTAAAGGAAACTGTGGAAATATGTCAGCCGCAGTAGCTCCCTTTGCTATAGAAATGGGATTAATAGATGATGTTCAGGAACCTATTACACAGGTTTCTATTTTTAATACCAATACAAGTAAAATAATTATAGCACATTTGCCGGTAAAAGATGGAAAAGTGGTATATGAAGGTAATTATGCCATTTCAGGAGTGCCAGGAACTGCCTCTAAAATACAATTAGATTTTCTGGAACCCGGAGGTGCTGTAACTAAAAAGCTGCTACCTACAGGAAATGTTATAGATGTTTTATCAACTCCGGATTACGGAGATTTTGAAGTTTCTATAGTTGATGCAGCTAACCCATTGGTTTTTGTCTGGGCGAAAGATTTAGGATTAACAGGAAGCGAACAACCGCTGGATATAGATTCAAATCCTGAATTATTGAAAAAAATGTTAAGTATTAGAGAAGCAGCTTCCGTAAAAATGGGACTAACTACATCTATAGAAGAAGCAAAAAAAATACCTGCAATACCTAAGTTTTGCTTTGTTGCAGAAGCAGCAGATTACAAAGCCAGTAATGGAGAAACAATTAAAAAAGATCAGATAGACCTACAGGCGCGTATGCTTTCAATGGGAAAATTGCATCCTAATTATGCAATAACAGGAGGAATATGTACAGGAGTGGCAGCCAAAATTCCGGGAACAATTGTTAATCAGATTATCGGAAAAGCCAGCGAACAGGAGGAAATACGTATAGGACATTGTGGCGGTTTACTATCAGTAGGTGCTAAAGTTGCTGAAGAAGACGGGCAGGTAAAAGCACTGTTAGGAACTGTTTTCAGAACAGTTAAGAAACTTATGAAAGGAGAGGTATATTGGTAAATCTTTGATATTTATTAATCCTTTCATTTAAATTTTTCATATAATTCATTATCAAAATAGATCACATTAAAAATATATTAACTATAACTCCAAATCCCACTTTAAATTTATGAAATAGTGGGATTTTTTTTGTATTAGGATCAACCATACTCATAAGTTTATATTTTTCTACATAATTTAATTCAAACCTCTGTTTTACTAGGTTAAATTTTTATTACAATATAGTTTTAAAATATTTTAAAGTTATTTAATAATGTATTATAAATTTAACATTTATCTTTATAATTTAAAATATTGCGTAATAATTTGTTTGAAAATCAACGAGTAAAAGATAAAATGATTTAGCTTAAATATTTAATTATTAATAATTAAATTAGAATAGCCTTAACTTTTAGAATATCAGTAAAAAAGAGGTGTAATAAATTTTAAAACTATAAATTTTTTATTATATTTGCGCTTCGATTTTGGCGACTAGAAGAAAATCGAAATAACTTTAAGTATAACCACTTTCAAACAAACAATTTCGCCTTTTATTCTTAATTGACCTTGGTTGAAATACAATTTAAATTAAACAATATGTCTGAAGAGACTAAAAACCTAGTAGAAGAACAAGAGGTTCTTCAAAATGCCAATGTGGCTCCTGAACAATTTGATTGGGATTCTTTTGAATCTGGCCTTGACGCTGAAGATAGAAAAGAAAAATCAGAATTAGAAAAAATGTATGATACTTCTTTACAGGAACTTGATGAAAATCAGGTTTTCAAAGGTAAGGTAGTTCGTATTACCGATAAGGAAGCTATCGTTGACATAAACTTTAAATCCGAAGGAGTAATTTCCTTAAATGAGTTCCGTTATAATCCTAACTTAAAAGTTGGTGATGAAGTTGAAGTAATGGTTGCTCAAAGAGAAGACAAAACAGGACAATTACAACTTTCTCACAGAAAAGCAAGAATGCTTAAAGCTTGGGATAGAGTTAATGAGCTTCACGAAACCGGAGAAATTGTTGAAGGTTATGTGAAATCAAGAACTAAAGGAGGTATGATTGTAGACGTATTTGGAATCGAAGCATTCTTACCAGGTTCTCAGATTGATGTAAAACCAATTAGAGATTACGATCAATTTGTAGGAAAAACTATGGAATTCAAGATTGTGAAAATAAACCATGAGTTCAAAAACGTAGTTGTTTCTCACAAAGCATTAATCGAAGCTGACATCGAAGATCAGAAAAAAGAAATTATCGGTCAATTAGAAAAAGGTCAGGTATTAGAAGGTGTTGTTAAAAACATTACTTCTTACGGTGTATTCATCGACCTTGGAGGTGTTGACGGACTTATCCATATCACAGATCTATCATGGAGCAGAATTAATCATCCATCTGAAGTAGTACAATTAGATCAGAAAGTTAACGTGGTAATCCTTGATTTTGATGATCAAAAATCAAGAATTCAGTTAGGTATGAAACAATTGGAACCACATCCATGGGATGCTTTAGATTCAAGCTTACAGGTTGGAGACAAAATCAAAGGAAAAGTAGTTGTTTTAGCTGATTATGGTGCTTTTGTAGAAGTAGCTCCAGGTGTTGAAGGATTAATTCACGTTTCTGAAATGTCTTGGTCTACTCACTTAAGATCTGCACAAGATTTCGTACAAATCGGTGATGAAGTAGAATGTGTAATTCTTACTTTAGATAAAGAAGAAAGAAAAATGTCTTTAGGTATGAAGCAGCTTACTCCAGACCCTTGGACAGACATTACTGCTAAATATCCTGTAGGTTCTAAACATAAAGGAACTGTTAGAAATTTCACAAACTTTGGAGTTTTCGTAGAATTAGAAGCAGGTGTTGATGGATTAATTTATATCTCTGATCTTTCATGGACTAAAAAAATCAAACATCCGTCTGAATTCTGTTCAGTAGGAGATGTATTAGATGTTGTAGTTTTAGAACTTGATACAGATGCAAGAAGACTAAGCTTAGGTCACAAACAATTAACTGATAACCCTTGGGATAAATACGAAGTTAAATATGCTGAAGGAACTGTACACACAGGAAAAGTAATTCAGTTGTTTGATAAAGGAGCTACTGTTCAGTTTGAAGATGCTGAAGTAGAAGGATTCTGTCCTTCAAGATTATTAGAGAAAGAAGATGGATCTAAAATCAAAAAAGGAGACGATGCTGAATTCAAAGTAATTGAATTTAACAAAGAATTCAAAAGAGTAGTTGTTTCTCATACTGGAACTTTCCGTGAAGAAGAGAGCAGAGAAGAAACTGAAAAACAAGTTAAGTCTCAAAACCAAAGCGTTGAAAAATCAACCTTAGGTGATTTAGACGAATTACAAGAATTAAAAAGAAAAATGGAAGAAGGAGAATAATCTTTCTGAAGTTTGATAAAATAATTCATAAAAAGAGCCGCTTATGCGGCTCTTTTACTATTAAATTTATTGATTTAGAAAATCAAGGATAATCTGAACTTCAGTTTTAATACCATTAAGAAAAGCACTTTCATCAATAGTAAATTTTGAATTATGATTAACAGCATCATTACCCACTCCAAGTAAGACAAAACAAACAGGAGCTATTTTTTTATAATAAGAAAAATCCTCACTGGCTGTAATAGAGGGAGAATCAACAACATTATCTAATCCTGTCGCCTTAATAGCGCTGGCTTTGGCTAAAGCATTTAGTTTTTCATCATTATATATAGGTGGATAACCTAAAACATAATCCAGTTGATAGCTTGCATTGTTAGTTTTTATTGTATTTTCAACTATGGATTTAATACGTGTTTCCATTAACTTTCTTGTTTCAGGATCAGTCGTTCGGATCGTAGCTGCCAGTTCAGCCCTTTCAGGAATGACATTAGGAGCATTTCCTGATTGAAATTTTCCAACCGTAAGAACAGCTAAATTTCCAGGCTGTACATTTCTGGAAACAATAGTTTGTAAATTATTTACCAGCTCAGCCCCTGTAACGATAGGGTCAACACCTAGATGGGGCATGGAACCATGAGAACTTTTACCAGTGATTGTAAGGAAAAAGCTGTCTGAGGCAGTAGAGGCAGGCCCGTTAGGCAAAATACCAATGATTCCTACAGGAAGAGGCATAACATGTAGTCCGAAAAAAGCCTCAATAGAATCAAGTTCACCGGTTTTAATCATATCTAAAGCTCCTCCGGGAATTTTTTCTTCTGCATGTTGGAATATAAATATAACAGTACCTTTTAAATTTTTTTGCATTTTAGAAAGCGTATAAGCTGTTCCAAGCAACATAGCTGTATGAGAATCGTGACCGCAGGCATGACTCACATTTGCATTTACAGAGGCATAAGGTAAACCTGTTTCTTCCTGAATAGGTAAGGCATCCATATCAGCTCGGAAAGCAACAGTTTTTCCGGGAGAATTTCCTTTTAAAATACCAATGACACTGGTTTTTGTAATTTGTTTCACCTGAATATTTCCAAAACTCTTCAATACATCTGCCACATATTTACTGGTTTTGTTTTCCTGAAATGAAAGTTCAGGATTTTGATGAATATGTCTTCTCCATTCTATAACCTTAGTCATAGGTATGGAGTTCTGCCATAAAGTATTATCTTGCCCGAAGCCATATTGAGATAATACCGATAAGGTGAGTAATATAAGTTTTTTCATAAATTGATTTTTTTGAATAAGTAAATTATATGGACTAAAGATAATAAAAAAATAAAATAAGATAAATTAAAATTATTTACACTAGGTAAAAGTATATTTTGAGTCAATTTATTTTCAAAGTAAAAAAAATATTTACATGACATAAGTAATAATAAAATTGGTAGAATGTTTAATGATAAAAAATTACAACCATAAGTTTTAAACAAAATTATATGTATAGTTGACTGAAGATAATTACAAATAATATATATATGATTATGTTTACCTTATATACTTTTTGTAATTTTACTTGAAATACTATTTGACACTTAAAATAAAAAATAAAATAATGAAAGTCTCTTTTTTTTCAACCCAACCTTACGATATAAAATTTTTTAATGCATGTAATGAAAACTTTAATTTTGAATTGGAATATTTTGAAGCTAATCTTGACGAACATACAGTTAATATTTTAGAAGATGCAGAAGCTATTTGTGTTTTTGTTAATGATAAAATTAATAAAGAGGTAATAAAAAAATTAGTTAAGAAAGGAGTTAAATATATAGCCCTTAGAAACGCAGGATTTAATAATGTAGATTTGGAAGCCGCTAAAGAGTACGGATTAAGAGTGTGCAGAGTACCGGCATATTCACCGGAAGCGGTAGCAGAACATACCTTGGCTATGTTGTTGACTTTAAATAGAAAGACACATAAAGCTTATAATAGGGTGAGAGAACAAAATTTTTCATTAAACGGATTACTAGGTACCAATATTTTTAAAAAAACGGTTGGAGTTATTGGAACCGGAAATATAGGAAGAGTATTTTGCAGAACGATAAAGGCATTAGGCACAAAAGTTTTAGCGTATGATCTATATCCGAATGAAGAATTAAAAAAAGAAGGTTTTGAATACGTAGCACTGGATGAATTATTAAAACAATCCGATATTATATCTTTACACTGTCCGTTAACTCCCGAAACTCATCACATAATCAATAAAGATACTATTGAACTTATGAAGAAAGGAGTGTATTTAATTAATACAAGTAGAGGAGGGTTAATTGATACCCGCGCTATTATCGAAGGTTTGAAAACAAAAAAAATAGGAGCATTAGGTATCGATGTATATGAACAGGAAGAAAAACTGTTTTTTAGGGATTTATCGGAAACTATCATCGAAGACGATACCATTCAATTGTTACTTTCATTCCCTAATGTTTTAGTAACGGCGCATCAGGCATTTTTTACCGAAGAAGCCTTAAGCCAGATTGCTTTAGTAACTTTAGATAATCTTAAACAATTAGAAGAAACGAAAACTATTGAAAACAAAGCTGCACAATTAGTTTAATCATTTTAAGCAACTAATTATTACTTAACACTAAATATTGACAAATACTGATAGGAATTAGTAAATCATATAAATTAAATTAAAATTATTTATTAAGAAATAAGTATTTACTTAATCATTAGAAAATTTGTTATCTTAAATCTAAACTATTTAACACTTTATTAGAGGAATTATTATGGAATATAATAAATTTTTATCAGAAAAACTAAATATAAAATTACCGTTGTGGACCTTGTTTTTTCCGGTTATAGCTGTATTTACTTTATTTATTAAAGGCACGTTTACTGAAAATACTTTTTATCTTATTTTTTTAGGAGTTATATTAATTACAGCAGTTTTATCTGCCGTTCATCATGCAGAGGTAATAGCTCATAAGGTAGGAGAGCCTTTCGGAACAATCATTTTAGCAGTAGCCATTGCAGTCATAGAAGTATCACTTATTGTATCATTAATGATGTCAGAAGGAAACGAACAGCCTTCAGCGCTGGCTAGAGATACCGTTTTTGCAGCTATCATGATTATATTAACAGGTATAATAGGACTATGTCTTTGGTCTGGAGGATATAAGTACAAACAACAAGACTATAGACAACAAGGTGTTAGTGCAGCACTGATTACCTTAATAGCTATATCTATGCTAACACTGGTTTTACCCAATTATACAACAACTGAAGCCGGAAGTGTATATTCTGATAAACAATTAATTTTTGTGGCAATTATTTCTTTGGTTTTATATGGAGGTTTTATATCCATGCAAACTATAAGACACAGGGATTTTTTCTTACCAAAAAAAGAAGATATAAATCACGATGAATCAGAGCATGCAGATCCCCCCTCATTACCCACAACAATTACCAGCCTAATCTTGCTCATATTGGCATTAGTAGCAGTGGTACTATTATCAAAAAAATTGTCTCCGGCCATAGAAAGCATGGTTATAGAAATGGGTGCACCTATGAGTTTAGTAGGTATAATCATAGCTGCAGTTATTCTATTGCCCGAAGGTATGGCGGCCTGGAGGGCAGCACAGAATAACAGATTGCAGACTAGTTTGAACTTAGCTTTAGGATCTGCTTTAGCAAGTATAGGGCTAACCATTCCTGCAGTAGCAATAGTATCCTATTTCACCGGAATGACGGTTACCTTGGGAATTGATGCAAAATCAACTTTACTGTTAATTTTATCATTGTTTACCGTTTATTCTTCCCTGCACTCAGGAAAAACCAACATACTTCAGGGAATTGTATTACTGGTAATTTTTGCTACGTATTTATTTACGACTATTGTACCTTAAAAAACGAAATATTAATTATAAACAAAAAAGGTATTCAATTGAATACCTTTTTTTATTTTAAATATAAAATTATTAATGTTTAAAATGTCTCACACCAGTAAATATCATAGGAATATTATGCTCATTACAGGCATCTATACTTTCCTGATCTCTCATTGAGCCACCTGGTTGAATTATAGCTTTTATACCATTGGCAGCAGAAACATCCACAACATCTCTGAAAGGGAAAAAAGCGTCAGAAGCCAGAATTAAATCAGATTGTGTTTTACTTTTAGCTCTTTCAATAGCTTGTTCAGCAGCCCAGATTCTGTTAGTTTGTCCTGAACCAATACCTAGGGCTTGTTGTCCTGAAGCTACAACAATTGCATTAGATTTAGCATGTTTAACAATTTTTTGAGCAAAAATTAAATCTTTCATTAATTCCTTTTTCGGAGCCAGTTCGGTGACTTTTTCAAAATTGCTGGAAAAAGCATTGTCTGTATCCTGTACAAGTAAACCTCCATCAACCTTAACAAATTCAACGGAGTCTGATACCGGATTGTTAACTTTTATAATTCTAAGATTTTTTTTAGTAGCGAACACTTGTAAAGCTTCGGAATCAAATGAAGGAGCGATAACTATTTCCAAAAAAGTAGGAGCCAGTAACTCAGCAGTCTTTTTATTGACTTCTGTATTGAATGCAACTATACCTCCAAAAATTGATACCGGATCGCAGTCATAAGTTTTTTGATAAGCTTCAGAAACAGAATTTCCGAGGGCAACTCCACAAGGCGTTGAATGTTTTACAGCACAGCAGGCAATTTCAGAAAATTCGTTAACAACTTTATAGGCCATATCCATATCTCTGAAGTTATTAAAAGAAAGTTCTTTGCCTTGCAGCTGTTCAAAGTCTTTCATAGCTCCGTTTTTAGTTTTATCAACGTAAAACGCCGCTTTTTGATGCGGATTTTCTCCATATCTTAAATCTTCAACTTTTTCATAAGAAACATTTAAGTATTGAGGATAATCATCCTGAAGTATGTAGGAAGAAATAGCAGCATCATAAGCAGATGTAAGGTTGAAAACTTTTCCAGCAAGCTTTTTTCTTGTTTCAAAAGTAGTATCACCTAATTCAGTAATTTCCTGAATAATTAAATCATAATCCTCTACCTGAGAAATTACGGTAACTGACTTAAAATTTTTAGCAGCTGATCGTAGCATAGAAGGCCCTCCGATATCTATGAATTCAATCATTTCCGGTTCAGAAAGACCAGTATTCATCTTTTCGAAAAAAGGATAAAGATTTACAACTACCAGATCTATTGTCTGTATCTGATGTTCAGCAATAGTTTTTAAATGATTTTCATTATCACGTAATGCCAGTATTCCTCCATGTATATTAGGATGCAGTGTTTTTACTCTTCCGTCAAGCATTTCCGGAAAATGAGTAACCTCATCAATTTCAATAACATTTACACCATTGTTCTGAAGATGCTTATAAGTACCTCCGGTAGAAATAATTTCATATCCCTTAGATATAAGGAATTTCGAAAATTCAATCAGATTTGATTTATCTGATACGCTTATTAAAGCTCTTTTCATGAATTTGAATTTTTATTTAGTTTAATTTAGTTCAGATTATTCGATGATTAAATAGTAGGCATTACCTTTTATTTCATCATCAAAAGATAAAGGAAAATCTAGATACTCTTCCCAAAATTGATTTTTAAGTTTGACTCCATTTTCCTTAGAATATGTATCTAAAGTATAGCGAGCATTAATAAGGTTTTCAACTTTACCGCTAATTGGTGTATAAATAGCTTTTCCACCGGGTATTGATATTAATTTGATATCAGTATTAGGAGGAAGAATATCTAATTTAACAGGATAGCCGGAATAAAAAACAGCACTTTTTTCAATTGTATCATATTTAATATAATACGCAATAGGATTTTTAATATCATTAGGAATATAGCGAAGACTATCAGTAAGATATTCTGTTATTTCGCCTAAAGATTTATGCATTGATTTATAAATATCTTCAGCATCCGTAGATGTTTCATTCTTAATGGCAATCATTTGAATTCCCTGAAGATCTGTATATTCAGTATCACCAGAAGCAAGAATTTTATTTAAATTACCTTTACTTAATTTTTTTTCCAGCCGGGCAAGGCTTTCTTCTAAATTATCCTGTAATCTTTCTGCATACAGATAAGCAAAAATTCGGTTAAAATACGAAAAGTCTTCTGTTTTTAGATTAACGGTTACTTGAGTGGAGCCATCTACAGGTTTAAAGTATATATCTTCTATACAGATAACAGCTGTTTCAACAAAAATGATTTGAGATTGAATATATTTATTGATTTTACTTTTAAGAATTTTATATTCTCCTTTACCTATATTAGTGTCTTTTTTATTGGACCAGGTTAAGCTGCTTCCTTCACCTTTATATGGCGCAAAATAATTAATTCGAGTATTAATGGAATCTTCACTGACCATAGTACCCCATACTCCGTAATTTTCTAAATCGTTAAATTCGAGAAAAACTTCACTAATCGGATTGTTATACTCTCTGGAAACCTGAAAGTTAATGTTTTTAGGTAGAAAAGAAGGGATAATACATCCCGCTATTGCAAATAGCAATATAATTAACAATAAAATATTAACAATCTTTTTCATGTAAAATTAAATAAAGTATAAATAGCTGTATAAAAAATACAATTTTAATAACCCGAATCACATAGTTTACAAAACTACAAAAAACATTGATTATAATAGATAAAACAAACTATTATAATAAGAATTTAATTATAATTTTAGCCGATAAACAAAAAAACCTATCATTTCGATAGGTTTTTTGTTATAAATATTAAGTTTATTTTTTTGAAACTGCTTCAACCGCTACAGGGGCATCCTCAACTTTACCCTGAATCCTTACAGCTAAAGTCGGATTATTAACATCGTTAGAGTTAATAGTAATTACTTTATTGAAGTTTCCTCCGCTAGCAGTATTATAAGTTACAGTAATTTCACCCTTTTTACCAGGTGCAATTGGTTCGGAAGGCCATAAAGGCACAGTGCACCCGCAAGAAGTATTAATCTTAGATATAATAAGTGGTTTTTTTCCTACGTTTTGAATCTTGATTATTCTTTTACCATCAGAACCTCTTGCTATGTTGCCGTACTCAACAATATTATTTTCATAATTTGTTATTTTTAGTTCTTGTGCATTACTTAGTAAGAAAGCACCTAAAACGAATGCTGAACTTAAAATAATTTTTTTCATATCTAAGAATTATTTTTTAATTTATTATTTAACTTCTCCTTTAATTTTTAATAGTTTCCTTGAATACTTAGTATCATTAGTGTAAACCTCAATAGATTTAGAAAATTTACCATTAATTTTTGTATCGTATTTAACAGTTATTTCTCCTGATTTACCAGGTAATATGGGTGTTTTTGTCCATGACGGTACACTACAATCACAAGAAGATTTTACATTTGATACTATTAAGGGTTTATCTCCTGTATTTGTAAATTTGAATACTTTGGTTCCGTTTTCACCTTTTTTTACAGAACCGTAATCTATTTGCTCCTGTTCGAAAGAGATTGATTGAGCAGATAAAAATCCAATTCCTAATAAAAATGAAACAGCAATAAATTTCTTCATTTGTATCTATAATATAATGTTAATAATTGAAATTTGGAATTAATAAACAATGTAAAGTCAAAAACAATACCAAAAAACACTCAAAAAATGTTAAAGTATTTCATGTATTTTAACATTTAACACGGTAAATTTAGATAAAAAAAATAAATTATACTTTTAAAAATTTATCTTTTTTTGATTTCTAAAATTATTTTTTAATAAATATAAATGTTACAATTACCTGTAAAAGAACAAATATTGTGTTTTACAGGTAAAAAGCTTTTCTAAATTCTTTCATATTGAGAGGGGTAATTTTTACTACCCTCTAAAATAATTGATGATTGTAAAGCAAAATAAGGATTACGAAGTAATTCTCTTCCTATAAAAATGAGATCAGCTTCTTCGTTTTCAAGAATTTCTTCAGCTTGAACTGCATGAGTAATCAATCCTACAGATCCTGTTAATATACCTGTTTCATTTTTTATTTTCTGAGCAAATGGAACCTGATAATTTGGTTTTACAGGTATTTTAACATGAGGCAGAAGTCCACCGGAAGAAACATCTATTACTTCAACACCACTATTTTTTAATATTTCTGCTAATTCTATAGATTCATCAATAGACCACCCACCTTCTGCCCAGTCTGTAGCAGAAATACGTACCCAAAGCGAGTTATGATTATGAAGAACTTCTTTACAAGCCTCAACTATCTCAAGTAAAAACCGAATTCTGTTTTTAAATTCGCCACCATATATATCTTTTCTTTGATTGCTTAAAGGAGATAAGAATTCATGAATTAAATATCCATGAGCTGCATGAATTTCTATAATATCATAGCCGGCTTTGGCTGCACGGCTGGCAGCCTCTTTAAAATCAGTAATTATAATATTAATTTCATCTATTGAAAGTTCTTTAGGAACTAATGAATCTGAATCAAACGCTATGTCAGAAGGAGCTACAACAGGCCACTGGCTATAACCTTCTTCAAGTTTTTCGTCTGGCATCCAGGGAATAGTAGTACTGGCTTTTCTTCCTGCATGTGCAAGCTGAATGCCAGCCAGTGAATTTTGATTATGTATGAAATTAACAATTTTGTTAAGTTCAAGCATATGTTCATCTTTCCATATACCTAAATCTTTATATGTAATTCTTCCTTGAGGAGAAACTGCCGTTGCTTCCTGAATCACTGCTGCCACCCCGCCTACAGCTCTGGATCCGTAATGAACAAAATGCCATTCATTGGCAAAACCATCATGCGAAGAATACTGACACATCGGAGACATGACTATTCTGTTCTTAAGAATATTGTTTTTTAAATTTAAAGATGAAAATAATTTAGACATAACATTTAAGGTTTAGTGTTTTTATTTATACAAAGTTAGTAACTTTAATTGAGTAAATATGATTTGAAAAATCATATTATTTTTGGTTATAGCAATATAAAATAGTTTTACTTTTGTAAAGTACAAAATATAAATAATTAATAGTTAGCACGAATGATATTAAGCTGGTTTAGATATCTGCCTTTTGTTATAATTTTATTTTTTGCAAATAAAATATATGCACAGTCTTTGACCTTTTCGATGGCGAAGGATATAATGTATAAGGATAACAGCTTGATTAAAGTAGCAGAAAAAAAAGAGGAAGTACACAAATACGAATTGAAAACTTCTCAAGGATTACGTTATCCAAAAATAGGAGCTTTCGGAATGGGTATATATCTAAATAAAGAGTTGGGAGCCGATTTAAATGGCATAAGGAATGGTATTGGAGGTTTATTGCACTTACCGGATCCAAGTCTTTTGGGAAATTGGGATGTAACATTACTAAAAAGAGGTATAGCTTTTGGAGGAGTGGATTTTTTGTGGCCATTATTTAGTGGAGGAAAGATTAACGCTGCTGTGGAAGCTTCCCGAATAAAATCTGAAATTGGTGAAATGGAAACCATAAGTACTAAAAATAAGTTAATTTCAGAGTTGGCTCAGCGTTATTTTCAGGTAAAATTAGCAGATGAAGCTGTTATAGTTCGAAAAAAAGTTTTAGAAGGAATGAATCGCCATTTATATAATGCAACTAAACTAGAAGAGCAAGGAATTATTGCTCCTGTTGAAAAATTACAGGCAGATGTTGCAGTATCAGAAGCAAACAGGCAGTATTTAGCTGCAAAAAAAGATGCTGCTTTAGCCAGGGTAGCGTTATCTAACACATTGGAAACTGAAATTCAATCTGCAGATCTATCCACTGATTTTTTTGTATCACCTTTCATTAAACCACTGGAATACTATCAAAGCGCAGCCATATTAAATTATCCGGAATTGCAGAAGTTGCAATTACAAATTGATTTGGCAGAGCAGGGAATTAAAGCTAAGAAATCTTCTCATTATCCTACAGTTGCGACCTTTGGTCAGGCAATCTTAGTACATAACAACCCTGTAGGACTAGTTGAAAAAGATCAAAAACCATGGTTATTAGGTGTAGGGATCAGTTATACTTTATTTGAAGGTTTACAGCATAAAAATGAGATTAAATCAGCAAAAGCAACTAAAGAAAGCGTTGAACTATATCAGCAGAGAGCAAATATTGACATTAAAACAGTAATAGAAAAGATATATTATGATTTAGAGAAGCAGGACGAACAAATTAAAAATTTAGAAGTACAGATTAAACTTGCAGAAGAATTAGTCAGAGTACGGAATCTTGCTTTTTCTGAGGGGGTGGCATCTTCAATAGACGTGGTAGATGCAGAGTCCAATTTATCTGGTGTACGACTGCAAAAATTACAAGCAGAGTACAATTATGTCACTGACCTGGCATCTTTGTTGGAATACAGTGGATTAAGCGAAGAATTTTTAACATATACTAAATAATAGTTTCAATATATGAAAAGTAAACTTATAAGTGCTGTAATCAGCCTGATTGTAATTATAGCAATTATAGGAGTAGCTGTTTGGTTTATGCTTAGCTCTCCGGAAGTTAGCTACTTACAAGGACAGGTCGATGCAACACAAATCAATGTTTCACCCAAAATACCGGGGAGACTAGAGCAAATTTTGGTAAAAGAAGGAGATTCTGTAAAGGTCGGACAAATTTTGGCTGTATTGGGAACTCCTGAATTGGATGCTAAGTTGCTTCAGGCTGAATCCGTAAAGGCTGCCGCTGAAGCTCAAAATGAAAAAGCAAGGAGGGGGACAAGGGCAGAACAGATACAAGCAGCATATAATGTCTGGCAGCAAGCTAAAGCAGCATCGGAATTAGCTGACAAGACCTATACTCGAATGCAAAATTTATATAATGACAAAGTAATACCTGCACAAAAGCGAGATGAAGCCTTTACCCAGAGTAAAGCATATAGAGAACAGGAAAAAGCTGCATATTCAAACTATCAGATGGCAGTAAATGGAGCAAGAATTGAAGATAAGGAGGCTGCATCGGCTCAGGTGAGCCAGGCGCAGGGTGCTGTAAATGAGGTGTTGGCATATAAGAAAGAAGCTAATATTGTATCGCCGGTAAATGCTGAAGTTTTAAAAATTGTTCCTAATAAAGGAGAAGTGGTAAACGCAGGCTATCCCGTTATTAATCTGGTAGACTTGAATGATATATGGGTAGTTTTTAATATAAGAGAAGATTTTATGGGCTTCTTTAAAAAAGGAAATTCTTTTGAAGCAATAATTCCTGCATTGAATAATAAAAAAATTAGATTACAAGTGCGTTACATAGCTGCTCAGGGAGATTTTGCAACCTGGAGCGCTACCAAAACCCAGGGAAGCTTTGATATGAAAACTTTTGAAATAAAAGCATATCCTTCACAAAAAATAGAAGGACTAAGACCAGGGATGAGTGTACTGATAGATCAAAGTTTACTGAAGAAAAAATAAAATGTTTAAAGGTTTTTTTTCCATTTTTAGATCAGAAGTTGTTAGAATTATTACAAGTCCAAGATTGCTTTTTTTAATAATAGGAATTCCTTTAGGATTGTTTATATACTACACTAGCCTTCTGAATTCAGGTGTACCGGAAAAATTACCAGTTGTTTTATATGATCAGGATAGAACCCAAACATCGAGACAGCTTGGAAGAATGTTAAATTCTTCCTCCTCTTTAAATATAGTTTCAGAAGTTTTTAGTTATAAAGACGGGGAAAAGAAAGTACGTACAGATGAAGCATTAGCCTTTATAATAATTCCTGACGATTTTGAAAAAAATATCTTTAAAGGTAATTCTGTCTCTGTAGTATGTTATTATAATTCCCAATATATTTTAGCCGGTGGAATCATTAATAAAGCTTTTCAGACAGTGGTGGGAACTTTTTCAGCCGGAGCTCATATAAAAGCCCTGATGCAAAAAGGAAACTCATCATATCAGGCATTAGCGGCTACCTCTCCTGTAAATACCGATAAACATATATTGTTCAATCCATATACCAATTACTCCTATTATCTTAATTTGTCATTAATGCCAATGTCAATACAGATAGTAATAATTGTAATTTCAATTTTTAGTCTGGGGTCCGTACTAAAATATGACCAAGGTAAAGAACTATTGGAGGTTGGTAATCAAAAAATAGGAGTAATATGTATGGCTAAATTGCTTCCTTACACAATTATTTTTTCAATCATTGGTTTTTTTATGAATTCTCTTCTTTATTATAAAATAAAAATACCAATGCATGGAAATATCTGGATCATTAATTTGTACTTTATTTTTTTTATAATAATATGTCAATGTGTTGCTCTTTTTTTTGTTTCTCTTTCTACAAGTCTAAGAGCTGCACTAACAATAGGAGGAGGTTTTGCGGCAATATCTTTTTCTTTTGCAGGTTATACATTTCCGGAAGAAGGTATGCCAACAGTTATTAAATTTATAAATTATTGCTTCCCTTTTACCTCTTATTTACGGTTAACTATAAATTATGCTGTCAGAGGAATGAATATAAATATATATGACTGGAAATATATCTTGGCTTTAATCATTTTTTTAATCCTTGGGTTTGTTTCTATGTTTATTTACGGTAATAAACTTAAAAAAGGAGGATACGATGTTAAATAACATTAAAGAATATTTTTATGCAATAGGCGATAGTTTAAGAACGGAAATACGTCTGATTTTTTCAGATGCTGCGGTATATTCTTCCTATATAGGAGCCACCTTATTAATTGGAATATTATATTCTTACGTTTACTCTAAAGAGGTTATTTCCGAATTGCCAATAGTAGTAGTGGATTTAGATCAGACTCAGATGAGTAACAAATTAGTACGAATGATTAATGCTACTAAGGAGGTAAGTGTGAAGTATTCTGTTTCAGATATGTCTCAGGCACATGAACTTTTTGATTCGGGGCTGGTAAAAGGTGTTGTTGTAGTAAATCATAATTTTTCTAAAAAAATTCAAAAAGGTGAAGTACCTGCTTTATCCGTATACTGCGATGCCTCATACATGCTATACTATAAACAGATGCTTACCGCTGTAACTTCCTCTGCCGGTACGTTTAGTGCAGGAATTGAAATAAACAAGTTGATTGGTAGCGGTTTAACTTCAAGACAGGCGTTGGACTCACGCCGGCCGGTGAATCCTATTTCTAAACCTTTATATAATATTGATGCCGGATATGCTACCTTTTTAATGCCTGTCGTTTTTCTAATAGCCATACAGACCTTACAAATATCCGGAATGGGTATTATTGGAGGAACACAAAGAGAAAAGAAACAATACCCCGAAAATTATGAATTTATGAAAAGACCTTTTGGTGTAATTTTTATTTTAATAGGTAGATCTGGGGCTTATGTATTGTTATCAACACTCATAATGATTTTACAAATGGGGTTTGTTATGCGTATTTTTGATTTTCCTCTTCGCGGAAATCCTTGGGAAGCAATATTGTTTTTAATACCATTTATTTTATCAGTAACTTTTTTAGGGATATTTTTAACAAATTTCTTCAAAAACAGAGAAGATGCTGTAATGACGGTGACTATATTTTCAATTCCAGCCTTATTTCTTTGTGGGGTATCCTGGCCGACCATAGCATTCCCTGAGTGGCTAAAAGTTTTATCAATATTCTCTCCATCTACATTAGGTGTGAAAGGATATGTTGAAATTACACAGTTTGGCGCATCTTTTCAAGAAATCAAAAATACATGGTTTCAGCTTTGGGGAATAACTTTCTTTTACTTTATTTTAGCCGTACTATCTCTTAAAAGATTATATTTTCTTAATTTAAATAAGTCAGTTGATTAATATTAATTAAAAAAATATTTTTTTCTTCTTTTTTATATTAAATCATGTTTTATATTTTATATATTTAATTTGTTTTTTTTATATGTTTAAAATCATATGTGTTCAGCGTGTGAATTATATCATATTGTAAAAAATAAAAATTAAGATATTTAGTAGTAGCTTTGGTAGAGGAAAAACAAGAAAAAAATAAATTTATTTTAAATCATGGAAAACTTAATAAAATCATTAGAGAAACATGGAATTAAAGGTGTAAAAGAAATTGTACACAATCCAACCTATGAACAGTTATTTCAGGCAGAAATGGATCCGGCAAACGAAGGATATGAAAAAGGGGAATTAACTACTTCTGGAGCTGTGTCTGTTAAAACAGGGATTTTTACAGGTCGTTCACCTAAAGATAGATATATTGTAAAAGATTCAGTAACCGAAGATACTATCTGGTGGGATGGTAATATCAACAGACCGACATCTTCTGAAATTTTTTCTGATTTAAAAGGACTGGTAGCTAATCAGCTTTCAAATAAAAAATTATATGTAGTTGATACATTTTGTGGAACGAACAAAGATACAAGAATGAAAGTTCGTTTTGTCATGGAAGTAGCATGGCAGGCACATTTTGTAACAAATATGTTTATCCGACCTTCTCAATATGAATTGGAAAATTACGGGGAACCTGACTTTTTTATCATGAATGGATCAAAAGTAGTTAATCCAAAATGGAAAGATCAAGGATTAAATTCTGAAAATTTTGTTATGTTTAACTTAACTGAAAAAGTTCAGATTATTGGAGGAACTTGGTATGGAGGAGAAATGAAAAAGGGAATGTTTTCAATGATGAACTATTATCTTCCATTAAAAGGAATGGCATCTATGCATTGTTCTGCAAATGTGGGTGAAGCAGGTGATGTTGCAGTATACTTTGGGCTATCCGGTACAGGAAAAACTACATTGTCAGCAGATCCTAAACGATATTTGATAGGTGATGATGAGCATGGCTGGGATAACAACGGAGTTTTCAATTACGAAGGAGGTTGTTATGCTAAAGTAATTGATTTGTCAGAAGAAAAAGAGCCGGATATTTGGAGAGCTATCAGAAGAGATGCGCTACTGGAAAATGTTGTTGTAAAAGATAATGGAGAAGTTGACTATAAAGATAATTCTATTACAGAAAATACAAGAGTATCTTATCCAATCTATCATATTAGCAAAATAGTATTGCCATCTAAAGCAGGGCATGCTAAAAAAATTATATATCTGTCTGCAGATGCATTTGGAGTATTACCTCCGGTTTCAATTTTAGACGAAGAACAAGCACAATATCACTTCCTATGCGGTTATACTTCAAAGTTAGCAGGAACTGAACGTGGGATAACTGAACCTCTACCTTCATTTTCTCCAGCTTTCGGAGAAGCGTTTCTTTCACTTCACCCTACCATGTATTCCAAAACTTTAGTAGCTAAAATGAAAGAGCACGGAGCTAAAGCTTACTTGGTAAATACCGGTTGGAATGGTACAGGAAAAAGAATATCTTTGAAGGATACGAGAGCTATAATTGATGCTATAATTGATGGTTCAATTGAAAAATCAGAAAAAGCTACAATTCCGTATTTAAATCTTACTTTCCCTAAGCAATTAGAACACGTTTCTGATATATTAGATCCTAGAACCACTTATTCACAGGTTTCTGAATGGGAAACAAAAGCAAAAGATTTAGCGGCAAAATATATCAAAAATTTTGAACAATATACAGATACTGAAGAAGGTAAAAGACTTGTGGCAGCTGGTCCACAATTATAGATTTGGTATCTAAATAATTACATTCTGAAAAGAGCAACTTTTTATAGTTGCTCTTTTTTTTGTTAAAATATTGAATACGTAAAGTTTAGTGAAGAAGTATGCTCATTTAAACTTCATATTATTTTTACGATTGATTTTACGAAAAAATCAAAATAATATAAAATAAAGATAACTTTGGGTATATGTTTTTTACGATAAAAATTGTTAAATGTTGAAAAAAAAAATATTAAAACATTTAAATTATAGATACTAACCCCATATTTTGATAGATTACGTATTTAAAAAAAATTAACCTACATTATGTTTTTGATTATTGTTTCATGAATAAGATTTCGAGTGAAATATATGGTAAAATATCTAAGTTATTAATTATTAAATAGTAAGGCCTTTAATTTACTCGTAAACTTATGAGGAAAAGATATAAAATAAATAATTAGAATAATAGACAGTAAATCCTAGTCAAAATATTAAAATAAACCCAGAAAATTTATTTTTATTGAAATAAGTATAGCTTTTTTAATGAAAAACTAATATTTGATATTTTTCAGTTTGGTTTAATCAATAAAATAATTATTATTTTGGATTATAATTCGAAAAAAGTATCTATTTTTACCAAAATGAATACAAGAGTAAGTTCTGATTTCTTTTGTCAAAATGCAATAACTGTAGCTGAGCAATTAATAGGAATGAAGCTTGTAAGAGTGTATGAATCTGGTGAAATTAAAAAGTTTATAATAACAGAAACAGAAGCATACATAGGAGAAGATGATTTAGCATGCCATGCAAGCAAAGGAAGGACACCACGAACAGAAGTCATGTTTCATGAAGGAGGTAAAATATATGTATACCTTATATATGGAATTTATTGGATGTTAAATATAGTGACAGGATTAGAAAAACATCCGCAAGCAGTTTTAATCAGAAGTGTTAATGAATGTAAAGGCCCGGGTAGGTTGGGTAAACTACTTAGACTTAATAAGAGTTTTTATGGAGAAGATCTGTCAAATTCCCGGAGAATATGGCTTGAAGAAGGAATAACCGGCTTAGACTTTATTATGACACCCCGTATCGGAATTGACTATGCTGGAGAGATATGGAAAAATAAACCTTGGAGATTTGTAACAATAGATAAATAATTTAAAAAACAACTAAAAATTAAATCGAAAATTAAAAACTAACAAATTAAATTTTTCAATGAAAGTATTTAAGACTTCACAAATTAAACAATGTGATGAGTATACCATTCTGCATGAACCAATTTACTCCATAGATTTAATGGAAAGAGCCGTATCTGTTTGCTTTGAATGGCTAAAAGCTAGATATTCCGAAGATTATACATATTATATTTTTTGTGGTAAAGGCAATAACGGAGGGGATGGCTTGGCACTCGCCCGAATGTTATTAAATGAAAATTATAAAGTGCAGACTTTTGTAATTAACTCTTCATCAGATTTTTCAGAAGATGCATCCGTAAATTTTGAAAAATATCCTGATTCTGTAGATTTTATCGAAGGAGACGATTTTACCATTCTGGAAGATAAAGCAATAATTATTGATGCTCTTTTTGGAATAGGGTTAAATAAACCATTAGAAGGTATGTCTGAAGTAATTGTAAAACAATTAAATTCAATACAGGCAAAAAAAATAGCGATTGATATTCCTAGTGGATTATTTGCCGATGAATTTCCAAAAGAACAACAAACCATTTTTAAAGCAGATCATACTTTGACTTTTGGTTTTTATAAACGAACTTTTCTACATGTTGAAGGATCGGAGTTTGCAGGAAAGGTGCACGTTCTAGATATAGGTCTGAGCAATGAATTTATAGAAAAAGAAAACACTTCTAATTACATTATATCAGAAGATAAAGTTTTTGATAATTTTAAAAACAGAAATCCTTTAAGTAATAAAGGAAATTATGGAAAAACGGTATTAATAGGAGGAAGTTATGGGAAAATGGGGTCTATCAATCTATCTACCCAGGCAGCACTTAGAACAGGAACCGGACTGGTATTTACTTTGGCACCCTCATGCGGTTGTGATATTATGCAGATTTCAGAACCTGAAGCAATGTTTATTTCAGGAGGAGATAAATTTATTTCAAAAATAAATCTGCCATCAGACGAAGTAACCTTAGGAATTGGACCTGGAATGGATAAACAAAAAGAAACCAAGGAGGCCTTTGGAAATTTGTTGAATAATTTTAAAAAACCAATGGTTTTAGATGCGGATGCTTTAAATATTATTTCCGAAGACAAAAAATTAATGGAGCTTCTTTGTGAAAATACTATTATTACTCCGCATCCAAAGGAATTTGAACGTTTATTTGGAAAAACGAGTTCAAGTCTTGAGCAATGTGAACTAGCAAGAAAAAAAGCTAAAGAGTTTAAAATTATTATCGTGTTAAAAGGTCATAATACATCTATTTTAACTCCCGACGGAAACTGTTATTATAACATAACAGGTAATGCCGGAATGGCTAAAGGAGGGAGTGGAGATGTACTAACAGGTATTATTACCGGTTTGTTAGCACAAGGATATTCACCTGTTCAGGCTGCTATTATTGGAGTTTATATACACGGTAAAGCAGGCGATTACGCCGCAGAAAAGTTTTCTCAGGAAGCTATGACTGCGCAGAATATCACTCACTGTTTAGCAGATGTGTTTAAATATATACACGAATACACTAATAAATAGTATGTACTAAATATAAAAAATAGAATCCGGATATACTTCGGGTTCTATTTTTTTATCCTAAAAATAAAACTTCCAATAACAAAAATATGTAATACATTTGATGGTTTAAATCTATTAAACCGTGATCAGTAAAAAAACTAATTTACCAATTCTTACAGGTATCAGTAGCTCTCATATGCTTAATGATATGATGCAGTCATTAATTGTAGCTATCTATCCTATTTTACAAAGTGATTTTTCGCTTAATTTTACTCAAATAGGATTAATAACCTTTACATATCAATGTACAGCATCTTTTCTGCAGCCAATAATCGGAATTTATACGGATAAATATCCAAAACCGTATTCATTGCCTATAGGTATGGCATTTACTTTTGTGGGACTTATATTATTAGCATTTTCATTTAATTTTTCAATGGTTGTTCTTGCGGCTTCGTTAGTAGGAATAGGCTCTGCAGTTTTTCATCCGGAGTCTTCAAGAGTTGCACGAATGGCCTCCGGAGGAAGCTATGGATTTGCACAGTCTTTTTTTCAGGTTGGAGGTAATTTTGGTAGCTCATTGGGACCTTTATTAGCGGCTTTGCTGATAACTCCTTATGGAAAAACAAATGTTGCTTATTTTGCTTTATTTGCTTTAGTAGGTGTTTTCATATTATTAAAAATTAGCAGGTGGTATGCAGAACAGCAATCGGCTAAAAAAGAAAAAGTGAGAATAGAAACTCATAATTTACCAAAAAAAACTGTTATAGTTTCTTTAGTTATACTCTTAATACTGGTATTTTCAAAAGCATTTTATTTATCCAGTTTAACCAGCTATTATACTTTTTATCTGATGCATAAATTTGCTGTTACCGAACAAAATGCACAAATTTATTTATTTATATTTTTATTTTCTGTAGCTGCCGGAACGTTTATAGGAGGTCCTATCGGAGATAAGATAGGCAGGAAATATGTAATCTGGGTATCAATCTTAGGTGTAGCTCCATTTACGTTAGCGTTGCCGTATGCCTCTATGCATTGGACTATTATTTTAACAGTAGTTATAGGATTGGTTTTATCGTCAGCATTTTCAGCTATATTAGTGTTCGCTCAGGAAATGTTGCCGGGAAGAGTAGGTATGATTTCAGGATTATTTTTTGGTTTTTCTTTCGGCATGGGAGGGTTAGGAGCAGCAATTTTGGGTAGAGTTGCAGATTTAACCAGTATAGAATATGTTTATTCTCTTTGTTCATATCTGCCATTAATAGGTTTACTTACTGTATTTTTACCAGGTAAATCTGCTATGAAAAAATAAAGAATAACAGAGAATATCTGTTATTCTTATATGTAAAAAATGGTAGACTTAAATTTAATTAATAATCAATTATTTATCATTTAAATAATTAGCTTTTTTAGGAAGCCGTGTGCTCACTAGGAAGGTGATGCAAAGCATGATGGTAACATAAATATAAAATCCGTTTTCATGGCCATAATTTTTAAAGCTTAGAGCAACAAATTCAGCTGATCCTCCAAACATAGCATTTGCAATAGCATATGATAGTCCTACACCTAAAGCACGAATTTCCGGAGGAAACATTTCAGCTTTCACAATTCCAGCAATAGAGGTATAAAAACTGATAATACAAAAAATAAAACTTAATAAAATAAAAGCTAAATAAGGATTAGTTCCAATTCTTGGAAGTGTATAAATAACAGGGTAGGTAAATAGTAATCCCAGACCTCCAAATAGCATCATACAGGTTCTTCTTCCTATTTTGTCAGAAAGCATACCAAAAAAAGGTTGAGCTATCATGAAAACAAACAAAGAAGCTGTCATTATACGAGTCGCGGTAGTAAGTTCAAAATGTGCTGTATTGACAAGGTATTTCTGCATATAGGTGGAAAAAGTATAAAATATAAGAGAACCACCCGAGGTATAACCTAAAACTGTCAAAAATGCTGGAGTATGTTTTTTAAATAACTCGGATAATGTTCCTGCATTTTTATCTTTAGCACTATCTTTAGGGGCAGTTTCCTTAAGGTGTTTTCTCAAATACAAAGATCCAAGAGCGGTTAAACCACCTATGAAAAAAGGAATTCTCCAGGCCCAGGTAGATAGATCTGTTTTAGATAGAGTCAATTCAAGTATCAATAGTACCAGAGCAGCTAAAAGTTGTCCTCCGATTAGTGTTACATATTGAAATGAGGAGAAAAAACCACGCTGGTTCGGTAATGCAACTTCACTCATATAGGTAGCTGTGGCTCCGTATTCGCCACCTACTGAAAGACCTTGAATAAGTCGGGCAACTAACAAAATCGCAGGAGCAAATACTCCAATTGATGAATATGTAGGTACTAGAGCAATAATGAATGACCCACAAGCCATCATGACAATAGAAGTTACCAATGATTTTTTACGCCCATGCCTGTCAGCAATACGCCCAAATATCCACCCTCCGATAGGGCGCATTAAAAAACCGGCAGCAAAAACACCTGCTGTTTTCAATAATTTAGTGGTATCATTCCCATCTGGAAAAAATAAATGAGCAAAATATATAGATGTAAATGCATAAATGTAAAAATCAAACCATTCAACCAAATTCCCGGAAGAAGCACTTACAATGGCGATAATGCTGTTTTTTTTCTGTTCTTTAGTGTATTGATTTTTTTTTGTGTTAGTTTGTTGAGGTGTCATATTTAGTTAATTTTTATGAAGCATAAATATCCGAAATTATGGCAGATAAAAAAATAAAAACTAGTGATTAATTAAGATATATTGTTAATAACATGATCATAGTATGCAGTCGTCTATCAAAATCGTTTGAAAACTAGCTTAATGCATATATTTTATTTAACGTAATTTTAAATTTCTATTTTTCAGTAAGAAATAAAAATAAATATTTTTTCCTTCTAAAACTTTTTACCCTCTATTTTATAAATTATTAAAACAGCATATGAATGAATGCAAAGAAACTTTAATATTTTCAGCATTCAGAGACGGTTATTTTATTATTGAGAAAAAAAATATATGGGATAAAATGATTTATAAATTGTTGTTTATATGAAAACAATTTATAAATTTGCAAATAATTTAAGAAATATATTAATTGAATAGTTGTAATTTTAAATAAAATATTTATCGTGAAATTTTAAATGTTTAAACTTTTTATTGCAAATAAAAAATAATATATATTAAGTGTTTGAAAAAATAACTATAACAAAAAATACTGTCCTTAAAAGCATTGTTAGTCAGCAGAAACCGTTTGGTTTTTACTGGGGTGTATTTACTATCTTTTGTTTTATTATTTTTTTAATTTGTACACAGGTTATAGATAAAAGCCCCATAAGTATTTTCATTTATAATAGTCATACTACATGTTCAAATGAATGCACTGTTAAAAATAAAAATGAGAAAGCTGTTTTTGTATCGGATTCTTCTAATGAGCAAGTAGACATATATATATTTAATGAGGAAATAAAAAAAAGAAAAGAATTACGTTTTAATAATTCTAAATATTATTCCAAAGTTAAATTAAGAAGGTTTAATAAAATTGACTGGAATAACTGTATTTTCAGACCCATCCCCAATACAAGTAAGTTATATGCGTATAATCCCAGATTAACAGGAAGTATATTTTCAATATATAATTATCAACCGCTGGGTACTATTCCTTTTCAAAATTACAAATCCAGTTTTTTGTATTTTAATTTAACAAAAGCTGTTAATTGTATACATCAAATTAAATCAGAATGTACTTTTAACGTTAATCATAAGTTAAGAGGACCTCCCGGTATGCTTGTTACAAATCTATAAATTACTTATCTATTTTACAATTCTAATAATTGTAAAAACAAATCTTATAATATACCAATTTTATTACATTTATATCAGATATAGCTTTTAGTAAAAAGCTAAGTGGTATTTTTATGCTTTTTTTTTTAATATAATTTAGATCTTTCAGTACTTAAATTATTTGAACGAGATGAAAAAACTAACAATTACAATTACATTTTTATTAACATCAACATATTTATTATCTCAAGTCGGTTTCAACACAGATAAGCCTAAATCCTCTTTGGATGTTAGCGCAATCAGAGATGAAAAAGGCACCTTAACTAATAATTCAATAGCCTATGGTATTCAGGCGCCGAGATTAACCCGGCAAGAGTTATCAGCTAATACAGCCACCTACGGATCCGAACAAACCGGTGCCATATTATATATAACGGACACAAGCGGTGGAAATACGGACGGAAACAGAATAAATATAAATTCTGTAGGGTATTACTATTTTGATGGTAGCTTATGGCAAAAATTAACGGGGAGTACTGAAGGTTCCGCATCTATGACAGCAGATAACGGTTTAACTTTGTCTACGGATAATATTCAACTAGGAGGAGCTTTAACTAAAGCCACAGATATTGCAACTGCTGGAAACAATATCACTTTTAGCGGGACCGGTCAAATAGGGATTGGTACATCCAGCCCTGTTTCTAAATTAGATGTTGCCAGCCAATTTAAATTTTATCCCTCTGGCATTAGCTCATCCATGAGTGATCCACTTTTGGAAATAGGTAATTCGGCTGGTTGGAAACGAATAACTTCAGGTGCAGCTGCATCCAGTTTTGCATTTTGGGCCAATGGAAATGGGAAAACCGATAATAATCCTCAAATATTATTGCAAGGTAATACGGGAAATTTAGGAATCAACACGACCGATCCGCAAGCTAAAATTCACATTAACACAACCGATGGAAAAGGATTTCAGCTAAAAGATGGTTCTGAGGGTAATGGTAAAATACTTGTTAGTGATGCAAATGGATTGGCGATGTGGAAAACAGTAAATGCTACCAAAAATACAATTATTGGTAAGGTGAAAAGTACCACATCAAGAGCTGTTAGAAGCTATGGGGTTCTGAATGATACTTATATGGATTTACCTATTGGAATATGGGCTGTTAACATAGGACAATTAATTACTACGGGTAAAAATGCAACGACAGCTTCCAGTGGAGGATGGATTCGATTTACATTGACTGACAATTCAAACCCGAACAACACAACCTTAGCAGGATTAACTCATAATGGTTTTACCATGCAGGTGCCGTCAAGTGCTTATGAGAGAGCCTTAGTGTCTACTACTACTGGTTCTGTGGTAACGGGAGACAATTGTTTCGCATTTGCTTCAGGAACAATTATTGTTACTGTAACTGCTACTGATGCTGGGAAAGATACCAAAAGAATCTACCTGGCATTTGAGTTATGTGAATTTGCAGCCGGAGGAGCTATCACAACCTCTAACACATGGGTAGGTGTATTTCGTGAAAATTACTTCTATGCTGTACCTATAAACGATTTATCGAGTTAAGCATTAAATATATTATAATGCTAATATCCTGAATTTATAATTTATATTCAGGATATTTTTTTGTGCGTATTATAAACTGAGAAAGTATTGACTTTGTTCAATAGATCTAAATGAAATTCTCTGTTTTTGCGAGTTGTTTTAAATATTCCATTTATTGTCAGGATAAAATAAATTTATATTTTTAAAATAAATAATTTTTCCATCTTTGATTTCAATACGTGCACAGGATTTTTTACTGCTTGTTAATTAAAATCATAAACATTCATAAAATTTATAATTTCATATAGTTATTCTTTAATTCAAAGTTATTATTTTATATACCACTACTATTTTGTTAGTAAATTTCAGGTTACTTTATAGTAGCGATAGTTGATTTATGATGAATTTTTACCAGCTACTTCCGGCACCACCTCCTCCGGAACGCCCCCCACTACTGGAAGAAGATGAGGACGACGAACGCCCCCCACCACTATAAGATCCTGAAGAAGTAGAACTATCAGATATTTTGGGGATAATATATTTTTTTCTATTCTCAGCATGACAAAATTTGCATATATATATTTCATACCCCCAGCCAGAGGAGCTTGTCGAAGCATGTTTAACTACCATTTTGTTTTCAAATACTGCTGTAATCAAATGACATTTTTTACATTCTTTAACTTTTGAATGAATGTTAGGATATTTAATTATTATTTCTAAATTGCATGAATTACAAAGCCATACATCATGCTCTACAGATTTTAACTCTTCTTCTAACAATTCTCCTTCGGATAAATTTCTTTCTTTTTCTAGTACCATGGGTTTGTGACATTTATCACATCTATACGGTTCATAACGATATTTTTTCATGTCATGACAAACTTTTATATATAAAAAATACATAAAAGAAACAGGAAAATAATAAATACATTTTTTTAGCCCTCTTTTATATTTATCTAAATAACAATACTTATCATATCTACTTTGTTCTGGGATTTTAAAAAACATTATAATGTATTTTATATGAAACAAAATACTTATGATAAGATAGAAAATCAGAAAAAAATAAATTAAATCTACTAAATTATGTGAGGCTGAAATAACATATAAAATTAACATATATAAAGTGAATAAAGAAAGTAAAATACCCGACAACGCAACTAAAGAATTTAAACAACTTTCGTTATCTTTAAGGCTATTGAATATGATAATAATTACTAATAAGGCAGTGATAAATAAAGATAAAAAAGAAACATGATTGGAAATAAAATCACTAAAAGAATAACTATGTCTTTTTGGCAACTTAATTAAGGTTTCTTTTTGATCATAATTATACTGATTGTCCGCTTCTGGTGAATCCTCTAAGTAATATTCGCTATAATTTTTATAAATATCGTCAACATCAAAGTTATAATTTTCGGTATCTAAAACTTCTATTATTTGAGATACGGCTGCTAAAATAGCTTGGTCATAATTCTCTTGTTTTAGATAAGGAATCATGTATTTTCGTTGGATGCTTCCGCAAATCATGTCTGTAAGAACCGATTCCAAACCTAATCCGGTTTCAAACTCTACTCTTCTCTGGTCTAATACCAAAAAAATAAGTAATCCGTTATTTGTATCCTCACGTCCGATTTTCCAAGTATTAAAAAGCTTATAGGCAATATCTTTAGGAACCTGATCTCCAATAGAGTTAGTCAAAACCACATCAATATGAGCTTTTCCGGATAGATCCAGTTCCCTTAATCTGGAGTTTAATGAATTAACAGTAGAAGGATCTAAGATATTATCAGGATCACTTACATAGGTTTCATTTAATGTTTTAGGATCAGGAATTCTTTTTATTAAATCTTCTTGCGAAGATTTGCATGAAAATACCGAAAAAAGAATAAAAAAATAAAATACTAAGTTTTTAAAAAAAGGCATCATAGTAATCTAACTAGTAATAAACAAAAAGATTATTACTAGTAAAGATACTTTTTTTAAAGCAATAAATCAAAGACTTATTTGTAACTTTAGGAACTACTAAATTTTTCATGTCTTCATTTTCATGGAATTTTGGGAAATGATTATTATACTAATATTGTAATTATTATTTTAACCACATGAATGTATGAAGAAGATTACATAACTTACACCTTTATAACAAACTTAATTATGGATAGCAAAATGAAAACTTTCTTTAGCCTTGTATATTTGTTCACACTAAATTTAACATTTTCTCAAACTCAAAATGCACAGCAGTATAATTGTGTAAAAAATGATACGCTTTCAATATTTAATGTTGACTGTATAGATTGCTATAAAGAAGGAGAACTGATGGTTAGAAAATGGACTGGAGTGTATATAGATAAAAAAGTTTATGATGATGATAATAAAAAATATATAGAGAATAAATTTCCTCACGGATTATATGGAGAGTATAAGGATGGAAAACAGTATTCAGGTTTTTTTAGAAATTACAATATTTCGTACAATAGCTATCTAATCTTTGATTATTACGAAAATGGGAAACTTGCTTATCAATTATATAATGATTTTTTTGAAGGAATAATAGAAGGAAGAGACATAGGAATGGACACCAGGGTATTATATAAGAAAAATATATTTAAAGATAATAAAATATGGACGGGAAGCTTACTATACCCCAATCTTCTTTCATGGAAAGGAGCAAGAGTAATGTTGGCTACTTCATTAAAAGAAAGTAAAGAAGAAAATTTTACTATGTTATTTGCTGCAATGCATTATGGAGAAATTATAACAGTATCTAATTTAAAAAACGGATACTATTTTGACAGCTTCGGAAAAGGTAAAGTCAGGATCGCGTATTCTCCTTCAGGAAGGAAAATAGAATTTTTAGATTCTAAAGAACAGTTTTTGGTAGTGGTTGATAATCAATATGAAGAATTTAACGAAATAACAAAACAAGAAGAATTGAAAAAAGGAAATATTTCTTATTTTTTTATGAATAATCATTTATATATAAATAAGAAAAAGTATGAATCGGAAGAAGAATTGATTGATTTAGAAAAGGGGGAAGACATCACCACAGCATTATTAGGATTAATCAATGATATCCCGTATATTTATACTCCAATAACTACAGAAGATGTAATAAATTATTTTGAACAGGGTTATTGGATAAAACCGAAATCAACATTTTATTTTTATTTAGATGATGATGGAAAACCGTATGGAATAGACATTGAAGAAGGTACAGAAAAAGGTACATATACAATTATTGATTACACAGATAAGAAAACAAAAAATATCATTAAAGACCAGACTCCGGATGAGATTATTAATTTATTTGAATAAAATTCTTAAATCTGAAAATGATGACTAGTTATATGATTTTTTAATTATATTATATTTTGATAATCAAATTTTTGTAGCAGCATAGACACTTCAAATGTAATTTAGAATTAGATAATATTTGCTTAACAATTAATACACATTTTTGTAATGTGTAAATTACATATATAGAAAACTATATTATAGTAATTAATTATTTAAGTCGATATTTTGATAAGTACTCAATCATTAATCAGATACCAATTGTTTTCCAATTTATAATCATTTCCTCCATTTTTAACATTCGCATCCAAAATTGAAAGTTGTAAAGAATCATTAGAATAGATAAGGGCAGAGAAGTGATCCAGCAATCCTCGATCATAATAAAAATATATTGTCAGATTATGAATATCAATTGTATCAGAATCTTTTATTGGATAAGGCTTTAAAATACGAAACGAAGTATCGTATTTGAATTTAGAATAAGAAGGAAAGTTGTTTTCTCCTATTTTAAAGGTTTGGTTTGAATTCTTTAAAATATCATGAATGATTATTTTATAATTTTCTTTGTTTTTATTCCAGTCTTTAATTCCATCTATATTTTTAGGAGCTAGAAAATTACAGGAATAAGGTATTTGAATTATAATAAAAAGAATAAGTATTTTCTTCATATACAGTTTAAGATTAATTAAGCCAAAGGCTCACAAAAAGTTTTATTAACTACCTTATCTCTCATAATCGCTTTATTATTAAAGTTTCGGGAAATATTTCTTACTATATCGCTGTAGTTATCTGTGCCATTTTCTTTTAAATGATAAAAAGGCTTTATAGAAACACAATTTTCATGTTCAAAAAGAGTATTTAAGAGTGTTCGGTCTGAATTTCCACAGGAATGTCCGAAAATAAAGATTTGGTACTCATCACTGTTGACAAATTCCAACAGCCTTTTATAATTATCTGTTTCCAGATATTTTATAGATTTTATATTTTCCAGATATTCATTATTATTGAGGTTTTCAATTTTTTTATACTCTTCATCCAATTCATCTCCAAAACCAAAGATTATGTGATTTTTATCATTTGGAGAAAGAGAACCATGTATGTGAATAATATCATGATTAAAATCTTGATTTTGATAAAATATTTCTGTGCAAGTATAATTAAAATTTAGAAAAATAATATTGTCCGGATTGCATTTACTTTTTTGAAATTCTATATTCTCAATAAAGTCATTGGTTTTAAAATCAGAATATATTTTTTGTTTAATGCAGTTTATTAATTGTTCATGTCTAGTTCTTTCAAATTTATTTTGTTCCTCATTCAAATACTTTTCTAACTCATTTTTTATTTTTTCAAAATCTGAATTTAATTCTGAAATGGAATAGTATTTTTCTTTTTCACTCATTATATCTTTTAAAAGTTTATAATATTCATTTTCGATATCAACCCAGTTTTGGATATATTGCTTTTCAGTAATATGTTTTAGAAATCTATTTTTATATTCTAAAGAAGGAAAATTTGTTGATAAGGTTGATATTGGATTATCAAATTTAGAATTAGGATTCCAATTAAGTGGGATTTGAGTGATTTTAATATCTTCATCCTCATATTGAGAGTTTGGCCCTTCATACACTATTCCAGAAAGTTTAATATTCCAAAACCAATCCATAAAATTCCCATAACTGGTTTTCATCCCATGAGCTAAATCAAAGCCGTTTCCTATTAAAATAATTCGATTCATATATAACAAATAAATAATTATATAAAGATACTAAAATAAGCTAAAAAAAGTCCTCAAAATATTTTGAGGACTTTTATATATACTTTGAATTAAGTAAATATTACAATTTATTTATTCTTTCCGTTTATATTCAGCACATTCACAATACCTTCCAGATTTACATTAAAGTCCATTAATTGAGCGATTACCTGTCCTACCTGATTATCCTGCGTTAAAGCGCCTAACTTATTGTTTTTAACAAAAATCTCTTTGATAGAGGTCCATCGTTTAGTTTCCTCAGGAGTTAATAACTTCATAAGCTCTTTCAATTTCAGTAAATTGGCTTCCGTATCTGAAGTTAGAGTTTGCGATTCGTTTTCATAATGAGTCATGATGAGCTCCTGCACCTCTTCTTCATTCATCAAAGGAACAATTTTCCCTACCATTTTATTCATATCCCGATAAGAACCCTGTAACTTAAAAGCAGGTTCTGTACGGTAAGCATGATCCATGGCAGCACTCTGAATATAATTCTGGTTTACTTTCATCACTACTTCGCGTATCTGCATACATTTTTTCAAAACTGATATAAACTCTTCAATTTCCTGATTAGAATAATTTCCTTCCAGATTTAACAATTCTTCATTTCCGGTTTCCATATAGGTGATGAGTTGATAAAAATCATCAAAGCTGCGGCTGCTGAGTTTTTGTAAATAGGTATTTTCAGCAATGGAATTTTCCAAAAGACTGAGCTTGAATAGATTTTCGGTACTTCCTATTACATCTCCCAGGTTATAGACATCCGACCGGTTGGCAAGCATATCTGGAATCTGGAATTTTTCTCCGCTTTCCGTATAAGGGTTTCCGGCCATTACAACACAAAATCGTTTTCCCCGTAAATCGTAGGTTTTACTTTCTCCGTTAAACGTTCCGTCCATTTTTCTTTGTCCGTCTGCCAAAGAAATAAATTTTTGAAGGAATTCGGCACTGCAATGCTGGATATCATCCAGATAGAGCATTACATTGTCTGCCATCTCAAAAGAAAGGTTAATTTTTTTGAGCTCTTCCCGTGCGCCTGAAGTTTTTGCTTCGTTAGGATCTATGGAAGTTATGGAATGTCCAATAGTAGGCCCATTGATTTTCACAAAGTTTAATCCCAATGTTTTAGCCAGATATTCCATCAGAGTGGTTTTTCCGTATCCCGGAGGAGATACTAATAGTAACATTCCCATTCGGGCGGTTCTTTTATTTTCTCCGGCTACACCGATTTGTTTAGCCATATTGGCTCCAATCAGTGGAAAATATACTTCATTAATCAGTTTGTTTCTGACGAAAGAAGTAAGAACCTTCGGTTGAAGTTCATTAAGCTTCAACGATTTTTTATATTGTTCCAGCAATTGTTCTTTGGTTTGCGAAAACTCCTGAAATTCTGGAACACTGATTTCTGAAAATTCTTTCAGCTTGTTTATAAACCGATGATAATCCAGAGTGTAAAGATCTTTTTCAATAACCAGATGACTGCCTTTTAAGGTATCTAAAGTTACTTGATCGGTATACTCTAATAAATGGTAAGTAATATCTTTTTCAAATAAGAGCAAACAACAGGCTTCATCTAAATATTTCTCAAAATCCGAATAGGTATCGGACAGGTGTATAAAAGATACCAGCCAGTTTTGTATCAGGTAAAACCGTTCAGCCAGTTCCAGGGATGTATCGTTGCCATCCGCTTCAAAAATGGTAACTGCATTTTCCGATTTCAGATAGTTTAAAAACTCTTTTTTAAGACTATCGGCCTGAATACTTTTAGTAAAAAACGGAGAATCCGAAAATTCCCTAAATAAATATCGGGCTATAGTTTCAGATGAAAATTCCATAGCGGAAAAAGAACCGTTCCATTCTTCAAATTTAGTTTGTAGTCGTTGGATCACATAGTTATAATTTTCGGATTCCGGAAAAACTTTCAACACATAGCTCGCAGAGGTAATAAGTTTATTCAGCTTATCTGTATCTTCTTCAGTTAGGCTGTTCCAGAATAATTGGGCTACAGCACGCAGGGAAGGAGAGTAGGTTAAAGTTTTTAAGTTCGTATGAAGCTGCTGCAAAGCTTCATATATTTTCAAAGCATCAAAGTCATGTACACCTTTCAGATAAGACTCTGCATAACTCTGTTCCGTTTTTAGTTTTATATAATCTTCCGGTTTAATATTTTTGTTTTTCAGACTCTCTAGAAAAGTCTGGTAGGCTAAATATTCCGCACGGTATACTTTTGAATTTTCCGATACTACTTCCTGCTCCCAGAGGGATTGGTATTTGTAAATTTTATCTTCCTGTATTTCATAAAAGAAACTGGTTCCGGTAAGGTGGTAGTAAAGTAGATTGTTTCTTCTTACGATTGTTAAATCCAGTGGCTGACGATTCACTGCAAATTTGTAGTTTCCAAGACTTATGATGTTATCTCCATCTACAAACAAATCCGTTTTATCCCGCAGGGAACGAAGGCTGTCTTCCAGAGAAGTTTTCAGGCTGTTTTCCAGATTTTCAGCTTTGGAAACATCTCCCAGATCCTTTAACTCTACAGCTAGCTTCCGTACTTTGTCAATCATCAAATCTGTAGAGAAAAAAGCCTGAATTTCTTCTTTGGATTTAAATGCACCGGCTTTATTTTCAATATTTTTAAGAATGCGAAGCCCTATTTGCTCCAGCGAAGCAGTTCGTCTGTTAATTTGTTCTACCAGCTGAGCTTTTTTAGAATCAAAAGCCTTGCTTACTTCTTCTCTTTTATCAGCTATTTTATTGATAAATTCATCAAAGTCTGCAAATTTACTTTCCATTTCTTCTACCTGAACGCTCACTTTGGTAAAATACTCATCGCATTTTTCGGGAGAGTTGGATAATTCCAGGAAGTTTACAATACTTTGATCCAGCAAGGTGAGCTGGGCGTGAAATTCGGCCACAGCTTCACTGCTTTTTAACGAATCGAGTTTTCGTTTCAGCTGAGCCCGTACTTCATTCAGGGATGCAAAAATAACAGATATCTTTTCAATGATTCGGGTAGTTTGCGTAGTGTCTGCAATTTTTAAGCTGTTTAAGATATCTATCAGCAGTTCCAGTTCAGAAGATATCAGCTTACAATTTTCGTCTACTAGCTGCCCGTCAATAACTTTAGTAACTTCATCCACCCGTTCACGCTCATCCAGTACTTTGTTTTCATAAGGAAGTAAGGCTTCTTCCCGTAAAAGGAAATCAACCGTTTGGTCGGATAGCTTAGTGTTACTTTTGCTCAGTTTCTCTTTTAACAGTTCAATTTTTTCCAGGTCTATATACTTAATATGTCCCTGTTCCAATACTTCTCCTTGCAGCTTTCGGTTTTCAGCCAGTAGTTTTACCAGACTTTCCAATGAATCGCCCTTTGAGTTTTTTATGCTGAATAAAAGTTTATCCACTTTCTCAGTACTATTCTCAAGTGCCTGAGAAGCATTTTTCCTTTGCTGCTGAACTTTTTCAAACTCATCAACCGCTGTGTCGGCAATAGATATTATTTGTTTTAACGGTTCCGAAAGTTGAAATGCCGACGGGTTGGCAATCCAGAAAAAGGAATCGGTAATGTCATTGGCTTTTTTGGAAATATCTTCATAAAGTCCTTCATACGAATCTTCTTTGCTAATCAGATGGATAACTTCCTGACATTCCGCCATCGCTTTTACAATATCTTTATTGCCTATTTTATAAAGCTCATTATCTTTTTTATCTTTGTTTTCAATAATTTCCGATTGATACGGGGTTTGCCAAATCTGAACGACATGGTGCTTAACCGCTTCTTCTTCCGAACGGAAATAGATGAGTTTACCATTTTTAAACAGGGTAAACCCATTACAAATAATAGGGGTTTCCACCTGCTGTTTAATTATATTGTAAGACATAAGTACATACGTATTCTTTTCATTATGATAAAAAATGAAAAGATAGTCTTCACCATTGGCTGAAGGAATACGACGTACAAATTCCAGATTTTTCAGCTCACTTTCAAAAATCTTATACTCACCGTTTTGCAGATAATACCCGTTGGCAAATATAATTCCCTGATTGTCGGGCAATAAGATTCCGGTTTCATTCAGGGTAGGAATATTCAGTACTTCTTTGGTTTTATTGTTAAAAACAAAAGCCCGGAAAGTTTCCTGATAGGGTTTAATTCGAATAAGAATAAAATTTCCGAGGTCTGCATAGTAATATTCTGCATCATCCAGTTGCTGATCCTTGTTTTCTACCGTTTCGGAATAAATTCCCTTTCCGGTATCGGTGTTGTCTTCAATTTTAAAAGTAATGTCACCGTTGATGGCTTCTATGAAAACCTTATCCAGGATAGAGATATGCGGATGTATTCCCAGCCTGCGATTATCCAGCGAGGTTTTTACCCATTTAAATTCATGCTGCCGTGCTTTTTGAACCTCATGGATGCTTCGGTCGTCCTGATAGATGAGTTTATCGTCTTTGATCAGCCACTTAAAGGCTTTCAAATCATCTATATTTTTACTGGTCTGGAAAATCATGTATAAATAATTTTCCGTCCTTCTGAATCGTGAAAATATTGAATCCCGGTAGTATTGATATAAGTTTTTATAATCGTTGATGAAAGCTTCATCGTTAATTAAATCTAACGATTGAGGAATAAATTGATGAGTTTTATCAGCATCAAAAGCATATATACTAAAAACATCGCTAAGTTGTATATCGGTTCGTAATCCAAAGTGAACGTTATAAGCAAACATGCAAAGATTGCCTAATGCCAGAATTCCGCGTGCAGTGCAATTATTTTCAGTAGTGATTCTTTGATTAGCCGCCAGAGTAAATTCTACGGAGTTAAAGACTTCTTTCCGGGACTCGTTCAGTTTATTCAGACGAGCGTTAAGATCTTCTTTCTGGCTTTGAAGCCTCTTTTTTATTATTTCGTAGGTACCGGAATCTAAAGAATCCGGTTTTTTATTTTCTTCTAATTCTGCCATAATTTGATAAACAAATTGTTTATTTATATATTCGGATTAATTTGAGAGTATCTTTATTTATAGATTATTAAATTTTTTTATTAATCCTTATTCTAAAATCCAAGTAATATCAGTAATATGAAAATTTTTATCTTTTTTATTAAATATATAGGTAATTAAATTACCGTTATAACAATCTTTCTTTGAAATAGGATAATAGATTTTTATTTGATTTTTAGTATAAAAATCATAATCTATATAAGAAAGAATTTCTTCTAACTCCTCTTTACATTTACTGTCATTGATTAAATTATTAGGATATTGATAATAAATATTTTTTAGTTCGTAAGGAGTCAATACGTTGTTCTTATATTCAAAGCTCATTATTTCTTTTCCATCTCCAACCATATCATTCGTGATTATTATAAAATGATCTTTTTGTATCTTATATAAGCTCATGCACCAAGATCCATCAACTACCTGAGTTCGAAAGTAATTGGGTTTTATAATCTGCACATTATTGTATCTAGGATCAGTATCAACAAAATAATTATTTTTTTTAATAGAGGAAATTAATTGTTTTCTTTCTTTTTTTGACCATCTCCAACTATTCATAGCGCTATCAGGAATTAAAGGTAGAATTTCAAATAAATCTTCATTATATTCATAGTTAATTCTTATTGTATCCTTGAATTTAATATATTTTCCGGGATTAAAAACACTATCTTCAATAACTTTCATATGAACAGGTTTTTTTACAAATTTCTCGGAAGTCTTATTTGTATTTATATGGTGATTATTATTTTTGTCATTTCCCAATGAAGACTGAAAATTTGAATTTTGTTTCTTACAGGATAAAAAACAAAGTATAAAAACTATTAATACAAGACTTTTCATTTATATAAAAATTTTAACATATATATTTAAATCCTTATTATACTTAAGTAAATACTATAAAAAAGAGGTGAAAATTTTGTTTATTAAAATAATAGTTTATTTCAATATATTTTCCACACATTCTATTATTAATTCCTGATTTCCCATACCACTATGTTTAATGGTTGGAAATTTAATTATGTGAATATCGAATTTCTTTTCTTCTTCAGGGGTAGGTAGTACTCCTTCATCCGCAGGAAAATCGTAGGCTTTCAGGTAATAGATTTCTGGTTTGGAAGTTCTGGGTATTGGCATTCTGCGATTATCCAGTGAAATAGCTTTGGTGATTTGTTCCGGATACTCTCGGGCATACAACAGGATCATATCTCCTCCATTGGAATGTCCGGCAATAATTAAATTATTCCAGGGAAGTTCGGGTTTTAGCTTCATGAGTTCTTTCCGAATAAAAGCTATATTTTCTACTCCGCGCTTCCAGTTAGGCATCCGGGTTATATATAAATTCCCTTCCATAGCTAGTAAATCATCAGTAGGCAATTCATGCTGAATGCTTATGACATAGTACCCTAACGAGGCTATTTTTTTATTGAGTTTAGCATAGTCTTTATAACTTCCCCCATAATTTTCTCCATACCCGTGATTAAAAATAACTATTCCTCTGGGTATAGCCGTATCAGAATATATAGCAAAGGGTATGTTCCGAGCTCTAAGAGAATCATATATAGTTATAGATTCCTCCTTTATGGTTTGTGCTTTGCTGGTACTTCCTAATAAGACTATACACAGAATAAATAGTATATTTTTCATTTTATTATCCTAATTTTTTATTAGATATACCCAGAGTTTTAGCCAATGTGAACAAATTACCCAACACGCTTTGGTCATCACTTTCGGCATTTTGCTGCATTTTAAATATCAGGGAAGCAATGCTCAGGTTTTTGATATCTTCAGAGGAAATATTCAGTTTTTCTGCATAGTTCCGGATTCTTTCATATAAATCGCCTTCTCCGCTACCATCCCCAAGTAAAGCATCTTTAATCTCAGAAATCGTTTGGCTTTCTCCTACAAGTTTATCAAATCCTTTGGCTCTTGATATCTGGTTAATCATATTTTCAAAGAAAGTAGATTCACCACCGACAATGTCAATTTTAGCAGATTTCATGGCTTCAGACAATACGGAAGCCTGTGCTTGAGCCACATCTTTTTGTATATGTATTTGTGCCAGTTCCACATCTTTGTCTTTTTGTAATTTCAGTTTAAACTCTTCATGGTCTTTACCCACACCATCTAATTTTTTCATAGCTTCGGCTTTCTCATGAATACCTTCGGCTTCAGACAATGCTTTTTGTTTAATTACTTCGGCTTCTGCTAATCCTTCTTTACGTTTTGCCTCGGCTTTTGCCTGTATACCGGTAGCTTCGGCCACTGAAGTTTTTTCAATAATGCTGGCTTCTCCTTCTGCGGACGCTAACGCTTTTTCACGGGTTACTTCGGCTTCCACTAATCCTTCTTTGCGTTTAGCCTCTGCCTTGGCTTCAATTCCTACAGCTTCAGCTTTGGCTTTTTTCTCAATTATGTTGGCTTCAACGATACCTTTTTGTTCATCGGCTTCTGCTTTGGCTTTAATTACTTCGGCTTCTGCCAGCCCAAAAGTAGCATCTTCCCGTGCCTGAGCATCGGCTAAGGTTTTTCTGGCTTCTGCATTTTTTACAGCCGCTTCTTTTTGAGCTTCTGCATCAATAAGTAATTGTTGGGCTTTTTGTTCTTCGGCTTGTTTTAAAGCTTCGGCTTCTTTTACCGTTTTTATTAAATTTTCTTCTGCCTGCTGGCTGGCTAACGTAATACCGGCTTGTTTGTTACGTTCTACTTCCCGTAGTACTTCTATGTCTTTAACATTTTGTTGTTCTTCTACTACGCCTTTTTCTAACTGTACTCTTTCTCGGATAACGTCCTGAATATTTTTCTTTTCTTCCTCTACGACTTTTTCTTTATTAATTTGAGCAAGTGTTACAATTCTTTCTCTTTCGGTTTGTTCCAGCGCACGGTCTTTTTCCACTCTTTCCGTTTCCACCGCATCGGTTCTTTCCTTATTTTTAGCAGCTATGATAATCTGTCTGAGTTTATTTTCTTCCTGCACAGCCAGACTTTCCTCTGTGGTAATCCGTACAGTTTCAGATTTTAATCGTTCTTCTTCACGAACTTTTAAGATTTCAGCTTCTTCGCGGGCTTTGATGTTATCTACTTCCCGTCTTTGTTTTTCTTCTTTTTCAGCTAGCTGTCTTTCCAGTTCCAAAATCGCTTCACGAGCTTCCACATCTTGTTTTTTGATGGTTTTTTGCTCATCTCTTCGGATTAGGTTAGCATTAATGTTTTGGGTAGCTGTTAATTCGGTAATTTTTTTAATACCTTCGGAATCCAGAATATTCTGAGGATCCAAAAAGCTTAAATTAGTTTGTTCCAGATAATCAATAGCACAATCGTCCAGGTTATAACCGTTTAGATCTGTGCCTATTATATTCAGGATTTCATCCCTGAATTCCCGGCGTGCTTCATAAAGTTCAATAAATTCGAATTTTTTTCCTACGGTTTTTAACGCTTCTGAAAATTTGGCTTCAAATATATTTCTAAGAGTTTCCACATCACTGGCTCTTTCACAACCTAAAGTCTGCGCTACGTTGATGACATCGTCCACCGATTTATTTACACGAATAAAAAAGGCTACTTTTATATCTGCCCGGATGTTATCCTTACAGATTAATCCATCCTGTTCCATTCTTTCAATTTGTAATTTTTTAACGGAAATATCCATAATTTCCATTTTGTGAAAGACAGGGATAACATAAATTCCCTTGTTAAAAGCAACTTTAGTTCCTCCCACACCTGTTCTTACAATGGCTTTTCCCTGAGGGATTTTTTTGTAAAATGATGCAAGGATTGCCAAGAATAATAAAATAATGAACATAAATGTTCCGACAATGATAGCGATTATGCCTCCAATTTCCATAATATGTAATGTTTTAAAATGTTGAAAAATTTATATGTGATTAATTTTGATCAATAGTAACTTCTTTGGTTACGTAATAAAATTTTTTGTCTTGTGTTTCATCTGTAATCATGACAGATTCACCGTATTTGATTTCATCTCCGTTATGACTAATTACGTTGAGACGAATCGGGTTTTTTTCGATAATAAATTCTGCACTTCCTATTTTATCTTTAGTGATAGTAGACATCATTCTACCGGATCTTCCCAGAAATTCGGTTCTTTCTTCCCCCTGATATCCGGTTCTGGAGAGAAAACGAGCCAAGGGCTTCGTTGCATAACGGGTAAGAATAACTCCGGCAATAAAACAAGGAATTAAAATAAAAACCGATTTCCAACCCCAGCTTCCGGCAATGGTTAACTGAGTGGTAACTAAAGCACCTGCCCAGGTAAAGAACTTCAGAGTGGACAATACCAGCATAAAAGGAACTTTTCCGACATTCATAAATTTCAGGAATCGTATAAACAGGCTGTCACCTGCGTTCTCATGCGTAACATGACTATCATCAACCTCTGCATGCGGAGAAGGTTCTCCATGATGATCCGTGTCTACCTGGGTATCCGTATCTACTTGAGCGTCTACGTCTATATCTGAATCAATATCTGCTCCGAAATCCGTATCAAAATCCATTTCTCCTAATCCTATACCAAGAAAAGAGAATAGCCAGTAGATAAGAATAACTATCATAAAGCCACTCATAATGGCATTGGACAGCGGATTAAAAAGGGAGTGTAGTATTTCGGTCATAATAGAGATAGTTTCAGGTTAAAAAGTTAGTACAGAGTTGGGTTTTTTATTCCATTCCCAGTCTTTTTTTTATGTTTTCGAGCTCGCTGTTGACTTGCATCGAATCTTTACCAATAGCCCGATCAATTTCCTCATCAAGAGATATGTTTTGGTTTGCAAGCTCTCCGTATGCCTGTGCTAAAGCTTCTTCTTCTGCTACTTTCTCTTTCATTTTTTCCAGCATACTTATCGTGCTGTTATTATCTATCTGGGCTAGCTGTTTGTTAACTTCTTTGGTGGCTTTACTCACTTTTACCCGGGCACGTAGAATTCTTAGTTCATTTTCCCATTTATTGATGTTAAATTTAAGAATTTCAACATTTTTTTGCATTTCATCCACTGCTTTTTCATGCTGGATTTTTTCTCCATTAAGAATTTCTACTTCAGAATGCAGTCTTGCTTTAAGAGAGAGGGCTTCTTTGGCTAATTTTTCTGCCTGTGCAGCATCAAGTTCACCTTTTTGGGCTTTGGACATGAGTAAAAAAGCTTTATTTTCATAATCTTCCGCTTCAGAAGTTTTTTTAGAACTGTCATTTTTTGCACGTATAGCTAAAGCTTTTACTCTTGCTAAGGCTTCCAGGCTTTTTTCCAAATCTTCTTTCATCTCCCGGATGCCTTGTTCGGTCATTCGTATCGGATCTTCCATTTTATCGACAACGGAGTGTATTTCCGCTGTGCCTATTCGTAAAAGTCTTTTAAATATATTCATGATGGTTTTTATTTTTTTGTTTTAGAAAATGTCAGTATTTGTTCGTAATATTCGCTTAGTAATAATCCTAAAGAGTTTAAGGCTCCTTCCAGTTCATTTATGTCGAGATTTTCAATTTGCATCGTGTAGCGGAATATAACTCTTTTTCCGGTTTCGTCCAGTACAAATGCACCATGTACTATATCCCGGTTTTTTTGTAATAAAGATTTAAATATTTCTTTGTCATCCTGATATAATGTAAAAATATACTGCTCTAGTACAACAATGGGCGGAGCAACTCCTATGACGAGGTTTTTGATTCCATCTTCTTCATTTTCAATGCAGAAAATGCCTTTTTCCTCATCTTTGAAGGATATGGTATGTCCAAGTTCAGAAATAAAGGTTTCAATTTTTTTAAAATACATGATCATAGGTTTTAGTCATATCAAATATAAGTGATATATTTGCTAATAATTTTAGCAAATATAGCTAAATATTTTTTAATTGCAAAAATTTTTAGCATCTTTTTATGAGTAAAATCGGAAGAAATATAAAAAAAATCAGAGGAGTCAAAGGGTTGAGTCAACAAGCGTTTGCTGATTTATTCAAGCTCACAAGGGGAAACATAAGTTCTTATGAAGAATTAAGAGCAGAACCTAAAATAGAAATTGTAGTTAATATTGCTAAATATTTTGGCATTCCGCTGGATGATTTTATTTTAAGGGATCTTTCGGTGAATGAATTGCTGCACTTTGATTCCAGCTTGGTTATAGATATGGAAATGCTAAAAAGGAAAGATAAGTTTGTTGAAATACCTTATATTTCTTCTGCTAATTTTTCTGAATTTATACAGAATTTTAATGAATCGGACTTTTTGGAAAAATTACCTATGATGTGTATTCCTAATGATTCACCTTTTGATTTATTAGCCATTGAAATAGATAATTCATATAATCTTCCGGAAAAATTTGCTTATAAAAACGGAGATATACTGATATTGGAATCAGTCAGTAAGGAAAATATTCATAGGCTCAACAGTAGATTCGGAATCAGTATTAATGATGAAGGTATAAAAATGGGAATTTTTGAAAAAAACAATCAGGGTATTTTCTTGGTTTTAAACGAGCTGGTTAAATACGAATTCAATTTAAATTCAAATAATCAATACTGGGTACTCAGAGCTTTGTATTCTCAGGAGTTTTAATAGTCTATAAAAAGGTAAGCCTACAATTTTACATATTGTTTAATCTATCATAGATTATATCTGCCAGTTTAGCAATTATATATTCATTAGTGGCATCATCTTCGTGTGAGTTTGAAATAAATACAGCTATACTAAATGATTGTTCGTCTTGTAATTCTACAATGCCAATGTCATTGGTAGCAGTTATAATTCCATCTTTTCTTCCTGATGTGCCTGATTTATGAAAAGATTTTGTCTTAGTTTGTAACAACCCCTGAATCCGCTTATTATTTACAGAGTGTTGCATATAAAATTTCAGTAAATTTAAACTTTCATCAGAAATAATTTGTCTGTTTTCCATCTTGTAAAGGATTTCAGTTGTTAGACTGGGAGTAATTACATTTGATTGGAACAATGTTTCTGAATCAGAATACCCTGCATTAATAGCAAATTTATTTTTGTTTGGAACAATTTGGTGCACAAATAAATTCAACCTTTGAAATCCTCCTGAAATATCAATCAATTTATCAAATACATTATTATCACTATCTTCTATTAAATATTTAATTGATTCTTTTAAAGTTAGAGTTGTTCCTAGTGGGTTACTATCTCTTAAAGGACTATAAAGATCAGGCTTTAGGTCTTTTTTGGAAAATATTACAGGTTGGTTTAAATTAAGATTACCTTTATCAACCTGATCTAGTATATATAATCCTAAAAAATATTTTGATACACTATACAATTTATATTTTTTATTTTGGTTATATGATACAATTTCATCACCGGTATTATCTCTTACTGAAATCCCTATATCTAACTTTTTATTTTTAATTAAATGATAAATAGAATCATTGAATTCAGATTTTATAGATTGAGTTTTACACCCTGCTAGAAATAGCAACATTACTGGGAAAATTACATATATAAGACAATTACTCGATTTCATAAATTTACATTATTTATTATGATATTTAAACAAGGGTATTGCTAAGTATAATATAAATTATTTAGCAATAAATAATTTATTATAAATAGTTTAATAGAATAAATACAAATTAAGATAGATAAATTAGTTTTTAAAATTTAATTTTATTTGATAAATATTTTGAAATTTTGAATGAATCTTTACTTTCAATATGATTATCGAATGAGCATACTTAAGGCAGCTACAGACAATCAAAGATAACAATTATTTTGTATTAAAAATTGATTTAGGATAAGAGATTAGTCTAAATTTAGAAATAGTTTTGTTTGAAACTAATAAAAATATTTAAAATGACAACAAAACGTTTGATTAGTGTAATATTTATGTCTATCACTACCTTAATTCTAAATGTATCCTGTTCAGATGATGACTTAGTAACAAATTTATCTCCGCAGGGAGAAACTAAAAGTGATATTTTATCCACTCACGTTTGGATAACTACTAAAGTAACTGATAACCGTGGAAATCAATTAGATTTATCCGTTGCACCGGCTTCAAATTATGCAGGATATGCGTATTATAGAACCGATGGTACATTTAGAATTGTTGATTTTACAGATCAGCCCAAAATATTTGGTGAATGGTCTTTAATCAATGATGAATCTCAGAGAAAACTGGTAGTTTATAACTCTGATAATAGTGTAGCTTTTGAAAGAAATGTAGATATTATGGCTTTAAGTCATACTATTTTTACTTATGCTATCCCTGATAGCAGTGATCCTTCCATAATTTATTATGTTGAACATATACCTGTTAATCATAATGAGGTTTTAACCCCGGCTCAGGTTCTGGCTTCAACGGATTGGACAACTACAAAAGTGTGGGACATAACCAACGGACAAGAAAATGCAGTTGAAATGGACAGGACGGTGGCACCTGCTTCTAATTTCTCAGGAGATGCTTATTATATCAATAACTCAGGAAATTTATATTTTCCTAAAAACGACAGGGGGGAATTTTCAAACGGTAATTTTATGATTACTGCTTATGGAGATAAATCCAATGTAAGATCTCAAGGAGAATGGTATGTTTCGTTAGATGGTAAATTAAGAAATTTAATTGCAAAAAATAATAACGGAGAAGTACTATGGAGCCGAACAGTAGCTATTACGGAACTTACTTCAACAAAATTTACCTACGATATTCAGGTAGATTCCAGATTATTACGCGTGGAGCATGAGCCTTTAGGGCAATAGATTTTTTCATAATAAATTTATTTAAGAAGTGGTGTCAGGTTTTATAAATCCTGACACCCTTTGTTTATTCTTGCAAACGCAAGAATTTAATCTTTTGAAAATTTATATTAAAGTAAAAGATGTATAAAGATTAAATTAAATGTAAATACTTAAAAATTAAGATTTAATACATGTAATTTATAAATTTTAACGTTGAGAATAAAATATCAAAGATGCTTTTTGAATAGTATGTTGTTGTAAATAGAAGCCTACTAAAGCAGGTGAAGCATCTTTATCCAAATCTAAAAGTGGGGTGTCTAATGCATATATTGTAATTATATATTGATGTGGACGATCTCCTGTTGGAGGACAGGGGCCTCCATATCCATACGTACCATAATCTGTTTTACTTTGTATAGTTCCTAAAGGCGCGATCTTTTTTGTTATATTTCCTGCATTTGCTTTCATTTCTCTTATATCTGAGGGGATATTATACGCCACCCAATGCCACCATCCGCTTCCTGTGGGTGCATCCGGATCAAAGATGGTAATAGCAAAACTCTGAGTCTGAATTGGTACATTTTCCCAAAATAGTTGTGGAGACATATTTTCTCCATTACATCCCATTCCATTAAACATGAGATTACTTTCTGCCTGCCCCTGAAGTGTGTTACTTTTTAAAGTAAAGTTTTGTGCCTGTATGGAACAATATGCACAAGTTATCAGTATAAAAAATACTTTTTTCATAATTTTGTTTTTTATTTTCAACAAAACTATGATTAGAAGTGGTAAGAAAGATTATCTTAAAAGATTTATTACTTATCCAGAACGTTCAAATTTTAGTAAGTTATATTATTAGTAAATTCTTTGGGAGAAACACCGAAATATTTTTTAAACTCTTTACTAAAAGAGGATAAGTTTTGATATTGTAGTTCTTCAGATATGTCTGATATGTATTTACCTTTCATTAGGAGTTTTTTAGCTTTCAACATTTTATGATCAATAAAATATTTTTTTGGAGTAGTTGCGTATATTTCATGAAAATTGCGTTTAAATGTAGAAATACTCATATTACAAAGAAAAGAAAGTTCCTTGATTGTAAGATTGGTATATTTATTCTTTTCTATAACCTGCATAAATACTATTTTGTCTTTTTGCCGAAAACAGTTGCTGATAAATGAAAACATCTTTTCCTTCGAATTTATAAGTATATAATTAAGAATTTCATTCAATTTTATTTTTTTTAATTCTTCACTGTTGAGAATTTCATTTTTAAGTAGCAATAATGAGTTTTCATAATTACGTATAAAATTATCTTTTTTAAAGACTTCAATATTGGTAGCCATATTTTTATTCGTAAAGTCTATAGTATTACTAAGACAAAATTGGGAAAGAAAATTGTCAGAAAAAAATAACAATAGGCTTTTATATTCATTATTATTTATTTTATCAGTCATTAAAGTTCTTCCGGAGGGAAGCAGAAAATACTGAGAATTAGTTATAGTTTGGTGAAAATTGGCATGATGAATTTCTTTGACACCTTTAATAAGAAAGCATAGTACATGATGAGAAAATACTATCCGGTTTCGGTTGGATGAATTATTAGTATAAATGTAAAAATTTATATCAGTTTGATTGTGAAATAAATCTTCCGGTAGTTTAAATAAAGATTGCATAATAAAAAAGATAAATATATAATTAAGAAATAATATGACATTGGTGTAATGTAAAGGTAAAGGGAATTATTTATCAGCTAGGTTTTCAATTTAGATGTTAAATGGTATATTAATTGTCGGAAAATTTAAAATTCTATAAGTGGATAATAGTTAGATTTTATAAAATTAAGATGATGCATCTGATGTCCTATAATGTTAAAACCCATTGCTAATACAGAGATTTCATATCTCCAATTAATTCCTTTTTTTGTAAATCTTCTTCATCAAAACTCTGATAAAGACAAATTGTAGACCTTCTTACTGATATTAATTCTTCTAGTATATAAGCCAATTTTTTGTTTTTAGCTTTAGAGTTTTTTGTAAGTCTATTTTCGTCAAAACTGATAATAAAGTTAGGTTCATTTCTGGAAAAACGTAATACGCCTGAAGTTAAAAGTCTTTCTATATCAGTAATATGTTGTATAATCTCTTTAATTTCCCATTTATCTTTCAGGTAGGTCTTATTTCCTATTTTTTCTAAAAGACAAGTATCCAAAGTATAAAGATCTTCAAGGCTGCTTTCAAAAGCATCAAGTAACTCAATATCTTTTACCAAATTTATATATTTGTCAAAATACTGAGGCATTGGACTTATATCAGATTTTTTCATGCTTATTTTAAATTACAATCTAAAGAATTTAATCCTCTGAAAAATCTACGATTAATTTTCTGTATTTCTGAAGTAATTTGGATTTGGAAAGCATACCTATATATTTTTTATTTTCAACAACAGGAAGGTACCATGAATTAGTTTGATCAAATAATTTAAAAACCGCCTCATTATCATCGTGAAGATTAATGACTGCCGGAGGTTTAGATACAACATCAACGATCTTTAAATTTTCGTATTTTTCTTTGTTCAATAAGACATCCATAAGTTCGTCTACCAAAATAACACCTATAAAAATTCCTTCAACATTCTCAACAACAAATAGATTTTTCCTTGATTTAGGAATTTCTTCTTTAATAAATTTTGATAAAGATAAGGTTAAGGGAACTGTAATAAAATCAGTTTCAATTAAATCTTCCATATTCATCCTTCGAATTGCTTCTTTGTCTTTATTATGTGTAATCATCTGATTTTGCCGTTTTAGGTTATACGTATAGACAGAGTATTTATCTAGTCGGTATTTCACTAAATATGCAACTGAAGAGGTTATTATTAATGGAAATAATAAATTATAGCCTCCGGTAATTTCAGCAATTAAAAAAATAGAAGTCATAGGAGCATGCATAATTCCTGCCATAACACCAGCCATTCCTACTAATGTAAAATTATGCTCAGAAAGTTTAACCCAATTAAATAGGTTGATGATTTTTGCAAAAACAAAACCTAAAATTCCACCAGTAAAAAGAGCCGGAGCAAAAACCCCTCCGATACCGCCGGAAGCTGTTGTAAAGCTACTGGCAATAACTTTAATAAATAATATTCCAATCAAAAAAATGATAAGAAAATAATCATGGGAACGGAGTGAATAAAAAAAAGAATTATTAGCAATGCTTTCCGGGTGATCACTCATTAAATGCTGGAGGCCAATATATCCTTCACCAAACAGAGGGGGAAATACAAATATGAGAATTCCCACCGCACCACCTCCCAGTAGAGCCTTCAAATATTTATTTTTATACTTTGAAAAAAACTTCTCGGTTAAGCGACTTACCTTAGTAAAATATAGGGAGAAAAAACCGCAGGACATTCCTAACAGAACATAAAAGGGAATTTTAGTTTTATCAAAAGGTTCAAAAATAGCAAAATAGAAAGATATTTTATCTCCCAATAAAAAATAAGAAACTAAAGCTCCGGTAGTGGACGAAATTAAAATAGGTATTAAAGACCACATGCTTAAATCAATCATTAAAACTTCCAAAGAAAAAATAATGGCAGCTATCGGTGCCTTAAATATTCCTGCAATTGCTGCTGAACAGCCACAAGCTATAAAAAGAGTTCTTAATTTTAAATTTAAATTAAATTTTTGAGCTATATTGGATCCGATAGCAGCTCCGGTGTATACTATAGGAGCTTCTAATCCTACAGAACCGCCAAATCCTACTGTTAAGCTACTTGATATAACGGAACTATAAGTATTTTTTTTGTCAATTTTACTCCTGTTTTTAGATATAGCATATAGTACTTTTTCAACTCCATGGCTAATGTTTGCTTTGACAAAATATTTGATATAAATAACCGTAAGCAGAATACCTATGGCTGGTAATATGATAGTCCAGTAATTATAATGAATATTTTCATTGTGATAAACAAGCTCCTCTGTAAAGCTTACAAGATTCTTTAAGATAACAGCACTCAATCCGCCAGTAATGCCGATTAAGGTACTTACCAGATATACAAAAGCCTCCGGATTTTGATACCTGAACTTACGAATGGCAATATTGTATTTTATACGAAGCCTCTTTAATAATGTGGGTATCAAAATTTATATTTTTAAAATTATACTTTATTCAGAAATGTCTTCAGTTTTTACGGTCTCTATAGTGTTTTTATACACTGAATATACAATAGCAAAAGAGTATGGTATGGTAATAATTAATCCGATTCCACACATCGCAACACCTAAAACTTTACTTATCAAAAAAGATACAACGGATACAAGTAAAACCTTACCAAAATTCATATTAACAATTTTTATACTATTTTTGATGGCCTTGGATAGAGAAACCTCGTCTATAATAATAAAAGCTCCAGCAAGTAAAAATGCAGGAATTATATATAATAAAGGAATAAACAGTAAAAATGCACTTAAAAGAGTTACTACAGAAACAATAATGGTTAGTCCTAAAAGGTTAATAAATTTATTGCCCTGAAATCCTCTGATCAGATCTTTAAAAGATGTAGTACCTGTTTTGTCGGCCTGATAAGCACAGTAAATAAGCCCTGCTCCCATAGGGAAAATAAGTAAGTTAATGAAAGAAGAGATGAATGCTTTAGATAAAATTAGGGGGTTGTACATATATTCCTGAAATAAGGGGATCATTTCAGTAAAACCATTAGGTTTTTGACTTAAACTCATTATTGAATTACTAAATTCAGTATCTAAGTCTTTAGTTCCTAAAATGTTGGATAAGAATAAAGAAACCAGATTACTGAATAAATAAGAGAAAAGTACATAGACAATACCCATAAAAAGTATTTTTTTCCAGGCACTAAAAGCATCATCCAGAACTTTATTTAAAGATAAATCATAACCTTGTTGTTTCAACTTTTCAACACGAGTATCTAAAGGAGTTTTCATGAATTTTTTTTGCAAAATTACATTTTTTTAGGTACAAACCTAAATATTAAATATAACTAAGCAAATCATGTATTGAAAATATAAAAATAGTTTTTTAACTTTTTTAGGCTAGTCATTAAGAATCTCAATGACTTTGCCATACACACTTTTTGTCCATCCGTTGGTGTGTCCACGGTTATTCCCGATAAGAAGTCCTCTTTTGGTGTTTTTACCTTTTACAAGGTGTGTAAATATATTTCCCCGCACTTTGCAGAAAACTATATCTCCTTCACAACAGTCTTCCCATCTTACAGGTTCTAAAATTACAGCCTGTTTAGATTTTAAAATAGGTAACATAGAATTACCTGGTTCTCGTGAAACAATAGTTTCTCCGTTAAGGAGTTTTTCTATTTTCCAATTTTTATTCATATTGCTAAAATTTATTTAAATAATAAATAGAACCTTAGTATATATTATTTAAGTAAGCAGTAACAATCAATTAATGAACATATAATAATAAGACAGCACAAAGGTAGAAATGAAAGACGAAGTGTATTTGCGTAGTTAGAAAATAATGTGAAAAATTATATAAAGTTGCAACTTTAGCTGATAGTAAACTTAAATAATGTGTAGAGCATATACTAAATGTAAGTATCTTATCGTATATAGTTTTATGTATTTTTATTTATATAGTGTAAACACATGAAAATAAATAGAGTTTGTATAAAGATAAATCTGTATAACAACTCAACATCTAAATAAAAAAAATGTACTTTTGTAAGTTATAAAAACAGAAAAAAGCTAAGAAAAAACGATAAAAAATGTCAAAAGAAAAAAATTTAAGAGAAGCAGCTTTAGAATATCACAGTTCTAAACCTGAAGGAAAAATAGAAGTAGTTCCCACTAAGCCACATTCTACCCAAAGAGACTTGGCTTTAGCTTATTCTCCTGGAGTGGCAGAACCTTGTATGGAAATAAACAGAAATCCTGCAGACGCTTATAAATATACATCAAAAGGAAATTTAGTAGCTGTAATATCTAACGGTACAGCAGTATTAGGATTAGGAGATATAGGAGCAGATGCTTCAAAACCTGTAATGGAAGGAAAAGGGTTGTTATTTAAAATATTTGCAGGTATTAATGTATTTGATATTGAAGTTAATGAAACCAATCCGGATAAATTTATAGAAATAGTAAAATCAATTGCACCCACATTTGGTGGAATTAATCTTGAAGATATTAAGGCTCCCGAAGCTTTCGAAATTGAAAAAAGATTAAAAGCAGAATTGGACATTCCTGTAATGCACGATGATCAGCACGGGACGGCAATTATATCTGCCGCAGCTCTTTTAAATGCTTTGGAATTAACTTCCAAAGATATTTCAAAAGTTAAAATAGTAGTTAGCGGTGCCGGAGCAGCAGCTATATCTTGTACACGATTATATAAAGCTCTAGGAGCAAGACCCGAAAATATACTTATGTGTGATAGCAAAGGAGTAATATATAAAGGGAGAACAGATCTTAACGAAGAAAAGCAGGAATTTGCCGTGGAAACTTCTGACAGAACATTGGAAGATGCCATGAAAAACAGTGATGTATTCATAGGCCTTTCCAAAGGTAATATAGTTTCCCCGTCCATGCTAACCTCAATGAATGCAGACCCAATTGTTTTTGCTATGGCAAATCCAACACCGGAAATTGATTATAATCTGGCTATTGAGACAAGAAAAGATGTTATAATGGCAACCGGTAGAAGTGATTATCCTAATCAGGTAAATAATGTATTAGGATTTCCTTATATATTTAGAGGAGCGCTGGATGTTCGTGCTACAGATATCAATCAGGAAATGCAGCTTGCAGCTGTAAGAGCATTGGCGGAACTGGCAAAAGAAAGCGTACCGGAGCAGGTAAGTCTGGCATATAATGTGAAGAACATGAAATTTGGTCGAGAATATATAATTCCTAAACCATTTGATAACCGTTTAATAACCAGAGTTTCAATGGCAGTAGCCAAAGCAGCTATGGAAAGTGGGGTTGCAGGCGCTCCAATCAAAGATTGGAACAGTTATGAAGAAGAATTACTGGATAGGCTGGGAGGTACTGATCAAAAGCTAATCCGTATTTTACAAACAAGAGCAAAGGCAAATCCGAAAAAAATATTACTGAATAACGCAGAAGAGTACAATGTATTAAAAGCAGCTCAAATCCTCTCTGAAGAAGGTATTGCAAAACCTATCCTGTTAGGAAAAAGATCAAAAATAGAAGCTGCTAAGAAAAATTATAATTTGGATTTCGATAATATTCCAATCTGGGATATGGATGATATAGAAAATAAAGAACGATTTGAAAAATATGCAGACTACTTATACAACAAAAGAAAAAGAAACGGAATAAGTTCAATATATCAGGCAAACAGACTTTTAAAAAGTCGGGATTACTATGGACCTTTGGCAGTTGAAATGGGCGATGCTGACGCATTGCTTACAGGATTTTCAAAAAGTTATAAAAGTGTACTTCACCCAATTCTTGAAGTTATAGATAGAGTGGAAACTTCCAAGAAAGTAGCTTCTGCTATGATTATGGTTACCAAAAAAGGACCTATTTTTGTTGCAGATACTTCTGTAAATGTAGATCCTACTACTGATGATTTAGTCGAAATTACTCAACTAACTGCAAATTTTGCAAAAGCTCTTGCTATTAAACCAAGAGTAGCTCTATTATCGTATGAAAACTTTTCAAATTATTCACCAATATCCAAAAAAGTAGCAAAAGCGGTTAGAATTCTGCATGAAATAGATCCGGAACTAATCGTAGATGGAGAAATGCAGCCGGATTTTGCACTAGATGAAGAATTGTTAAGTGCTTTTCCTTTTTCAAAAATTGGAGACAAGCCGGCTAATGTTTTAATATTTCCTGATTTAACTTCAGCAAATTTAAGTTTTAAACTGGTAAAAGGATTAAAATCATCACAGATTATTGGTCCGGTTTTAATGGGACTAAGCAAGCCAATACAAGTAATGAGTTTACGATCCAGTGTTGACGAAATAGTTAATTTAGCAACACTTGCAGTAATTGATGCCCAATTAAGAAAATAATAATTATTTTAGCCAAAAGTTATTTAATATATGATAACTCATTTGTCAGGAAATATATTTGAAGTATCCCCCTCCAGTATCGTAATCGATTGTAACGGAGTGGGATACTCTGCAACTATAAGTTTGCAAACCTATACAGAGGTGCAGAAATTAGATAAAACACACTTATATGTTCAGGAAATTATAAGAGAAGATGCACACCTGTTATATGGTTTTTCAACCAAAGCAGAAAGAGCCTTATTTAATTTATTAATAAGTGTGAATGGCGTAGGTCCAGCCTCAGCAATAATGATGTTGTCCTCCATGTCTTCAGTTGAAATTGCTACAGCAATTTCCAGTGGAAATAACCTTGCCCTTCAAAAGATTAAAGGAATAGGTACAAAAACTGCACAGAGGATTATACTCGATCTTCGAGATAAAATTACAGGCTTGGAAACATCCGAAGTTTTAGAAGCAGGTTCAAGCAATAAAAACAAATTTGAAGCGTTAAGTGCTTTAGAAGTACTAGGTATTTCCAAAAAAATTACAGAAAAAATTATCGATAAAATATTAGAGGGCAATCCGGAAATACAAGTGGAAACCCTGATAAAAGAAACTCTAAAAAAACTATAAACTTGAAAGCTTTGAGGAAAATTTATTGTTGTTTACTTTTTTTATTTATTATCATAGGAAACAATTCTTTATTAGCTCAGGAAAATACAGATGAACAAGGCCTTAGTCTTGACGATCCCGTTAAGTATGAAGCCTATTATGATTATAAAGCAGGAAATTACATACTCTACCCTAAGGTGGGAGGAGTAGTGGTAGGTACACCTGTGACGATGACACCTGACGAATATACCCAATACGTAATGCAACAAAAATCCAAAGAGTATTACAGGGAAAAAAACAGATTACAGGAAGAAGCAAATAAAACAGCTAAGTCAGGAACCAATGGAAAAGATAAAAGATTTATTCCAGGAATTACTGTCAAGTCAAAAATATTTGAAAAAATATTCGGTGGAAATCGTATTGAATTAAGACCCTCCGGATTTGCTTCCTTTGATTTGGGTATTTTATATCAAAAAATTGATAATCCTCAAATCCTACCTCAAAACAGAAAGAATTTTACCATAGATCTCCGTCAGAGAATACAAATGAGCTTACAGGGAAGTGTAGGTAAAAATGTACAGTTAGGAGTTAATTATGATACACAGGCCGGATTTAATTTTGAAAACAGGCTAAACCTGGCATGGAAACCAGACGCCCTGGCCGGAGGAGAAGATCAGATCGTAAAGAAAATAGAATTTGGTAATGTAAGTATGCCTTTAAGTACCAGTCTGATAACCGGAGCTCAATCTTTATTTGGGGTAAAAGGAGAGTTCCAGTTTGGAAACACCTATCTTACCACTGTTTTTTCAGAACAGCAGTCTGAAGCACGTAATATTACTGTTCAGGGAGGAGGGGTTGTGAATACCTTTAAACTCAAAGTAGCCGAATACGAAGAAAATCAACACTATTTTTTAGGTCAATATTTTAGAAACAATTATGATAACGCCTTATTAAATTATCCTTATATAAATTCTACTATCAATATTACCCGAATGGAGGTCTGGCGTATTGATCAGGGAAATTCTAATTTGCAGGAACAAAGACCTATATTAGCATTAAGAGACTTAGGAGAATCAAACTTAAGCTCCGATTTACCAAGCAATGATAACCAGGGAATTTATTCATCAATCACAAGTCTCGGAGATATAATAAGAGATGCATCTACAGTTTACAATGCTGTAAATGGAAGATCTCTTCCCGACTATCAGGGCGGAGTAGTAAATTACGTGAGCGGAGAAAACTTTGTTACCCATAAACGGGTAAAAAAGCTTTCTGAATCTGAGTATACATATAACGCTCAATTAGGTTATATATCCTTAAATCAGAAGCTGAATAATGATCAGTTGCTTGCGGTTGCTTTTCAGTATACAGATTCAAGGAATCCTTCTAAAATATATAAAGTTGGTGAATTTTCCAGTGAAACATCCAAAGTTTTAGTTGTTAAGTTATTAAAACCCAATCAGGTAGTTGTTACAGAATCACCGATGTGGAATTTAATGATGAAAAATATTTATGGTTTAGACGGTTCCCAAATTACCTCTGAAGACTTTATGCTTAACGTCTTGTATCAGGATGCGTCTCAAGGTAAAATTAACTATTTACCAGATCCGAATGTTAATAATCGTCAGTTGATCCAACTACTAAACTGGGATAGATTAAATTTAAACAATGATGCTTCTGCAAATGGCAAAGGCGATGGTATATTTGACTTTGTCGAAGGAATAACCATAAATTCTCAAAAAGGGAAATTGATTTTTACTAAAGTGGAACCTTTCGGTAATTACCTGACCAGTCAGTCAGTCAATTCAAGATTTGTATTTGATAATTTATACCGTAAGCTCAAATCAAGCCGTGAAGTTACATCAGACCCCTTAGCAGAAAGATACACCATTGAAGGACGATTTAAAGGAACAGTAGGAAGCGGCATACCACTAGGTGCTTTTAATGTTCCCAGAGGTTCTGTAAAAGTAACTGCCAACGGACAAACATTAGTAGAAGGAGCCGACTATGTGGTAGATTATCAAATGGGTATGGTTACCATCATAAATGAAACATATAAAAATTCAGGAGTACCTATAAATATAAGTCTTGAAAATCAATTTGCATTTAATATGCAGAAAAAAAGATTTATGGGATTAAATGTAGAACATAAATTCAGTGAAGAATTTTTAGTAGGTGCTACCTTTTTAAATTATAAAGAACGTCCTTTAACACAAAAAGTTCAATATGGAGCAGAACCCGTAAATAATTCTATGGTGGGTATAAATATGATGCTGAATAAGGAGGTACCTTTTTTAACTAAATTAGCAAACTGGATTCCGGGAGTAAAAACGGAAGCCCGTTCAAATATGAGTCTTAAAATTGAAGGAGCAGCATTACTTCCAGGTGAAAACTCCACTATTGGTAATCAATCATATATAGATGATTTTGAAACAACAGCATCTAAAATAAGCTTAAAAGACCCTAGTTATTGGGGCATTGCCAGTAGACCTGAATTGTATGGTGATTTTGATGTTGAACCAAAATTTAAATCCGATTCTTTAAGTTTCGGATTTGGGAGGGCCTTGACAAGCTGGTATAACATAGACCCTAGATTTTTTGGAATAGGAGGCGGACAGCCTGCCGGTATAGATAAAGATGCTCTTTCATTACATATGCAGAGAAGAGTTGAAAATAAAGAACTTTTTTCAGAAAGAGATTACATTGCCGGAGAACAATTGTTTATGAATACTTTTGATGTCTCGTTCTATCCAAGGGAAAGAGGACCGTACAATTTCAGCCCGGAAGAAGACGATTCTTTTAGTCAATATACCAAACGCTGGGGAGGTTTAATGAGACCTATAAGCGTAACCAATTTTTCAGAGGCTAATATTGAATATCTTGAGTTTTGGATGATGGATCCCTATGCAGATATGCAATCACCGGGATCAAATCCGTTAGGAGATAATCCTGAGTTGATTATTCATCTGGGAAATGTTTCCGAAGATGTTTTGAAAGATGGATATATGATGTATGAAAATGGCGTTACCGATGATAGAACTCAAATGACGCAAAGTATATGGGGGTATCAGCCCAAAAATTATCCGTTGATTTATGCCTTTGATACAGAAGGTGAAGCGAGAAAAAAACAAGACGTGGGGTACGATGGGCTAATGAGTTGGGAAGAAAGTATTTTTTATGGTAAAAGAGTTCAGGCCAACTATAGAAATCCGCTCACTAATGAATTGGATCCTTCGGCAGATGACTTTGTTTTTTACATGCATAATGCCTGGGATTCTTCCAACGATAGAAGTTCTATTGTAAGCAGGTATAAATATTTTAGAAACCTTGAAGGTAATTCTCCGTCCAATTCTTTAGATGCTTCATCGGCTTCTCCGGATTCTGAAGATTTAAATAAGGATTTTAACTTGGATGAAACAGAAAATTACAATCAATATAAACTAACGCTTACTCATGCAGATTTGGAAAGCTCAACCAATAAATATATAGCAGATAAAAAAATATGGAGGACAACATTGCCTAACGGGCATCCTGGCACTAATACATGGTACTTGGTTCGTATACCTGTTTCAGATTTTGGAACACAAGGAAAATCCGAGATTTTAAACAATGTACGTTATTTACGAATGTTGATGAAAGGATTTACGAATACAGTAACCCTACGATTTGCAACCTTTGATTTGGTACGAAGTGACTGGAGGAAATATGAAAGAAATATTTCAGCAATAAGCGGAAATAGCGGAGATGATACTAATGAAGGAGTAGCTACAGTTGCGCCGGTAAATAATGTAGCGATAAGTGCTGTAAATTTGGAAGAAAATTCTACATCCAGACCTCCATACGTTTTGCCTCCGGGAATATCTCGAGAAATTCTAGGCAACACTACAGGTACTCAAATGCAAAATGAATCTTCTTTAAAATTAGAAGTTAAAGACTTAAAACCTTCCGAACCCAGAGGTATATATAAAAATATCGGTCTGGATATGAGACGTTATAAAACATTGAAAATGTTTGTACACGCCGAAAATATGAATGATATAAGTAGTAATTATGTAGATAAAGAAACTAAGTTCTTCATTAGATTAGGAAGTGATTTATCAGATAACTATTATGAATATGAAATTCCTTTAAAATATACTCCGGTTTCAGCCACGTCTCCGTTAGATATCTGGCCTTTAGACAATACTATAGAATTAAATCTAAGTGACTTGGTTTCAGCTAAAAGTGAAAAAGACAGAAATAATGCTTATAACAGCACTGTAAGATACATGAGTACAATCACAGGAGATGCAGATAAGTTAATTTATGTAAAAGGAAGACCTTCAATAGGTAATGTTTCATCTATTATGATGGGGGTACGTAGTACTAATGGTAGTACTAAACATATAATTTTGTGGCTGAATGAATTAAGGCTCTCCGATATTGACAATGAAGGAGGTTATGCAGCCAATGCCAGTTTAACATTTAATTTGGCTGATTTTGCTCAAGTATCAGCATCAGGAACGTATCAATCTGCCGGATTTGGGGCTTTAGACAGTAAACCTAGTGAAAGAAGTCAGGATGAAACTAAACAGTATATGGTAAGTGCTGCAGTAAATGTTGACAAGGTTCTTCCCGAAAAATGGGGGGTTAAAATACCGGTAAGTGTAAGTATAGCAGAAACATTTATAGATCCAAAGTATAATCCTTTAGATAATGATGTTAAGCTGAAAAATGATCCGAGGGAAAATGAATTGAAAAAAATTGTAAGAACTTATTCATCTCAAAAGAATTTTTCAGTAGCAAATTTGAGAAAAGACAGGGTAGGAAATAAAAAAGCACGTTTTTATGATGTTGAAAACTTATCCGCTTCCTTTTCTTATACCACAGATTATTACAGAGATGTATATACATCATATAATTTAAAACAAAATTTACAGGCAGCTTTCAATTATGATTTTACTCCTAAAGGTAAATTTTATGAACCTTTCCGTAAATTAGGAATAGTACAGGACACAAGTAGATTTGCAAAATATCTGAGAGCATTAAAAGAAGTTAATTTTAATCCGGTACCCACACGGATATCTTTTCGTACAGATATAGCAAGAACTTATAATGAATTTCAGTACAGAGATATAAATGCTTATCTGAATGGAAGTCCTAGTAGCTATAATCCTGTATTCTCTAATAATTTCTTATTTGGATGGCAGTATAACGTAGGTTTTAACCTTACCCGTTCTTTAAAGCTTGATTTTACGTCAAGTACTCGAACTATTCTGGACGATATCGGAAACGGGTTACCGGATGATGGAATGATTTGGAGTGGGCTATTTAAATCTGGAAGACCTATCAATTACAACCAGAGATTTCAGGCAAACTACAAACTTCCGATTCATTTACTTCCTTATATGGATTTTACCTCTCTGGAGGCAGGCTATACAGGGCAATACGATTGGCAGGCTAGTTCAACATATTTGACACAACAATCAGTAAGTATGGGGAATACAGCTCAAAATGCTCAAACAGTAACATTAGTAGGAAATGCAGACTTTACTAAATTTTATTCTTATTTTAATGCTTACAAAAACTTTGAAGACCGTAAGCGTAAAAGACAAAGAGAAATTGATTCTCTAAACAGAGCCTATGAAGCTAACTTTGTACTCAAAAAACCAAAATCGTTTAAAAAGTACAGCATTAAAACCAAATATAAACCTACTGATTATCTTTGGATGATTGCAGGTAGTTTAAAAAGAGGTCAGGTACAGTTAAATGAAAATAAAGGAACTGTCTTACCTGGATTTTTACCGGAACCTAACTTTTTTGGTGTGGGTAATTATGGAAGTTCTACTTCCGGACCAACATTTGGATTCTTGTTTGGCTCACAGTTCGATTTAAGGAATAAAGCCATAACACAGGGATGGATATCACCTAATGAGTTAATGACCACTCCATATGTAAGAACCACTAATTCTCAACTGACAGCTAATTTACAGTTAGAACCGATAAACCAGTTGCAAATTGATTTAAATATTCTGAGAAATCATCAGAAAACTCTTTCTCAATCAGGGTATAATCTGGTTGAAACAAATTCCGACGGAAGCATTAAATATCCGATAAATCCAATACAGCCACGTACTTTTGAAAATAGAACTTCTATGTTTAGTTCAACAGTTATATCCATAGGTACAGCGTTCAAATCTGGGGATTATGTGTATAACAAAATGATTGAAAACTCTAAAATACTTTCACAAAGAGTAGCAAGATCACAGGGACAACCAATAACAGATACAGATAACGACGGATATGTGGACGGATACGGACTTACTAATTCTGAAGTTTTAATGCCGGCATTTGTCTCTGCCTTTACAGGTAAAAATCCGGAGAAACAAAAGTTAGGATATAAAAGGGGATTCCCTATACCTAACTGGAGGGTTTCCTATGGAGGTCTAAAAAATATTCCTTATATTAATTATTGGTTTAAAGAATTTAGAATTAACCATAGTTACGTATCTAATTACACCGTAAATGGAGTACAAACCAATCCTGATTATTATCAGAACAGTGATGCTATGGATTTAAATAATAATAGAGTTAATTACTATACCTATGGTACGGTAGTGATGTCTGAAGGGTTTAGTCCATTAATTGGTGCAGATATGACTATGAGAAACAATATTCAGATTCGGGTAGCCTATAACAAAGATAGAATTTCATCCTTAGGTTTAACAAATTATACTTTGCAGGAAGATTATGGCAATGAAATTGTTTTTGGAATGGGTTATATAGTTAAAGATGTTAAGCTGAAAATGAGATATAGAGGAGCTGATAAAACGATTAAAGGAGACTTAAACATTCGTGGTGATATTTCTTTCAGAGATAATAAAACAACAGTAAGAAGGCTTGTTGAATTGGATTCGCAGGTGACGGGAGGTCAAAATTTAGTATCCATTAAATTTTCAACCGACTATAACTTTTCCAAAAATTTTAATCTGAAATTTTTCTATGAACAAATGATTACCAAATATAAAATTTCAACGGCATATCCTTTATCTACTATCAGAGCAGGATTAAGCGCAACATTTACTTTTGGAAATTAATTTAAAAAACAATTGAACATCTAAAATAAAATTTTATGAATATTCCATCAGAATTATTGTACAGCCCAGAACATGAATGGGTAAGAATAGAAGGTAATATTGCTTATGTAGGTATTACAGATTTTGCGCAAAAAGAACTTGGTGATATTGTCTTTCTTGACGTTGAAACCTTAGATGAAACTTTAAATTCAGGAGAAGTTTTCGGGAGTGTAGAAGCTGTAAAAACTGTTTCTGATTTGTATATGCCTGTAAGCGGTAAAATTTTGGAACTTAATCAGGAGTTGGAGTCTACTCCGGATTTAGTCAACTCAGATCCGTATGGAAAAGGTTGGATTATTAAGGTAGAACTAACAGATTCATCTACAACTCACTTATTAAATGCCGAAAAATATAAAGAATTGGTTGGATAAATACCAGCCAAAAATAAAAATTGTATTTCTTATATATTTTTTTGTTTTAGCATGGCTTTTGCTCAGGCCATCAGGAAATGGGGGGCTATTCTCTGAATTTAGTTATAATGATAAGTTGGTGCATGCTGTTACATTTTTTCTTTTAACATTGCTTGCTTGCTTGTCCTTTCCTAAGATTCATAGTCTTATTTTCCTTTTTATATTTACAGTTTATGGTATAATTATAGAGTTCTTACAAGAATATATGAACATGGGAAGATCTTTTGAATATTCTGATATGTTTGCCGATTTTGTAGGTTGTCTACTGGCATTAATACCGATTTATATAATTAAAAGATAATTAGTAAAAGCCTGATTTTTTCAGGCTTTTTGTTTTTTCAAGAGATACTTGCTAGTAAATGTTTAAACGATTAAATTAATTTAGTAGATAAAAAATGTAATAATTATAAATATTACATTTTTTTAATTAAAATAATAATCATTAGCTTGTTTGTAATTTATTTTAATATACATATTTGCAAATTCACAATTTATATCATATATATATAAATAGATGATAAACTTGATATATATGATATATATCATATCTTTTATGTAAAATTAGACTAAATAAAAATATACATTTGGAAAATTATATAAACTAACAAATTTCCAATATGAAAAGGTTCCTTTGCTTATTGCTCTTATGCAATGTTATGATCATTGTTAAATCCCAAACAAAATCTATAGACTCTTTAGAGAGAGAAAAGATTAAGGAAGAAATTAAAGCTGAATTAAGGGCTGAAATAGCTTCTGAATTAAAAAAAGATCTTAACGACAAAAATCCAGCCTTTAGTTTAAAAAACTTCACTTTAAACGGATACGGGGCAATCAACTATTTTAACAATAAATACGATACAAATCCGTATTTGAAAAATCAAACAGACCTGGAGCGTCTGAATTTATATTTAGGATACAGATTTAACGATTGGCTAAGTATGAGATCAGAGATTGAGTTTGAACATGGAGGTGTAGGAACAACTATGGAATATGATGTAGATGAAGAAGCCGGAGAATTTGAACAGGAAATTGAACAGGGAGGAGAAGTAAATCTCGAACAATTGTATATTAATTTTGATATAAAAAAATGGATGAAAATTAAGCTGGGAAGAATGAAAATACATATAGGATTGGCACAAAGATTAGATGCGCCGACTCAATATTTTACAGCTTATCGTCCGGAAATGGAAAATACTATGCTTCCATTAGGCTGGTATGAGAATGGAATTCAGTTCTATGGTTTTATAGATAACCATTGGTTTTACGAATTATCATTTACCAATGGATTGGATTCATCTGAATTTTCTTCAAAGAATTGGATTAAAAAAGGACAGCAGACCAAGTTCGAAATGGCAAATGCAGAAAGTGTAGCCGTATCAGGAGCTATAAACTATAAATTTGGTACTCATAAAGATACCTATGCGGGTATTTATGCTTATATAAATGATGCAAATGCAAACCGACCTAAGAAAAACGAGCTTAGGATAGGAGATAAAAAAGGTTACGTGAAAATAATAGGAGCTTATCTTACCTACAATGAAAAACGCTTAAGATTTAATACAAGTTTTTTATACGGAGATATACAAAATTCAGATGTAATTTCTCTAGCAAATAAGTATTCACCTAAAAGTTTAGGAAATAAAAGAACTCCTGTAGGTAAAAATGCCTTAGGAATAGCAGCAGAGATTGGTTACGATATACTTCCGGTTTTTTTCAAAAATACAAACCAGGCACTCTATCCTTTTATCAGATATGATTATTACAATACCATGCAGGGAGTAGAAGGAGTATATGTGAAAAAACCAAGATGGAAACGTAATGTATACACTGCAGGTATAAACTGGCTTGTAACCCCTCAGGTGGTATTAAAAGCACATTATGCCACCAGAGTACTGGGTTCTTACAAACAAGATCGTAATACGTTAGCTGTTTCTAAACAACACGAAAAAGAAAATACATTTAGCCTAGGATTAGGTTTTAAATTTTAATAAATAAATAAAAATAACAAAAATGAAAAGAATTTTATTTTATCTAAGTTTAGCCACTGCAGGAAGTCTTTTTTTTCAAAATTGCAGTAACAATGATTCAAACGATATTCCGGTAGTAGCAGAAGAAAAGAAAATTGAAAACATTGTAGCAAACAATGCTGATCGAATTGTAGAGAATTATAGAGATTTATATACTAAGACATTGGAACTACAAACGGCTGTTAATGCTATTCAGCTTAATGATGTAACAACTTTGAATACAGCTAAAGAAGCCTGGAGAAAAGCTCGTGTAGCATGGGAAAACTCTGAAGCTTTCTTATTTGGTCCGGTTCATGGAGAGCATAATTCAATTTGTGTGGAAAATGTTGATGATGCTATTGATACCTGGCCTATAGATGTTACAACCACCAATCAGATTTTGGATAACAATAAACCTATTACCGCAGAAGTTATTGACGGGGAAAATACAGGAGGGTTTCATGCTTTAGAATATATGCTTTGGGCGGAAAGAATGGAAAATCAACAGGTAGATTTCACCGAAAAAACAAAAATTACTAATTCGAGAGAATTAGAATTCGCTAAAGCGGTAGCACAAAATTTAGTAGCTAAAACAAAAGCCGTTAAAGATGCGTGGGAACAGGAATACTACTATACATTTACCTCTCCAAGTGTAGGCAACAAAGGTGATTTTTTAACTTATAAAGATGTATTGATTCAATTAATTGAGGGAATGCAGGAAATTACAGGAGAAGTTGCTAATAAAAAAATTGGGAATGTATTAGCTCCAAAAGACGAAAGTGGAAATCCTATTCCAGGAGCCAGTGCTGACTTAACACAAGAAGAATCAAGATTCAGTAAAAATTCCGTAACAGATTTTGCAGATAATATTCAAGGAGTTAAAAATAGCTATACAGGAATATACGGAACTTCTTCAGGAGTTTCTCTATCTAACCTGCTGAAAGACAAAAATCCTGTTTTGGATACTAAAATCATTAATGCCATGGATGCTGCAATAGCTAGTATAAAAAGTTTAGGCAATTTTACCAATGCAGTTATAAATAATCCTACAGCAGTAGAACAAGCACAGGAAAAAGTTAATGATTTGCAACTGATAATTGATCAGGAGCTTAAGCCGTATATTCAAAATAATTTCTAAGACTAACAACTTTTTAAAATAAAACCAATTTAAAATAAAACAGCCATTTTAACTCAAAAATAAAATGGTAAAAACTAACATGAAATACACAGATTTAAAAAAGATAATTTTAACTCTACTGCTTATAATAAGTTATTCTTGTTCAGACGATGAATTAAATGTACCAGTGGTTGATGAAGAACAATTGGATATAAGCGATCGTTTATTTGCAGGTGGAGCAACAACAACATTTTCTACCTCATACTTAGCTTATGGAGAAAGGATTGATGGACTTTCATCTGGCGAAATTTATAAACATGATAGAGGAGACGTGTTGTTTGAAGCTAACTTTGTAAAAGCGCCTAATCCTGTACGACCAGGGCTGGGGCCGGTTTATAATAACAGATCATGTGAATCTTGTCATCCGCGCGATGGACGAGCACCATTTCCCTCCAGTATAAATGATTTAAGCGGATTTTTTTTAAGAATTAGTATTCCGGGAACCAATGAACATGGCGGACCTAAACCAGATCCTTTTTTCGGTGATCAGATTCAAAATCAGGCTGTTTATGGATTTCAACCAGAAGCAAGATTTAAAGTTACACACACGCAAATAACAGAAACATTAGCAGACGGAACTCAGGTTGTATTAAAAAAGCCTAATTATTCCTTAATAGATATTCATCCGTTAGCAAAATTACCTGCCAGTTATATGCTTTCTCCAAGGATAGGAAGACCCGTTTTTGGCTTAGGATTACTTGAAAGCATTCCTGTACAGGATATACTTAGTCGGGAAGATCCCACAGATAAAGATGGAAATGGAATTAAAGGTATAGCAAATTGGGTTTGGGATGAAGTGAATCAAAAAATGGATTTAGGTAGGTTCGGATGGAAAGGTAATAATCCAACGGTTTTAGTGCAAACTATAGGAGCATTACACGGAGACATGGGAATCACCAGCTCCTACAGACCTTACGAAAATAACCCGGTATTGTTGGATGGGTTAGATGATGATCCTGAAATTAGTGATGAACACATTGGATATCTTGAGTTTTACTGTAGAACATTAGCTGTACCGGCACCAAGAAATATTAACAATTCTCAGGTAAAAAAAGGAGCAGCATTGTTTGAAAAATTAGATTGCGCAGTATGTCACACACCTAAACAAAAAACAGGATATAACCCAGTAAGTACATTGTCATATCAAACATTTTATCCATATACGGATATGTTATTACATGACATGGGAGAAAACCTTGCAGACAATCGGCCAGACTTCCGGGCAGATGGTACCATGTGGAAAACTCCCCCATTATGGGGAATAGGCTTAACCTATAAAGTAAATAGTCATACAATGTTTTTACATGATGGCCGGGCGAACAATTTAACAGAAGCTATCCTTTGGCACGGAGGTGAAGCACAAACATCTAAAGAAAAATTTAAAGCTCTGAGCATTGAGAAAAGAGAGTCTTTACTAGCATTTCTAAACTCTTTATAATCTGGAAATTCATGATAATAAAACCAAGGATTTATTATATTAATTTATATTAAAACAATATATGAATAGTACTCTGAATAAAACTTTATTCAGAGTTTTTTTATTATGAAAGCATAATTAATTATTTAAATTTTAATTATGTAAAAAATAAAACAATAAAATAGTAGTTTCTCAATAAAAAATATGTACATTAGCGCATTGAGATTTTCATTATACTTTCTTCTACTTTAGTACCCAATTAAATAGTTTTTAGTCTGATTTTTTTCTCAAACAATTTTTTTATCAATTTTAATATTTTTATATGAACATTTTTATTTCAAACCTGAACTACAGGTTGTCAAACGAAGATTTACATGACCTATTTTCTGAATACGGAGATGTACAATCTGCTAAAATTATTAACGATCGAGAAACAGGTAGATCAAGGGGATTTGGTTTTGTTGAAATGGCAGATGATGATGCAAGAAAAGCAATCGAAGAACTAAATCAAAAAGAAGTAGACGGAAAAGTAATTAACGTTTCCCAAGCAAGAGAAAGAGAAGAAAGACCTAGAAATAATTTTAGAAGAAATTATTAATTTAGCTTTAAAATAAAGCAAATAATAAAAAAGCTCAAATACTATGTATTTGAGCTTTTTTATTTATCATTTTAATTATAATTTTACATCAAAACCTGCATAAAACATGGCCGGAACAATAGGTGCATAAACTACTGAGGTATCGAAATAAGAACCAAAAGGATTCTCCGAATCAATAATCGGATGATTTTGTTTATAACCCCCTAAGTTTTCTACTCCAATATATAGACGAAGTTTTTCTGAAAAATGTCTGGAAATTTGAGCGTTCATAAGTCCATAGTCTGGAGAATATGCTCTTTTTTGAAATTCTAAAGGATTTCTGGAAGTATCAGGGAGCCTTTGTTTTCCTATATACTGCAAAGTAAAATCAAATACCCATTTGCTTTTTTTGTCGGTTTCATTTGTTGAATATGAAGCCGTAAATAACCCTCGGTTTTTAGAAGTAAACGGAACCTGTTTTTTTCCATCCATATATTCAGCCTTTATATCATACCACTTATAGGCAAAATGCAATTCAAGATTTTGAATAGGAAAAATATCCCATACGGCTTGAAACGAATTCGAATACGATTTCCCCTCAAGATTATATATCCATAATTCCTGAGCAGAATGATCAAGGTCTGTAAGCACCTGGTTAGTAAAATCAGTTCTGTAAAAATCGATGGTAAATGTATTTTTAACTTTACCTACATTAAAATCCTGTATCATACTAATACCGTAATTCCATGCAATTTCAGGTTCAAGGCCATAGACATCTCCATTATTTTGTTTAATATGTAGTTTTCTGGATGAAGCAAAATATTGCATGTTTTCAGCAAATATATTAGCGGTTCTCATACCTCTTCCGCCAGACATACGTAAAGTGGTTTTAGGAAATAAAGAATATTTTACGTTTAAACGTGGAAGTATCTGAGTTCCCGCTAGATTATGAAAGTCACTCCGTATTCCGGCAACAACAGTTAAGTTTTTTAAAGAAGTGTTGGTATATTCCGCAAACAAACCAGGAACACTTTCATTTCTATTAAAATTTACATTTTCAAAATCTTCATTATATGAATCGTGCAGATAACTCGCACCCAGTGAATATTTGTTATTAGTATTACCAATAATACTTTCAAAAATCAGATTAGTGAAAAACGTATTTTGGTTTCCAATATATAATCTTTGACCAAAATAGCTGTCGATATTGTGATGAATGTATTTAGTCTGTAATCCAATACTCTGATAGGGTTTATTTAAAAAAACATAACCTGTCTTATTCCAGATTTCAAAATGTGAATTTTCAATACCAAGTCCATAATAATTTTGCGTAAGTCTGTCAGTAGATTCTCTGAATTTTTTTTCACCACCGATTTGCTTATCATATAATGCCTGGACTGCAAAAATGGATCCCCATCCATTTTTTTGTATACCATCATACCGGAGAATGTTCATAGCATTTACCTGTTTGGAAAGGGGCATGTCAAGAAAACCATCATGATTCATATCTTCTTTGGAAAAACGACCGTTTAAATGGATAAGTGATGTGTTGCTCCAATCACGATCAAGTTTAGTAGCATTGACTACGTTGAGTTCAAGCCTTGCATTTTGATTACCAAAAAAATTGATATGAGTAAAATTTTTATCTTTAAATTTAAGTAGTTCAGTATTAATTTGTCCTGTAATACCTTCATAACCATTGTTTACCGTACTTCCCCCTTTAGTAAGTTGTATCGAATTAATCCAGGTGCCGGGAAGGTAATTAATACCATTAGCAGAAGTCAGGCCACGCACTTCAGGCATATTTTCGACGGTTATAGAGGTGTACTTTTGATCTAAACCTAAAAGTTTTATTTGCTTAGAGCCAGTAACAGCATTGGTTGTAGACACATCTACAGTAGGATTAGTTTCAAAGCTTTCTGCAAGGTTACAGCAAGCAGCTTTAAGTAGTTCCGATTTATTTATAGTATAAGTAAGCGATACTGAGTTTGATTTTATAGATACAGCTTTGGCTCGCTCCCGAATTATAATTTCGTTTAAAGATTTTTCTCCAGCAGTTTTTTCAGCCTCCATAAAAAGCTCTACAGGTTCATTAACAGATTCTATTTTCATTTCCAACTGAACAAATCCTTCTTTTTCAGCAATTATGTTATATAAACCGGCATGATACATGAGTTCGAAATTGCCAAGACTATCGGATACGGTTTTCATAACGGGATGCTCTTTCCAATGAACATCGGCACCATTTATAGGTACTACTATTCCATCTTCTGTAGATGTAAATAATTTTCCTTTCAATATTGAATGTTGTGCAGAAACAAGCATTCCCACACTTATAAATAATAATGTTATATATGTTTTCATTTGATTTTTTTAATAAATAATAATTCATAATTCAACCAATCAAATCAGATCAGATCAGATTGAGTTTATTATGTTAATGAATCGAAAATCAAATGAAAACTAACCGTAAAATGTATACCTGCAGTATAGCTTAAAGAGTTGCTTATTTTTTGGAGGAGGATTAGGACATAGACCCGGAATAATTTTTTGTTCCAGGCTTGATACATATGTAAAATCCCAATTCCATTCTTGAATAATTCCGTTAATATTTAAAACTGATAATATAAAACCGCTGTCTGTAGAAAAGAGAGATTGACTATGAGATTTAATTAATACATCTTTACAGCAATTATCTTTTTTAAAACTTGTATTTTCTTTATGCGTAGAAGCCCTGAGAGCCTTATTAAATTTTTTTGAGTTAATAGTATAGCCAATATTTTCTCCATGGCACCAATTCTGGTACACAAAAAAGTTCATGTTTGCAAAAAGAATAAGACAAACTAAAAATAATGACTGTACAAATTTCACATTGCAAATTTACCACTATTTTATAAATCAGCCTATAAATAAAACGAAATTCAAAAATACGTACCTAACAAACATTAATATTCTGTTAAAACTAGTTTCCAATTTTAATACTATATTTTTATTTCATAAATTTCAGATAAAAATTATGAAAAAAAAAATTTTGATATTTGCCGGCGATTTCGTGGAAGATTATGAACTCATGGTTCCTTATCAGGCAATGCTTTCGATTGGAATAGAAGTTGATGTTATATGCCCTGATAAGAAATCAGGTGATAGTATTGCTACGTCTATCCATGATTTTGTAGGATTTCAAACATATCAGGAATTGCGGGGACATAACTTCGTAATTAATAAAACTTTCACAGAAGTTCAGGTCAGTGAATATGATGGATTATTTATAACCGGAGGTAGAGCGCCGGAATATATTAGATTAAACAATAAAATTATCGAGTTTACTCAACATTTTTTCTCAAATAATAAGCCGGTAGCTGCTATTTGTCATGGTATACAGGTGCTTACAGCTGCTAATGTAATTGAAGGAAGAACACTTACATGCTACGATGCTGTAGGACCAGAAGTAATATTGGCAGGAGGAAATTATAAAAAAGTAGGACCTGCAGATACTGTTTTAGATGGAAATTTAGTGACATCGCCAGCCTGGCCGGGCAATGCAGCTTTACTATCAGAATTCTATAAATTATTGGGAGTTAAAATATCTCTTTAATTCTTTTTCAAATAAAAATCTCACAGTCTATATCTGTGAGATTTTTATTTCAATTACTTATACATTTAAAGAGTATATTATTTATACGAAATAAGCCTCTTTTTTTTTAACATAAGAATGTAAACTTAAAATTTTAAAATTTGTATAAGGTAAATTTTAACCTGTTGGGGATTAAAAAAAATAAGCAGACAAAAACACAAATTTCCGTAACTTTGTGCCTTGTATGAAAGATTTATTTGCAGACTTAAACGAAGTTCAAAGACAGGCCGTTAGTACCACAGATGGACCTTTAATGATCATTGCTGGAGCCGGTTCCGGTAAAACAAGAGTTTTGACATACCGTATTGCTCACCTGATTGACAAAGGTGTAGATTCATTTAATATTTTGGCCCTGACTTTTACTAATAAAGCAGCAAGAGAAATGAAAGAAAGAATATCTTCATTGATAGGAGGGACGGAAGCAAAAAATTTATGGATGGGTACTTTTCACTCCGTGTTTGCAAGAATACTTAGATCTGAAGCTCAAAAATTAGGATTTCCATCTAATTTTACAATATATGATTCACAGGACAGCGTCAATGTTATAAAAAAGGTTATTAATGAAATGCAGTTAGATACTGACATTTATAAGCCCAAACAAGTGTTGGGCAGAATATCTACTTATAAAAATAATTTGATTACAGTCCGGGCTTATTACAATAACCCAGAATTAATGGAAGCAGATGCTGCTGCCATGCGACCTAAGATTGGTGAAATTTATAAATCGTATGTAGAGAGATGCTTTAAGTCTGGAGCAATGGATTTTGATGATTTATTGCTTCGAACCAACGAATTGCTTACAAGATTTCCTGAAGTTTTGGCTAAATATCAGGATCGATTTCGATACATTATGGTAGATGAGTACCAAGATACCAACCATTCTCAATACCTTATAGTAAAAGCATTGGCTTCTCGCTTTGAAAATATTTGTGTAGTGGGTGATGACGCGCAGTCGATTTATGCTTTTAGAGGAGCAAATATTAGAAATATTCTAAATTTTCAAAAAGATTATTCTGATGCAAAAGTAATACCATTGGAACAGAACTATCGCTCAACTCAGGTTATTGTAGAAGCTGCAAATGAAGTTATATCCAAGAATAGGGAACAATTGGAAAAGAATGTATGGACACAAAATCCATCCGGAGATAAAATTCCTATTTATAGAGCATTGTCAGATGCAGATGAAGCGAATTATGTAGCTGCAGAGATATTTTCATTAAAAATGTCCCAGCAAAGAAAAAATAAGAATTTTGCCATTTTATATAGGACAAATGCTCAATCACGTGCTATTGAAGAGGCATTAAGAAAAAAAAATATTTCTTACAGGGTATTTGGAGGATTATCATTTTATCAGCGAAAAGAAATAAAAGATTTATTAGCTTACTTACGCGTATTAGTAAATCCTAAAGATCAGGAAGCCCTTTTACGTATTATAAATTATCCGGCAAGAGGTATTGGAGATACAACTTTAAATAAATTAATAGTTGGAGCAGATCAACAAGGTAAAACGCTGGATGAGATATTAGAAAATATAGCTATGTATGGTCAGGCTATAGGTTTAAATAAACCTACAACGGATAAACTTTCCAATTTTTGGACTATGATTCAGAGTTTTCAGGTACTTCTTAAAACCGAAGATGTTTATGAAGTAGCAATGAAAGTAGCAGTTACTTCTGGTCTTTTAAAAAATTTGAAAGAAGACGATACTCCTGAAGGGATATCAAGAGTTGAGAATATTCAGGAATTAATGAATAGCATTCAAGGATTCGTAGATGAGCAAAGACAACTAGATGAAGGAGATCCCAGCTTAAATTATTTTTTAGAAAATATTGCATTGGCCTCTGATTTGGATAACGGTGATGAAGAAGAAGATAAAGTTTCTCTTATGACCATTCATTTGGCTAAAGGCCTTGAATTCCCAGTTGTATTTATTGTTGGCTTAGAAGAAAACCTATTTCCTTCTCAAATGTCAATGAATACTCGCCAGGATTTGGAAGAAGAAAGACGTCTCTTTTATGTAGCTTTAACCAGAGCCGAAGAAAAGGCCTATTTTACCTATGCTACCACCCGATTCAGATGGGGGAAAATTGTGGATGGAGAGCCTAGCAGATTTTTGGAAGAAATCAGTGATAAACATTTAGAAATATTAAATATTGAATTTGGGAATGCATTTAAAAACAATTCAGGCTTAGATTCAGACTTATTTGACGACGATTTTGCTCCTCGATACCCCAAAGGTCCCAATCCTAAATATCAGAAAATTAAAGAAACTAAAACTGCACCGGTATCACAGAATTTAAAACCTATAAATAATGCCAAAATATCCCATCCTGTGGGTGGATCTATTTCAAATCTTAAAACAGGGGATGAAGTTTTGCATGATAGATTTGGTAAAGGAGTTGTCCTTGCTATTGAAGGTGATCCGGAGAATGCTAAAGCTCTTATTAAATTTGAAAATGAAGGTGAAAAGAAACTTTTATTGAAATTTGCTAAATTAAAAGTTTTGTAATAATAAGCTTATATTCTTACTCATTTTAAATCTACTTTAAGTATTATATAAGTGCAATCATTTTATGTATTGTATACTTTATACTTTATTCTTATATTAAATATCTATAGTTTCCATATGATAGTAAACTGAATTGGTTAATTATCATTTATAAAATAATTTGTTAAAATTTAGAAATGGCTTATTAGTTAATAATAAAAAATGACTTTAATAACAAATAAATTTATAATATATGATATTCTATGCTGTATTAAACAAATAAAAAAAAAATTTATTTTATATTTTTATAAAAAGATCAAATTTAATTTGTTTTTTTATGAAAAATGTTAGACTTTTGTGAATAGTATTTTATACTAAACTAAGGTAGTTTATTTTATTAAAATATATTTATGATGTAAAATTAGAAACATATGTATAGTATTAATAAATTTTTTTTTAGCGAACAAAAGTTCTTTTAGATATATTAAATTATTGTTGTGTAATAAATAATTAATTGATAATAATAGGATTTTATGGTGTCTAAATATTATTTAGTGTATATAATATTAGTAATAATTATTTTTTAATTAGTTTTTTATATTAATATGTTGTATATAAATTTCAGCATGCTATAATTAGGGCAAAAATCTAAATTGTTATAATAAATAAAATTAAGTTATGAAAAAAAGTTTAATAGCATCAACAATGATTTTAGGAATGTGTTCATTAATAAATGCGCAGGTAGGAGTAAATACTGTTGACCCAAAAGTTACATTACAAATAGATGGTAAACCAAATGATACTGGAGCTCAGGATGGAATTTTAATTCCACGGATTACAAGAGCTCAACTGGTAGCTAAAGATGATGTTTATTTAGAAAATCAAAACGGAGTATTGATATTTGTTACAGATGTAACCGGAGGATCTTCACCAAAAACAGCCGGTATAACCAGCACAGGTTTTTATTATTATAATAATACTACTTTAAAATGGACAGCTGTAGCTCCGGCATCATCAGAAGCTAAAGATTATGGTAATGGAAGTTTCACTCCTAATGCAGTCTCTGTAAATGTTTCCACGAGTGTGGATTGGTCTGGTTATACTTCGTATAATTACTTTGAGATGGTTAATCCAGAAGGTGTAGATAATAGTACTGTAAATTTTCCTTCCGCAACTACAATCACCGGTACAGTTTATTTATTTAATAATTGTGGGCAAATATTGACATTTACAGGAACGACACCGGGTAATATTACAAATTTAGTTAAAGGTGCGGCGTTGCATTTGTATTCAGATGGTACAAAATGGTACTTAATGGCCGGACGACAATAATAAACTCGAAAAATTAGAAATTATGTATAAAAAAATAGTACAAATTTTTACACTCTTATCAATATTTATTGTTTTACATGGAAATGCACAAATTTCCGCTTTTTCGAAAATAGATAATAATTTATCAGATTCAAATTATTTTTTGGATGCTAGTTTGATGGGGCTTAAAGTAAATAGATTTGGTAAACTTTTAGGTTTTCCAAGGGCAAATTTAACACAATTTACCTTTATTACACTGTCTCAGGATCTTGCTTTGGTAAATGAATATTATTTTGATGGTGTTTTAGCTTTTAATTCGGGTACAGGAAAAACTATGACAAATCAGGGGAAAATAGTTAATGTAAGTCCCGGATTTTATTATTTTTCAAATCCAACGGCAGCTAGTCTAAATTCAGGTCAATGGAAAAGATTGGGAGGGCAGGATATAGTTGATAAAACTGAAATGGTGACAAATTTAGCAATTGATGATAATCAGGTTTTCAGTTTTAAAGGCTCATTTACTGCAGATGGAAGCACTACATTAATAACTTTAAGTGATTTGCCAGCAGATACTGCAAGTGCTATAACGACACTTTACAGAGTTACTATATACAATAAAGATAAAAAATTGTTTACCAATACAGTATTTTCTTTCGATGCAGCTAACAGGCAAATTATTACAGGTGCACCAAATGTATCAGTAGTATATGAAGCAGGAAACTATAATTATGTATTAGAATATCTTAAATAGAAATTAAATTAAAAATAAAAAAAGACCTTTAATATACCTAAAGGTCTTTTTTATTTTTAATAAATATAAATAAGGATAAATAAGGCTTTTCATCTAAATTTAAATGCTCTTTGGTATGATAATAGATAATATATTACTGCTAACAACTAATTATTTTAAATAGATTATTTCTATTTTGAAATTTAAAGAAGAGATATTCATATATATTGTAAATATATAAATGTATCTACCTTTAAACCATCATTTAAAAATTAAAAAACTTATTATATGAGCAAGAAGAAATTGACCACCAGTGCAGGTAATCCTTTAGCGAGTAATCAAAAATCAATAACAGCAGGACAAAGAGGGCCCGTTTTGATACAAGATTATCAATTGTTAGAAAAATTAGCACATCAAAACAGAGAAAGGATTCCTGAAAGAGTTGTACATGCAAAAGGTTGGGGAGCATATGGTACTTTTACAGTAACTAATGATATTACTCAATATTCAAGGGCTAAAATATTTTCACAGATTGGAAAACAGACTCGCATGTTAGCTCGATTTTCTACGGTAGCCGGTGAAATGGGAGCAGCTGATGTTGAAAGAGATGTGAGAGGTTTCGCATTAAAATTTTATACAGAAGAAGGTAACTGGGACATGGTGGGGAATAATACTCCCGTATTCTTTGTAAGAGACGGTTATAAATTTCCCGATTTTATTCATACTCAGAAAAGACACCCAAGAACTAATTTACGTTCTAATGAAGCAATGTGGGACTTTTGGTCATTAACTCCGGAAAGTTTGCATCAGGTTACAATACTTATGTCTGATAGAGGAATACCCCAAACCCCGATGCATATGCACGGATTTAGTTCTCACACCTATTCCTTTTGGAATAATAATGGTGAAAGATTTTGGATAAGGCTTCATTTTAAAACCCAGCAGGGAATTAAAAATTTTACCAACGAAGAATCAGAACAAATAAACGGCAAAACAAGAGAATATTATCAGGAACAATTATATGGAGCAATTGAAAAAGGAGACTTTCCACAGTGGAAAGTTTATGCTCAAATTATGCCGGAAGAAGAAGCTACCCAAACACCTTATAACCCATTTGATTTAACCAAAGTTTGGCCACATTCAGATTATCCTTTAGTAGAAATAGGCTTGATGGAATTGAACGAAAATCCGTCTAATTATTTTCAGCACATAGAGAATGCTGCATTTTCTCCTTCTAATGTAATACCGGGAATAGGTTTTTCCCCGGATAAAATGTTACAGGCAAGAATATTCTCCTATGCAGATGCTCATAGGTATAGACTTGGAACTCATTATGAAATGCTACCAGCAAACCATGCAGTAGCCGAAATTAACCACTATCATAAAGACGGAGCAATGCGTTTTTTTGATAATTTTAATGAAAATCCGGATGCTTACTACGAGCCTAATTCAAAAAACGGACCGGTTGAAGATCATTCTTATCAGGAACCACCGTTAAAAATTGAGGGTGATGCTACTCGTTATGAAGAAAATGATACCTATGGAGATTTTAAACAACCGGGAGATTTGTTCCGTTTATTTAGTACGGAAGAAAAAGAAAGATTGTTTAATAATATTAAAGATGCTATGGCTGGTGTTTCAAGAGAAGTTATAGAACGTCAGTTGAAATTATTTGATGCTGCCGATCCTGAATACGGAAACGGTGTGAGAAAAGCTTTAGGAATTTAATAATAAAAAATATATGAAAGACTGATATCTAAAATCATTGGGTACAGTTTTTATATAGATTATAATCATATGGAAAATAAAGAAATATTGTTTCAGGCAATACGATCTGAGGATACTGAGACGGTTAAAAAAATACTAAATGAAGATATTACTCTTTTAAATTCTAAAGATGGAAGAGGTTCAACTCCCCTCTTACTGGCAACCTATTATGGAAATTTAGAAATTACTAAGTATTTGCTTTCATTACATCCTTTAATCGATGAAAAAGATGCTTCGGGAAATACAGCACTGATGGGAGTTTGTTTTAAAGGTTTTGAAGAAATAGCAGAAAATTTAATTAATGAAGGGGCCAATATCAACGAAGTTAATCACAGCGGAGCAACGGCATTGGTATATGCAGCAACATTTAACCGGAAAAATCTTGTGAAATTATTACTGAAACACGGAGCAAATCCCGAAATAAAAGATATACGAGGAAATACAGCAGCTTCTCAGGCACGAATGCAAGGTCTTAAAGAAATTGCTGAACTTTTAGAAGTTTAAAAGATTATTTTTTAGTTAATCGTTATAATAAACAGGGATTTTACTTTAAATATCAATTAGCATTCTGTTTATAAAATAAAATGTAGAAAAAGGAACTTTTTAATTAAAGAGTTCCTTTTTCCAGATTAAAAATCAATAATTTTTTAATAAATAGTAGTTTAATTTAAAAGGATATTTAAGTTTAATACAGATTAAAAAAATAAAATAAATCTAAAATGATAATAAAAAAACAATTTAATCAAATAAAAGAGTTGTAGTATTATTTAAACTAACAATAATGATAAAATTTAACTAAAAATATTGATTTAATTATAAATTAAGGATAATATACTATTTAATGAAATTAATTTTTAATATATTTGTTATTCTGAAAAAGAGAAAATGACTGAAAAATTAGAAACCATTTTAACGAAAACAGGAGAGAGAAATTTTTTATTAAGTTTGATTAAATATGGTAAAAGAGATTTTGATAATTCAATTGAATTTATTGATTTTTTAACCGAAGCAATTAATACCAATCCAATAATAAAAGAAAAGTTATTGGAACAATTATCTCCTTTGTTCAGAAATCTGCATATGCAGAAGTTTATGACTGATTTTAGAATTTTTTCTGATGATAAGCTGGTCACTTTATTCTTTAGACAAATTGGAAACAAAATACTTCCGCAAATTTCCGATGATCAAACTTTAATTTCGTTAAGTAATGAAGTCTTGTATTCAAATGGAAATCACAACTTTGTTAAAATTATACCTGTTGACAGATGGATTAAATTTTACGAAGCCTTATTTAACGATGATACAGTTATATGTAACAGAGAATATGTTAAAAAACAAATCAGGGAAGGAGCTATAATTTTAATAGATAGAATTATAGGTGGAGCTGCAGATCCCGAAGTATTTAAAATGAGTTATATCAAAGGAATAGAAGAAAATCCTTTTCAGAAATTAACACTAAACCTTATACGCACGCTTCAGGATCATGAAATTATTAATTCTGATAAAATCGATCAGCTAAAGCATCAGACTAAATTATGTCTTTTATATCTGGATAATCTGGTAGGTCAAAAAGAAAAAAAAGGAATTTCATTAAGAATAACTATAAAGATTACTCGTTTAAGACAACAACTGGAGCGGTTGAGTATTTTATTAAATGCCTTATATCTGCTGGATGACAAACCATTATCAATAGCAATGGCTCATATAACTAAAAACTGGTTAGGTTTTTATTCTCCCAAAAGCGGGGTTATTAACTCTTTCCAAAGTACCCTATATGTTGTTACGTTTCTTATTACTTGGCACAATCGTCAGATTGGTGAAAAATATATTACTTCAACTCCTAGAGAATATCTTCGGATGTTTTATTCCGCAGCAGGAGGAGGTTTATTAGTAGCTGTTTTGTGCTTTATAAAAAACCAGATGGGTATGAGCGTACATACTCCTTTTATACAGGCTGTTCTATATAGTTTTAATTATGCATGGGGGTTTATAGCTATTTATTTACTTCACTGGACGCTAGCGACTAAACAGCCGGCAATGACAGCTGCGGCATTGGCTCATACATTAAATCAAGATGAAAAGTCAGCGAGTGATTACACCGAGTTTGGACTATTTTTTACACGGTTGTTCAGAAGCCAATTCATAGCCTTTATAGGTAATGTAGTAGCAGTGTTTATAACAGCAACATTAATTTATTACTCCATAACCTATTTTATGGATGTAGAACTGATAAGTCAGGCTAAAGCACATGCTTTTAGAGATGAAGTGGTTAAGTGGGATTGGAAAATTTTTTGGTTTGGAGCTATAGCAGGTATATTTCTTTTCATGTCTGGCTTAGTATCAGGAATTACAGAAAATTATACCCGTTATCATAATATACCGGAAAGATTGTTTCATCACCCGGTTTTAAAAAGATTTATAAAGGAAAAAAGAAGAAGGAAATGGGTAAACTGGTACGAAAATAAAATAGGGGGTATAGCAGGTAATGCTTTTTTAGGTTTATGCCTAGGCTGTGCATTTTTAGTTGGAAATTTTTTAGGAATTCCTTTTGATATACGGCATATAACTTTCTCTGGAGGAAATTATGCAATAGCTTTATGTTATTTTCATTTCGATATATCATGGAAAGACTTTCTTTTAGGAATTGCAGGTATTTTTGGAATTGGTATATTCAATTTTTTAATAAGCTTTTCTTTATCGCTTTGGGTAGCGATGAAATCTGTTAATGTTCCAACCAGGGAAATGGGTAAGATTTTGTATTCAGCATTTAAGCTTTTCCTTAAAAACCCGGTTCGTTTTTTCCTGCCTATAAAATAAAACAAGGAGAATTTAATACTCTCCTTGTTATACTTTAATGAATAAATTATTAATAATTTTTTAATCAATACTTTCAGCAATAGCTATAATCACATTAGTAGCTTTTATCATAGATTCTAACGGTACAAATTCATAAGGACCATGAAAGTTTAAACCTCCGGCAAAAATATTAGGACAAGGCAATCCCATATAAGAAAGTTTAGAACCGTCAGTACCACCTCTAATAGCTTTTATATTGGCTTTAATTCCAACTTTATTCATTGCTTTTTCAGCAATGTCAATAATAAACATTTTACCAGCAATTTTTTCTTTCATATTAAAATATTGATCTTCAATATCAATTTTGAAAGTTTTATCACCATATTTGGAATTGAGATTATTAACAGTTTCAATCATAAACAATTTTCTTTCTTCGTATAACTTACGATCATGATCCCTGATAATATAGTGCAATTTGGCTTTTTCCACATTTCCTGTAATATGGGTCAGATGAAAAAATCCCTCATATCCTTCAGTAGTTGCAGGAGTTTCATTTGCTGGCATTAGATTTGAAAACTCTACTGCAAGTAAAGCTGCGTTAACCATTTTGTTTTTAGCGGATCCTGGGTGTACGCTTTTACCAACAATTGAAATTACTGCACCTCCGGCATTAAAGTTTTCATATTCCAGTTCACCCACTTCACCACCATCCATTGTGTAGGCCCACTCGGCACCAAATTTTTCAACATCAAATAAATCTGCACCCTTACCAATTTCTTCATCCGGTGTAAAACCAATAGCAATACGACCATGCTTTATTTCTGGATGAGCTAATAAATATTCTGCAGCTGTTACAATTTCAGCTACACCTGCCTTATCATCAGCTCCCAGAAGAGTGGTCCCGTCAGTAGTTATAATACTTTCGCCAATGTGTTCCTTTAATTCAGGGAAATCAAGGACTTTTAAGGTAAAACCAGTTTTTTCATTTAGCAATAAGTCTTTACCATCATAATTTTTCCAAATTATCGGATTGACATTTTCACCACTGAAGTCAGGAGATGTATCATAATGTGAAATAAATCCTACCGTGGGTAAATCTTTTTCATGTGTAGAAGGTACATATCCCATTACATAACCATGGTCGTCAATACTTACATCTTCAAGCCCCAAAGATTTTAACTCATTAAACAAGTGCTTGGCTATGTCCCATTGCCTTAAAGTACTGGGAGTAATATCTTCTCCGGGTTGACTGGTAGAATATATTCGTACATAAGTTAAAAATCGCTGTAAAAGTTTATCTTGCCATTCGGCTGAAGAAGTTAAATACATATCAAACTATTTTTTATCAAAATTAATCAAAACAATAATAAAAATTAAAAGAAAAATTTAGTAATATTTGAAATTGATAAGATTAAAATTAAATGATATATAAAATATTTTTACAATAGGCATTAATTAAATATAGACCTGAAAATATTATAGTATATTTGAGTAAAAAAGATTGAATATAGCAAAATACATAACAATTTTAATATTATATCCGGTAGTGTTTTTTTCACAGGAAAAAGATCTGAAAGGATATATAGAATTTCCAGAGTGCAAAAATTCATTACCTGTGGATAAAGATATTTGTAATGAATATGAACTGAAAAAGTTTATAACATATAACATTACACATTTTGCAGATGCGAAAAATAGTCAAGCGGAAGGAAAAATCTGGATAGAGTATGTTTTGACAGAGGATAAAGATTTACTTGTTTCAATTACAGAAAACAGTAATAATGATTCAAAGCTAAAAAAGTCTGCTTTATTAGCAATGAGCAAGTTAAAAGATTCTATACAATCAGGTAAAATAAACATAATTCCGGCTCAGTTAAATGGTAAAAAAGTGGTTTCCTATTTTATGATTCCTATTGAATTTACTAAAGTAAAAAATGAAACTTATTTCAATAATTCTGATTCAAGAAAAATAGTTATAGCTACTTACAGAACCTCTGAAAAAACAATACAATTCAGGAGAGATTTAAAAGGAATTATTTATGCATACTCTTTATCTTCGAATAAGGAAAAACTTATAGGTAAAATTGATAGTAATAAAGAATCTGGAGATTTTAGTAATACTGAAAAATCATTATTGTTCCTTTATAATATTACCTTTTTAAAATCGGAAATACTTCTTACAATGGGTAATATAGATGGCCAGTATTTTGAACTGTATATGGATAAGAGTACTTCTGATACACAAGATGAACCGGTCGGTAATTCTAATGGAATGAATATAAATGTTTATTCATCTAAAAATTTAGACAAGCCAGTAGAAACTTTTAAAAGCATAGATGAACTGTTTAACTCAAAATATTTACCTTTACTTTTCAAATAACCTTACAAATAACAGGTTTTTTACTGATTAGAATCATTCTTAGCGTCCTGTTTTTTATCTAATTTTGTTTCTTATAAAAATATATTTGAAATGAATTGGTTATGGGATTTGTTAAGCAATCATGAATCGGTTGCATACACTGTATTAATATACAGTTTCGTTATAAGTGTAGGTGTGGCCTTAGGAAGAATTAAATTTTTTGGTATTTCTTTCGGGATAACTTTTGTTTTGTTTATGGGAATTTTTGTTTCTCATTTCGGTTATGTAATCAATGAACATATTCTACATTTTATTAAAGAATTTGGGTTAATTCTTTTCGTTTATACCATAGGATTGCAGGTAGGACCGGGTTTTTTTTCATCGTTTAAGAAAGAAGGGCTGACTCTCAATTTATTAGCTATTATTATAGTAGTGACAGGAGGAATTGTCACAGTTGCCATTCACTACATAAGCGGAACATCCATTTCTACCATGGTAGGAATTATGTCCGGGGCTGTTACCAATACTCCCGGTTTAGGAGCTGCACAGCAAACAATAAAAGATTTAGTTGTTGATCATTCTGAAAACAGTAGTATTATGCAGACACTATCAACAGGTTATGCTATAGCTTATCCGTTTGGAGTAATAGGAATTATTTTTACCATGTTATTAATGAAAAAGCTTTTCCATGTAGATATAATAGCAGAGACTAGGTTAAATCAGCTAAAACACAAAACCGGTAGCACACTGCAAAAAATTGTTGTGGAAGTAACTAATCCCGCTCTTGTTGGAAAAGAACTTAGGGTTTTATGGAAAATAATGAAATTTAACTTTGTAGTTTCCAGAGTAAAACATGATGAAGGTATTTTCACACCGGATAAAAAATATGTATTAAATGAAGGTGATAAATTATTAATTGTCAGTTCGGCTGAAGACATGGAAGCTTTGGAGAGCGTTATTGGAAAAAGAATTAAAATAGACTTATCTTCCGAAGGAAGGAAACAAAACATCATTTCGAAAAAAATAAATGTAACTAAATCCTATGCCTATTCCAAACGATTAGGTGAATTAGGAATCAGAGATAAATATGGAGTTACAATTTCCAGGGTTGTGCGGGCAGGAGTAGAATTTATACCCGACAGAAATACCAAACTTCAGTTTGGAGATACACTGGTAGTAATTGGAGAAGACGCAAATATTATAGCTCTTGCCAAAGATTTTGGAAACTCAAAAAAACAGTTAGGAATTCCTCATATTGCAGAATTATTTCTAGGCATACTAATTGGAGTTTTAGTAGGTAGCATACCTTTTCAGTTCCCAGGAATTCCGGTCCCCGTAAAACTGGGGTTAGCCGGAGGACCTCTTATTATTGCTATTTTAATTAGTCGCTATGGAGGTAGAATATCTGTTACTCATTATGTATCAAGCAGCGCTAACCTGATGGTAAGAGAAATCGGAATTGTTTTATTTTTGGCCAGTGTAGGGCTAGGTGCTGGAGATACATTCTGGAAAGCACTAACTGAAGGAGAAGGATTATATTGGATGCTTTATGGAGTATTTATAACATTAATACCTTTAATTGTCGGAGCTTTAGTTGGTAGGTTTTTCTTTAGATTAAATTTTCTTGAAATATGTGGACTCATGGCGGGAGCATCCACAGATCCTCCTGCATTAGCTTTCGCAAACCAGTCAGCGGGTTCAGATGCACCTGCGATTACTTATGCCACAGTTTACCCTTTGACTACCTTTATGCGTATAATGGGGGCACAACTTATTTTGTTGTTGTTTTTTTAATAAAAAAATGGTTTAGAAAAGATTATTTCAGGTCTAAAAAATGACCGAAATAATCTTTTTTTGTTTTTAAATATTCCAGATTTTCCTTTTCAGGATGAATTTCCAGAGGAATTCTTTTTTCTAATGTAATTGTGCTATCCTCAATAAAATGAACTTTTTCAGGATTATTTGTCAGCAAATTAACTGATTCAATACCTAGGTCGTTCAAAATATCAATTGCTATTTTAAAATCGCGTGCATCAGCTGGAAAACCAAGCTTAATATTTGCTTCTGCGGTATTGAGTCCTTGATCTTGAAGATTATAAGCCTTTAATTTGTTAATTATACCAATATTTCGGCCTTCTTGTCTTAAATAAAGAAGAACTCCACCATTCTCGTGAATATATTTCATAGCAGTATCCAGCTGTTTACCACAGTCACATCTTTTAGAATGAAATAGATCACCAGTAATACATTCAGAATGAATTCTGATATTCACTGTTTTACTTAAATCAGTTTTTTTGCTTATAAGGGCAAGATGAGGCATCCAGTTAGAATTATCATCTGAGTAGGCAATCATTTCGAATTCTCCCCAATCTGTAGGTAGTATGGCTTCTGCTTGTCGTTTCATCTTCATTATTTATGATTACAACAAATTTAGTATAAATATGTTCACAGTAAATAGGTCTATAATATCTTTTATTGATATTTGAATTATATTTTTAAAATTCAAACCTATAGAGTTGATTTTTTTAGCAAAAAAAAACAAGTATCTTTGCAAATTAAAATTTATTAATATTATGGCCAAAATCTTGATTGTAGAAGATGAAGAAACTATACGAAGGGTATTGAAAAATATTCTTTTGGATGAAAATAAAGAATTTGAAATAAGTGAAGCTCCTGATGGAGCAGAGGCCAAATTATTAATAGATAAAGAAGATTTCGATTTGGTTCTTTGTGATATTAAAATGCCTAAAATGGATGGTGAAGAATTATTGGATTTAGTGATGTCTGATAAACCTACTTTGCCTTTTATCATGATATCTGGACACGGTACCATTGAAATAGCAGTAAACTGTATTAAAAAAGGTGCTTTTGATTATATATCTAAACCACCGGATTTAGGAAGATTATTGAGTGCGGTTAGAAATGCCTTAGATAAAAAGAATCTGTTACATGAAAACCAAAAGCTATCCAATCAAAATAAATTACTGAAAAAGAAAGTCAGTAAAAAATACGAAATGATTGGAAACTCTAAAAAACTAGAGGAAATAAAAACAATTATAGATAAAGTAGCTCCAACCGATGCCAGAGTCTTAATTACCGGTCCTAACGGAACAGGAAAAGAATTAGTAGCACATTCCATTCACGAAAAAAGTGAACGTTCCATAATGCCTATAATAGAAGTCAACTGTGCAGCAATTCCTTCCGAACTAATTGAAAGTGAATTATTCGGACACATGAAGGGGTCTTTCACCGGCGCTGTAAAAGATAAACAAGGTAAGTTTGAATTGGCTAATAAAGGGACAATTTTCTTAGACGAAATCGGAGATATGAGTTTACCGGCTCAAGCTAAAGTGTTAAGAGCATTACAGGAAGGCAAAGTCAGCAGAGTAGGAAGTGATAGCGAAATATCTGTTGATGTGAGGGTTTTAGCAGCTACGAATAAAGACTTAAAAGAAGAGATAAAAAAAGGAAGATTCAGAGAAGACTTATTTCATCGTTTATCCGTAATTGAATTAAAAGTTCCATCACTAAAAGAACGTAAAGAAGACGTACCTTTATTAATTGAATATTTTGCAGAGGTAATCGCAGAAGAGCAGGGAGCAAAAGTAAAACGATTTTCTTTAGAGGCTATAGATTTATTACAATCTTTTGATTGGACAGGGAATATCAGAGAATTGCGAAACGTAGTGGAACGGTTAATCATTTTAGGAGGAGATCCGGTTACTCCGGATGATGTTAAAAGCTTTTGTTAAAAAAAAACATACTAATAAACCAATAATTAATATTAATGAAAAACGGAATTATTATATTAGACTTCGGCTCTCAGTACAATCAATTGATTGGACGCCGTATAAGAGAATTTGGAGTTTATGCTGAAATATTACCATTTTACACTCCTTTGGATGAAATTTTAAGCCATAATCCTAAAGGTATAATTCTTTCCGGAGGACCCTCTTCAGTGAATGCTCCGGATGCAAATCTGGTAGAGAAAGAACTGTATGAGAAGGGAATTCCTGTCTTAGGAATTTGTTATGGTATGCAGGTTACTGCTAAACTTTTAGGAGGGGTAGTAAGTGAAGGAATAAAGGGTGAATATGGAAAATCTGAATTTAAAATATCAAAACAAAATAAACTATTAGCAGGGGTTCCAGAAAATTCAACGGTTTGGATGAGTCACTTCGATGAAGTTAGCCAGTTACCGGAAGGATTTGAATTAATTGGTACATCAACCAACTCTATCGCTTGCATGGCAAATGATGATAGAAAAATATATGCAGTACAGTTTCATCCGGAAGTATCCCATACTGAATACGGTAGTGAAATTATCAAACACTTTGTTTTTGATATTTGTAATTGTGAAAAAAATTGGGAATTAACAGATTTTATTCAGGCTGAAATCAAGAGAATTAAAGAAAAGGTCGGAAATAAAAAAGTTATTTTAGGACTATCTGGAGGGGTAGATTCTTCAGTTGCTGCTGTTCTTATCCATAAAGCGATAGGTAATCAATTAACCTGTATTTTTGTCGATACAGGATTATTGCGTAAAAATGAAGGAGATAAAGTAATGCAGGTTTACGGAGAGCATTTTCATATGAACATTAAGCGGGTAAATGCTGAAGAACGTTTCTTTTTCAAACTAAAAGGTGTTGATGATCCAGAACGCAAGCGAAAAATTATCGGAAACGAATTTATTCAGGTTTTTGATGAAGAAGCTCACAAAATTGAAAATGTAGATTTTTTAGCTCAGGGTACTATTTATCCGGATGTTATTGAATCTCAATCAGTAAAAGGTCCATCTGCAGTGATTAAATCGCATCACAATGTAGGAGGATTACCTGATGAAATGAAACTGGAGTTATTAGAACCTTTACGAGAATTATTTAAAGATGAGGTAAGAAAAGTAGGGGTAGAATTAGGTATTCCTGAAGAATTGGTTTACAGACACCCTTTTCCGGGTCCAGGATTGGGTATTAGGGTTTTGGGAGCTGTAGATGAAGAGAAAGTAAAAATTTTACAAGAGGCAGACGATATATTTATAGAAGAACTGTATAAAAATGATTTATATGATAAAGTAAGTCAGGCATTTGTAGTACTACTTCCGGTTAAATCGGTCGGGGTAATGGGAGATGAACGTACGTATGAATATACTGCTGTTGTTAGATCTGCAAATACTATTGATTTTATGACAGCTACCTGGTCAAAATTGTCCTATGAATTTTTAGAATTGATATCTAATCGTATCATTAATGAAGTTAAAGGAATTAACAGAGTTGCCTATGATATTTCATCAAAACCACCGGCAACTATTGAATGGGAATAAAATATTATTATATAAAAAAAAGCCTGATTAATTTTTAATCAGGCTTTTTTTATTGATAAAAGAAAAAATAAAAATAAAAAATAATAAATATAAAATGCTGATATTTAAATTGTTAGATACTTCATTTTAATATTTATTTCTTTTGATACTAAAAAATACGTAAAACTATATTTATTTATTATAAATTATGACTATATTTATGTTTTATAAAAACAATCTAAGTTCATTTTAAAATTTTAAGATAAAATGATTGTTTATAAACTATAATTAATGAATAATGTAAATATATAAAAGCTATAGATACTTACTTTAGGCCTGTTGAGCGATTGACGTTTAAATCTTATAACAAAAACTATGAATTATAAAATTTAATAAGTAATCAAAAAAACTTTAATAAATAATTATTTAAGAAAAGAATATGTTTAATTTGTCTGTCAAAAGTAATCTTGTATCGCCCCAAAGTTTTGAGACTTTCTATAGAATTCAGATAAGCTACAATTCAGTAGCTGGTCCACAAACACCTAATTTATCTTTAAATACAGTTTCACATATTCATTTTGTTCAAAGAATACAAAACAATAGTTTGTATAATACAACTGTGTTACTTTCAGCTAATGGAGGAACTAAAAATGAAGAAAACAGGAGTGCTCTTGAGAAAATATTGATTTTATCAGATATAATGACAAAAATGTCAATTAAAAGAAATTTGAACGGTAAAATTGAGAAGTTGTTGAATCCGGATGAAATCAAAAAATCATGGAATCTTTGGAAGGAAAAAAATTTAACAGAATATATGAGAAAACTAATAGAGCAGGAAAACTTTATTGAGGACTTAGAATCCAGCCTTATATATCTTGAAGGGAATTTTAAAAAAGAAATTCAATATATCGCATTATTTCCGGAATGTTATTCTTTTAAATCAAATAATCTTCAATCAACCAATTATACAAGTCAATACATATTTAATTCTCATTTAATAAATGAACTGGTTCTTAAGTATAAGTTATATCCTGTCTTTATTAAAGATTATGGTAATATAATTCATGTTAAATTAAAATCTATTATTGCCAATTTATCAGATGTAGGGTCTATAATTAATGAAATTGATTCACTACCTGATTATAAGTATAAATTTGAAATTTTAGCAGATTATAAGTTTGATAAGAAAACAGGAAGAATTATTACTTCAGAAGTTGTTTTATCTGAATTTATAAATAATGAAATTCAATATACGTCAAAAGTAGAAATAAAAGAGGATAAAAAAATAGTAAATAAGATTTATTCCTGAATTTGGTTAGTACTTATGATAGTTACTCACTACTAAAATTTATTAATAACAATAAAAAAGCATTAACTGTTTTTTATAAATTCCTATTAAAACAGGAGTATTGTGATAATAAAATTTTAATAAAAAAATTCATTCTTCTGTATTAGTAATAAATTAGTAGCTTTACATAAAGTGTGAAAATTTGAAAACAGCAGTACTTTATCAGTTTTCTTCTCCGCCCGAAAAAAATGGAATTATTAAGCCGCTAAAGAAAGGAGGTTATGCAGATAGTGGAGCAGATATAGCTTACGCATTAAAAATAAATAAAATTCCGGTCATAACTCCCGTTAATTTTGCTAATCCTAGAATAGATTTAGACTGGGTTTTTCCGGATACATTTACTGGTATCGCAGAAGCAATTGACTTAGGTGCTGAAGTTTTATGGTTAAATACGGTATTGTATCAAGGTCATCCAATAGAAGACTTTTTAAAAAGTGTAAAAGTAGTTGGACAATTACCTGAAATTGTTGATAAATATGATGATAAATACTTAACTAATCTTTGGCTGAAAAAATACGATTTTCCGATTCCTTATTCCCATTTATTAAACAGAAATTTTAACAAAGAAGATATTCCATCTGAACTGAATTATCCTGTAATACTAAAGCCAGTTAGAGGCAGGGGCAGTCAGGGGGTTACAAAGATTGATACCAAGGAAGAATTATGGGAAACAGCAAGCTCTCTTTTTAAAAGTGGAATATATGGTGATTATATGTATCTGGAAGAATTTTTATCAGGAGAAGAATTAACAATAACTGTTATGCCTCCTGGAAGTTATATTATTGAAAATCAAAAATTAGACCTACCAAATTATTGGAGTTTACCACCGGTAAAAAGATTTAATCATGAAAAAGGAGTCGCTCCATATAATGGAGTTGTTGCAGTAATGTCAAACAGTAAAATTTTGACAAAAGGAGAAATTCAGGAGCCAAAAATACAGATGTTATGTAAGCAATGTGAAAAAGCTGCGGAACTTATTGAAGCAAGAGCTCCCATAAGAGTAGATTGTAGAGCCAATAAAAATGGTAATTATTTTTTGTTTGATGTTAATTTAAAACCAAACATGACAGGTGCCGGTAGGCCTAACAGAGAAGAGCAGGACAGCTTAACTATGTTGGCAGCCAAAGGGATTGGCTGGACGTACCCGGATTTATTAATAAATATGCTTAACCAATGCTGGTAATCAATACAAAAACTAAAATTAATATTCATGTCAATTCAATCATTAGAAACAATGACAACAACATTAAGTTGGAAATCAATAAGCTATGAACAAATAGGAGAAGGAGTACCTATTGTTTTTTTGCATGGGATTCCATTAGACAGAAGAGCATTAAAAAATCCAATGGAAGATTCTTTAAAAAATATTAATGGCTATAAGCGAATATATTTGGATTTGCCGGGCATGGGACAGTCCGGAAAAATTAATAGAGTTTATAGCTCGGATGACATGGTGGAAATTTTAAATGAATTTATAACAGATGTTATAGGTGATGCTAAATTTTTACTCGTAGGTCAATCCTATGGAGCCTATTTGTCTTTAGGCTTATTGCTTAAAAATGTAAATAGTATAAATGGTGTTTTTTTGATATGTCCTTGTACAGTTCCGGATAGATCAAAACGTATTCTCCCCGTTAAAAAGGAGTTAGATTGGAGTAATCCGTTTATAAATAAGTATAAAAAAGAAGAAACGTTTGTTGATTATCTGAATTTCACAGAAGTCAGAAATGAACAAACTTGGAAAAAATATCAGGAAGATATTATACCCGGAATGAAAATTGCAGATTTAGAGTTTATAAACCAATTACAGGCAACGGGTTACGAATATACTTATCATAATGAATTGAAAAATTTAAAATTCAGAAAACCTTCAACAATTCTTACAGGAAGTCAGGATGCTTGTGTAGGATTTGAAGACGCTTTTAAGCTCACTCCTAATTTTGAACATTTAACCTTTTCAGTATTAGATAATACAGGGCATAATTTACAAATTGAACATCCTGAACTACTGAAGGTTTATTTTAAGGATTGGATTTCAAGGGTTGAAAAAAATTAATAAGCATAAAACATAAATAAAGCAAGATATGTTACATAAAAAAACGTTAAAGTTTTTAAAATCTTTAAAAAAAAATAATAATCGCGAGTGGTTTTCAGAAAATAAAGATTGGTACGAAACGTCTCGCTTAGATTTTGAAAATTTAGTTAAAGATTTACAAATCGGACTATCTGAACTAGATATCACAATAAAATATTTAAATCCTAAAAAATGTATATTTCGTATATATAGAGATATCCGTTTTTCACCAGATAAAACACCTTATAAAAATTATATGAGTGCTGTATTTAGTGAAATTAAAAACTCAGGATATTATTTACATATTGAACCCGGTAAAAGTTTTCTTACATGCGGTCACTATATGTTGCCACCAGAGCAGATAAAAAAAATAAGAAAAGGAATATATGATGATTTTGAATCTTTTAGGGAAATAGTGGAAAATAAAAATTTTATCAAAGAATTTGGAGGTTTAACTAAAGATGAAACTATTCTTAAAAGAGTTCCCAATGGTTTCGACAAAGAACATCCCTCCTCCGAGTATCTCAAATTTAAAAATTTCTATGTAACTAAATCTATTACAGATCAACAGGTACTGGATACTCATTTTGTTACGTTGGCTGTATCTGTCTACACAAATATGCAACCTTTCAATGATTACATAAATAATTTAATTCTTGATTAAATTAAATTTAAAATTGATGATTTGAATATTGAAACAGTATATTTTTAGTAAACAAATTTTATTAGTGTAGAATTTCGTATCTAAATTTGCTGTACTATAAAATTAATCTGAGCTATCCGTTTTTTTGATAAATTTTCAAATTATTTCACATCTTTCATAAAATAGCATTACATATTAGGTTAAGAATATTAATATAAATTTAAAAATGAAGCAGAAAGAAAAATCTGTTGGAGTTCACGTAAGACATTATGTGAATAGGGTAGGATGGTTACGCGCAGCAGTATTAGGTGCAAATGACGGAATAATATCAACAACTAGTTTAGTAATAGGTGTAGCATCTGCCAATGCGGATAGAGGGGCAATTATTGTGTCAGCTGTAGCTGGTCTGGTAGCGGGGGCTATGTCTATGGCAGCTGGCGAGTATGTTTCAGTAAGTTCTCAGGAAGATGTTGAAGTATCAGATTTAAGGAGAGAACAAAAAGAACTGGATACAATTCCGGATCTTGAGCTAAAAGAATTGGAAAATATATATATCAAAAGAGGATTGGATGAAGAGCTAGCTGCAAAAGTAGCACGTCAGTTAACTGAATATAATGCTTTAGAAGCTCATGCTAGAGAGGAGTTAGGAATCAATGACGTTAGTAAGGCAAAACCATTACAAGCGGCTTTAGCTTCTTTAATTTCTTTTATCATTGGAGGAATTTTGCCATTATTGGTTTCGTTTTTAGCCCCTGTTTCACAAATGGTAACTTATCAATATATTTTTGCTCTCGTATTTTTGATATTATTAGGGATTATTGCGGCTAAAACCGGTGGAGCAGATATTATTAGAAGTTTAGTAAGAATATGTATCTGGGGAACATTAGCTATGGGGGTAACAGCATTAATAGGCTCTTTTTTTGATATAAAAGGTTAAAATATATGAGAAAATTAAAAATATGTGTAGCAGGAGCAACTGGTTGGGCAGCTTCTGAATTATGTAAACAAATGGTAAAAACACCTGACATGGAAATCGTTTCAGCAATTTCCAGAAAAAATGCTTCAGGTAATTTAGACAGCATTTTAAACTTAAATACAGGAGTTAATATACCAGTTTTTTCAACAATTGAAGAGGCTCTGAATATTTCTTGCGATGTTCTTATTGATTATACTTCACCTGAAATTGTAAAGCATAATGTTTTGGCAGCATTAAATAAAGGTGTTAATGTAGTAATAGGAACTTCTGGTCTTTCAGATAATGATTATGAAAATATACAAAAAGCTGCAGAAGATAATAATAGATCTGTATTAGCAGTAGGAAATTTTGCTATCAGTGTCGTATTATTAAACAAATTTGCTGAAATAGCTGCTAATTATATGAATTATTGGGAAATCATTGATTATGCAAGCGATAAAAAAATTGATTCGCCCAGTGGTAGTGCATTGGAATTAGCTTATAGACTTTCCAAGCATGGGAAATCTAAAAAAACTGTACAAATTAATAATACTCAAGGAATAAAAGAAACAAGAGGAGCTGATATGGGAGGTACTCAGGTACATTCCGTAAGATTACCCGGTTATGTAATATCGCTGGAAACTATTTTTGGTATGGAAGATGAAAAGCTTATTTTAAGACATGAAGCAGGAAGTAGTGCAAAGCCTTATGTAGCAGGGGCCTTACTAGCTGTTCGTAGAGTAAATTCTTTCACAGGTCTCAGAAGAGGATTGGATACAGTTATGGATTTCTGATTAATAAATGATTTTTATTATATTTGAGGCTTTTATTTAAGCAAATCTTACTAAAATAATATGCTTTGAAGAAAGTTTTGACAAGTTATAAATTACTTTTATTAATTGTAATTTTATTTTTACTGGCAGTTAACACTCAATACTATTGGGAAGTTTGGATTGGTGATTCTGCGCTAGCAGTTTACCTGATTTTATTCATCGGTTATTTATCTCTTATTGTTGCTCTCTTATATCAAATTTATTTTTCTGTTGAAGAAAACTTCAAAAATAAAAGCAGATTAATTGTTAATTTATTAATTGCTGGTATTCTTATATTTATATATAATAAGCCAATGGGCATAATGAATTATGATGAATGGGAAGATGAGAATTTGTTAATTGCAGAAGCTGAGGGAATTGCAAACTGTATGATTCGGGTAAAATTTAAAAATGATCAGAGTTTTGTGGAAAGAGATGTATGCTTTGGTGTAGATGTAATGAAAGGAAGTTACATCCTCCGAAATGATACATTGTTTCTTTACCAGAATTTTTTATTTAGTAGATCGAAAGATTATTATGTATTTGCACTCTTTAAAACTGATAATGACGGTGACGGTAAGTCTGATGATAAGTTATTGTTATACAGAAGTGTGAATGATACCCTACCTATAATGCTTAACATACGAAAAAATAAGCTTTTAAAAAATTGATTTAATCTAAGATGTATTGTCAATTTTTACCATATTTATTATTGATCAATCTGGATATAATAAATATTTGGAACGTACAATTTTAAAATCTTCTAAATCTTTTTTCCAGGATAATTTAATTTCTTGTTCAGATTTTCTTGCCAGTATTTGTTTTCTTAGCAGGTCTGTACCTGCAAGTTTATCAAAAAACAGATTTTTATTGAAAAAAGAGTATCCGACAGGTAAATTGGTGCTATTTGTGCTATTATAATATATAGTGAGTAGCCATTCAAGATTTATTTCAGAAAGAAACGGCTCGTCTCTTAAATCTTCACCATAGCAAATTTGCCCCTTATATTTCGGATTTTTATCACCCTTGTTAGGTTGGGGAATAAATTCATCCGTAAAAGCAGTGTTAAAAGGAGAACCATACATTTCAAACGGAAAATCAGTACCTCGTCCTACACTAACATTAGTTCCTTCGAAAAAACATAAGCTGGGGTATAAATTAATAGCATGATCTGTTCTTAAATTAGGAGAAGGATTTACAGGTAAAGAATATTTCAATTTATGATTATAATTTTGTAGTTTAATAACGGTTAAATCACAAGAAACTTTATTTTTCAGCCATTTTTCTCCATTAATCATTAAAGCATATTCTCCGATGGTCATTCCATAAACTACGGGTACTCTATGCATCCCGACAAAAGATTCAAACCCTTGTTTTAAGACAGGTCCGTCAATATAGTGAGCATTAGGATTAGGTCTATCCAGAACAATTACAGGAATGTTGTTTTCAGCAGCAGCTTCCATTACATAATGAAGAGTAGAAATATAGGTGTAAAAGCGTACACCTACATCTTGCAGATCAAATAAAATTATTTCAACCCCCTTAAGTTGTTCTGTTGTCGGTTTTTTATTTTTTCCATATAATGAGATCACGTGGATATTGGTTTTAGAATCTTTTTCATCCTTCACCTGCTCTCCAGCATCAGCTTTTCCTCTAAAACCATGTTCTGGAGAAAATATTTTCTCAATTTTTATGTTTTTTGAAAGAAGAAAGTCTACAATAGATATAGTATCTATTTTTATAGATTTTTCACTCATATCAGGATGATCCGAATTGTTGTAAATATTTTGTACATATAAAATTCCTGTTTGATTCGTTACAATTCCAACTTTTTTATCAGAGAGAAGAGGAATATATTTTTCATACTGTTGGGCCCCAGTTATTATTGTTTCATTTGTGTTCTTGGTAGATTTTATATTCTGAGCGGATAAGGAAATCAAACAAAAACAAAAGAAAATACTAAACAATTGAGTATATTTGAAAAAAAAATTTTTGGAGTTGAGTTTCACCTGGTTCATATCTAAGAAAATTGCTTTTTCCAAAAGTAATAAAAATAATCTATCACAAATTATAATTCGAATAGGGCAGACTGCAGTAGCCATAGGAATCATAGTTTCTGTAATAACTCTTGCAATCGGATTAGGATCTAAAAAAGCTATTAAACAAAAAATGGCTGACTTTAATGGTCATATAACCATTAGAAGTTATGATAGCAATAATTCTTTTAACAGTTCAAGGTTAAATAAAAAGAATGTTCTTATAGATAAAATTACAGGTAATCCCGAAGTATCAAACGTTCAGGAGTATGCTACCAAAAGCGGAGTAATACGTACAGAAGTTAGTTTCGCAGGAGTTATCCTTAAAGGTGTTACTGATGATTTTGATAAAGAACGTTTCAAAGAATTTATAGTAAAGGGAAGTATTCCGGAATTTACTAAAGATAAGCTTAGCAATGATGTAATTCTCTCGGAAAAAATATCCAAAGAAATGAAACTGGATGTTAATTCCTCATTCGTTATGTTCTTTGTCAGAGAAAACCAAAATCCTATTTACAGACGTTTTACCGTAAAAGGTATATTTCGTACAGATATCAAACAAATTGATGATGTTTTTGTAATAGGCGATATACAACATATTCAGAAATTAAACCATTGGGAGTCCGAAGATATAGGTGGTTACGATATATTTATCAAAGATATTGAGAATCTGGATGAAATATTTCCACAAATTGAAGAGTTTGCTGGTTATAACAATTTTGCAGAGAAAGCTACTACTACTTTTTCACAAATTAATGACTGGATACAAATATTTGATACCAATATATTCATTATACTGGCAATTATGATGGTTGTTGTTGTTATAAATATTATTATGGTTCTTCTAATTTTAATTATAGAAAGAATAAATTCTATTGGAATGTTAAAAACACTTGGAGCTTCTAATAAGCAGATACGAAAAATATTTGTAAACTATACACTTTTCATTATGATGCCTGGATTGATCATAGGTAACATCATAGCAATATCATTATTATATATTCAAAAATATTTTGAAATTATAAAGTTAAATCCTGAAAACTATTATGTGAGTACAGTACCTGTTTATATTAACTTTATTCATATAATTATCATATCTATTTCAGCAATAATTATTAGTGGATTAGTACTTTTGTTGCCTTCTTATTTGATATCTAAAATTTCACCTATAAAAGCAATTAAATTTCAGTAAGTTCAAAATGAAAAAAATCAGAGTAAATATCGAAGGGCTTATATCTTCCTTGATTCTTCAGTTTTTTTTATATCAAATTATAAAGATGAGTATAGGATCAGGAGAGAATTTTTATACTCGATTCCTGCTTAAAATTAAAAGTGTTTTAAATAGTATTTTCGGTCTGATTCCTTTCTCGATTGGTGATTGTTTGTATTTCTTATTAGGTATTTTTTTTGTTTTTTGTTTATTTAAAGGAATTTTATTACAAATAAAAAAAAAGAAACAAAAAGCATCCAAATATTTTGTAGCAATTTTATTTACCATAAATATATTTTATTGCTTATTTATGCTATCCTTTGGCTTGCTATATAATAGTAAACAGTTTGTAGAATTTGATAAACCTGAAGATAATTTATATGAAGCGGACTTAAAAGTAGTTGCTAATTATCTGTTAAACAATTGTCTTGAGTTGAGAAAAAATGTATCAACTAACAAAGAGGGAGAATTTGCCATTGATACTAGAGAAATGATAACTGCTCTTTACAAAGAACAAAGCTCATTTTTTGAAACACCTGAGCAACATCCAAATGTGAAAGTGTCAATGTATAGCTCAATAATGCGAAAAGTAGGTGTGGCAGGTTATTATAATCCTTTTACAGGTGAAGCACAATTTGTTGAAGGATATCCGGATACCTCAATACCATTTACTATAGCTCACGAAATGGGGCATCAGGCAGGAATAGCAGGTGAGGGAGAAGCTAACTTTTATTCTTTTTACATGGGAGAAAATTCTTTAAATAAAGAATTTCAGTATAGTGTAAAATATAAAGCTCTAATGTTTATATTAAGAGAAATATATAATAGTGATTCATTATATTACAAACGTATTTCAGCTAATTTCTCCGAAGGGATGAAAAAAGACAGAGAAAGAGAAATAAAATTTTATTCGCAAAGTTCAAATATAGGTTCTGACTTATTTCTATACATGAATGATACATATTTGAAATCCAATAATCAGGAAGGAGTTTTAGCATACAGTAAGGTTGTGAAAATGATAGTTAACTTTTATAAATATAGCTACCCGTCATTGTTTGCAGAAGCTAAACAATCCCAGCTGCCAATAAATAATACTCAATAATAACATATTAATATTACACATAAACCGATAATATAGTACAAATACAATCAGAGATAAGATCTTTAAGCCAAAATACTGTTTAAGTATCGAAGTTATATTTATAAAAATAAATTATAGTTTAGTAATATATTACAGACAAAATAATACTATCTGAATATTTTATTAAAATAATTTAAACAATTAAAAATTAATGCAATTATGCTGGAAATCCTATTAATTTTAATAATCATTTTATTAATAATCATATTACTTAAACTGAGTTTTAGCAATACTCAGGTTATTAATAAATTTGAATCATTAACTGACAAATTTGAAAAGTTAGAAGATAATTTAAATAAAATCCTAAGTAATACACCGGTTGAAGATATTGAAATAAAGAACAAAGATAACAACCAAGAATCAATGGATGGGTTGAAATCTGATTTTCATTTTGATACTGCTTCTGAGATAAAATCTTTTGAACCGGAAAAATCTGAAATTTTAAACACTGATCTTGCAGATGATAAAATGCCTGAAATTATAAATCAGACAATAGAGCAAGAAATCCAACATTCCAACTCTGAATTGGAAGGTTCTGTATTTTATGATATAAATAAAGATGTAGTTGATAATAGTAAAGAAGAGACTTCAAAGAAAACTTTCGAATTTGAAAAATTATTTGGTGAGAATATTTTGAGTAAGGTAGGAATAACAACCTTAGTGCTCGGAATTGCTTATTTTGTAAAGTATGCTATTGATCAGAACTGGATTGGAGAATCAGGACGTGTTGCAATTGGTATGATTGTAGGTATAGGAATTATAGGAATCGCACATAAACTAAGAAAAAAATATTTAGCTTTTTCAGCTTTACTCGCTGGGGGAGGAATATCTGTATTTTATATTACTCTAACCATAGCCTATAGGGAATATATGCTATTTACACAACCTACAGCCTTTTGTTTACTCATAGTAGTAACGCTTATTTCTGTAGGATTATCATTATTCTACAATGAGAGAATACTAGCAATATTTTCATTACTCGGAGGGTTTGCTTCTCCGCTTTTAGTTAGTACAGAAAGTGGAAATTATATTACCTTATTTTCTTATATATTTATACTTAATTCAGGAATGCTCATATTGGCATATAAGAAAAAATGGAAGATAGTAAGCATCCTCAGTTATGTATTAACATTTGTTTTCTATAGTTTCTGGCTAATTACCTCCTTTCGTTCAGAAAATAGAGAAGGAGCAACAGTCTTTAGTGTGTTATTTTTCGTTCAATTTTATACTTTAGCATTAATAGAATTTTATAAAAATATAAAATTTTCTCCATATCAGATAGTTATTGTATTAAGTAACAATTTCATACTTTACTTATCTTTAATTTATATATACGATTTATATCCAAGAGATGTTAAAGGTTTGATAACTATGTTAATGGCAGTAATTAATGTAATACCCGTTTTCATATTATTAATTACCAAGCAGAAACAAAGCCTTTTTTTTCAATTACTTTTAGGAATCGTATTAGCATTTATAACTCTGGCCATACCTATTCAGTTAAAAGGAACAGTAATAACAATGTTCTGGGGAGTAGAATCAGTCATTGTTTTTTGGTTGTATAAAAATACAGGAATAAACATTTTCAAAAAAAGTTTTTATTTATTAATAGGCCTATCCATGCTATCACTCTTAAAAGACTATGTAAATGGTTATATTTCGGATATATTTTTAAACGGGATTGTAAATCTGGATCATTTTAGCATAGAGTATAAAACCATAACTATAAGTCCTATATTTATTACCGCATTGTTTATAATCTTATGTTTATTGATTATTAAATATATGATTAAAAATTGTGAATCAGTAGAATTAAATTCTCAAACATTAAAAATATTCGGCATATCCAATATAAAGGAATGGATTATAAACAGTATTTGGTTCTTAGGTTTTATCTTTCCCTTATCTGAGCTTACCTCTCAATTATATGAAAGATACTACGCTTTTCCTCAGATTGCATTATTGCAAGGGGTTTATATATACACTTATGCAGCCATTTACTATTTTATAAATCGTAAAAAAATATCAAAATTATCCTATATTGTATTGGGAGGACTAGTTATTTTATATTCAGTTGTTTATCTGTTAAAAGTAGTTTCCAACTCGACAGATATGATATTTTATTCTCCTAAATTCAGGTTAACGCTCCATTTAATACATTATTTAACCATCCCACTTTTTATCTATTTAGTTAAATTGTTTTGTAATAAAAATACAAATCAAAACAACGAAATTCCTTATTGGATAGTAGCCGTTTCATCATTAATTGCTCTTAGTGTCGAAATTGATAATACAGTATTGTTAAAATATTCGCATACTGTGCTGTTTGATATACATACAATTGTATATCCAATAATTTGGGGGATATCCGGTCTGATATTAATTATACTGGGCATGAAAAAAAATAAAGTTATTCTCAGAAAAATATCACTGGCTTTGTTTGGTTTAATAATTTTGAAATTGTATTTATATGATATATGGCAAATGAGCCAGACAGGTAAAATTATATCTTTTATACTTTTAGGAATCATTTTACTTTGCACGTCATTTTTATATCAAAAATTAAAAATTTTGGTTAAAAACGAAGATGAGTCTAAAAGTGAAGAAACCGACCTAAAATAGATAAAAACTAAGTTTGTAAATTAATAGATTACAATAAGTATCTTTGCATTTATAAAAATATATTTTTGTATATGCAAAAAGCACTTAATTTGTTTATCCTTAGCTGTCTGGTAATTTCTTGTGCACGAGTAGGAACTCCAAGCGGAGGACCCAAAGATATAACACCACCCAAATTTTTAGGCTCTAAACCCGATACATTAGCTGTAAAAGTAGACACTAAAATTAAAGAAATTACACTCAATTTTGATGAATATGTAATTGTTAAAGATATTTCCAAGCAAGTTGTTATTTCACCGCCACCTAAAATCACACCCTCAATTGAGCCATCATCAACTGCCAGAAAATATATATCAATAAAATTTTTTGAACCGTTGGAAAATAATACTACCTATACGATTAATTTTGGTTCAGCAATTCAGGATAATAATGAAGGAAACAAATTAACAAACTTCTCGTATACCTTTTCTACGGGTAACCGAATAGATAGTTTAAGTTTAAGTGGAAGAGTAAGACAAAGTCTTGAAAGAGATCCGCCAAAATCAGTTTTAGTATCACTATATAAAATTTATCAGGATTCTTTAGGCAAAGATTCCATTAATTTGAAAAATAAACCGTATTATATATCAAGAACAGATTCCACAGGAGCTTATAAGCTAACACATTTACATCAGGGAAATTATAAGCTGATAGTATTCAATGATTTAAATTCAAACTTACTATTAGATCCCGCCAAAGAAAATGCAGGATTTTATACACAAAGTGTAGATCCACAAAAAGGAGAAACTTACGATCTAATACTTTCCCCTTTAAAACAGGCTTATAAAGCAGTAGGAGCAGAGCAGGAGTCGTTGGGTGTAATTAAATTTAAATTTAAGGGTAATCCTGAAAATATTAAGATAAAACCTTTAGAAAAAAATTTTCCGGAAATAAAACAAAATCATAAACCATTTGCAGATAGTTTATATATTTATTTCAACAGTAAAGAGTTAAAAGGATTAGATAAGAAAGGAAGGATAAAATTCCTGACTCAATACAAAGAAAAAAAAGATACACTGAATGTTTTATACGATCCAAAATCAGAATCAGAACTAACCTTGTCAGCAGAAGAAAAAGAAATTACTCCATCTACTATTTTTACATTAAAATCTAATAATTATATAGATCAAGTAAATAAAAAAAAGATTGAGTTGTTAAAGGGAAAAGAGCCTATGGATTTTGATGCAGAAATTGATGAAGGAGATGCCAGAAAGCTGAATATAAAGTTTCCGATTACTTTTGATACAACGTATGAAATCAAAATTAATTCTGAAGCAGTTCAGGACTTTTTAGGACAGAAAAATAAAGATACACTTAGCTATTCTATTCAGACCAAAAAACAAAGCGATTACGGTAATTTAAGCCTGAGAATACAAAATAAGCCCGATTCTAAATTCTTTTTTCAATTGTTAACAGAAAAATATGAGACTATTCAGGAAATATATGGAGAAAAGGATTTCTTTGAATTTAAAAATTTAAAACCGGGTAAATATATTATCAGGATTCTGGTAGATGAAAATAACAATGGTATTTGGGATGCAGCAGATATAGAGCACTTTATTCCGGCTGAAAAAACTTATATATATCCTGTTCCGATAGATGTCAGAGCTTTTTGGAATCTTAATGAAGTATGGGTTTTATAGAAAAAATGAAGTATAAAGACATTCACAAAAGCTGGAAATGAAAAAGAAAATAGGAATAATTATAATAGTTATTTTACTTATACAGCTTATAAGAATAGATAAAAATAATCCACCGGTAGATCCGAATAAAGATTATATTAAAATAACACATGCACCAGCGCAGATAGCTGAAATTATTAAAAAGGCATGTTACGATTGTCATTCGAATGAAGTGAAGTATCCTTGGTATACAAATTTAGCCCCCATTTCCTGGTATATTAAAGGGCATATAAATGAAGGAAAAGAATACTTAAACTTCTCCGAATTCGGAAATTATAATATGTATCAGAAAGAACACATAAATTCAGGACTGGTTAGTGCTATAAAAAGAGAAACAATGCCATTAAGCTCTTATGTGTGGATGCATAAGGAAGCAGAACTTACATCACAAGAAAAAACAATTTTACTAAATTGGTTTGAAATTTTCGATAAAAAAAGTGATAAATAAAAGGGTATGGAAAGATTAAAAAAAGGGGATACGGTTTTAATTACAGCTCCTGCAGGAATGGTTACGGAGGATCAAATACAGCCAGCGTTAAATGTAATAAAAGCTAATGATTGGAATTATGAAATAGCTCAGAATACTTTTAACCAATATAATTTTGCATACAAGTATTCAGGAACGCCACCAGAACGCTTAAGTGATTTGCAGTGGGCCTTAGATCATCCCTATGCCAAAGCAATATGGTTTGCAAGAGGAGGATATGGAGGAGTACAAATTGTAGATCGTTTAAATCTTAATAAATTTAAAAAAAATCCCAAATGGCTGATAGGTTATTCAGATAATACAGTATTTCATCAACACTTTAACCGAAGAGGATTTCCCAGTCTTCATGCTACAGTATGTAAACCGCTTCCACAAGGACAGTCTCAGGATACTTACTCAACTTTAACTCAAGCACTTCAACAGCAAAGTTTAAATTACACAATTTCCCCCGATTCATTTAATCAGCAAGGCGAGGCGCAAGGACTTCTAACTGGAGGAAACTTATCAATATTATATAGTTTATTAGGTAGTAACACATTAGACCATTTTAAAGATAAAATTCTTTTTATAGAAGATTGGTATGAAAATTATTATCATATTGACCGCATGCTTATAGGTTTGGAGAGAGCAGGAGCTCTGAAAGGAATTACAGGATTAATAGTCGGTGGCTTTACTAAAATGGATTCAAAGGAAGAAAATAGTCAATATGACGAACCGTTTGATAGTATGGCATACGAAGTGATTTCGGAAAGATTTAAAAATTATCATATACCTAAAGTTTTTGGATTTCCTACAGGACATATCTACGATACTAGGGCATTGATTATGGGAGCAGGTACTAAACTGATTGTCACAAAAGACAAGGTAGTTATTACTAATAATCTTTAATATATTAACTCGTAAACACAAGTTTCTTTTTTAACCAATAGTTTAAAACTGATACTATGGAAATAGCAGCAGCTCTGCTAAAAATAATATTCAATTTTGAATGTTTAAATACTATATCACTAAATAAATATGTGGATATTGATAGAAAAAAGGTAAATAATGCCCAGGTCATTATCACAGTTCCAATAGATAAAATTAGAAAAAGAGAGAATTCTTTCCTTTTAGAATGTTTTCCACGTTTAAAAACATATCGAATGCTTAATATATAATTACTTAAAATTCCAGCCCCGGTAGCAAGTATACTGGATAAAGGATATCCGTTTTTTAAGTTTTCAAAAGAAAAATATACAGGTAGAAATTTTTCAAAAATTAGAAGTGAAAAAATTTCAATACAGGCACTGACTGCACCAGCAATTAAAAATAAGAATACTTGTCTTTTATGCTTTTTAATGGCTAAGATCATATAAAATATTTTAGTTAAATAGATGATTAGACAAAATAATTCTTTGTAAAGCTACTATACATGTAAGTAAGAATTATTTAATCTTTGCTAGTTAGAAAAAACAATTTTCTTTTTAGCAACATAATTTACCAGGGAAACCAGAAAAATTGCGGCAGCTTTACAGAAAACGATATCGCCAACAGTATAAACCAACAAGTTGACAGGTTTATTTATAAACGAATGAAATAAAGCGAAAATACCCCAGCTCATAAACATGGTAATTATAGAAAGAGTAATAAAAAGATAAAATTCTTTTTTCTTGGAGTGTTTTCCTCTTTCAAAAACGTATCGTATACTAAAAAAATAATTACTTAAAATTCCACCTCCTGTTGAAAGCAAATTAGAAATAGGATAAGAATACGATTTATTTTCAAAAGAAAAAATGCTGGGCAACATTTGAGGTAAACTTAAGATTTTCATTAAAGAAATTTCAATGATAGCACTAAGAACCCCGGCTATGAAGAACAGTATAAGTTGTCGTTTATGTCTTTTTAAAGAAGCAATCACTTTATCATGTGTCAAATTAGTAGAACAAATAAAACCATGCAAAAATAGTTTATTTTTTTTTATTTCAGTAATTTTGTTCAAGTTAATTTATTAATTCAGGATTAAATATAATCATAAGAATATGACTTTTAAAGATTTAAATGTATATACACCAGCCGAATTTCAAGGAAAAACTCCAGCAGAGCTTGGATACTACTTTCCTGCAGAATTTGCGCCTCACAAAGCAACCTGGTTGTCCTGGCCTCATAAAGAATCTTCCTGGCCGGGTAAAATAGATAAAATATTTAAACCATATGCAGAGTTTATAGCAGAGGTTTCACAAGGTGAAGTGGTTAATATTAATGTTGTAGACGTAAAAATGAAAGAATTTGCTTTACAAATATTACAGAACACAGAGGCCGACTTAGATAAAATAAATTTTTATATTCATCCAACGAATGATGCCTGGTGTAGAGATCATGGTCCTGCCTTTCTTATCAATCCGAATTCCCTTGAGCACAAAAAAGTGTTGGTTAAATGGAATTTTAATTCCTGGGGTGATAAATATCCTCCGTTTCATTTAGATAATGAAATTCCACTTCACATAGCAAAAGAAGAAAAACTGCCTGTTTTTATCCCTGGAATTATTATGGAAGGTGGTTCCGTTGAATTTAATGGAAATGGAACAGTAATAACTTCACGTTCCTGTCTTTTAAATAAGAATCGCAATCCACATTTAAATCAGTCAGAAATAGAAAAGTATCTGATGGATTTTTATGGAGTTAAACAAGTGCTTTGGGTAGGCGATGGTATTGTGGGGGATGATACCGACGGACACATAGATGATACCGTTCGGTTTGTTAATGAAAATACGGTATTAACAGTGGTAGAAGACAACCCGCAAGATGATAATTTTGAAATTCTTCAAGAAAATCTTAAGCAGTTGAAAGAAATGAAATTATTGAATGGAGATCCCTTGAATGTTATTGAACTACCCATGCCTGATCCTGTGGTTTATGAAGGATATCGCTTACCAGCATCCTATGCAAATTTTTATATTGCTAATAAATCCGTTATTGTACCCATATTTAATTGTGAAAAAGACAAAGTGGCATTAGATATTATTGCACGGTGTTTTCCTGATAGAAAAGTGATAGGTATTGATTCTACAGATATTGTATGGGGGTTAGGAAGTTTTCATTGCCTTAGCCAGCAGGAGCCTGCTATCTAAATAGAATACAAAATGAGTATAAGAAAAGCAACAGTCAATGATGAACCAGCCATAAGGGAACTTTTGAAACAATTGGATTATCCGGTTTCAAAAGGATTTTTATCCGATAAAATTAAAATTCTCATTAATAATGAGGATGCCGAATTATTAGTATATGAAAAAGAAAGTAGTGTTGTTGCTTTTATCTCTTTGCACTTTATCCCTCAATTAGCCAGAGAAGGAGACTATCTAAGAATATCTTATTTTGCGGTAGAACAAAAAATAAGAAGTAATGGCATTGGTAGAGAAATTGAAGAATATTGCACTCAACTAGCTAAAGAAAAAAAATGTGATAGAATAGAACTTCACACTCAAAGTCGTAGGCTATTAGCTCAAAAATTTTATACAAGGCAAGGATATAAAGAAGACCCCAAATATTTAATAAAAAAATTATAGTGTATTCAGAACTAATTCAGCACATAGAAAATTACGTGCTCCTGACTAACGAAGACAAAAACAAATTAACCAACTACTTTACTTACCAGAAAATAAACAAGAAAGAGTATTTACTAAAACAAGGAGATAAATGTCAGTATAATTATTTTATAATTTCAGGAGTATGTAGAATGTATACCTTTACTGAAGAAGGAAAAGAACAAACCATACAATTTGCTATCGAAAATTGGTGGATTACCGATTACGATAGCTTTGGTAAGGATAAGTCTTCTGTGTATTATATCCAGGCACTTGAAAATGCAGAAGTACTGAAAATTAACAGAAAAAAACTGGATGAATTGCTGGAAGACATACCTAAACTGGAAAAATATTTCAGAATGTTGTTAGAACGCGCCTTTGCAGCAGCTATGCATAGAATATATCTTATTTTAACAACCCCCAAAAAAGAGCTTTTTTTAACTTTTGTACAAAGTTATCCTCAATTTGTTCAAAGAGTATCGCAGAAAATTTTATCAACATTTTTAGGGCTTACACCAGAATATGTAAGCGAAATTAGAAAAGGAAGCATTTCTTAAACAGGCTTAATTTTTTTTCGGGCATGAATTGCAAACTTTGTAGTCAATAATTTAAAATATTTCATTATGGATACAAGGTTAAACATGAGTAAATTAGAGCCTGAAGCTTATAAAATTATGTATAGTTTCGAAAAATATTTAGATAATTCTGAAATAACTATGACTCATAGAGAATTATTAAAAATAAGAGCTTCACAAATAAATGGGTGTGCCTTCTGTTTAGATTTACATACAAGAGAGGCTCTTAAAACAGGTGAAACGCAAAAACGTATTAATTTAGTAGGAGTGTGGAGAGAAGTACCTTTTTTTACAAAAGAAGAAAGAATTATATTACAACTGACTGAAGAGGTTACTTTGATTAATAAGAAAGGGGTGAGCGATGAAACCTATGAAGAAGCGCTTCAATTATTAGGTGAAAAATATTTAGCCCAAATATTGATGGCCATAACCATTATCAACTCTTGGAATCGTATAGCAATATCAACAAAAATGCTGCCTGAAAGTGTATAGCAAAATAAACTGAATTTTAACTAAAATTTTTAAATGCCGGATTTATTTATGAAATAAATCCGGCATTTTTTATTGATTTGATAAATATAATCTGAATAAAAATTATTATATTTAGTACAAGTAATAATAAGGGGTTATTAATTGCTATAAATTTAAAATTACAGTTTATGATAGATTTTCAATTAACTGAAGAGCAGGAAATGATAAAACAAGCTGCGAGGGATTTTGCTCAAAGTGAATTATTACCTGGAGTTATAGAAAGAGATGAATTACAAAAATTCCCTACTAATCAGATAAAAAAAATGGGAGGACTGGGTTTTTTAGGAATGATGGTTGATCCAAATTACGGTGGGAGTGGAATGGACACAGTTTCCTATGTGCTTGCTATGGAAGAAATTTCAAAAATAGATGCTTCCTCAGCTGTGATTATGTCTGTAAATAATTCATTGGTTTGTTGGGGAATAGAAGAATATGGAACCGAAGAACAGAAACAAAAATATTTACCCCGATTATCGAAGGGTGAAATTTTAGGAGCATTTGCTTTATCAGAACCAGAGGCAGGTTCAGATGCGACCCGTCAGCATACAACAGCAGTAGATATGGGAGATTTTTATCTGTTAAATGGAACAAAAAACTGGATAACTAACGGAAATTCAGCTTCGGTTTATCTGGTAGTTGCTCAGACACATCAGGATAAAGGACATAAAGGAATAAACGTTTTCATTGTTGATAGAGATATGCAGGGTTTTGAAATAGGCCCTAAAGAGAATAAATTAGGAATCAGGGGGTCTGATACTCATTCACTAATGTTCACTGATGTTAAAGTTCCCAAAGAAAATAGGATAGGAGAGGACGGATTCGGATTTAAATTTGCAATGAAAACGTTGGCAGGGGGAAGAATAGGTATTGCTTCACAAGCATTGGGAATAGCCTCCGGAGCTTACGAATTGGCTTTAAATTATTCTCAGGAAAGAAAAACTTTTGGTAAAGAAATTTTTAATCATCAGGCGATAGCATTTAAACTTGCAGATATGGCAACACAGATTCAGGCAGCAAGGTTTTTATGCTTAAAAGCAGCATGGGATAAAGATACCCGCAAAAACTATGATCAATCCGGCGCAATGGCTAAATTATATGCATCCAGAATAGCGATGGAAACTACCATTGAAGCAGTTCAGATATTTGGAGGGTATGGATATGTGAAAGAATATCACGTTGAAAGATTGATGAGAGACGCCAAAATAACTCAGATATACGAAGGAACTTCCGAAATTCAAAAAATAGTTATATCTAGAGGATTACAGCAACAAAATTAAATTTTTTCTATAAAAAAAATCCTCTCATATTGAGAGGATTTTTTTTATAGAAGGTTGTATTATTTTTAGATTTAATTTACCAGCTTATTGATAAACAATTGAAAATAGGTGCAGGATAAACTCCTAAAGCAATAATCAAGACTACTACGATTAAAGCAACCAAGTTATATATAACCGGAGCTTTTTGAGCATTCTGAAGTTCCTGATAACCCGGTTTAAAATACATAGCTATAATAAGTTTAAGATAATAAGCTATGCTGATAGCAGATCCTATGACAGCAATAATTACCAACACAGGCTGAGTACCCATAGTTTGTGTAAATAATGATAATTTGGCAATAAACCCTGAGGTTAAAGGAATTCCGGCCATTGAAAGCAACGAGATAGAGGTTGTGAAAGCCAGAAGCGGTTGTTTTTTTGCTAAACCGTTAAAGACTTCAAAAGTAGAAGAACCATGTGATACTCTCTCAACATAAATAAGACTGGCGAAAGCTCCTACCGTAGCTAAAGAATAAGCTAACAGGTAAAATGCTAATATATAAACAGAATTTGAATCAGTATTAAAATAAATTAATAAAAGATAACCTGCATGGGATATACTGGAATATGCCAGCATTCTTTTTGCATTTTTTTGTAAAATTCCAATAATATTTGCAACCAGTAAAGTTAGGATAGCTGTATAAAAAATTACATATTGCCATTCGTTTAGCTGACCTACAAATACAGTTTCAACTAATTTATACAAAGCAACAAATCCACTAATTTTTACGACAGAAGCCATAAATGCTGTAATCAAAGAAGGAGTTCCTTCGTATACATCCGGTGCCCAGAAATGAAATGGAACTATGGAAATTTTAAATAATAGTCCTACTAACATTAAAATTATCCCAGTAATATAAATGGTAGGAACATTTTTTGTTTCAAGGCTGTAGTGTCTTATAGCAGCAATATCAAATGAACCTGATGTACCGTAGATTAAAGCTATACCAAATAATAAGAAACCGGTAGCAAAAGCTCCTAAGAGGAAATATTTCATTGAAGCCTCATTCGATCTTAAATCGCTTTTGTTACTCCCTGCCAGTACATAAAGGGGGATAGATAATATTTCTATACCCAGAAACAGTGTTACAAGATTTTGATAGCAAAAAAGTACTATTCCACCGCTTAAAGAAAATAACATTAAAGAATAAACTTCAGATTGATGATGATCAATTAACCGGAATGCATAGCGTCCCAATAAGAAAATTAATAATGTCGCAATAATTACTATTTGAGTAAAAATTTTGGATGTTCCGTCAAATACAAACATGGAGGAATATTTTAAGAAGAAAGGAACTTCTCCGTAAAAAGTAGCTGCAAAGGCAACTAATAATCCGATAACAGCAATAGGTTGCGAATATTTACCGGAACCAAAAACTCCAGAGTAAAGACTAAGGATAGCCGTAACAAAAATAATGATAATAATACTCATCCTAAATTAGAATTTTATTTTATTTAGTTCGGCGCCAAAGTTACTATATTTAAGTTAAATTAAGAAATTAAAAAAACAAAAAAACAGTTTGCACAACAAACTGTTTTTTTGAAATAAAAGACGTTATAAAATCTATTTTTTAATAATTTTATAACTGTCGTTACTTGTTTTAACCCAATAAATACCTTGAGCTAAATGGGAAATATTAATCATGTTTTTTCCAGTGGTAAGGTATTGTTCATAGACTTGTTGTCCATTAACTGAAAAAATCTTCAGATTTTCATTTTTGGACACATCAATAAAGAAATAATCAGTACATGGATTAGGATAAATGGTAAGTTCCTTTTTTATTTGAATTTCCTCACTAGATAAAGTGGTGGGAACATTTATAATCATAGCATGTCGGGCTATCTTGCCATTTGAATTAAATACAATTTCAATCTCAGCATTACCAGGTTTAAGTGGAGTAAGAACCAATTCATCTTCTTTATTTACTGAAGCTTCCAGAATCTGCTCATTGGTAATATAATTAACAGACTTAACAATTGCTGCATCTAAATTGTCTGAATCAGTTGCCATATTCTTTAAATCAATATGAATCGTATTTTTAAGTTCGTTAATGGTTTGTGATAACTGGCTGTTTATAAGTGGTGAATAATTATCGGGAAAAACAGTAATTGCCGGAAACCAGTAATAATCTGTAAGTGAAAACGTATGTACTAAGTCACCTTGGTCAGAAACCATGTGTACCCAATTTTTTTGGTAATGTGCACCCCAACCGGACTCAGTGGCAGTAATAATCAGACGGTTACTTACAGGGTCAACTCGTAGTGCAGAACCATAGAAAATCTGCTTATAAGTTCCTTCTTGTCCCGGCAAAGTGAAAAAAGAAGTATTCAATACCTTAGCATCTATATCATATTTACTAATGGTAGAGCCACCTCCGAAAGTTCCGCTGTTCGTCCAGTATAAAACATTGTTTTGAATGCTTGAACACAAACTGCCGGCATTCCAGGCTCCCCAGGAACCGCTGATAGATGTACCGGATAAAGGAATTTCTTCAGTGGTAAATGTTACCGGGTTTATCTTTACAAGTTTGCTGCCTGCACCTGCCCACACATCTCCGTTTTTAGATTGAACAATTGTTGTATAGCTTCCCGAAAGAGTTTTTACAACAGAATTGTTTGATGGATCAATAATTATGATTCCCGTATTTTGTTTTACTGCAAATACGTATTGAGAAGTTCGTATCATATTCCCTACCTGTGAACCATTACTTCCTTCAATAAGATCTCCTAAAGACATTTCTTGTAGGTTTAAAATATAGATACCATTAGAAGTCGCAATATAACCTTTAGATTCATCAACTCCTACAAAAGATCTCCCATCAGCTGGCAGGGTTAGTTCCGCTTTTTTCAAAAGGTTTTTTGAATCTGAAATCACTATTTTTTTACCGGAATAATCCCCTTTACCCTCTTGTTTGGAAACAAAATAAAACTGATCTCCATATATAGTGGCAAACTGGGTGGTTGTTCCTAGTGTATAGAGATTTTCATTTGCTGATTTATAGGCGTTATAAGTAAACTCGCCCTGATCGTTTAAAAAATTTACAGAGCCGTTATCATGCCCGAACCAGCCTTCATTAATTATAAATATTCCTTTTGAATAATCCTGAGAGTAACTTATTACCAAAAAGAAGATGAAAGCAAAAAAGGATAAATGTTTTTTCATTAAATTATATTAGTTATTATTATTGTTGTTGTTATTTTATATGAAGATCGTAAGCTCCGGTAACTTCCGTTGAAACCTCTCCTAAATTTCCGGCTTCCTGATTGACGCCTGTATAAACCTTTATAAAATCAATACCGGGTAAACTCACTTTATTTCCGTATTTATCTACCGCCCAGTCTATATCAATATTCGAAGCATCATCGTCGTTGGGTACATTATCAGCATATCCAAATTCATAAGATTTTCCTATCCAGTTAGTACCATTTCCGCTAAGATCGTAATAATTATCCTGTAGCTTGGTTCCTGTATATGTTAAAGATGACGAATTAACCCATTCAGGGTAATAGCTTTGTGAATGAAATTGATTTTTTGTTTTAAAACCCTTATTTCCCTGATTATCCATCCATTTTATGTAAGTTGGATTTACCTCAGCCGTTTCAGGCTTTTGTGGCTGATAATATGTCAGAGAATAGTTCTTAATAGTTTCTTGTTTATAATATTCACTACCAGCTATTTCAAACCAATCATCATCCGGAATACCATTCTTATTTTTATCATAAGAAACCATTATAATACCGGGCTCACTACTTCCACCTCTTTCATTCGGTAGAGCATTACTCCAGAAGGCATTACCTAAAACTTTAAAATCTTTTTTTCCTTTTATATTAATTATAGTATGGTCAAAACCAAAAATAACATAACCGCCAAATCCACCTAAACTAATCATTCCGGGATTGGGACCTGTTAATGTCTGGTCTGCTTTTTTTATCATAGTTTCCCTTGAATCACCAGCTATCCATTCAGGTAAAGTATTAGTAAATTGGCCAACAGCAGGAAAAAAATCATATACTTTTGAAATATAACGACTGTAAGACGGCGTTTCTAAAGTTACATAAATGTATATTTGTTTAGTAAAGACATCATTTCCCCGAGTAATTTTTAAAATTACAGGATATACTCCTGTATACAAAGCAAGAAATTCCAACTGTTGATTTTTAATATTAACAGAGTCCTTTAGGGTAGTTTTGCTTTGAATAATCCATTCAAATGTGGTAGGGGATTCGGCCGTTGATTGTGGGGATAGAGTCAACAATTTTAATCTATTAACACTGTAGCTGTCATTAATTCCAATGTTTTCTGTTTGTTCCGTATCCGAAGAATCATCACCAGAGCAGCTAATAGTAGAAGCTAAAAGTAAAGTAAAATTAAAAATATAAATAATTTTTTTCATAGGCTATTTTTTTAAGTTTTTAGGTAAAAAGGCAAAATGTCCGGGAATATCTCCGGTAACGGCTTTCCATTTTAAATAACCAAATTTATCAAAGCAATAAATTGTTCCGGGACTTACATAATTTTTAGCATCAGTTATAAAGATATCTCCATTATCGGAATTTATCGTTATGCCATAAGGGACAGTTATCTGGCTTTCTATATTATTTTTGATAAATTGGTCAGAAATTATTTTTTGAGTATTTATATCAATGATACCATAAGTTTTAATTTTATCTTTTGTACTCCATTGGTAACTAAAAAAATAAATTTTATCGTCTATAAAAGCCATATCAGAAATTGGAATATCTAATTTTTTTTCAACGTTGTCCGTTTCGGGGTCAATAATAAAAGTCTTAGAAGGAATATCGTTGTAGTTTCCGCGAGAAGTAACCCAAAGTTTATTATTTTTATCTTTTTTTATTTTCCATAAATTAATATCCACTTCTATTTTTTTTATTTCTTTAAAAGTAGAAAGATCGATGACAGAAACAGTGTGATCATAGTCAGGAGCACGATAACCTCCGGAATTGGCTACGTATAATTTATTATTAGCTATAGCCATCTCTTCTGGTTGGTAACCCACTGTTTCTTTTGAAATTATCTCAAAAGTAGCAGTGTCTACTTTGGCTATATACCCCAACTGGGCGTTAGGATCCATTCCTACAGGCCCTGCATACGATGAGATGTATGCATACCCTTTATCAAATATTATATAACGGCAATTAGGAATTTTAATTTCTGCTATATGTGTTGCATTTTTCGCATTCATTACTTCAACGTAATTAGATACGTTGATAACTGCATATAGTTTAGAACCATATATTTGAATATCATTGCCTACATCTCCTAAATTTCCAACTACTGAAGGATTAGCTTTTCCATAAATATTTTTTGAGTAAGTTCCTTTAGTATAATCGAAATAATCTATAGATGCTTTATTATAGCCCATATTTCCTTCATTAAGAATATATAATCCATCCGTATTAATATCTTCAGGAGTAGTGATACGGTCGTTTTCAGGTTCCAATGCCGAAATTTCATCATTGTGACATGAATAGAAAACGAAAAGGGATAAACAAAGTATCCCTACGTTTTTTATATAATTAGTTTTCATGGAAACTATTTAGTTAAGAAAGCGAAATGTCCCGGTATAACTCCTGTCTGATTTTCAGATAATAAAGTTCCGCTTGAATTGAATCGGTACAATTTACCTGGTGAATAATAATTGGTTGCATCTGCAATAAATATATCACCATTTTTAGGGTTGATAGTTATACCATAAGGAGTTTTAATTTCAGATTGTGTGGATTCATCCAAAAAGCGATCAGCAATTTTTATTTGAGTAGTAATATCAATCACCCCATATTGATTAGTTGATGTACTGCCCACCCATTCGGTACCATAGTAATAAAGTTTATCCTGATAAAAAGCCATATCACTTACCGTAATATTAAAAGTTTTTATTATTTCATCATTTTCCGGAGATAAAACAGACAAACCGGGTGCATTGCCTCTAGATGAAATCCATACCTTATTATTTTTATCGGTTCTCACTCTCCACAAATTAGGAGCAACCACTTTACGCTGAGTTTCCGTAAAGGTATTTAAATCAATAATAGATACAGTATTATCTAAATCATCCTGTGTATATCCTCCTGAGTTAGCTACATATAATTTATTATTGGCAATAGCCATTTCTTCCGGCTGATAACCCACGGCAACTTCATTAACTATAGATAAGTCGGCAGTATTTATTTTATAAACAATACCAGTTCGTTTTTGACCGGAAACAATAGGACCGTTAAATGAAGTAACATAGGCATACCCATTATTAAAGACAATGCTTCTGCAATTGTTGATTTTTATTTGTCCCAGATGTTTGGCGGTCTGGGCGTCCATAACTTCAATATAATTAGAACCGTTGATTACCGCATAGAGTTTTCCATTATATATTCGAAGATCATTACCAATATCACCCAGCTTATTTACTATATCAGGATTTACCTTTGTATAAACACTTAATGTATATTCTCCGGTATCCAGATTTAAAAAATCCAGTGAGGCGTTATTATTACCCATGGCACCTTCATTTAGAACAAATAATCCGTTGCCTAAAGTGACTGTGTCGGAAGCCTCACTCCAAATATCATCGTTATTACAGGAAATAAGACTGAATACTGCAAATAAAAGAAAAAGTAATTTTTTAAAGTTCATATTTTTAATTTATAAATTTATACGTAATGAAAGCCTGTAATTTCTTCCAGGCATAGGATAATTTCTTATAACATAATACTGTCTATCGAAAATATTATTAACTTCAGCCGCTATTTTAAACTTAAAATGATTGGCTTGAATGGTATGAGATAGAGATAAATCATGGGTATACCATTCTTTTTCGTAATTATCTGGAATATTAGCAGACATATTGTATCTTTCACCGGTGTATATAAAACTGTAATTTAAATCCCAGTTTTTAAATATCAGCCCAGCCAATAAGCTGCCACTGTTCCATGGTATATATGGAATTTGATTTTTATAATAACTATCTTTAGGTGATGTAACATCCTGTGCATCTTCATAAGTATAAACTGCTTTCAGATTAATCAACATCTCTTTCTGAATTAATACCGATGTCTGGGTAGATATTTCTATACCTTTAATACGAGTTTCACCTAAATTGATCATAGACCACCTGAAAGGCTGTATAGCCAATGCAATAATTTTATCTCTGACTTCATTATAATAGATATCGGCAGAAAATCCCCAATTTTTGACTACAGAGGAAGAAAAGTCCTGACTGTAATTAATTCCGAAATCATACTGTGTTGTATATTCTGGTTTTAAATTAGAAGTGCCGATTTCAGTATAGTATAGATCATTAAAAGTAGGTGCCCTGAATATTCTCTTATAAAAGCCATGAAGTGTAAAATCACTCTTGATAAAAGGCTTATAACTAAGAAAAAGAGTAGGAGTAAATTCATTTTTATCAGGTGAAGCCTGTGTAGATAATTTATTATTTATTTTTTCCTGAATAAATGTTCCTAAAACACTGGCCTGAAATTTCAGGCGTTTTAATTGAATATTACTAGCCAGTGCTACAAGTTCTGTGTTTCTTTCCGGGTAAGCAAATTGGTAAAGATTAGCATCCAGAGAGTTATATTGATAGTCTGCGGATAATCCTAAATCCCAAAATGGTAATAAAGAATATTTTTGAGCTAGTGAAAAATAAAATTCTTTTTGCTTATAAATATTATTTATGTATTTAGTAGACTCATCATTGCTAAGATAATGAGTATAGTCATATGCAAATTTGCTGTTTAGGAGTAGTTTGTATTTATCAGTTATTTCTTTTTCAAAAGAACCCTGAATGAAAAAATTTGTATCCCATTGTTTTTGTTTTTTTTCATATACGTTTTTAACAATAGCCGTAGGAATGCCTCTTTCAGAGTCATAAAAATAGCTTTTAAAATTCCATTTTCCGCGGTAAATATTTCCAAATATACCTGCCTCTGCTCTTATTGCATTTATGTTTCCATTTTTTCGGATTGCAGTGGTATCCCAAGCGATAGCACCTCCTGAGGTCCTCATAGTCTGACGAAATTTATATTTTCCGCTTGAATTGAGAAAGTCAATACTTAGAGAGGTACTAATAAAAGGTGAAATTTTTTGCTCCCATATAAATGAAGGATTTACAAGTGAAAATGAACCTGATCGATAACTAACTATTAAATTAGTTTTTTTATTTATTTTAAAATCAGGCTTTTTACTTTTTAAGTAAATACTTCCTGCAGTACTATAGTCTTTAGCTGTCTGAAGAATTTGACTTTTCTGACCATTGTACAACGAAATGGATTCCAGATTGTCTAATGAAAATTTTCCTAAATCAACAGTTCCGTTCTGGGCATTACCTAACTGAATTCCGTCATAAAACACACCTACGTGCTGGCTACCCATTCCTCTTATATTAACCGTTTTCATTCCGCCTATACCTCCGTAATCCTTTAACTGTACACCTGAAAAAAATCGGATAGCATCAGCAACAGTAACGCTGTTAAGTTTTTCCAATTCTTTACCGGACAACTTTTGATATGGAATTATATTATCATTTTGTTTCTTTCCTTCAATAATAATCTCAGAAATGTCTTTTTCTTCAGAATCAGTAATATTCTGGGAAAAAAGAAAAGTGGAAATAAAAATTAAGGTTATGGAAAATAATATGTTGTTATTCCTGTTCATTCGTAATTAGCTATATTTATGAAATATAAATTTGCAGCTTGGAATAAGTGAATAAACAGCAAAAGCAATACACTTTAATATTACTTAAATTGTTTACAGCTTTGTTCCTCGAAAGCTTATAAAACTATATTTCGATAGATTTGGCAGGTTTTCTGACTTTCCCCATTTAAAAGAATTGTATATGAATATAGATTCAATACATCTCTGAAATTACATAGCGAGATTACAGTAGCGGGCCTGTTCCGGATTTACACCGGATTTCCCTTTAAGTTTATATTGTTTGAAAATAAAAACAGATAAACACCAATCACTTACAAATATAAAGATTTAAATTACTTCGCCAATTATTTTTTATTAAGTAAATAAAATATCATAGATTTGAATCATGAATATCCAACTTCCTGAAAAATTGTATTACTCAATTGGAGAAGTCGCACAGGCTTTTCAGGTAAATACTTCTCTTATACGATTCTGGGAGAAGGAGTTCGATATAATTGCTCCAAAAAAAAATAAAAAAGGAGATAGATTTTTTACACCGGAAGATATAAAAAATCTTAGACTCATATATCATTTGGTTAAGGAAAAAGGGTATACTTTAGATGGGGCAAGAACCGTATTGAGTACTCAATCAAATATATCAAAAAAAATAGAAATTATTACCCGTTTACAAGCGGTTAAGGCAGAACTGATTAAGCTAAAAGATTTATTAGACGATTAAATTTAAATTTAAATAGAAAATGGAATTACCAAAATTTTTAATTGCAGACAACTCTAACTTTCCTGATGACTTGTTTGTAGTACACACAGAATATCCTCGTTTTATTTTAAACGTAGAGGAAGAAGAAGTAGAATGGTTCGATCAATTGGAAGGAGAAGAAGAAGATGTTACCAATGAGGTAAACGAATTACTTCAGCAAGCTTTTGATTTTTGCGATGCCGAAATTGATAAGTACGAAGAGGAAGATGAAAATTAATTTTTAATAAAATAAAAATGGAAAAATAAGCAGTATCACTGCTTATTTTTTTTATATTTACTATAAACAAAACATATAAATGATGAACTATAATCAAGGAATGATGATGCCCGGAACACTTGAAGGAAAAGTGGTTATAGTTACGGGAGGAGGAACGGGCTTGGGAAAATCCATGACACAATATTTTCTTACATTGGGAGCTAAAGTAGTCATTGTTTCCAGAAATTCAGATAAATTAAAAGAGACTGCTCAGCAGTTAAGAACTGAATGTAAGCAGGGTGAAATTCTTACTTATGCTTTGGATGTTAGAGAATATGAGGCTGTTGAAACTATGGTTAACTTTGTAATTGATCATTTGGGTAAAATTGATATCTTAGTAAATAACGCTGCTGGAAACTTTATATCTCCGACTGAGAGATTATCATCCAGGGCTTTTGATGTAATAATTGATATTGTGTTAAAAGGTAGTAAAAATTGTACGTTGGCAATAGGTAAATATTGGATTAAGAATAACTTGCCAGGTACCGTGTTGAGTATTGTAACTACCTACTCATGGACAGGTTCTGGTTATGTTGTCCCATCAGCAATGGCTAAAGCAGGAGTTCTAGCAATGACACGTTCTTTGGCTGTGGAATGGGGGAAATACAAGATAAGGTTTAATGCGATTGCTCCGGGTCCTTTTCCCACTAAAGGAGCCTGGGAACGGTTATTACCTGGGCATTTAAAAGAAAAATTTGATTTAACTAGTAAAAACCCATTGAAAAGAGTAGGTGAACATCAGGAATTGTCCAATTTAGCAGCTTTTCTTATTTCAGATTATTCTTCATTTATAAACGGAGAAGTTATAACTATCGATGGAGGAGAATGGCTTCAAGGTGCTGGAGAATTTAATATATTTGACCAAATTACCCCTGAAGAATGGGATGAAATAAGTATAAAACGGGAATAAATTTTATATTAATTTTTAATTTTAATCCAATTGTATAATATGTTGAACCTAAATAAAATAATTGAATAATAAATTTTAACTTTTAAATTTTTAGTAATTTTAAGAATATATTTTTTGTTGATATTATGATAAGCTTTTCTGATTAAAGACATATTCATATCATATTCGTCTTTAGAAATATTACCCTTAAGTTGCATCAATAAATTGAACATGGCAAATAAATGTCTCAGGTTATATTTTTCTAAATTATATTTTAGCTCATCATATAATTTTATATCACATAATAGTTTTTTTAGTAAAATATCAGTTTCCAGAGTTCCGATTAATCTAACAGATTGATTTTTAGTTTCAGAAAATTCATGAGGAGTGTAATAATAAGTCCCATTACAGAAACCTATGTTTTTACAATTTAATAAGATTTTTCTATCAATATATTCATCACCATTAAGAATTGCATGAGGTAAATCTCTAAAAGAAACAGATTGAAAAATTTCTCTTTTCATTATGGGTCTTAAGTGTATTTTCCAGTTTCCTATTGTCAACTTGAAAGCATCAAGACCAGAAATAGGTTGAGATAACAAAAAAGAATTATCATTTGATATTACTGTAGGAGAAACCATATCAAACACATTTTTTTCCAGTTCATTTACAGCACACTCAATAAGGTCAAGACTTATTTTGTCGTCATGATCAAATAAAAAACAATACTTCCCACTAGCTATATCCTGACCTGCGGCTCTTGCATAATGAGCAGCTCGTTCATTTTTTTTATTTATAATCTTTATTCTGGAATCTTGTTTTGAATAATTGGTTAGTATGGATAAAGTATTATCAACAGATCCGTCATTCACACATATAAATTCTATATTCGAATAGGTTTGATTAAGCAAATAGTCCATAGCATTTTTAATAAACTTTTCAGAGTTATAAAATGTTGAAATAATACTTACTAATGGTTTCATATATTTATTTTTTATAAGAAAAGATTGATGTTAACAAGTTTTTACGTAAAACAAAATTTTGAAATAGTTTGTTTATGAGATTAAAAAAATACATATTAATTATAAATAAGTAGCAGTGAATAAGTCGATTTGATTCCTAAAATATCACTGGCTGTTGTCATTGATATTTTATTCTCTTTTTTTCTTTCCAAACCAACTTAATTTAAGTAGATAAATATTTTTATCTTTCATTATTTTTAAAAGAAGATTTACGTTATTTGATTTTGTAAACCAAACATCATTTTCAGTACTAATAACATAGTTGGAACTATTTGTAACAGAATCAATCCATAGTTTAGAATGAATTTCAAAACCGTTAATTTTTTTTCCTGTTTTAGGTTTTTTTTCAATAGATTTATTTTTCTTTAAATAAGCTTCTGATTCTATTATATTAACTTCCTGATATTTAAAAAGTATATTTTTAAAATCTTTAATGTTTTTATAAATGCTGAATAAACATCTATCTGGATAATATGGTCTACTAAATGATTTTATAAGAATATCCATCTTTTATAATTTAGAATACAGTGTATGTGCTAATCCAAAAGTATTTTTGTTAAGACAGATGAAAGAGCTGATTAGCATAAATAATTTATTAGAAGAAGTACGATTGTATTTGCGGGCAATTATTTTGAAATTCATATAATCGTTTAATACCAGTGTAGCCTTTAGACCTAACTTCAGATCACTTTCTTTAGAGTTATAGTTAAGATTGTTTATTTGAATAAAGTCTTGGGGATTGAAAGAGTCATATTCATCTTTATTATTATTTTGTATTCTTTGATTATAAAATTCTATTGTTTTTAACTTAAAAAGATAGTTAATAAAATTTGAATTATTCCTTGAAAGTGAAGTTTTTAAAATTCGGTACTTAAAGAGAATTTCCTCAAAGTTCTCCATCTTTTTATTAGAAGAAAATAATCGTAAATACAAATCATAGTCCTCATGATAAAACATTTTAGATCTGTAAGTAATTTCTTCGTTCCTGAACATGATGGAAGGATGATGAAAAGGATTGCTTTTTAAATAATTACTCTTTATAACTTCTTGATTACTAGATGTTACAATTTTATCGATTATAGAGTCTTGTTCATCGATAACATAAGCATTGGCACTTATTAAGACGGTTTCAGGATTTTTTTCCAGATAATTGCACTGAATTTCTAATTTAGTTAATAACCAAATGTCATCCGCATCAAATTTCGCTATATATTTTCCTCTTGCTAGAGAAATCATATTATTTAGGTTGTCAACATATCCTTCGAAACCCCTATTTTTTTCATTTTGAATAAAGATAATTCTCTTATCTTGAAGGGTGAAATTTTGTATGATTTGTGCTGTTGAATCATTAGAATAATCATCAGTAATTAAAAATTCAAAATCGGTAAATGTTTGATTAATTACAGATTCTATTGCTTTAGCTATATACTTTTCAGCATTATAGGCAGACATAATAACAGAGACTAAAGGAGAAGACATAATTAATAGATAAAGTATTTTTAATAATTATACAAAAGTATGAATATTAATTTTAAAATAATAATTTTAAAAAAATAGTACTTTGTATTGCATAATACTAAATAATAACTATATTTGCTGTATTATTTAATTAAAAGTTTTAAATGAACACGGAAAATATTAAGGCCCAGATGCGTAAAGGTGTTTTAGAATATTGTATTCTAAGCATTATAAAAAGAGGTGATGCTTACGTATCTGACTTGATTGATGCGCTTAAAAAAGGGCAGCTTATCGTTGTTGAAGGTACACTCTATCCACTTTTGACCAGGCTTAAAAATGCTGAATTTTTAACTTATCGTTGGGAAGAATCCACTTCAGGTCCTCCAAGAAAGTATTATGCAATTACTCCCAAAGGTGAAAATTTTTTAAAAGAATTAGCTCAGACTTGGGGAGAATTAACCCACTCAGTAAATATTATAACTAAAAGTACAGATACAAAAAATCATGAATAAATCAATATCAATAAGTTTAGGTGGCAGATCTTTTTTTATTGAAGAAGATGCTTATAGTAAACTACATCAATATTTAATTGAAGTGAAAAATTCTTTGAATACGGCAGAGGATGAAACGGAAGAAATATTGAAAGATGTAGAAACACGTATTGCAGAATTATTTACTGAATGGTTAGGTATTCATAGACAAGTTATAGATGATATAGATGTAGATAAAATGATTAGTATTATGGGGACACCCGAACAATACAATTCAGAAGATGAAGGTACCGACTACTCAAACACTTCCAGTAAAGAACAAAATTCAGATCATGCAGAAAAAGGTAAATTTTATCAGAGACAATTATTTAGAGATGTTAATGATAAAATTATAGGAGGAGTTTGTAGCGGGATCTCCCATTTTTTTGGAATCCAGCCCATTTGGTTACGATTAGCGATGGTTTTATTATTATTTTTCTCAGGGTGGCTATCTGAAGGACTGGTGCCAACTATTATATTAGGATATATTGTTCTTTTAATAGTAATACCTAAGGCCAAAACAACTTCAGATAAATTGAAAATGAAAGGAAAGCCGATTAACTTTGATTCAATTAAAGAATATGTTAATAAAGAAGAATTAGTTGAGCAATCAGGGAAAATTAAAAATAATATTTCAAAAGCAAGCAATGGAATAGGACATTTTTTAGAAACTTTATTTAAACTGATAGTCAACATAATTTCCATGATTGCGGGGGTGATATGTTTGCTGATAGGCTTTTTATTATTATTTGCATATATCATCGGAACCTTGTCCGATATTTATGAAAGTAATAGTCCTTATCATCTCATGGATTTTGTGTTTGATTCACCTTGGCAGTTATACACTATGATTATTTTATGTGGCTTATTTATAGTTATCTCTTGTTTTTATTTGATATTATTCGGACTAAGATTGATAACAAGAAAAAAAATAATAAAGTTAAATATGGCTGCATCAATAACTTTACTTTTAATATGGCTTACATCGCTGATAATAACACCTGTTTTTGCCTTCTCATTTTTAGTAAGTAATTATTCAAGCAATGTAGAACGAGCAAACAAATACGTTTTGAATTTACCATCGGACACTCTAACTGTAACTATGAATTCAACGGATTTTACTTCTCCCTATATGCATAACAGGCGATTTAATGTGAACTCTATTAAAGGAATTGTATTTACTTCACAGAATATTAAAAAGAAATTATCTAATAAATTGGAAATCAGACAAAGTAATGACTCAAATGCCTACATACAAATTATAAATTCAGCTTCTGGAAAAACAGAAGCACAAGCATTGAAAAATCTTTCAGAAATTTCATACAACTATAACTCAAATAAAAATGTATTAAATCTGGATTCATATTTTTTACTTCCTAAAAATGCTAAGTTCAGAGAACAACAAATAGAACTTGTTTTATATCTGCCTAAAAATAAATATTTAAAAACTCAGAATGTAAAAAAAGTTATTTATAATGAGCATGATGAGCATAATATTTTTATAATCAATGATAATTTATCAAATAAAGTTTTTAAATTTGCTGATGATAATCTGGAATGTATTAATTGTTCCGAATTTGAAAATGAAATTTCAGATTCACAATCAGAAACTAACATCTCAATTAATAGAGATGGTATAAAAATTCGTTCAAAAAAATAATAAAACCTAAACAGATAATTATGGTACAAGTTATATTTAAAATTGTTTTAGTCGTTGTGGATTGGATAATGGCTATATTTGGCTGATTAATAAATAAAATAAAATATATAAATTTGCAAGTTCAGTTATCGTATATAGCTGAACTTTTTTAATTTAAAAATTATAAATGAAAAAAATTATAGGAAGGTTTATGTTATGGATTGCTGGCTGGAAATTCGAGTGCAGTATTCCAGTAAACGATTTTAAAAAAAGTGTCTTAGTATGTGCCCCACATACAACCAATTGGGATTTTTATTATTGTCTTGCATGCTTTTGGTCTATGGGAATACCATACCGAATTATGATTAAAGATGCTTACACTAAGCCGTGGTTTGGTTTTATTTTCAAAGAATTAGGATGTATTGGAGTTAACAGAGGTCAGCATAATAATTTAGTTGATTACTCGGCAGCGTTAATTAAAAAATCAGAATCCATGTCATTGATAAATACTCCGGAAGGTACACGTTCTCGGGCAAAAGAATGGAAAAAAGGGTTTTATTTTATAGCTAAAAGAGCAGGTGTGCCGGTAGTACTTGCTTATGCTGATTACAAAAATAAAATTGCAGGTATATCTAAAGTTATTCATATAGATGACAAAACAGTAGAAGAAGTTTTTAATGAAATTGAAGGTTTTTATAAACCTGAGATGGCAAAATATCCGGATAACTATAACCCGCAAATCTATATTAGAAAAGAATAAAAAAAGAGGCTTAAAAGAAGCCTCTTTTTTTTATTTTAAAGTGGTAAATATTAAAATACATACTTAACCCCTAAGTTAATATCATTAAAGTTTAATTCAAAAAGAATCATCATTATGTTTTGTTCCGTCTGGATTAAATGTTCCGTATCCGAAACGACCAATTGTATATAGTTAGAAAAAAGTTATTTATATGATTTATATCATATAAATAAATAAATAATTAATTAATTAATCCCTTTTATAATTACTCGCAGGTTACGCCTTCAGCGCACACTTTATAAAGTTCAAAATTTAAAACAAAAGTAGCATTACTCAGGCTCATGTAATTAGAGTTTCGTGCGTAAGCTAATCGGGAAGGAACAATAATAACCCCTTGTAACACATCGTAAGGATCATTTTTACTTTTATTAGTTGGAGAGAAATACTTGAGTCCATCAACAATTCCTTTAATTACATAATAACTCTCAACATTGGTAGTATCAGTCGAAGGTTTTTTGTAAAAGCTTGGATTTTGTTGAGCAATACCCAAACCGTCAATAGAGCTGGATGCTGTTGTTTGGCTGGAATATCCGCTACCTCCTTCAGAAGCTACATAGTAATTCAAAGTATAATGAAGTAGAATATTGTTAGACCCATTAGGTTTGGTTCCGCTGGCTGAAGTTACAGCCGGATTAGGAACATACCAGAAACCGGAAGCATCCTTTTTAGCGTTTTTACGTAAAGGATCTTTATCTTTAGAAGTTACGGTTTCAGTAAACTTGGTAACTTTTCCCAAATCATCAAAATAATAATTATCTAAAAAATTTACAATGGATGCATCATCCGCAGCATTCTGCTCATCAATAGTAAGAGTCTTCGTTTTATCATCATCACTGCTGCATGAAGTTAGCACGGTAAATAAACTGATAACACCCAATAAAAGAAATTTTTTAATCATGTGAATAAAAATATTTAAATTAGGTGCTAATTTACAATTTAATTTAAAATTGATAAATTTTTTTAGATGATATGAGAATAGATAAATTTTTATGGTGTGTTAGGTTTTACAAAACCCGTGCACTAGCAACAGACGAATGTAAAAAAAACAGAGTTTCTTTAGGTGAAAATGTTTTAAAGCCCTCCAAGGAAGTGAATATTGGGGAAATTTATACAATAAGAAAGAATCAGATTGATTATAAAATGCAGGTAATTCAGATTCCTGCCAGCAGGTTGGGAGCAAAATTAGTTTCTTTATACGTAAAAGATTTGACAGATCCGGAACAGGTTGAAGAAATGAAAACCCGAATGCAGGCACAAAACTATTATCGACAGAAAGGTCTGGGTAGGCCTACTAAAAAGGATCGGAGAGATTTGGAAGATTATACCACTGATGAATACGGATGGGAAGATGAATAAAATTTTTTCTTTTACAATTGAGAGTTTACGATAGAAGATCTAAAATTTCAGTACAAATTTCAGAAACCGATTTATTGTTATTATTAATTTTATGGATAGCTTTTTCATAAAATACAGAGCGTTCAAAAAGATGTTTGGCTATAAATTCTTTAATATTTTCTTCATTCAGATGGGCAATAAGGGGTCTGTGATTTTTTTCCTTAATGAGTCTGTCGGCTAATTCTACAGGTGTCATTTTTAAATAAAAGGAAATACTTTTATCATTAATCAAGTCCATGTTATTATGATAAGCAGGAGTTCCTCCTCCCAGACTAAGTATAAAATTGTCCTGAGATAAAAGTTCTTTTAAATATAAATGTTCAGCTTTTCTAAAATAAATTTCACCTTTTTTAGAAAAAATATCTTTAACGGACATGTTTTCTCTAAAAATAACATACTCATCCAGATCAATGAATTTTAAATTTGTTATTTTAGATAAACTCTTTCCAATAGTGGATTTACCGCTCCCCATGTAACCAGTTAAGGAAATAATCATAATGTAATTTTTTTTACAAATATGAGATTTTTTTATGATATTATTTGGATACAAAAAAAAAGTAACTATATTTGCACTCGCTAAACAGAAATAGCGACAATAACACTAAATAAATTAAGACCTGGTAGCTCAGTTGGTAGAGCACAACACTTTTAATGTTGGGGTCCTGGGTTCGAGCCCCAGCCAGGTCACTTACTATTTGTATTTTCATACAAATGGTAGGTTGTACAATTATTAAAGACAAATGACCTGGTAGCTCAGTTGGTAGAGCACAACACTTTTAATGTTGGGGTCCTGGGTTCGAGCCCCAGCCAGGTCACTAAATGCTTGAGCACTTGCTCAGGCTTTTTGTTTTTAAGACTCCGTAGCTCAGTTGGTAGAGCAACTGACTCTTAATCAGTGGGTCGAGAGTTCGAGCCTCTCCGGGGTCACTCATTCATTAATTAACCTTCTGTTGAGGCTCTCAGTTTTATCTCAGCATCAAGAATCAAGGTTTGATTTTCTTTCTCAGGATTTTTTATTTTTTCCAGAATTAGCTCTGCAGCGACTTTTCCCATTTGCAATAAAGGAAGTTCTACAGTTGTTAAGGGAGGAGACACCATTTCAGATAGTAAGGTTCCGGAAAAACCTGCAATTGCTACGTCTTTAGGAATATTAAAACCTTCATTCTGCAAATATTTCATTACTCCAATGGCTATCAAATCCGTATAAACATAAACAGCATCAAAAGATATTTTTTTAGATATTAATGATTGGGCTGCTTTAATCCCATCTTTAAAATGCATCCCGGTACAAGTGATAACCAGAGCGGAATCATATGGAATTCCGAATTTTTCTAAAGAATCTTTATACCCTTTCCATCTTACATACGAACTTTGCATATATTCAGGAGCCATAATATGAGCTATTTTTTTCGCTCCTTTTCGAATCAAGTGTTCTGTTAATAAAAATGATTTAACATAGTCATCAGCAATTACTTTTGTAACGTCAATATCCGTAGGAATACGATCATAAAAAACTAAAGGAATACCCTTATTTATCAACCGTTGAAATTCGTTTTTATTTTTATCTTTATGACAAATGCCTATAATGATACCATCGACCATAAAACTTTCCATCAGAAGAAGGTTTTCTTTCTCTCTATCCGGATTTTCACCAGAGTAGGCAATTATAACTTTAAGACCTTTTTTATAGAGCACATTTTGAATACCTTCAATAATCTGTGCATAAAAAGGAGTATCAATTTCCGGAACTATAACCCCTACAGTATTAGAACGTCCCGTTTTTAAATTAATAGCTACCGGATTGCGCATATAGCCGAGTTTTTCTGCTGTATCCAAAACTCTTTTTTTGGTTTCCTTTCGAATATTCTTATCGTTGGTTAAAGCTCTCGATACTGTAGAAATAGATATTTTAAGTTCTTTAGCTATATCTTTTATAGTAATGTGCTTCATAAATTCCGGCTTAATTTAGCAAAAGTACATTTTGCGTGAGATTTAACCAAATATTTGAAATAAATGAAAACGTTTGCAGTATTTGGAAACGTTCCCGCAAACGTTTCCAAACTAATTTTTTTTAAAACGGTGATTTTATTTTTATCCATGTTATAAATTTACGTCTATAACCACAAATTATTACTTGCTATGAATGATACAAAAGTTTCCAATACATTGGGACCCTATCTTGTCTTAACCTTCGTTTTTTTTATTTTAGGCTTTATGACCACTATTAACGGTCAATGTCAGGGTCCCTTGAAAATTCTTTTTCTGGATCAAGCAGGAGAGCTTAAAAATACCTTAACTAATCTTATTTCCTTTTGTTTTTTTTCAGGATTTGCAATCAGTTCCTTAATTAGTAGCAAATGGATAAATCGGCACGGCTATAAAACACCACTATTAAGAGGTCTGGTTTTAATGGTAATTGCTCTACTTGTAACCTGCCTTTCCTCATGGGTAGCTGAAAATTATAGTCAATATGTTATAAACATAGGAGATGGAAAAGTTCCTTACGGATTTTTTATTTTTATTTTAGGATCTTTTCTTTTAGGCTCTTCAGTTTCATTAGTACAAACCGTAATTATTCCCTACGTATCTGCATATGTTATTCCCAATACATCCACAGTACAAAGAGTTAATATTACCTGTGCCGCGAATTCATTTGGAACTACAATTGCTCCTTTTTTCGTAACAGCAGTCATTTTTGGAGGAGCTGCTATGAATGATTTCAATGCAGGTCAGCTAATGGTTCCTTTCTTGCTTATTGCTCTATGTATTGCATCTACCCGAATAATTGTCGGTCGAATAGCATTGCCGGATATTAAAAATACAAGAATAGATAAAGAAGATAATAAACAAAGAAATATATGGTCATTTAGCCATCTAAAATGGGGAGTAGTTGCCATCTTTTTTTATGTAGGTGCCGAAATGGGAGTAGGAACCAATGTAAATCTGCACGCAATGGAATTAGAACGTACAGGTAGCGGATTGGCTTTTTTCGGAAAAACACATTTAATGGTTGGAAATATTGATTTAGGCATTCCAGCTTTATTAGCTACTTTTTATTGGGGAGGAATGATGATTGGTAGGATTATTTCCGGATTATTTAATAACATTTCTCCACGTTTACAGTTGATGATTGCTACAGTGGTAGCAGCTCTATTAACATTAATAGCTATAATTACAAATAATCTCTGGATTTTGGTTTCCGTAGGATTATGCCATTCCGTTATGTGGGGATGTATATTTACTTTGGCTGTTAAAGATTTAGGTAAATACACCTCTAAAGCTTCCGGAGTTTTTATGATGGGAGTTTTTGGTGGAGCTGTGTTTCCTGTTTTACAAGGCTTTTTAGCAGATTTCTGGGGTTCCTGGCAATGGACCTGGGGACTCATAATTATCTGCGAATTAGTTATGTTTTGGTATGCAGTATATGGAAGTAAAATTAAAGAAAAGCCAATAACTGCAGATAACAATATATAAAAATCATAAAAAAATAATTATATGGAATTTCAAAAAATAAATAAATATGTTATTGGTGTCGATTTAGGCTCCAGTGCTACCAAAACTGTTCTTATAAATGAACAAGGTAAGACTATAGCTACAGCCAAACAATTATACTCCATGAACCAGCCTAAAAACGGATGGGCAGAACAAAGTCCACAAGTATGGAAAGAAGCTGTTTTATCTACAATACAGGAAGTAGTTAAAAAATCAGGAGTAAAGTCAGAAGATATATTAGGGATAGGACTTTCCGGACAAATGCATGGGTTAGTTATGCTGGATGAGCAAAATAATCTTATTAGTGATGCTATCATTTGGTGTGATCAGAGGAGTAGTCAGGAAGCAGAAGAAATGCTGGACTTAATGCCAATGGAAAAATGGATTGAAATTTCAGCAAATCCTCCGCTGGCAGGTTGGACAGCTGCAAAAATAGTATGGGTAAGAAAAAACTTACCGGAAAACTATTCTCGTTGCAAACATATTTTATTACCTAAAGATTATATCAGATATATATTGACCGGGAAATTTGCAACAGATGTATCAGATGCTTCGGGAATGCAGCTATTGGATGTAAAAAACAGATGCTGGTCAGAAGAAATTATCAATGTTCTTCAGATAGATCCCAAACTGTTGGCAGATGTGTATGAAAGTCAGGAAATAACCGGATACCTTTTACCTGAAATAGCAGATAAATGCGGATTAACAGTTAATTGTGCTGTAGTTGCAGGGGGAAGTGATAATGCCTGCGCCGGTATAGGAACCGGGGTAGTAAGACAGGGGCAAGCATTTACTTCTATAGGAACATCTGCAGTATTATATTCACATTTAGATGAATATACTGAAATTCCCAGTGGAGGTTTACACCTTTGTTGTAGTGCAGTGCCGGGGTGTTGGCACACGATGGGAGGACCGCAATCCGGAGCTCTTTCTATCGAATGGTTTAAAAATAAATTTTGTCTTGATTTAGTTGAAAAAGCAGAGCAGGAAGGTATAACTTTTTACGATGCAATGATGAATATGGTACAGACAGTTCCTATCGGAAGTGAAAAGCTTATCTATTTACCATTTTTAATGGGAGAACGTACCCCGCACATAGATCCTCTTTATCGAGGTGCTTTTTTAGGCTTGAATGTGGTGCACACACAGGCACATATGCTCAGGGCGATTATGGAAGGGATAACCTATTGTCTTGCAGATTGCAATAACCTGTTAAAAGAGCAGGGGGTAAGTCTGGTTTCTGTACGTGCTTGCGGTGGAGGAAGCCGAAGTCCTGTCTGGAGAAAAATGATGGCTGCTCTTTACGAATGTGAAGTTTGTACACTTGAAAATGAAGAAGGTCCGGCATATGGTGCAGCCATTCTTGCAGGTACCGGAGTAGGAATTTATTCATCTGTTCAGGATGCCTGTGATCAATTTATTAAAGAAAAAGATTCACTACTTCCCGATTTGGAAGACAGTGTAGTTTATAAAAAGTTTCATACAGTTTATGATAGTATGTGTGATTCTTTAAGAGCTGATTTTACAGCTTTAGCGAAACTTTAACTTGATATGAAAATTCATTTGCCTTTACTGATGACTTAAAACTTTAAAACCAATAGTTATGACAACGAATGTAAAAAACAAAGGAGCATTTATGGATAGAATAGATCACATGATCATCAAAGAGATACCTGTGCCGGAAATAACTACCGATCAAGTGCTTATCAAAGTAGAATATGTAGGTATTTGCGGTTCAGATGTTCATTACTTTCATGATGGCAGGTGTGGAACTTTTGTCGTTGAAGATAAGGAATTTATGCTGGGACATGAGTGTGCAGGAACCGTAATTGCAGTTGGAAGTGAAGTTACACATTTGACAACAGGAGACAGGGTCTGTGTAGAACCGGGTATTACCTGTGGAAAATGCGAATTTTGTAAATCAGGAAGATATAATTTATGTCCTGACGTCAAATTCTTAGCAACTCCACCGGTTCAAGGATGTTATGAAAGATACCTGGCCTTTCCGGCCGATCTATGCTATCGATTACCCAAAAATATTAGTACCCGGGTAGGTGCTTTGATAGAACCTTTGTCTACTTGTATGTATTCTGCGCAATTGGGTGAAGTTACTGTAGGAGACACTGTAGTAATTCTTGGTGCAGGATGTATTGGGTTATTGATATTGATGTGTTGTAAAGCGAGAGGGGCTAGCAAAGTTATTGTATGTGATCTGGAAAGTATACGTCTTGATAAGGCTAAAGAATTAGGAGCTGATTATGTGATTAACGGAAGAGAAAAAGATTTGTTAGCCGAAATTAATCGTATAACAGGTAATAGAGGAGCTGATGTAGTTTTTGAAGCAGCAGGCAATTCTGTAACTATAGCTCAGACGCCGCATGTAGTCTGTCAGGGTGGATTGATCGTTTTGGTAGGAATGGCTGCTGAAGAAGAAATTACGTACAATTTTGGATTGATTATGGCCAAAGAAGCCAGAATAAAATCACAGTTCAGATTTGTAAATACATTTCCTAAAGCAATAGCATCGGTGGAAAGTGGACTAATTCCTTTAGAAAAGATTATAACTCATGAATATTCGCTGGATCAGATTCAGGATGCTTTTGAAGCTTGTATTTACGATAAATCAAATGTGGTTAAAGCAATTATCAAAATTGATTAAAGATTAATTATTTTAATGTTTTTTAAGTGAATATTATAAATAATAAAGATTCATTTTATTGAAATCGATATTGAATATACCCTTTCTTTAACACAAAGAGAGGGTTATTTAATTGATTATAATAAAGTTAATATGTGTTGGCGTTGAAAAATAAAATATAAGATTTAATACATGAAAAAAAGAATTAAACTGGCACCTTCATTATTGGAAGCCGACTATCGCTTTTTGGATAAACAGCTGAAAATGATGGAAACAGCAGGGGCAGATAGTGTACATATTGATGTTATGGATGGTACATTCGTTCCGAATTTATCTATGGGAATGAAAATGATTCAAAGTATACGTCAATCTACCAAGTTAGAATTTGATGTTCATATGATGGTACAGGAGCCGCATCGCTTTATAAAAAAAATGGCTGAAGCAGGATCAGATGTTATAACAGTTCATTTTGAAGCTTGTAAAGATTTAACGGGAACATTGAATAGTATAAAAAAAGAGGGTAAAAAAGTAGGACTAGCCATAAAACCGGAAACCTCTTTAGATGTTCTTACAGAAAACCTTTTAATGCCTATAGATGTTGTGCAGTTAATGACTGTAGAACCGGGATTGGAAGGGCAGAGTTTTATTCCAGATTCAATAAATAAAATATCTGAGATACAAAAAAAACTTCATGAAATTGATAAATCGGCAGATATTGAAGTGGACGGGAATATAACGATGGATAATATAAAGCAAGTAGTTCAGGCAGGAGCAACTATTATTGTTGCAGGAAAAGCAATTTTCTCTGGTGATATGGTTGAAAATATTCGTAAAATGAGAAGTTTACTTGATACATTATAGAATTTGCAATGTAACTAAGTAACTTAGTTTGTAAATATGGTTGCTTTTTGTGTATAGTATATTTTTTATATATCTTTGGCGTTATAAACAAACACTTTGTTTGTACCTTAAGTGATATTACAAATATTTATGCAATTAAAGCTCGCGTGGTGAAATTGGTAGACACGCCATCTTGAGGGGGTGGTGTCCGTACGGATGTACCGGTTCGAATCCGGTCGTGAGCACAATATTGTAATGTTAAAACGATATTCTAACTTTTTCTGCCCGTTGTATAAATATTTGTTTTTTAATTTTTAAATATTCATCTTCAAACTATTATCAATAAGAGACTTTAAAAATATTAGCTTTCTTCTTACATAACTACTTTGTATAAAAATACTATAAAATATTATATACAACAACAATAGACTATACTAATAATCAAGCGAGAGCAACTGAATGAAAAAGTTGAAAAATTTAAGATAAAAAATAAAAACATTCAAATCCACTCCTCGAAAGAAATCCAATTGCCTTTTGAACAATTAGGGGACAATTTTATATATAGACTCTTATCTCTCAAATTTAGATAATTATTTTATTTCTTTTTTGAATTCTTGAATAAGAGCATTAGTGATTTTCTGAAATTGATTTTTTAAATCAGGAGATTCCGTTAATACTCCTTTAGTTTCAAAGATAATAATTAACTATTCTGAAAAAAAATCTAAATATTTTTTTTGAAAAATAAAATTTACTTTCCCAATAATATTGATCTAGTTCTTTTTTTTATATCTATGATAATTTGTAATTCTGCAACTTTAGTATATAACTCAATGATTTTTTTGATTTAAGTTTATAGAAAAATTTAAATCTTAACTCTTTATTATATAATCTAAAATTGTATTAACAATATATCCAATAATATCTATAACAATAGTTAGCTGAACCCAATAATTAATTACTAAATTCATTTAAATTCAAATTAATTAACTAATTTATCAAAATATATTTCAGCAACTCCTTCAATATAATCATTCTTTAATGATTTTTGCAATTCCGTTATTAATTTATTTGATTTTTTAAATGCCTTTATGTAATAATCCGTACTACATTCTAAAATCCAATAAGAGTTGAAATTAGAATAATCAAAATCTTCTAAATTTAGTAACCAAATAAAATAGTTTCTTTGTTCAACAGAACTTTTATCTATAAGATTTTTAAATTCTTCTGTGATTTCTAAATCGTATTTATAAATTACATTTATAACTTCTTTTAAAGTTATATTATCGGGAGCAATTTTAAAAGGATCGTCTTCTTTCCTTTCTTGTGATTGGTCAGGAATACAAGCTAAAAACAGATTAAACAAATTTTTATCATCAGGTTTTATTAAGTCATATACTAAAGAATTATAATATAGTTCATAAATAAATTTTGAATTTAATGTATTGTTTATAATACTGTTTATTTTAGATTTTGATTTACTATCTAATAAATCGAAAGTTTCAAATAAGTCATAGAATAAATCATAAGGTAAATGATTATCAATAACTATTTCATCTATACTTTTAATTTGTAAAGTATTTAAAACGAATGATTTTATTTCTTTTTTTAGACATTTATTAGTATATATTTTTATCAATTCAGGAAGGAAATTCATACGAAAACTTGAATTAATAATCATATATATTACTAGTCTTATATAGTTTTTGTTAACTTTTATTGGATTAGATTTAATTATTAAATATAAGGAATGATAATAATCGCTTTTATTTCCTTTTATATTATCATTGAAAGAAATCAATTTCTTTATTAAGTTATTTAGTCTCCTATTTTCAATTTCAATTAATGATAATATCAATCCAATATTTGATATTATTCCTTCATCTCTTTTAGCTGTATATTTAGATTTTTGATTATTTTTATTATAGTTGATGTATAAGTTATGGAGTAAATTTTCAATGTTATTAATTACTTTATCTTCAGTAATAAGCTTTATTTTTTTAATATTATATTTTTTTAATAAGAATTTAGATTTTTCATAACTGATGCTAAAAATCCACATTTTGATTATGCTATAATGAAATTCTTGATATTTTATTGCCTCTGGATTTTTTAATGTATACAAAGCAAAAACCCCTTCTAATAATTTAATTAACAGCTCTTTATATTCTATAAATTGATTGTAAATAATAAAGTTAAAATCTAAATACGAATAGAATTTATAAAAAACTGACAATAATACAGAATAACTATCTTCTGAAGAAGATGTCCAGTCGCCGTATTTATCACTATACCAAATTTTTCTTATTTCTTCTAATGCTAATCCTATTTTAATATATGAATTTTGATAAAATTTGTCATCCTTTATTTCTTTATAAATATCTAAGAAATGAGGAGCATACTGAATTATAAAAGATTCCTCAATATTAAATTCAATTTCTTCTAATTTATTTATTAAATCTTTATTTTCATTAATTAACCACCAACTTTTTAAAATCCTTTTTAGTTGAATAAGGTTATAAACTGAAATAACATAATTGATTGGGTTATCTTTCTTTTTTGCAGTATTATAAATGTCTAAAAAAATTAATGCTGAATTTGGATAATCTCCTAATAAATAGTAAGTATATCCTCTTCTTAATTTTTCAAATATTGGTGATTTTTCATTTAAAGGTTTTTGGAGTAATTTTTCTGCTTCAGTATATTCAAGTCTTTCTACTTTACACCGTTCACAATTACATTTTTTATATGAACGCAACTTATGAATACAAACATAGCTTTTTTCTTTATCATTTATATTGCCTTTCCATCGTATATGTTCTATATAATTAACTTTAAAAAAATAAATTATAGCTTTTAATTTTTTTTCTTGATTTTTTACTTTTTCTTCATTATTAGATAAAATATATTTCCCATTTTTTATTTTTATATCATTTACTAAGTCAAATAATTCATTATCATTTGTATATAAGCTAAATCCTGAAATGGAAGAGTTTTTAAAATGTGGTAATCTTAAAATAATGTTATTAGGAATCACATTAATAGACTCAAAAGCATCTATAGTTGTATATAGCTTATCTATGATATGAAGTCCTTCTATTTTTTCTTCAAGTTTGGTATAGTCAGCTTTTAAATTTTCATTTATTATATATTTTTTTCTAATCTGATGCTTCCTGACATATTCTATGTCACTTAAAAATCTATTGAAAGTTGTGGGGTTTAAAATATTTTTTACAGGAATATAGATTTGTATTGTTTTTTTATTTTTCTTCTTTTCTGTATTTCTATGTTCTTCTAAAAGTATTCTTTCAGGTAGGGAAGAATCTGTCTGTATTGTATACCAATAAATATTTTTATTTTGGATATCACATAAAGTGAAAATTAGAGGTTCTTCTAATTCATTATAAAAGTATTTAACATGTCTTAAGGAAAGCTGAAATGAAATTTTTTTTTCAACATCAATCTTAATAATAGTTAAAGGGCTATTAGTGCCTTTATTTTGATTAAGGAAAAAAGATAGATGATTATTACTGTAATTTAATACCTCAAAAAAGTGATCAATACCTACTTCCTCACTGGTTTCTGACATATGCTCACCTAAGATTAATCCATTTTCTAAAAATAAATCTCTCAACTTACCTTTTAGCAAATCATTAGCTACTTTTTCAGTATATTTAGTAGGTATCTTATTCATTTTCGTATATTTATTTTTTCTTAAAATAAATATATGAATAATTTATACTATATATTATGAAGGATTATATAAAATTTCTCCTTTAATTTCATCCAAAAATTCTAATTCTGGTTTTGGAATCAAACTTTTTGCTAAATCCAATAAATTATAAATATCTAAATCAGTATGCACATGTATATCTTCTTCTTTCGCTAAAATAGCACTCTGACAAACATTAAATATAGAATGTAAAGCAAATCCTAAATGTTTATAACTCTCTATTTCTGCTATAAATTTATATCTGTTTTCTCCTATTTTTTCTAATGTGCTTAGATAGTCTTTTGCTTTTTCAAATAATTCTTTACTATTTCCCATAACACAATATTTTACTGCAAAGAAAATAGGAGATAAGGCAATATAGTATTGATAAGTCCTTTATATTATATGTTTGTACCAGTAAAATACAGGTCTGTTTTTATCAGATTTTTTCTTATTTTTGCTAAAACACTTTTGTTATGAATACAGATACAGCACCTAAGAAAGTACATCAGGGAAGAAATATAAAAAGATTAAGAGAAATGCTTGGAATTAAGCAGGAATCTTTAGCTTTTGATTTAGGTGTTAGCCAAGCAACTGTATCAGATTATGAGCAGAAAGAAGCATTAGATGAAAAAATATTAGAGAAAGTTTCTAAAGTTTTGAAAGTTCCTGTGGAAGCCATTAAGAACATGAGTGATGAAGCTACTCATAATTTTATAAATACTTTTAATGATAATTCTACAGTAAATGGAATAATTAATTACAATCCAACTTTTAATCCCATTGATAAAATTGTTGAGTTATACTCTGAAAAAGAAGAACTTTACAAGCAAATGCTAAATGACAAGGATATTTTAATTGAAAAGTTGTCTAAGAATAGTTAAAAGAGAGTTTTTAGGCTTTTTAATTTCTGTTACTTCCTCCTTTCTTTTATGAATAATAGATAACATAGCAAAGCTGTATCTTCTTAACTCATTATATTTATCCATTTTTCTACTATATGTTTGTCTCATGAGTATAAGACAATAACCAAATATAAAAAATATTAAGAAAAAAGTAAAAACACAAATAAGTATAAAGAATTTAAAATTTTCTACATCCTTTAAATCTATATTAAAATGCTCTTTAATTGGAGTTATAATGGCAACTATTGCCAGAGATATGATAATATTTAAAATATTTAGTAAATTAGAATAATTTATTTTTGGCTTTTCGGATAATTCCATTTTAGTTATTGCATAATTATATTTTAAAGTATTAGTAGATATTTCATAATATTTTTTTTGCTCTATTATTTCAATCCATTTTTCTTCAATTAAATAATTATTCCAATCTACTCCTTTAAAATAAGATATAAGATTGGGTTTATACTCAAGAACTTGAGTTTTTATATATTCTATAGACTTGCAATTATCGCAGATAATTACAACTAATGAAATAATAGAAGCAAATAAAATAATAAACATTCCATATTCATGTTTATTAAAAATAAAGCAAAAAAGAAAAATAAGAATGCTGATTACTACTAAAATCCATTTAGCTTTAGTATTACTTTTCTTTATTCTCTCTTCGCCTAAAATTGTTCTGGATATAGGATATTCAGCATTTAATTCATAAAAATCTCTTATCATTTTTTTATTTTTTATTCCTTCTCAAAATACTCTAGATATAACCTTTCTTTAAATATTTTCCATTCTTCCTCTGTATAGTTTTTCCCTTTGTAGGTTTTATAAGTTTCCAATTCAGTTTTAAGCTGTTTTGATAAAGTATCATTCTCTATAAACTCTTCTTTTTTATATTCTATAAAAAACATTTTTTCCATATTTAATAATTCTTTTTCTGTCAGATTTATCTGTTTTTCTTTATTTTTATTAATATGTTCTAAAAACTTAGGAGATACATAAAAATTCTGATATTTCTTTAGATAATAAGAATAATAAGCTGGCCAAACCCACTCTCCATCTGTAAAATATTCTAAATTAGATACAAATATATCATCATTTTCAACCTCTGTTACAGCTTCCATCCACCCACCAAAATAAGTTCCTTTTTCTAAATATTTTATTATTCCTGTATTATCTCTGTAAATATGAGTAACACAATCTTTGAATTCTTTAGCAAAGATTACATCATCAAACTCTTTTATAAATCCTATGTATTTCATTGTATAATTTTAAGGTTCAAATATTACCAATTTTCCTTTTTTGGCTACTTCAAACGTATCGTCTTCTAATATTCGAATCGATTAGTAGGAGTTTCTACTTTTGCCTCTAATATTTTAGCTAAACGAGCAGCACCTCCTGTAGATTTACTACTCGAATGACAGGATATTAATCGTATAGGAGTTCCTTGTTTATATCCGTTATTAATTAATCTTGTATACAATTGTGTGGCATCAATCAATTCTCCCTTTACTGGTTCAAACATATAGTGATAACCATGTGTCAAAACATCATAAAAATGAAAAATCCTGATACAAAAGATATCACTACAAATATTTTAGTGGGTAATTTTGTAAAATCAAAGAAAGATTTTAAATCTAAATTCATAACTTATTATGTTAGCCAATTTGTATTTTTATATTATATTTCCCCAAATAGCTTTATCAAAAAAACTATCTATTTCCCTAATTTTTTCTTTACTTGGTTTTTCAAAACTAAAATTATTTTCTTCTAAGTACTTAATAAATTCGATATCTATCTCCATATTAGGATATTTTTTCAGATAATATGAAAAATAGTTAGGCCAAATCCATTCTCCGTCTGTTAAATAAGCTAAACCAAACATGGGCTCATCGTCATCATCATGAAGCATTAATGGTACTCCTGTAAAATCATAACCTGATTCTAAATATTTTATTATTTCTTCCCTTTTAGAGTAAGCTCTTGGAGTTTCAATTAATTCTTTTAAATCTTTTGAACCGTTATAAGTTTTGTCATGCAATGTTAAAAATCCTATTGTTTTCATTTATATTTAAACTTACCAAATATTACGAGAAAAATAATCACTTGCTTTAATTGTTTGAGATTTATCAGGCGCTACATAGATAAAATTCTTTTTATTTAGATAATTTAAAAACTCTTTATCTATCTCATAATTAGGGTATTTTTTCAAATAATAAGGAAAATAATTAGGCCAAATCCATTCTCCATCTGTTTGGTAACCTATATCAGGTAGAGGTAATCCTTCATCATCATCTAAGAATACAAGTGGATCGGCAAAATAATGACCTGATTCTAAATATTCTATTATTTTATCTAAATTATAATAAGCTCTTGGTGTACTTATCATAGTTTTTAAATCTTTTGAACCTTTATAAGATTCATCATGTATTTTTAAAAATCCTATTGTTTTCATATATCAATTATTATTCAGGATAAAAAATTCTAAAATGTCCATTACCTTTGACTATTATTACTCCTGCATCATCAACAGCTACTAAATCCGTAGGAGCTATTACTTTAGATTTGGATAAATTAGCTAATTGTTGTGCTGCACCATCTAATTCTTTTCCCGTACTACAAGATATTAATCGTATAGGAGTTCCTTGTTTATATCCGTTATTAATTAATCTTGTATACAATTGTGTGGCATCAATCAATTCTCCCTTTACTGGTTCAAACATATAGGGATAACCATGTGTCAAAACATCATAATAATGAGGGGAAGGGTGTTCTAACAATCTTGCTTTATTTCTTAAAGTACGAGCATCATTACCCCAACTAAAAAATCCTTTTCCACCCATCCAATCTCGTCTCCCCACCTTCACCAATCCTAAAGCTCCTGCTTTGAGCTTACTCATCCAGTTAGAAGCAGTTGCTGCTACTTGTGCTAACCGTTCAGCTCCGATTAAGGCTTTTGCTCCTGTGGTTGCTCCTTTAAGAGCTAATCCTGCTCCTTTTGTTCCTGCTATGGCTTCTACTACTGCATATTGAAGTTGCCCATAACTTTCCCCGACTTCTCCCATATTCCCCCTCTTAACATCTTCCCAAGCGTTTCCTGCGGTTTTCTTTACTCCATCGACCAAACCATCTTTGGTTTGCTTAAAGTCTGTACCAAAAGCATTGTCTAAAGATTGTAAAGTGGTATCACCCATCAACATCCCTGTCACCGGACTGGAATAAGCAACTCCAATAACGGCAAGTTTTCCCATTCCTTTCCAAGTGTCTGCTTTCCACATGTCCTCTGTAAAAAAGTTCCATGTGCCTTCCATCCCCTTTTTAAATCCTCGTCCTACGCCTTCGGTAAACTTGTTATCATCATCACAAAACAAATCTATCACTTTTCCGAAAGGAGAGGTTAAAACAGTTCCTACTATTTCTGAAGATATACTTTCTTTTACAAAAGCACTTTCATTATTATTCTCATTGGCAAGGTCTGCTAAATACTCATCAAAATATATTTTAATAATTCCCTGCCCTTCCTTGCAAATTCCTTCGGAATGTTCCAACAAAGCATAAGAACCGTTTGCTCTTACTCCTTGTTTGGTTTTCGTCCATTCTACCTGTGCAAATTTACAAGTTCCACAGGTTTTACAGTTTCCAAAGGGTAAAATATTTTGCTCAAATTTATTATCTGCTTCCGTACATTTTTTTGCTCCATAAATAAAAACATTCCGGCTGGGATTAGCTAACAACTGACTTACGATTTGCCCTTTGTCACAAACCAGATACACTCCTTCCGGCACATATTTTTTATCAATATCAGACAAAACTGTGTTTTTTAAGTTTGTATTCTATATAGTCTGTTTTTACTTCTTTCCCTTTGATTTCAAAATGATGGGAGTAAGAACCTTTATGATAATTTAATTTAAGGTCTAGTTCATAGGTTTCTTTGGTTTCAAAGAGTATATTGGAAAGTAAAATATCTTTTCCATACAAGGTACGACAGGCATCTAAAAACTGCTTTTCATCAAGCTGTTCTAAATCTATTTTTCCTTTAAGAGTGACTCTATAACCTTCGTTGTGCTTATCTATGGTGATGGTTTCCACAACAGGTAAATCAACTGTAAAAATATAGTTGTTATATTTTCGGGTTCGGGCAACCTGCCTATTAGGATAATGTCTTTGAACCAATTCTTTTATCCCTGCAAAAAAGATGCGGTAGATTCCATAGTAAAACAAAGAGTTTCTAAGTTTTTCTTCTTTCTGTATATTGGTTTCGTAATTCTTGACAACAGTTTCAAAGTCAGGGATATTGTTGTATTTCTCTAAGAGAATGGGTTTTTGTTCCTGATATATTTGCTGTATTTGCTCTAAATTACAAATTTGGGTTACTTGTCCTTTACCATTGAGTTGTAATAGCAATTCAGAGGTAACGGAGGAAAAATCTTGTGCTAACTGATAAACTAATCCTTTAGAGGTTTGGAAGAAATGTGTAGTTTTAAAATCAATTTGCTTGTTTTCTTTTTCTTTGAAATAAACCAAAGAGCTAAAATTGTTTTCGGTGTAGTTTTCTCCGAGTGTATATTCAGAACTTCCTCTTACTTCATAATCATAACAAGGAGCACGATTATAAATATAATCTTCTTGTTGGGTGGAAAATCGCATAACTAATTATATAAATTATAATAAAAAATAAGGGATAAAGATAAATATTTATTGGATAATAAAAATTAAAATAGTATAATTTTTACATTTTAATTCTTATAAAATACAATATTTAATACTAATGTGTTTTAAAATGGGATATTAAATTAAATATTAGAGGGTACTATTAATTATTTTTTGAGTTTATAAATCATTGATTCTTCATAACAAAATCTAGGTATATGCTAACCTACAGGATGAGTGCTTTTTTTATGCTGTAGGTAGTAAGTGATAGTAGCTATTTAGATACAGCTAATCGTTCGAAAATAAGTATAACAGCAGATATTTTTGTACTTTTATCAATTATTGTAACCACTTTAGTATGAAAAACAAAATCTGCAATAGAATTATAGTTATTCTTACTTTTTTTATATTTAATGGTATCTATTCTCAAAATTCCAGTTTTGATATAATAGGTAATTGGATGGCAGAAGATTATTGGGGGAGTAAAAGTATGATGGCTTTTTCAGAAGATAGTTATTTGTCACTGACTATTGACGGTGAAATGGTGGATGGGGAAAATTTTATAATAAAAGGGGGAGTGAATGATAAAAAGAAAGGTGGTTTAAAGTATGAGATTAATTTTGAGATAACTCCCATAGAACTTTATGTAATTCCTAGTATAGGTGAGGAGGTAAAAGATAAGATTTTATTTGGTTATTTAAAATTCATTGATGATAATAATATACTCCTAAAAGTTAGTTTAGATAAAAATGAAAAAACTGAATTTGAGGAAGAGGGAGAACAAATAATGACATTAAGAAAAATTAAATAAAAAATAATTTGAAACAAAATATCTATACTTATTTCTTGCTTTTTTTTATAATTGATAGTGCACCGTTACATCATGTTCAGTTCATGGCCAGATAATCTGATCCGGTCGTGAGCACAATATTGTAATGTTAAAACGATATTCTAACTTTTTCTGCCCGTTGTATAAATATTTATTTCTGTTTTTTCGATATAAATCCAAAGCTTTAACATCAAACATTAGTAGGACTGATTGTGAGATACCACTAGTTTTATAGATTTTAAATAGTTTGCAGTACTTTCAAAATCGTAATATTTTTGTTTTAAAATGTAAATCTGGTACTTTTTAGGAAGTAAAAAGCTCCATTTAGAAAACTCAATGATAGAAGGATATTTTTCCAAAAAACATAGGAGCTGTTGATCAATATTTTCCATAGAATTAAAGAGTATATGTGTTAAATTATTCCATTTTAAATCTGTTGTCTGAAGTTGAAAGGTACTTTCTTGTTCGTCCATTGAGTATGGTATGCCCGCTATTTCAAATAATAATTCGAGTGTCCTGTTAATTCTGGAGCCTGCAAACGTATACCATGTCAGTTGTGTACCCACAATGGATACTGGTCTGTCTTCAGTATTCGGATTCAGGTTGAAAATTTTAAACTTTTTCCTTAATAGTTCCAATTCTTCATAGCTGGCAATATCTAGAAATTCATAATTCTCATCAGAAGTAAGGATTTCCAACATTTTTTTTCGTATTTTAGAATGTACTTCTCCACTGGTTCCAAAAAATTTTGGCTTTTTACCATCAGCAGCTGGACAGACTTCGATTCGGTGAGATTTAAAATCAATAGTTTTTATTTTCCATACACGTGCAGCCAGGAAAATATTCTCCTCGACTTGTATTTGTGGTGAAAATGGTAATTCTCCTATCGTGTTTCCTGAATTAATGACTTTAAAATTATTTTCAGTTTTAAAAACGCTATAAAAATTACGGTTATTTACAATTTTTTCACCCTCTATACCCATAATAATTTCACTGCCTATTTTTTCTATTATTTCATTCTCTATAGAATAAGATATAAGCTCTTTAATTTCTTCCACAGATATGTTTATGAAAGCAGAGTTTTTTTCAATTTTTTTTATGAGGTTATTTATATTTATACCTGTACCTTCTTTAACTATAGACAGTATCTGATGAATTAATATATCGTACGGTTTTTTTACAGATAAAGGAGGTTCCAGAAATCCATCCATGTATAAAAGCCAGGTAGCTGTTGATTGTAATAAACTCCACGAATTAGTGGAGTAAAGTATAAGCTTACTTGAGGCATCTTTCTTTCTTCCGCTTCTTCCTATACGCTGTATTAATGAGGCTATGCTGTGTGTTGCATCTATTTGAATCACTTTATCTACAGAACCAATGTCTATTCCCAGTTCCAGAGTTGAAGTACATGCAATAGTAAAATTTTCACGTTTATTATTTTTGGCAAAAAACTCTATGTATTCACGAACATCTTTGTCAATCGAAGAATGATGTGAAAAATAATTTTGGTATTTACCTACACGTTCTGAAATTTTTTTTAGTTTAACGGCTATTTCTTCCACCTTTCCTCTACTGTTGGGAAAAATTAAAACATTATTATTTAGAGTTTCCAAATAAATATCTTTTAATATATCTAAAGGAAGTTCCGACTTATCACTCGTAAAGTATTTAAAATAACATTGAACCTTGTTAGTGGTTTTGTCTAAAAGAACTTTTGTTTCTTCATAGCGACCGGTAAATTTTTTAGCTTCCTCAAAATCTCCGATAGTTGCAGAAAGTCCAATGATGCGAGAGGGAGAACTGCTATTGTCGTTTAACCGGGAAATAATAGACATCAGTTGTATTCCACGATCAGTACCAATGAAAGAATGAATTTCATCAATGACCATAAATTTTAAACTGGAAAACAAATGCCTGACATGATATGAATTATTTACGAACATGGCTTCTAATGATTCAGGCGTAATCAAAACTATTCCTTTAGGATCAATAAGGAGTTTATTTTTTTGACTTTTATTTGCTTCTCCATGCCACTTGACAACCGGAACTTCTAAATATTTACAAAGTTCTTCAATACGTAAAAACTGATCGTTGATTAAAGCTATCAAAGGCGAGATGTATAAAACCTGAACACCTGATTCATTAAAATTAACAGTAGATAGAATAGGAAGAAAGGCAGCCTCCGTTTTGCCGGAGGCAGTTTTAGATGCAAGTATATAATTATTATCAGTCGTTAATATACGAGCAATTGCTGCTGCCTGAATAGGTCTTAACTCTTCCCATCTTTTATCTCTGATATATTTTCTGATAGGTTCTGAAAGTAATTCAAAAGACATTATAGCTCTTCTATACCCTCAAGTTTGTCTAATAAACTATCTTCATCCGGACGTTCGTCAGTAATTTCAATTTCTCCAAATAACTGGGTTTTATCTACCATCGGATTTTGTCGGATGATATTCAAAATATTTAGGAAATCCCGAATGACTTCTCTAGGTGTTAAGAACTCTGATGCGCCTGGTTTATTGAATATTTCTTCCATGAAAGCGAGTATGTCTTCATTTGAAATATCGACAACAATCTTGTAATTAAAATTAAAAATTTCTTTTAACTTTTTTAATAAAACAAAAATTTCATTGTGGTTCAGTGGCATAAGCCGAATAACTGGCTGTGCAAAATCTCTTATTTCCAGTGTCTCAAACTTATTGGTTTCCAATCTTGATTTTAAAGCATGATAGCTGAATAATCCCCTGCGTTCATTTTCTAAAAAGTCTTTTGTCCCCGCATAATTAAAGAATAGATGAGATATTTTACCTTGGAAACAATCATTATAAATAGCCAATATTTTTTCATAGTTCTTTTCCCTCATGGCAGAGGTAGATATTTTATACAGATTTATAGCCTCATCAAGATTAATCATAAATCCACTATATCCCATGCTTACAAACAACTTACAGAAATTTTTGAGCATATCGTAGTAATTCTGATCGTTAATTATTTCACGAATGCCAAGATCCTGACGGGCTTCTGTTTTTGTGCTGTATTCACCTTTCAGCCATTTCAGGGCATTTCTTCTAAGCTGTTCATCGTCTTTAATGTAGCCTTCATAATATCTTATGATCACCGTTCCAAAATCAAAACCTCCAGTTTCGGTGATTTCATTGATGGTTTTCATTATATTGGTACTGATTAAATCAAGGTACTTCTCATTTCGTATTTCCAACGTTGGAATGAGGTTTTCCTGAGCTGTTTTTATAATGATCTGTTCAATCCATTTTTCCATTAAAATAGCCAACGCACCCCCTTCCGGTTTAGTTTGTATAGCAATATTATCCATGATGGATTTATATAAAGATACAGCTTTTCCATCATTGGAATATAAACGGTTTTCAGGAGTAAAATCCGCATTAGCAACTACAAATTTTTGTTTAAGAGCTACCGTATTTAGTAGATGTAGCATAAATGATTTTCCCGAACCAAAATCACCTATCCAAAATTTAACCAGGCTTTGTCCGTTCTTAACATCTTCCAAGGCGGAAACAAAAGCAGTAATTTCTTCGGATCTTCCAACAGTTATATGTTGCACTCCTATTTTAGGTACAACTCCGCTGATTAGTGAATTAATAATAGCTGTGGCTTCTTTAGGCTTAATATTTATCATGAGAGTGTTATTTTTTGATAGTAGTTTTCTAAAATTGTGTAAAATTCTTCTTCTTCTTCAATTAAAATATCATCTAAAGTATCGTAATAAATTTCATTGATACTATCTATTACATGATTTTTTAAAAAGTTTTTTTCTTTTGCATAAGCTTCAAAATCTTCGAAGGAAATACACAGGTTACTTTTCGAAAAAAAGTTTAAAACATCTATCTGGTTAGATGTTAAATTTATTTCGTTTACATAATTGGACTTTGTGAAATCAACTGGCTTTTTAGATGTAATTTCAATTTTGATTTCCTCATTATTTATATCTTGCGATTTTATAGATAAATCTTCACTTTCATATTCATCCTGTAAATATTCATTGAGTAGTTCAACAGTTTCTGAATGTTGTTCCTGGACTTCTTTTATAATCTCTTTATTGAGATGAATTCTTTTTCGTTTTGATATATAGATGGATGGGATTTTCTGTAATGTGCTTTTTAAATCTCGGGTTTTAATAAAGTCATCTATAATTATTTCAAATTCATGAAGTTGCTCATTGTTTTTAAATAAACTTTTTTGAATCGTTTTTGTTAAAGGTTTATTATTAAAAGTCGAAGATTTTAAATCATAATATAAGTAATGGATATATAGTGTTAAGGCAGTTTCTTTATCATATTTAGCTATAAACTTAGAAGAATCAAAAAAAATATTTTCAACCGAGGGATTATTTTCATTATGTTTTCCTAAGCGTATGATTGCTTTTGAAAATTCTTCAGGTTTGCCGTTAAAACCTTCAGTAATTTCATTAAACTTTGTTTTCCAACGGGTTGTATTCAATGTGTACAGCATTGTTTCTGTATCATCATCAGGAGGAAGAATTGTTGGAATTAGCCTGGACAACGTATCCGTAATAAAGGGGGCTATTTTATTCTGGTAAAGACTATTTACTTCAGGAACATGCAGTAAAAAATCCTCATTTAATTTTCTTTTATGTCCATAAGATTCACGTACGGTATTTTCACAGATTTTAAATATAGCTTGATGAAAATATTTGATTGTATCTTCAAAAGCATAATTATAATTATGACTATCAGTTTTATACTTGTAATGTTTTTTAATATAAAGATCTGAGATTTCAGCCAATATCTGTCCAATATTTTTTCCACCCTCAAAGCTGGTATCATTTAAATTTTTAAATAATAATAAATAAAGTTTGAGAGTCTCTTCCAAACACATTTCTATTTCAGTGAAAGTATTTTTAGAAATACATAGCTGGTCTAATAGTTCAGTTTCTTTAGCATTTAACTTAAGTTTTTTGCCGTATATACTGCTCGGATTTTCATTTTCATAACTATAATAGTCGGAAGGATATTCATTAATGAGTTCATTAATCTTTGCATTATCACCAATAATTTCAAGTTTTTTGATTAAAAATGAAACACAATAAGATTTGGTTTTACTGTAATAAAAGCCTAACAAATTCAATTGATTTTCTAAAACCTGTATATTTTTATGAATTTCATACTCATTTAATAAATCAAATAATAAAATGAAAGCGTAATTCCAATTTCCATATAAATTATAATAATCTCCATAGAGAAAGCTTTCTTTAAATAGCAGATAAAAGTCTTTTTGTTCTGTAGTAGCACTCTCTAAGTCAACATAAGAGTTTATGTATCTATTACCCCAAATAGGAACATTAGCTCTAGGGGTTAATATTTCCCCATGAGTGAAAATTTTTTTTTGCCAGTTTATAGAATGTCCTTCATTAGAAATATTTTCTACTGAATTTACTGATCGCCGAACTAACTTATCCGAAGAGGCTTTTTTAGTTGTAGATGCATTATTTTTAAAAAGAACAATTATAACTATTATGAATAGAATAATTAAGAATATCATGAATTTATTTAAAATAATAATTCAAAGATATTAATTTTTGTTTATTTTTATTCTTACAATTCATTTTTTATTTATTATTTAATATGAGCTAAGACATAGTAGGTTATTGATTAATTAGATAGGTAATGGATTAAAAATTACCTTCTGAAATGTTTTTTTACTCCAAATAAATATTTGTTTAGGGAGAGAAATAATAAAATTGTCGAATCGTTGATTGGCATGAAATAATTTTTTAGGAAAAAAAAGTAATTCTTATATTTAATCATGAATCGTAAAACAAATTTCCTGTGTCTAAAATGAAAATTATATTTTTACCCGGATAATTTGGTTGATATTGGTAGAATAATGCTGAGATAATAAATTCTGTTTCATTTTCCAGGTTCTTTTAATATCCTGAGATGCTAATTTTATTTTATCGCAATGGAGTTTTTTATTAATTTTATCAATAGTCTCCATCAAGGGAGCGTGTTTCATATAGTTATCTTCATCAAAAAGACTGATTTGTCTGGTTTGTTCCGGAATTAAGCCGGAAACTATAACTCCTGCTTTTTTATACAAATATCCTTTTTTATAAATAGCATCCAAGGCCTTTTGTGCATACTTGCTAAGTTCTATGGCACTATTGTGAGGGTTGGGTAAAGTAATGGTATATGAAGGATGGTATTGAGTATGGTCACCCCTGAAAAAATTAGTATGTAGAAAAACTGTAATATAATTACAGCAGGATTGTTGCTTTCTTAAACGTTCCGAACACTTTACTGCAAAAGTAGTAACTCTTTCTTTTAAAGGAGCTAAATCTTCCGTCATAATATCAAAGGTTCTGGTCGTTGCAATAGTTTTCTTTTTTGAGGGAGGACTCAGTTCTAGTTGAGGTATGCCTTTCAATTCATTAATCATCCTTATTCCTATAATTCCCATTTCTTTCCGGATAAATGTATCTGGCATATTAACTAGGTCCCAGGCTTTTCTTATACCCATGGTTGAAAAGCGTTTATTGAGCCGTCTTCCAATTCCCCAGATATCTTCGATGTTGAGCCATTTAAGCGCTTTTTCTATTTTCTCGGGAGTATCCATAAGATAAACAGATTTTGTTTGAACGGAATATTTTTTAGCGATTAAGTTGGCTGCCTTTGCTAATGTTTGAGTAGGAGCAATACCTATGGAAACGGGGATACCTACTCCCTTAAAAATATAATTACGCATGGATAAACAATGTTCTTCCAGATTTATATTTTTCAGTCCTTTTAAATTAAGAAATGCCTCATCTATAGAATAAATTTCTACCTGAGAACTGTAGCGTTTTACAATATTCATAACCCTGTGGCTTAAATCTCCATACAGAATGAAATTGGCAGAAAATATTTTTACCTGATGGTTTTTAAAAAGTTTATCTACCTGGAATGCAGGAACGCCCATGGGGATTCCTAACTTTTTAGCTTCATCAGATCGGGAAATAACACATCCGTCATTATTACTTAATATACATATGGGAACATTTCTGAGTGAAGGATTAAAAACCCTTTCACATGAGGCGTAAAAATTATTACAGTCAACAAGAGCATACATTTTATATAAACTTGATAATATTATAAGTTAAAATTCCCCAGATAATAAAGTCATTTTCAGGAGTAACATAAATAGGCTTATACTCTTTGTTTTCCGGAAGCAATATAATTTCTCTTATAAGCCCTTTTTCTTTTACTATTTTTAACCGTTTCAATGTGAAGTCTCCATCAATGAAACAAACTGCTATATTGCCGTTTTGAGGCTCCAAAGCCTTATCTACAATAATCAAATCTCCGTCGAATATACGCAGGTCCTTCATAGAGTCTCCATTTACACGAGCTAAGAAAGTAGTTTCCGGATCTCGTACAAGTTCTTCATTTAAATCTATTTTCTGCATAGGGAAATCTGAGGCAGGAGAAGGAAATCCTGCCTTAACCCCATCATCCACAAAAGAAATTTGTTTTTTATGAGTGATTTCAAAAGAAAATATTTCAAGTGTTTTGTTTTTATGTATTGAGCCTGATTTCACAATACAAATTTATTAATAAATGATTAAAAAAATAAGCAAAAAAATGCGAATAATTTAATTTATCGTTAATTTTCAAGGTATTTTTAAAAATAAATAATCTTGTATTTTATATTATTAATAATTCTTTTTTAGCCATTGGTATGGTAATGTACTTTATTTTTTTAATTTTTTAATAGAAATAAATACTTTAAAAAGTGTCATTTTTTTATTAAAATAAAGCAGATTCAGTTATCATTCAATAAGCCCCCAATTAGCAAGAATAAAAAGTAAATGGGTAGTGTTGCTCGCGCCTGTCTGCTGTCTGAGTATCATGAGTCTTTTATTTATATAACTTTCACTATTGGGATTTATCTCATTTTTTTTTAAATACGCAGATATTTCTTCAATAGTCATTCCCTTAGCCAATAAGCTTGCTATTTCAATGTCCTGATTTGTAAATTCATAAAAATTGGTATTTTTATATGAAATATGCTTCCCTCCTTTATAAATTTCGGTAATTATCTCTTTTAAATCATCAATATCTTTAGGCCCTTTAGTTACGAATCCATCAATGTCATGAGTTTCAAATAATGACTGAATTTTATAAATGTCACTTTCAACTGAGAAAACAATAATTTTTATATCCGGAAATTCTTTTTTGACCTGATGGATAAATTCTTTTTTTTCACAGATAAGATGTTCAGATGATTCAGAAGCAGATAAATCAGTAATTAGTAGTTCGTAGTTGGAATTCTTTAAAGAAGCATTTCTAATATTTGAAATAGCGTCTTTTGGAGTGAAAACTTGTTCAGCAGTAGTAGAACCTAATTCCTCAATCATTTTGAGAATAGGTGTATTGTAACTGCCAAAATCACCTGTGATTATAATTTTTTTGTACATAATAATTTTTTAGTGCTATAGTTTTATATTCTTTACAAAATTAAGATTATTATTTTGAATATTTATCATTTCATTAGTATATAATTAATATTGTTCTTTTTTTTCTTTTATCTATATTAAATATGAAATAAAACTATCAGTATAGGTAATTTTATAGAAATCAAATACCTGAAACCTGAGTTAATAAAAAATAGATAATCACTTATTGGATAAATAAATAAAAAGCAATAAAATGGGTATATATATAAATAACCTCTTGATGAAAGAGTTTATCGTGCAAGTAATATGTATTTGATCTTTGATCAAACGTTTTTTGCCTTAGTATAAATTTATGTTTGGGGGCCTTGAAATATTAATAATATCATGTTCAAAGTTGTATTCTGTTTTAATTATTTTAAAAGAATGACCAACAATACTAACATTGCTAGTCTGAAGCTATTTTTATGCACGATATTCAATGCATAAATTAAGTCTTTCAGTAGTTCCTTCAATTTAACTATCGCTTTTTGGATTTATTTTATTTTGAATATATATAAAATATCAAATGTACCATACAATTACATTTTGTGTGTTAGTATTTAAAATTAATTATTTCATACACTGATATTTATTTTTATTAAAAGTAGCGGATAAATTAAATCAACTCAAAAACATAGAGTTTCATTTACACACAAAAATTAAACAGTTTTTAGAATATAATAAACTAAGATATAAACGATCCTATTGATTTTAAATAAGTTTTAAGCAGATAATCAGTTTATTAAAGTTAAATTATACTAAGAGTTAAGTAAATTAAAAAACCTATTCATTGAATTTGTTCTTTTTCAATCCTTATTCCTGTCAATTTAGTCTTTATATGTATAATTATATTGTTAATTATCTAATATGTAAAAATAAAATACACTTATTATGATTTTTAATCTTAAAAATAAGATATAAATATATTTATGATAACCATTAGCGTTTAAAATCATATCAATTACATATTAAAATAAATTTCACTATTTATAATATGAGAATTTAAATCTAAATATTTGTTAATATTGTTAATAAGTTGGTTTAAAAGTGGTTATTTTGAAAAAAATAATAAATTTGTACTTCGATTTTTGATATTTTAATAAAAAACTGGCAACTTATTATTCGTAATAAAATACTTTCAGATACAATGGATATTCAAATCTGAATATCAAAGTCAATGCGGTAATCTGATAAGATAAGAATAAATTAATTAATTAATTATATATAATATGAAACAACTTATAACGATAGGCTTGTTTAATAGCCTTGTTATGCCCTCTCTCTATGCGCAGGTTGGAATAGGAACAGACTCACCCAGTTCGGCTTCCATGTTGGAAGTCTCGAGTGGGGAAAAGAAAAATTTAGGTTTTTTAGGACCCAAAGTAAAATTAGTAGATTCGAGCTTGTCTGAACCTATTAATAACCCTAAAAAAGGCTTGATTATCTATAACACTGAAACTGTATCGGACTTAACTCCTGGTTATTATTTCTGGAATGGAATGCAATGGCGAACCATGACAGAAAAAAAAACATACACCAAGTATTATGTTGACGGTATCAGAGTAGCCGTACTAGGATATTATCCATACGGAGATGGAAACAAATCTCCGGATGTTATTGAGTATAGCAATATTCAGGCCACAAAAATGGAATGTGTAAAAAATAGTACCAATACAGGATTTGCTTCTCATTCATATTGTGGATATAAGATAAATCGTGAAATTGACTTTGAGGAAGCATTTAACCTTGCAAAAACAGCCGGAGGTTTTTTGCCTGTTATTACAACAAGTGAAGAGTGGAATTACTTGAAAACAAACTTGGTAACAACAAACACAAGTGACATTTGGATAGGTTACAGCAGGGCTCAATATCCCGGAACTGTTTGGAATAACCAGTATATATGGATAACAGGAGAACGTAGTAAAATTGGTTGGTCGCAGACTACCAATACCGGAGCTCCCATAGAAACTAATTTTGCACCTTCAGAATCTTTTTCCGGAGATTGCTCATATATAAGTGGTAACAGTACCAATAAATACTGGCAAACAAGAGACTGTAATACTGCAGCTAATACCACTTATTTAATTGTAGAACTTTTAAATTAAAATATGAATAAATATATTGTTTTCTTTTTTATATGCACCTTTTATAACTATGTTAATTCGCAACTTGTCATTTATTCGCTCGAAACCATGGAAGAACCAGATGGTTCCGCGATGCTGGAAATACAAACTACCGATAAAGGTTTATTATTACCACAGCTAGCTCTAACATCTTTAACAGATACTTCCTTTATATCAGGTACTGTTCCTGAGGGGTTAATGATTTATAATGTCAACGAAAATCAGGGAATTGAGCTTTATGCAGGATATTACTTCTGGTCAGGTAGCTCATGGAAAGGTATGGGCATTTTACAAAGAGATATCACTGTTTCAGATGTGTTTGAAACTAATGTTTTAGGTTATGATCCCTTAGGTACCGGTGAAACGTCGCCCGCTGTATTATCTGTAAATGGTATTACTGCAACTAAAGATATATGTGCAAAATGGATTCCTGAAGAAGGAGGCAACAATCATTCATATTGTGTATATACTCTTGATACGTCGGCTGATTGGGCGCAATCATTCAATATAGCTAAGGCCTTGAGTGGATACTTACCCACCATTACTTCTGATAGAGAATGGGATTTTATACATTTAAACAATATAAAGTCAAATACAAGTGATTTAACATCAAATAACTTTTGGTTAGGATATAATCGAAGAGGATTTCTTAATAATGATGGCAGTTCTGATTCTGCAGTTAAATTCAGGTATTCCTGGATTACCGGAGAAATTGATAAAACTAATTGGACTACAGGTTCCGTAGAATCTCAGTTTGATAATCTGGATTTTGAAAATTCAGATGTAAGTAGCAAAAATTGTGGATATATTTATCTGAATAATAATGGAGGAAATTCATGGGGAGCAACAGATTGTACTCTCTCAAATGCTAATCATCTTATCGTAGAGTTTAATAGTTAAAGATATAAAATGAAACATTTTAACATGAAAATATACAGTACATTATTAATCTTTTTTTTCACTTGGTCATTATATTCACAAGTAGGGATTGGTGTAGAAGATCCACATCCTTCCGCCATACTGGAAGTATCATCATCAAACAAAGGTTTTTTAGGACCTAAAGTTGAATTGAAAAATGTCAATGATACACTCACTGTAATTAAACCGGCTGAAGGACTATTGGTATATAATAGCTCTGTAATACATACGGCAGATCCCGAAACCAGTTTGCAAAAAGGATATTATTTTTGGAATGGATTACGATGGGAAGTTTTAGGAAATGGAATTCATTATGATTTAGTAGAAAATACTCAAAATAACAAATTCAATACCCTTGGGTACGAGCCTTCCGGTAAAGTTTCTGAAGTACCTGCAACTGTTACGGGCTACCCGTGTTATAACTCTACATCAGCATCTACGTGCACCATTTATAAACGAACCTGTTCGCAATGGACAGAAGCACAAGGCGGAAACGGACATTGGTACTGTTCATTCGGAGTAAATCAGCAAAATCCAACCGGCGGTAGTAGCGGACGAAATGTAACATGGGCTCAGGCCTTTGCTTTTGCACAAAGAATGGGAGGATATTTGGCAACAGTGACCACCCAGGATGAATGGAACTGGCTTAAAAGCAATGCGGGAAGTGCATCAAGTGGTAGTTCTGGTTTGTTACAGGGATTTTACTATCCTATTTGGTTAGGGTTAAACAAGGTAACTTATAGTGGAAATAATCTAGAATACACATGGATTACCGGAGAAAACTCAAGCCAGTGGGGAAATCAATCCAAGCCCTTTGGAGATTGGCAGAATACATCAGAACCCAATAACAGCAATTCAACCGAAGGTTGTGTCCATACATTGTCCAGCAATCATTCTGCTGCAAGTAAATGGAATGATCTCAATTGTGTAAGTAATAATAATTACGGTAGAAGATTTGCTCTTATTCTGGTAGAGTTTGATCAGTAAAATAATAAGTTTATATTAAAAAGAATTTAACCTGTGATTTACCGGTAGTTTAATTAAATTTATTTTAAATTTGGGCAAAATTTAATACAGATAATTAATATGAATGAAGCACAGATATGGGGACAGATAGAAGAATTTTTTAAAGAAAAGTTTACCTGTGATGAAAAACCGGATTTAGATACAATGATCTTTTTAATAGGTTTGCAAGAAGTTGGATTAGGATATAAAAAGTATAAAAAAGATGAAAAAATGAATTTAATTCATATTGCGGTTTGTCGTCTTCTAGAGCCTTTTGGTTATTATAGGTTCGATGGATATGATAAAGATAATTGGCCACATTATGAATTAATAGATGAACTACCCTCACTAAAACCTAATGAGCAAACATTATTAATGAAGAAAGCTATAATTCAGTATTTTACAGATGAAAAGCTTTTATAAATAAAAAAGAACAGATAATTATCTGTTCTTTTTTATTTATAAATAGGTATCGTTTTTTATTTATTTGCTTGTTCCTGAGCTTCACGAACCATTTTTTCGTTAGCTGTTATGGAAAATTCAACTCTTCTGTTTAAAGCTCTCCCCGCATCAGTGGCATTGTCTCCTATAGGATCAGCTTTACCATAACCTTTAGTAGTTAAACGGCTTGCGTTGATTCCGTGTCCTGTTAAATATGAAGCTACACTTTGTGCTCTTTTTTCAGATAGGTTTAAATTGTATTGATCAGCACCCTTTGAATCAGTATATCCGTAAATACCGATATTAGTATCAGGGTATTGTTTGAAAACAGTGATAATTTTATCAAGATTTTGCTGAGCTGCGGTTGTTAAAGTTGCTTTATCGAAATCAAATCGGATAGCATTTTCATTTAAAACCACTTTAATTCCTTCACCCACACGTTCAACACTGGCTCCGGGAATACTTTGCTGAATTTCTCGTGCCTGTTTATCCATTTTGTTCCCAATAAGCCCACCTGTAGTACCTCCCACAGCTGCACCTATTACTGCACCTAAAGCGGCATTGTTTTTATTACCTACATTATTACCGATAACAGCACCTAAAACTCCACCGGCAACAGCACCGATACCAGCTCCTTTTTGAGTGTTATTAGCATTACAAGATAGCAATACGCTTACAGATAACAGAATAAGGGTTAATTTTGTATAGATTGTTTTCATAATTTATAAAATGTATTATTTACTAATTAATTATTTATTTATTTTAATTTTCCTGAAGCTAATTTTGTGAAATGGTACGTAATGGTTACACCACTTATTACTTGGCTAAGATTGAATTCGTTTTCTGAAATATTTTTAAACAGATAGGTAGTTCCGGTTGTAACTTTACGCGCTTTATCCCCTTCATTTAACAGTTTTAAAATAAACATGTCTTGTTTATCAACATACCAGGTAAAGTTTTGTACTCCGCTTGGGCAACCTGCTCCTCCGGATAAAGTAAAATTACCCGTATTATTATTGGCAATAAAATACCACGTACTGTTAGTTAAACACTGAGCGTCATAAGCATCAAAGGCTTTAACCTTAACCATAGTTTCAGAATATGTAACTTTATCAAGATTCCAGGTTCCTCTGATATCCCTTTGAGAAGGTCTGTTTACAGCTGTTGGATTCGTGCTGGAACAAGAGTAGAAAAAAAACATACTCAAAATTCCAATAAACATTAAATTTTTCATATATCAAAAATTCTTTTAAAGGTTATTGTATAATTGTATTAAAAATTTACTTTTCCGCTTTCAGAACCTTTTTTACAAACAAATGATTTTTTCTGACCGTTGATTATAAAGTTTGTAAAATTCTGTTGTTCAGGAAACTTATCAAGTAGTAGCGTATTTTTCATAGTAATTGAAGAAATGTTATCTACACCAGCTACTTCATAATAAATCCACACCACATTTCCATCTTTATTTTTAGAAGAAAAAGAATAGTTTACCGGAGAATCATTAACACTTATTTTTACATTATTCTGCAGATATTTGCTCAAAGAAGAATCAAAATCGCTGGCATCCGTTTTTTTACCTACAGCCTGTTCAATATGAGCGGCATTTACTTTAGAAGATATTTTTAACGTTTTATTATTACTTACATATTCAACTTTAGTTATAGAGGTGTAAAATTCACTGGAATAAAAAGCAAATATGGCAAGTAAAGCCAGAGGTATAATTGAAAGAATAATTTTTTTCATTATTTGATAATTTTTATCTGTGTTATAAGAAAGACAAATTTGATGCCAAATGCTCAAATCAGAAGTTTTGTTTAATACTGTATTTATCGTAGAAAGCACGTATATGTTCTACAGCTTCATCGGCTGTATCTACCAGCCGGAACAAGCTAAAGTCTTGTTCTTTAATATAGTTATCTTGTAACATAGAATTTCTTAGCCAGTCAAGTAAGCCTTTCCAATACTCAGAACCTACCAGAATGATTGGAAATTTACCTGTTTTTTTCGTTTGAATCAAAGTCAGAGCTTCAAAAAGTTCATCCATAGTACCAAAACCTCCGGGCATCACAATAAATCCTTGGGAATATTTTAAAAACATAACTTTTCTGACAAAAAAATAAGTAAAATTCATACTTAATTTATGATCAACATAGGCATTACTTCCAGTTTCAAAAGGTAATTCAATATTAAGTCCTATAGATTTGCCTCCTGCAGCCTGAGCACCTTTATTTCCCGCTTCCATAATTCCAGGGCCGCCGCCGGTAATGATTCCGAATCCTAGCTTAGTAAGTTTGTAGGAAATGTCTTCAGCCATTTGGTAGTAAGGGTTTTCTGGTAGTGAACGCGCCGATCCGAAAATAGATACGCATGGACCTATTTTGGTCATGGTTTCAAATCCGTTGGTAAATTCAGCCATTATCTTAAAAAGCATCCAGCTGTTTTTAGTTTTAATTTCGTTCCAGTTTTTTTGCTTGAACTTATGAGTAATTAGTTGATTATCTTCTGAATTATCCATATACTATATTTTTATTTTATTTATGTTTAATTACAAAAATACACTATATTTAATATTTTTAGCCTATTAATGTACTTTTAATAATCTGATTATTATTTTCGAAATTAATACAAAAATTTTGCACTTCATATTGTTTTTTTATAAATAAAAACCAAAATATAAAACAGATATTTTAAAAACTTGTTACATAATTCTTTATATAAATTATAAAATCTTTAAAAATGGCTAAGACGGATTATTATATAATAATAGATTGACAAATAAGAGTTTTAAATTTTTTACTACTATCAGACTAAATAGATAATAAAAAATAAGATATCTTATCACTGTTTTTATTTTGCTTTAAGTTAAGAATGAAAGGTAAGTTTGACTATTTTTTTGATATGTAGTTTTTATTTAAATTAATGGAGAATAATAAATATAATCATTTTTATTTTAATATTAAAATCCTGTAATTAACTAAAATTAAGGAAATTTCAAAATTATAACCAAGTTAATTAATAAAATCAGGGGGTACACAAATAAAAAATCTAAAAAAATGAAGTTATTAGTGAGAACTTAAGCTTATTTTATAATACTTTTGTATAATCTAAAAATATAAATTTTTATACTATGGGAGAAAACAGGTATGAATTAAATAAAAATTTAGCTCAAATGTTAAAAGGAGGGGTAATTATGGATGTTTCAACTCCAGAGCAGGCGCGTATAGCAGAAGCAGCCGGTGCTGCTGCAGTTATGGCATTAGAAAGAATTCCGGCAGACATTAGAGCAGTAGGTGGAGTTTCCCGAATGAGTGATCCTAAAATGATCAAAGGAATACAAGCAGCAGTAAGCATTCCGGTTATGGCAAAGATCAGAATCGGACATTTTGTTGAAGCTCAAATTTTGGAAGCATTGGAAATTGATTACATAGACGAAAGTGAAGTGTTAACCCCTGCAGATGATAAATACCATGTGAATAAAACTAAATTTAAAGTTCCGTTTGTTTGTGGAGCTAAAAATTTAGGTGAGGCTCTAAGACGTATACAGGAAGGTGCTGCCATGATTCGTTCTAAAGGAGAACCTGGTACTGGCGATGTAGTGCAGGCCGTTCGTCACCTTAGAGCAATGAGTGAAGGAATAAGAAGAATACAGGGAATGTATGAGGATGAACTATTTAATGAAGCTAAGGAACTGCAAGTACCTTACGATTTAGTTAAATACGTTCATGAAAACGGGAAATTGCCGGTCGTTAATTTTGCCGCTGGAGGAGTTGCTACCCCTGCAGATGCAGCTTTAATGATGCAGTTGGGAGCAGAAGGAGTATTTGTGGGATCTGGTATCTTTAAATCAGGAGATCCTGAACGAAGAGCTGAAGCTATAGTAAAAGCAGTTACTAATTTTAATAAGCCTGAAGTTTTACTTGAAGTCTCTGAAGATTTAGGAGAAGCAATGGTAGGAATTAATGAAGCTGAAATAGAATTGTTAATGGCTGAAAGAGGAAAATAATATTAGCCAATTATAAATAAAAAATTGTAATCATTTTGGGAAATGATATTCTGATGTTCTTTAAGGGTATCAGCTATCTTATGTAATTGTCTTTTTGGTTTCATTTGCATCTGATTAAAAAGATTTTTCACTTCCCAGGATGATTTTTTATGTAAATATTATATAACATGAAAATAGGAGTATTGGCTCTGCAAGGAGCTTTTATTGAACATAGAAAAAAATTAACTGAATTAGGGGCAGATTCTTTCGAAATCAGAAATAAATTTGATTTATCAGAATCCATGGATGGACTTATTTTGCCAGGAGGAGAGAGTACTGTTATGGGTAAGTTATTATATGATTTAGATATGTTAGACGATTTAAAGTCTAAAATAAAAGACGGATTACCTGTCTTTGGTACATGTGCAGGACTTATTCTTTTAGCAAAAAAAATAGAAGGTAGTCAAGAGTCATTTTTAAACGTTATGGATATAACAGTGAAACGCAATGCCTATGGAAGACAATTAGGAAGTTTTTTTGCAGAAGCGCAATTTACAGATATAGGAAATATACCCATGACATTTATTAGAGCACCTTATATTTCAGAATTATCAGATAGTGTCACAGTGTTATCTGAAGTAGGAGGAAATATTGTTGCAGCAAGTGAAAAAAATATGTTAGGAACTTCCTATCATCCGGAATTAACTTCATCAAATCAGGTACACAAATATTTTCTTGATAATTTTTGTTATTAGTCTCGACTTTTTTTACATTAAAAAAATATCATAATCTGCTAAATAGTTATACTTAGCAGTTTTTTTATTTATTATAATTATTTATTAAAAAAATTATTATACTTAAATCTATTCACTAGCTAAATAAATGTATTATAAATGATTTATATCAAAATATTATTAAATTATAAAAGAAATTAAATCTTATAAATAATGTTAATAGTTTAATTATATTTTAAATTAATTAAATAAATTCTTGGTAAGAATTTTGTCTTATTTTTGCATAAAATTATGATTTACTTGTTAAATTTTTATTCTATTTGTTTTGTGCAATTTTTTTAATCAAATTATTAGTATAAATATTTAAAATTTATTCATAATAAAATAAAATATTTTCTTATTGATTAAATTATGTCAGTAAATCTATCAATTTGACTTATTTACTAGTTTTTATGTGAAAGAATATTATATATAAATGATTTAATAAATGGTTTTTAATCCAATATATATTAATTTGTTAATTGATGAAAGAATAATTGAAAATTTAATTTCAAATCCTATATATTTATATTATATATAATTTTTATAATTAATTTAATAAATGTATATGTTTTTTTTCAATTTGATTATTTTTTCTCGTTATATTATGTAAAATTTGTTTTTTTAAATATAAATTTAGAAATTTGTCAATCAAAAATTAAAGCTCATATTATAATTTTTAAAATTATAATATTATTCATAAATTATAATTTAAACAAAAATGTATTAACACATGAAAAGGACTTTATTATTTTTAATGTTTACAATCTTTCTTGGAATAAATTTAAATGCCCAGGTAGGAATTGGAACAGATTTGCCCGATGAAAGTGCGCAACTGGAAATTTACTCTAGAGATAGAGGTGTTTTACTCCCACGTTTGCAACTTGCAGAGAGGAATGCAATTACTAATCCGGCAGAAGGATTAATTATCTACAATTTGAATGAAAAATGTCTGAATATTTATAAAGGAAGTGAATGGAAAAGTTTTTGTGGCGATGCAGAGCTAGCTAAAGTATCTGCTTTGGATTGCACCGAAGCTCAAACTGACTTCGATTTTGCAACCAAGACCATTGATTATACTCAGGATCCACCCGTTGCAAACGGCACACCTACGGTACGGGCACAAAGGCCTTTAACTGGTGATAACACTATCAGGCTAACCATTGATGTTGTTAGTGAGGGAGCTATAACTGTAACTGCAGTTACTTCTAACGGGTATAATTTTTCATACTATAATCCTTTAATTGGTGTTGGATCACAAACAATAGATTTAATACCTAGTGGTAGTCCAAAAAATGAAGGCACCGATTCAGTTACTATAACTATTAACGGAGAAGTTCAAAGTTGTAAACCAACTATAACAGTAGGCCCGAATGTTGACCCTAAAGAGTTTACTGTAGATTGTACTACGGCTACAGTTAACGGAAGATATATTAAAGGTCAGGCTGTAGACGGGAACAATTATATAACTATTAAAGTAACCAATACTTCATCCACTGAATCAGTTAACTATCATGTATATTCTTCAGACGCAATTAACGGGGTGTCTTTTGACGGAAGCGGAACACTGGAAGCATCTCAATCTAAAGTGATAGCTTTATTGGCTAGTGGAACCCCTACGGACCAGGGCTCTTTTACTTTTACCATAAATTCCAATAGTACTGTTGAAACAACAAGTTGTACAGTTCCTATAACTTTCGAAAAAATTTATCGCAAAGTAAATGTTTTAGGATTAGGAGGAGGAGCCTATCAACCAGGTTCAGCAAGTAGTGCATATGCTCCCAGAGCAATATTAGAAAATTCAGCCAATTTCGGTATAGATGTAAATAGTAAAATTTTAGTCAACGGTATTAACATTGTTAACGGTGCTTATGCACAGGGTACGGCATTGCAAAATTTTATTACAAATAATAGTATAGATATTGTGATAATTGGATATGATTATCAGCCAACGGACGAATCAATAACTATTTTAAGTAATTTAGTGAAAACAAGTGATAAGCCAATTATCCATTCACAGGAAAACGGGGTTGTGAGCGTACAAAATATGTTAAATTCCATATTCGGTACCTCTAATATTACGGTTACAGGTTCATCACCGACATTAGTTAACCCGTTTACAAATGTGGACAATGAGATACTAAACGGTCCGTTTATGGATTTGAGAAATGCTACCGGGGCTACAGATATTAAATATGGAGCAAATGATGTAAATAATAGTTATTACGTAAGCAACTTACCTTCTACGGCTGAAATATTGGCTTATAATAATGGAAATACAACCGTTTGGGGCTTAAAACATGCCAGTCTTCCTTATGTATATATTGGAGATTCAGGATGGATGTTAGGACTGGTTAATAATCCAAGTGATACTACTTACCCTTCAGCAATGCAACCATTGGGTGTTCCAATATCTAAATCTTATCAGGGTGGAACTGTTTATAATAGTTACTTGTATGCTAATGCAGTAGCTTGGGCAATAAAATATGTAACACGTAACGATAATTAATAGGTCAAATAAAAGACAGAATTCAAATTCTGTCTTTTTATGCATTTATTTTTGTTATTAAATTTAACATTGAAATACAGAATGAAAAAATATATACTAACAGTACTAACTTTTATAATCTGTGTAAATATACAGCTTTCAGCTCAGGTAGGAGTTGGTACAGATGCTCCAGAAGACAGTTCACTCTTAGAAGTTAATTCAAGAACTGCCGGAGCACTTATTTCACGTTTATCAGAAAAAGAACAGGAAAGGATAACTACTCCTGTAGAAGGGCTTTTAACTTATAATATAACAGATAACTGTCTGAATTTTTATAATGGTGAAAAATGGAAAAAAATGTGTGGAGATGCATCGCCAGCCAATTTTGCTAAAATTAGAACAGGAACAGATGCCTGTAATAGTTGGCAGTCAGCATTTAATAATTCTGGAAGATACATTCAAGGCAATCCAATAACCTCGGGTAATACTGTATACTTACCGATAGAAATCACTTCTCAGGGTTCTCTGAATATCATTGTTCAATCCAGTAATGGGTATACTTTTTCTTATTACAGTCCAATGGTTGGGGTTGGAGATCAATTAATTGCATTAAAAGCGGGAGGAACTCCTCAGAATGTTGGAACAGATACACTTAAATTAACAATCAATGGACAGGAACAAACTTGTTATCCTACCATAACTGTAGAATCAAATGTGCCTCCGGTTTATGTAACGGTAGATTGTAGTAAAACAAAAGTAAACGGACGTTATATTGTTTCAATGGATACCAATACTTCAAATAACTATATTTCTGTGACTATGGTAAATACTTCAAACAGGAACAGTTATAGTTATAATTTATATACGGATACTATAGATGGTGTTACATTTAGTGCTACAGGTACCATAAAAGCTGCACAGACTTTGGTTGTTAATTTAACACCAACTGGTACATTTACTACCGAGGGGACTAAAAACTTTACTATAAAGTCTAATAGTACAATGGAAATAACGAATTGCGACGCAGCAGTTAAAGTAGAAGAAATTATGAGAACCATAAACATCTTAGGCTTAGGTGGGGGTGTTTATCAGCCAGGAACAGCTTCAAATGATATTGCCTCAAGAGCTATTTTACAAAACACAAGTAATTTTGGATCTACTGCTGATAGTAAAATATTAGTTCAAAGTATTAATATTGTAAATGGTGATTACAATCAGGGAACTGCTCTTCAAACGCTAATCACCAATAATAATATTGATATTGTAATTATAGGATATAATTATCTGCCAAATGATCAATCGATAACTATTCTGACAGATATGATTAGAAATAACAAACCGGTGATTCATTCACAGGAAACAGGAGAGACAGGAATTCAGAGTATAATGAACAATTTGTTTGGAACTACTACCGTAACGGCTACAGCCGCATCTCCGTCACTTCTAAATCCGTTTACTGATGTTGATAGTCCGATTCTTAATGGTCCTTTCATGGATTTAAGAAATGTTACAGGAGCTACTAATATCTTATATGCAGGTAATGATGTAAATAACGCAGATTATGTATATAATTTGCCATCAAATGCAATCATTTTGGCGAAAAATAATGGTAATGATACCGTTTGGGGAGTACAGCACCCTACCTTACCTTATGTTTTCTTTGGAGATTCCGGATGGATGACAGGTACTGTAACTAATACTGATACAACTACGTATCCTGCGGCTATGAATCCTCTGGGAATACCGGCTTCTAAAACGTTCGTCGGAGGTACAGTATATAATAGTTATCTATATGCCAATGCTGTTGCCTGGGCGATTGATTGGGTACATAATCATGATACTCAATAAAAGAATTAATATATTATATTTCAATAAACAAAAAGCCTTGTACTAATACAAGGCTTTTTTGTGTCTAGAATTTACTAATAATTTAATTTTCAGAAAAATAAAAGAAAATAGTTAGGTGAAATAGGGTAGAAGGATCGGTTTTTGAATATATACTATCATTAAACCTAAAAAACAATCGGAATGGATTTAGAATTAAAAGGAAAAACAGCCTTGGTTACTGGTTCAACAGCAGGCATAGGATATGCAACCGCCGTAGGACTTTTGAAAGAAGGAGTAAAAGTATTTATCAACGGACGTGAAGAAGAAAAATTAAAAGAAGTATTAAAAAAAATTCGTAAAGAAGTTCCAGATGCTGATGTGGATGCAGTTGCGGCAGATTTTTCCAAAGATGAAGATATAGAGTCTCTTATTAAAAAAGTTGATCAGGTAGACATTCTTGTAAATAATGTTGGTGTTTATGGTGAACAACCTTTTGAGACAACCTCTGATGAAGAGTGGATGCGTGATTTTAAAATTAATGTTATGAGCGGGGTTCATTTGTCAAGGCATTATATACCGGGTATGAAAAAGAAAAAATGGGGTAGAATCATATTTATATCCAGTGAGTCTGCAATAAATATTCCCGAAGATATGATTCTGTATGGAGTAACTAAAACAGCTCTTTTATCTCTTAGCCGGGGATTAGCTAAAAGCTTGCGAGGTACACAGATTACAGTAAATTCCATTTTGCCGGGTCCAACCTGGTCTGCGGGTAATCTGAAAGGAATGGAAAAAACAGCAAAAGAGAAAAATATAACTGTTGAAGAAGCATCTTTTGAATTTGTAAAGGAGAAAAGACCGGATTCGATTATACAAAGATTTGCACAGCCGGAAGAAGTTGCTAATCTGGTGGTTTATACTGCCAGTCCCAGAGCTTCTGCCACTACCGGTGCAGCCTTGCGGGTAGATGGAGGTGTTGTTAATACAGCATTTTAATTTATAAATAGAGAGTTAAAAAACAGGTAAATTTATTTACCTGTTTTTTTGTATTTATATTTTAAACTAAAACTATTTTAATATTAAATAATTACGTAAAAAATTAAAATTAGAGTAGAGGTAAGGCCTGATCTTTGTAAATAAGAAAAAGTTGTTATGCTATTCTGATAGTATCATTTTATAAAATTAATATATTACAAAGAATACATTAATAAAATATTGGAATATCAATCAGGCTAAGCTCGGCAATAATTAATTAATTTAACATCATCTATATATATTTAAAATTTTATGGAAACTCATGATATTATAATATCCGGAGCTAAAGAAAATAATTTGAAAAATATTTCTCTGGTAATACCTAAAGGAAAAATAACTGTTTTCACTGGCGTATCAGGTTCAGGGAAATCTTCTTTGGTTTTTGATATTGTAGCTACTGAATCACAACGTTTGCTAAGCGAAACTTATAGTAGCTATATACGACATAGAATGATGGCTAAGTACACGAAACCGGAAGTTGATAAAATAGAAAACCTGGCAGTAACTATAGTTATAGATCAAAAACGAATCGAAGGTAATTCTCGCTCAACGGTTGGTACTATTACAGATATATATGCTTTACTAAGATTATTATATTCAAGAGTTGGAGAACCCTTTGTAGGTTATTCAAATATATTTTCATTCAATAATCCCCAGGGGATGTGTCCACGTTGTGAAGGTTTAGGAAAAGTAAATACGATAGATCTAACACGTATTATTAATAAAGATAAGTCATTAAATGAAGGAGCTATTGAATTTCCAACTTTTGAACCTGGAAAATGGAGATGGATACGGTATGCTTATACCGGTTTATTTGATAGAGATAAGAAGCTGGGTGAATACTCAGAAGAAGAATGGCATAATTTGTTATATGCAGAAAAAGTGAAGCTTAAAAACCCGGATCCAAAATTTCCTAAAACTGCTGTTTATGAAGGATTACTTCCCAGGTTTGAAAGAAGTTTTTTTAAAAATGAAGGAAGATTGAAAACCGGAAAAGTTGCAGAAAGATTCAATGAAATCGCTGTAGAAGGAGAATGTCCGTTATGCCATGGTAAAAGGCTCAACCAGGAAGTGCTTAAATGCAAAATACAAGGAAAAGACATAGCAGATTGTTGTTCATTGCAGATTGATGATTTACTGGATTTTTTAAAAAGTATAAAAATAAATCCTGTCATAAAGCCGATATTAGAAGAGTTAATGCCAATGCTAGAGAATTTGATTCTTATAGGATTAAGTTATCTTACTTTAAATCGTATAACACCTACCTTATCAGGAGGAGAATCACAGCGCATTAAATTGGTACGTCACTTGGGAAGCAGTCTTACCGATCTAATTTATATTTTTGATGAACCCAGTATAGGCTTACATCCCAGTGATGTTCATAAATTAAACAAATTATTAATTGAACTTAAAGAAAAAGGCAATACGGTTTTAGTTGTTGAGCATGATCCAGATGTGATAGCGCTTGCCGAACATATTGTAGATATGGGGCCAAATGCCGGAAGAAATGGAGGAGAGGTTGTTTATAAAGGAAGTTTAAAGGGGTTATTAAAATCCGGTACCCGAACAGGTAACTATTTATCGGAACCAAAATCTATAAAAACTCAATACCGAAAACCGAAAGGATATATGGATCTATCCCATGTAAATCTTCACAATCTAAAAGATGTTTCAACACGAATACCGGAAGAAGTAGTTACAGTAATTACAGGAGTAGCAGGATCAGGAAAATCTTCATTAATTAAAGCTTTTCTTTCTCGCAATCCGGAAGTAATTATGATTGATCAAAGTGTTTTAAGAGGATCCAGACGTTCAACACCAGCAACTTACACCGGAATTATGGATACTATCAGAGAGATGTTTTCCAAACAAAATAAAGTTAAAGCATCATTATTTAGTAATTTTTCCGAAGGAGCCTGTCCGGAATGTAAAGGAAATGGAATTATTTCCACTGATTTAGCATTTATGGACTCTGTGGAGGTTATTTGTGATTCATGTAATGGCAGTGGGTTTAAAAATGAAGTTTTACATTATTTACTAAATGGTAAAAACATTGTTGAGGTATTAGGATTATCCGTTGAAGAGGCTTTAGGTTTTTTTACCGAACCTGCGATTAAATCAGCATTAGAGAGATTATATGAGGTTGGTTTGGAGTATTTAACGTTAGGACAGTCATTGAACACGCTTTCCGGAGGAGAAAGGCAGCGGTTAAAACTAGCCAATGAACTGGGTAATAAAGGAAACTGCTACGTTTTTGATGAACCCACCACAGGACTTCATGGTTCAGATATAGCGAAGCTTATGAAGCTTTTTGATCGTTTATCCGATAACAAAAATACATTAATTATTATTGAACATAATCTGGATGTAATAGCAAAAGCTGACTGGCTCATAGATGTAGGTCCCGGAGCCGGACGCGACGGAGGTAAAATTATTTTTGAAGGATATCCTAAAGATATAATTAAACTATCAGATAATAAAACCGGATATTATTTGAAACACTATGTTAATATATAATAGAATTAATTATTTTATATGAGTTAAGAGAAATGTACATTAAAATACTTTACCTTTATTAAAAGTCTCATAATCATATTAATAAAGAATTAAACAAGAACTATTGCATTATAAAATAGGGTAAGGGAAAATTTTGTATTAAAATCACTGTTTGATATTATTTAAACAAAGTAAAATAGATAATCGTATAGCTTTGTAGAATAAACGTTAAAACTCGGCTTCCTTGCTATAGGTAGTATGGGCAATAGAACTCCATCGGCCATTTTGCTTATGATACCATACTGTTAAATTATCTTTTTCACTGGCACTCCAGGTAATTTCTCTGATCCAAATATTTTTATTTTCAATATCTTTTTGTTTAAAATGGTTTGACAAGCCCGATCTGAACTCATTTATAGCACCTTCTTCCTTGCCTAATATAAATGTATCATCTCTCAGCGGAGGATATTTTTGTACGGCTTCTTCTATACTAAGATTTTCAATATTTTCAAAAGATATATTCGTGACCATTGGAATCTCTGATTTTTTTACTTTATTAGATTTCTGATCTGCCTGAACAGAATTTTTTGTTTGTGATTTATTACAAGAATAAGCCAGTAAAATGAATATATACAGAATAATTTTTTTCATAGATTAAGCAATTATAAAATAGGTATTAGGTATCATGCTGTTCAATTGAATTAGAATATAATCCAAATGTCTGTTTCTTAGTTCGTTGCCAATGTTCATGATGCTGGAATAATCCAGTTTGAATCCGCCGTTCAAAAGATTATTGAGGCTGTATTCATCGCTATGAATGGCTGTTTTGCCGATCAGGGCAAAATAAGAATTTCCAACTGTGTGTCCAAACTCATGAGCTATAGGATATTGATAAAAAGATTTAGAATTTACCTTTCCTTTAAAATTTAATTTAGTATCCTCAGTATCTAAATGGATAACTCTTTCATTCCATTTGATATAACTTTGTTCAAAAGTATTAGGTGCAATTTTGGTAACAGTAACATTCCAGTGGGGATTCTTTAACACCCATTTAATATCAAAGTTCAATGTAAACGAAGTGCTCTTATGCTTAGTAGCAAAATTGGAACTACCGGTAACTTTCAATTTAAAATACCCGCTCCAGACAGACCATATACGCAAATCGGCTAATTTATGAAAATGCCTTTTTTCACTCAATAACCAAGGAGTTACTTTTGTGTGCCATAGATATTGCCATTTTTCCTGAACAAGAATACTATTTTGTTCTTCCTCAATAAAAATATCCATTCTATCTGTCTTTTTAGTTATAGACATAAATTATAAAGTTAAATTCTTTATATAAATGAATTTGTTAAACAAATATAATATAAAAATAATAATTAAAAATATATTTTAACATAATTGTTCTTTTACTTTTTTTTATTTACATATAGGAATTAATGTGTTTTATTAATATAGTCAATAAAACAGATATTTGTTAAGGATTTTTAATAAAAGTAAAATGTAATCTGTATTTGATTTATGATGAGTATTTATCAATATAGATGATTTACAGGAGCGAATTCTTAGACAAAATGTATAATTGATATTGGGGAGATAAAAGATAAAGAGATATAATTAATAGGAAAGCGTTTTACTAAGTAAAAATTATGAAATTTTTGAAGCTCACATTGTTTAGACGAACCTATATTTTCTGATTAATTTAATAAAATCAGAGTAAAAAATTGGGGTGAAAGAGTAAAGATTACAAATAAATAGAATTAAATTAATAAATCAATTACATGCAGCTTACTTTAAATAAGGTTTTGAAAGGAGTGAGACTATTCTGAGATTGAAAATTAATCATTAAAGGATAAAAAAACAGATTAAAATATTATATCTCCAATTTAATGTTAAATAGAGTATTAATTTATAGGTCAGTATATTACTTAAAAATTTAATTAAAAACCATTACTTTATTACATAAAGAGAATTTAAATACAGGAATTATTTCTTAAATAACTACGAATTATTCTACGTGCGTCCTTAGTATCTGTTTTAGGGGTTATAAAACTTTCCAGCTTTTTTCGGGTTTTTTTAGAGCAAAAGCCAAATCCTTTGTAAGTTCCATTCTCAATAAGGACGAGCCCTTTTTCATTGGTAGTTCTTCCTGTTAATTGCAGCAAAAAGGTAGATTCCGGAAATGAATTCTCACTCAGATATTTTTCAACTCTTAAGTTATATTCCATAACCGGTTCCTTAGAAATACATGCGCCCAGACATTCCTTTATAGTGTAGTGGAAACATTGAGCTTTTGACTTATATAATCCGTTTATTTTTTGACAGAGATTGTATTTTTCAGTAATACGGAATAAATCTTCACGTCCGTGTTTAAGACTAGGGTAAGAATTAACTTCCTGAAAAGAATTATTTATTTTTTTTAAGACTAAAGCAACATAACCTTCAGCAGTAGTTTCTGCATACAGTCCATAATAAAATATACTGTTTCTTTGTGCTCTGTTATATATAGGTTTGTATTTTTTTATTTGTTCTGATTCCCAAAGCAGAGCAATAAGTTCACTACCGGTAAGTTCATAGCTGACACGACAGGCAAATGTTTGAAGGTTTATAGACTTTCGATCTGTGCATGTAAAATGTTGAGCAAGTCTTTTTTTTATATTGTTACTTTTTCCAATATAAATTAATCGGTCATTCAGGGAATAAATATAATAGACACCAGGCTGATTGGGTAATTCGTCAACAATTTTTTTTAAATCTTCACGCATCATTACTTTACAAAGTTACTAAAGATTAATAAGATAGTGAAAAAATATAACTATAAATAAGGTGATAATGCAGATGTTCAACGTATCTACATATAAATGAAATATTTTTATCTTATAATTTATATCAGTAAGTAAACATTCGTAAGATTATTTTTTAGATGGCTTAGCTTATAGGTATATGCATGTAAATTACTCCAAGAATATTAAAAAATTTAAGAGGCTCCCTAATATTGTGAGACTCTTAAATTATACAAAGCTGTTTTTTACAAAGGAAAATATTAAAATTTAAAAGTAATTCAAAGAAGTACTTTTAAAGTAAATGTATTCAGTAATGCTTTCAACTTTAAAGAATATCAGTTATTTGATTCCAATTGTTAACACGGATGTAGTCATCGTTTTTTATAAGGATATTATGAGGTTGACTAAATATTATTTTATCACCTTCAAAAAAATCCAGATTTTTAGGATGGTCGTCAATCATAATATCTCCTCTTACACAATCTTTATTACCACACAGAACCACCTGTTTCCATGAAATGAACGGGAAAAATTCAGCCAGCCAATCTAATTTTTCTTTTAGACTGTTCGGAAACTCTGTGGCTGAAGAAACAATTAATACTTTGTATTTATCATTAAGGTAATTAAGACCTTCGACACTTCCTTCAATTAAAGGAGCCGTTCTGAAGAATCCTTCTGATCTGATAATAGAATTAAAGTTTGGAAAAGCTTCGGATTCAGGCTTTCCGCTTAAAGTAGACAACTCTATTAATGTTCCTGATTGTTCAGATTCTTTTTTTAAAAATTGAGTATAGAAATCGGCCAGTACGCCGTCCATGTCAACTAAAATTTGTTTTTTCATAACTTAATTAGATTTAAATGACCGTACAATGCATAGCATCATTCAGCCAGGTTGATTTTATTTGATGAACCTGCTCGTCTTTTACAATAAGATAATCTATATGGGAAAGCTGAGCAGTTGTATAGGTTTCTGCGGTGTTAAGTTTATAACTGTCTCCTAAAACCAAAATTTGCCTGCTTCGTTCCGTCATAGCTATTTTAGTAAAAGCTTCTTCTCGGTTAGGGTCTGTGGTTCCTTTTTCAGGGTGTATATTACTAGCTCCCAACACATACCAGTCAGCAGTAAAAGTTTGTAAGGCTTTTATGACAGGCACACCTGTAGTAATGCGTGAAGAAGGAAAGACTTTTCCTCCTAAAAACATCAAATCTATAGATTCTCTGTCTATTAATTCATTTACAACAGGAAAACTATTGGTGTAAATGGTCAGATGTATATCATTCGGTAATTGCCTTGCCAGTTCCAGATTAGAAGTTCCTCCATCAATTAAAATAATGTCATTTTCAGAAAATAAAGGAATTGCTTTTTTAGCAAGTTCTTGTTTTTCAGGGATTCCGGTATCCAGTCGTTTAGTAAATTCAACAGGAATGCCTGATTTGGCTATAGCTCCCCCATGAACTCTGGTTAAAAGACCTAATTTATTTAGTTCAGCAAGATCTCTTCGCAGGGTATCATCAGATATAAGCAATTCTTCGCTTAGCATTGTTACCTGAACTCTGTAATCCTGTTTAAGTTTCTTGAGGATGTATTGGTGACGCTCTTCTTTAAGCATAAACTTATGAGTATAAATTAAACAGGCAAATATAAGTAATATAAACGCATAAATGCGCATTATTTTAAATAAAAAAATTAATATATGCGTTAATATGCTTATATTTATAAATAAATAATTACGCTTATGGTTCATTCGGATGTATGCAATTGGAAAAGTGAAAAATACTTGCCGGCTTTAGCTGTTGCTGAACTCTTTTCTGAAAAGTACTGTACTTTACCTATTGAAGCTCTTAACCATTTATCATTAATGATAAATACAACAGTATATACCAAAGGAGAGATAATTTTAAATATAGGGCAGACTGCCAAAGATATCCTATACGTTGAGAAAGGTATATTGAGACAATACTATTTTAAAGATGATTTTGAGATTACAGAACATTTTACCTGTAACAGTCAAGTTACATTTTGTATTGAAAGTTTGTTTGAAAAAAAACCAACTAAACTATTGATTGAAGCTGTTGAGACAAGTATCATACATGCAATTCCCTACCAGGGCATCGTAGATCTTACACACCATTATCCCGCAGCGATTCAGTTACTTCAAAAAATATTGGAAACTTCATTAATAATATCTCAGAAAAAAGCAGATTCCTGGAGATTATCTACAGCTTCCGAAAGGTACAAACGTTTTATGAAAGAATATCCTTCAGCGCTTTTAAGAGCTCCGGTTAAGCATATTGCTTCTTATTTATCCATGGCTCCGGAATCTTTAAGCAGAATAAGAAAAACCATCGCAAAAATAGTAGAATAACAGAAAGTTTACATACTTTAATTGAAAAGTAGTAATTATTCCAAATCAGCGTGTCGGGCAAACATACTATCTCCGGTTTCCTTCAATTGATCCATGAGGCTTAGGACTATGGCATCATAAAGTAAAAAACTAAGTTGTTCAAAAGCAGATCCCATGGGTTGTATGGATAAAGTTTTATTTGTTATCTTTTGATCAGCCTTTGGGGATACTCCGGGAAGGGGTATTATGGCATTAGCTAGTAGTCCGATACTGGAATGAGGGTTGAGTGTTATTAATGCTAAATCTAATCCGCTTTTTTTCGCTTTATTAGCCATAGCAACTAAGCTCTGGGTTTCACCCGATCCGGATCCAATGATTAATAAATCGCCTTTCTTGCTGTGCGGAGTTGTAGCATCGCCAACAAAATTTACGGAAAATCCGAGATGCATAAGTCTGTTGGCAAAGCACCTTATAACATATCCGGAACGACCTGCACCTGCAAGATATATACGATTGGCTTTCATAATATAGGCAACGAAATTATCAACTTCGTCATCATTAATCAGACTTGAGTTGAATGATAGTTCCTGAATGATTTTTTGTAATTTTTCTTTAGTTTTCATATTTGTTTCTATTTATTAAAGTATAAATGGTTTTAGCTGCTTGTACAGGATCCTTACATGCCATAATACCGCCGCCTACAATAAGTATTTCTGGACTATAGACTAAATAAGCCTGTAAATTGTCGGCATTAATACCCCCAGCCACAGCTATTTTAGATTTTTTTGTAAGATTTTTAATCTCAACAAGATCCTCCAAAGGAGTTCTTCCATTTTTCTGTTGATCAACTCCTGTGTGCACACCCAGGTAATCAACATCAAGATTTTCAATGATAGGAATACGTTTTTTTAAATCGGCACATAGCATATCTGCTACCACTTTTTTTTTATAAAGCTTAGCCGTATCAACACATGCCTGTATAGTAGAATTATCTGTAACCCCCATAACGGTAATATAGTCTGCTCCCGCATCCAAAGCATGTCGTGCTTCCATTGCTCCTGCATCCATTATTTTAGTATCGCAAAGTATTTCTTTATCAGGAAAATGTCTTTTTAATATACGCACGGGTTCCATTCCTTCCAGCATCATCAAAGGAGTGCCAACTTCTAAAATATCAACATACTCAATGAGCGGAGTAACTTTACTAACTAGTTCATCCAAACGAATAGTATCTAATGCTAATTGTATTTTCATAATTGATTTAATTTAAACAAGTGTAAAATTATAGCGGTTACATCATATATAAAATAACATTTGTTAGAAAATACAGACTCTCTTTAAACTTTTATTGCTTACTCATAATAGGCTGGTTCTTGCAATTTAATTCCAGTAATATTTTTTCTTGCTTTTTTTTTGTTATAAAACATAAATTATGGTGAATATGATGATATAAATTCAGGAAAAACAAATGATTCTCTTATTAATGATATTAAAGATTTAAAAAATAAAGTAATTGAAAAATGAGGATTGAAAGATATTGCCGGTAAAGAGATAATACCAGCCATTTATGAAAAAATGAGGAAACTGCGGGTTGAATAGATTTTGTCGGAAAAGAGGTTATGCCTTGTATCTATAAAATAAATTATTGAGTCTTAAAATAGAAGCATATAACGATTAAAAAAGTATTCAGCTAAGGTTAAATGTCTTCTTAAATAACAGATACATAACCACTTATTCTATCATATGATTTTAATTTAAAGTATGAATATTAAGTGTGTGCAGTACTTATAAACAATTCGATAAAACTTAATGTAAAAAATTTATTTAAAAATAAATTATATTATTTAGAGGTAAAAAATACTTATAATTTATATTTTTGACATAATATTTTTTTAACAAATTAATAGATTATGAAATTTACTGTTTTTTTTTTATTATTTCTTATTGTACTTTCATCATGTACAAAAGGCGATGTTGAAACTTCCAATGAATCCGGAGTTGAGTTACAATACAAAACTTTAGCAGAAGAAAAAGAAAAACTTGAAACGGCAGTTGCTGTTTATGCTACTCAGGGAGAAGATATAACGGATAAAGTTATAATACCCAAAGAAGGACAGGTTTTAGATGCTAAAACCATTGTAAAAATTAAATCCATAGGACTATACAATCAGCCATATGAAGGAAATCTGTTGTTGGAAGGTAACAGAATTTCTTTAAACAGATTGAATAAGCTTTCGGCTGAAAGGGGAAATGTTATATCAGAAGTGGTTACGCTAGAATTGAGTATTTCTGAAACTAAAACATTTTTAGAAGTATTAGTGGTAATTAATCCGGATGTAGAAAAAAACCAACAAAATTATCATAATATTAATGAGCACAAAAGTAAAACTAAAAAAGATGATAGCCCTATAAAGCGCGGAGAAACTTTTTTAGGGCTTGGTTATGACGTTATAAACAGCTCCTATATTAACAGAGACGATGTAAAGCTTACCAGACCCGTATTAGATATAGATAAATTAAATTCAGTAAATGCTATAAACCAAACTCCGTCGTTTCAAACTTCCTGGAGTTCCAATACAGAAGAATCTTTAATTATTCTTCACCAAACAAGATATGCAAATGTTGGAGTTGAAATAGGACTACCTTTATTCAGTGGCGATTTTGGTGTAAAATACAAGCAAACGTATCTAAATAAACAAACCAATAAATATTCATATTTTAGAGCAGATCATAAAGTTTTAGAAGAGTTTCTGACAACATCAGATCCCGGTACCCTCAGAAAATATATTACCGATGATTTTTTAAACGGAATCATGCAATATAAAGCATCAGAAATACTTGATATTTATGGTTCCCATATCTTTATAAGATGCTATCAGGGAGGAAGCATAGAATCTTCATTTTCTTACTCCGGATCTGAAATAAAATCTACAAAAGAAATGGATGCACATGTTAAGGCTCGTTATAAGTTTATTACCTTAGAATCCACGTCAGGTTTTTCTAATTCTCAAGAAGATTTTAATAATAATACATATATTCATTTTGTAAGTAAAGGCGGAGGTAATTATAGTGCCACGAGCGAAGAGCAGTTTATGAATAGATATGGCGAATGGGTCAATTCAATCAAGGAAAATCCCGATTTATCAGGTATAGGTAATTTTAATAACTCCCTACTGCCTATATGGTTGATTATAAATTTTGTAGACCCGGGGAAAGCAAAAGCGGTTGAAGATGAATTTAATAAAAGGCTAAATGATAGGAAAAAAGGGATAGTTAATATCCAAAACTTCATAAATTTTATCAGAGTATGGGAACAAAATGATGTTCCTAGAATACCGGAGCCTCCTCTGACAAACTATGTAATGGGGCGTATTTACAGAACTGAAAATAAAGATATCTTGGATGCAAATAGAGGAGCCAAAGGTGTTTATATCCGATTAGGTTATAGATTGTCACCCAAGGAAAATGATAATCAAATTCCTATTGCAGATATTGTAATTTTGCAGAATAATAATTCAACGCCCAATGGATATGAAAAAATTGATTTTGATCTAAACAGAAATACTAAGAAAAAAGGTGAACGTTTATATCTTGCATATCGAAGAGTGAATTCAACAGATAAAGAAGCTATTGATTACATAGGAGCTCATTATGGTAAAAATCCCCCATCAAGAAATTTAGATTTAGGTTGGTCATGGGTTATGTTGTATAATAATGGACAAAGAAATGAATGGGCTGATTTAAACAGAGGTGCAAAGGGTGATTATATTTATTTAACCGTACATAAAACAAAATTTAAATAAATTATGCATATTTTAGATTATATAAACTGAATAAAAAATTAAAACATTACTAATTAACGAGATGCTTCTCAAAGCATCTCGTTATATTTTAAACTAAGTAATTATTTATTATATAGTAATTCCTAAATTCTAACTTCATATTTTTCACGATTATTTCAATATAAAGGCAATATACTGTATCTAAATAGAGATCAATGTAAATTATATGAAAGCCGGCTAATCAAATTGTATCTATATATAGTTATACACAAAAATAGATTTTTAAAGCTACGCTTTCCTTTATCTTATAAAAGGTAAGCTATTGAATTTTTAGTATAGCCCTACATAAGTTTCAACAGCCTTCGAACTAAAAAAGTTAACTGATAATTTAATCTTAAATTTTTTAATAATCAAATATATAGGATAAATAACTTTTATTATTATCTCTTATTATTATTTATGTTTGGTTTATTTGTATTTGTTTTGTATATTAGTTTACTAATAATAACAATATAAAATAAATAACTATGAGAAAATTTAGCCTTTATTTTTTACTTATTTCGCTATTGTTTACAGCATGTACGGAAGATATAGTAAATGAACAAATCAGTGAATCAAATGCTCAGCGAATAATGGGCAGTACCGCATTAAAAAAAACGGATTTTTACATAAACCTTAATTCGGCTGGTAACTATGTAGATTTGGAAGTGAAGGCCCATAAAACTTCCAACACCAGCCAATTAAATTCCAATTATACCATCGAATGGTTTATAGTTGATGATTGGGGGTGGTTAAAATACGCTTTTAACTATGAATATAAATTGTTATCTGTTAATAAAGCAGGTAAATATGGAAAACTTTGTTATGCAGCCCATCAGGGCGATTATTATAAATATAATTATGCCGGATATAAGGCAGAATATTTGTATTACGTAAGAAACAATACCCAAAGTCGTTTTATAATGCTAAAGTCTCCTGAAAATCCTTCAGAAAACAGTGCTGCAATGTTTATTATTCCTATTCGTGCAAAATTAACTCCAAAAAAAGGAGGTGCGGTCTTAACCTATGATATTGGTTTGAGATCTGTCATTTGGGGAGGTATAATATACAGTTATAATTGGGATTATTCCACTGTAGGCCAGTAGAAAACAAATAATAAATAATAATAAATAACAGTTTAGCTGCAATAAAGAAAATAAAAACAGGCTCACCCGAAAGGGTGAGCCTGTACTATCTAAGAAAACTATTAGTTAAACATTTCCAGCGGAACCAGAGAAAAAATAAATTTCTTTTTACGAAGCTGTAGCCGTAAAAAACAACGATCCATCTCCCATGATTGGGTATGCATATTATATACGTACGTTTCGTTGCAGTAATTTATATATTCCATAAGGTTACACAAACTTTTAAAAATATAGCCGGAAAAATTGCAACGTCCTTTTTCTGAGAATGTACACATTAGGGAAGCCTCCGGAAATTCAATTTCCATTAATTTATGTACTTCCTTAGTATCAAAATACTCAAAAGTGCAGGATTCCTGCTCTTCAAAAGTGCTGCGTATGCTTTCCCGGTATTGTCCGTGTATAATTCGGGCATAGCCAAGTAAAGTTGCAAAACGCTGTGCTATATTTGGGTCTTTACAATTTATACTCATGATAAGTTACTTTATTTTTTACCTGTTGTCCCCGAACAGGAAGTCAGTTTATAGAAAATACATAAAAACAAAGGGACGTTATGTCTGCACCTCTATAGCTATATCATTCATATTCAGGGCAACCTATAAATACAATTCCACCAAGGCTAAATTCGTACGGCAGATTCTTGCACGGTTTTATCCATGCCCGTCTGGTAAGGGCACGATAGATAAAAGAAATAAAGAAACAGCCGGCCAGTAGTTGATAAATGCTTTTCACACAATTATTTTTCCTTAAGCAGAGCCCTTGTGCCCGACATAAAATTTACTATAACCATCAGTTTTAGTGTCAAACACTGTTTTAAGTATTACGTATCATTTATGTTATTTTTTCAATATATAAAATAGTTTTATAATTACTTTACAAATATATAAGATAAAATAAAACTTCAGAAATTTCTTTTTTGTTACCTTTAGCTTTAGAATAATAAAAAATAAGAATTTATCTTAAAAAGGTTATTTTTGTAATATCAAAAGCTGTACACGAGTAAGAAAAAACAGAAACGAAGACACCCGCAGATGAAAAAGTCCATAGCCTATCTTCCCAAACGCAAGCAGGAAGATATCAATAATCTGGTAACCGAAATACGTAAGAGACTTCCGCAGGCGGAAATGATTATCCTGTATGGAAGTTATGCAAGAAATGAATATGTAGACTATGATGAACGCATAGAATTTGGTATACCCACTTCCTATATGAGCGATTATGATATCCTGGTGGCTACTCACCATATATCCGATAAAGATGCCGGACGCATTCTGGACCAGGTAGACGATAAATACTACCGAAATCCCGAAAAACAAACACCCGTACAATTTATAAACGACGATATAAAAAAGCTGAACAAAGATCTGGAAGAAGGACGATATTTTTATACCCAGATTAAACAGGAAGGAGTCGTTTTGTATGATAGCGGGAATTTTAAGCTGGCCCGAAGAAGAAAGCTCCGGTACGACGAAATACAAAAACAGGCACAGGAGTATTTTGAAGAAAAATTTGAAAGTGCGGGAAGAAAGCTTGGAATGGCACAACTAGCTCTTGGAAAAGAATGGTATAAAGATTCAATATTTAATCTTCATCAGGCTTGTGAGAATTGTTATTACGCGATACGGTTGGTTTTTACCCTTCGGAATAATAAACAGCACAATCTGGCCAAATTATCTTCCTCAGTAAAAAAATATTCCGAAGAACTGGCTAAGGTTTTCCCTCTACACACCGCAGAAGAAAAAAGGTTGTTTCATTTAGTAAAAGCCGCGTATGTAGAAGCCCGTTACAATCCGGACTTTGTAGTTACCAAAGAGGATATTGATGCGCTGATTCCGAAAGTAAAATTGTTGATGGATATAACCAAACAGATTTGCGAAAAGAAGATTAAAGAATACGGGGAGATGGTATAGTAACAGTTGTCCGTAAATTTCGACATAGGGCTACTGGCAAATTGGGTAAAGAACTATCAATTCAGGAAAAAAAGTATGTACCGTGGCAAAGACATTCATTATAGAAGGAAGCCGGATAGAGGATATACCTTCATTTTACCGGGAAATAAACCGCCTCTTTATGGTCAATGAAGACTGGCAAGTGGGAGAGAGTCTGGATGCTTTGAATGACTTGTTTTACGGGGGGTTCGGAGAAATGAAAGGAAATGAACCTATACACCTTATCTGGAAAGATTTTGAGAAAAACAAACAGGATTTAGGAAAAGAAGAAACTAAAGCATATTACCAGCAAAAACTTAATTCGCCAGCTTTGTATAACATTCCTTACATACAACAAAAGCTAAATGAGCTGGAAAACGGAACAGGACCTACCTATTTCGATATTATATTGGAAATAATCACTGCACACCCCAACATCCAACTGATACAAAACTAAAAATAGGTGAAAATAGGTTTTCGTACTCTTTAGATAAACAGGTCTTAACAAATGAAACCTCAAACGCTATTTTCCAATAATTTCTTCAATAGGCTCATTTGGAAATAATAAACAAACTTTTTTAGAACTTCAAAGCAAATAAATAACGAGAATATATGATCTCAAATCGTCATGTATTTCTTTATTAAAAAGTATATGTATTGGGGAAATTTAAGGATTAAATATATAAATAATTTACTTATAATCAATAAATTATATTAAAAGAAAAGAGCGTAAGTAAAAGATTATAATAAAAATTTTAATTAAACAAAACTGTATATCCTATTATGAAAATACCAAATATAGTATTGAATATAATTCCAAAAAGTAATGTTTTATAAATAAATTGTATTCTAGTGTTTTTTGTGGTTTTAAATACCAGATAAAATATTGCTGGTAATATAAAAGACAGGAAAATAAAATTCAAAAAATGATTTAAAACTTCTATATAAAGAGTTGAGATACAAATAATGGAATACAGAATGCCTGAAAATATCTCTTTTTTGCTGACCTGATCGCATTTTATCCAAATATAACCCATCATTGAGGCTAAAATAATACTAACTAAAACAACACTTAAAATTAAAAAAGGAAATAGAATCATAATATTTACTAATCAAAACAAATATATGATTTAAAATATAAGCTATCTTGATAAAGATATAAAAAATTAACTAAAAAAGAATAATCTGCTATTTTGTAAAATAAATTAAAAAAGTTTGATTCAGAATTTTACTTTTGGAAATTTCCTTAAATCCAGTAACTCATTTGATTAAAATTAATGCAACTTCTAAATTAAATGTAATCTTTGTTTACGACTATTCGGGAAAGGAAATAAAAAGACTTCGTACCGTTCCAAATAACGAGATTAACGTGAAGGATCTTGCCTCAGGCGGTTATATTTTAGCTATACAAACCCGTCAGGGAATCGTTATGAAGAAGTTTATTAAAAGTAATAGAAATACAAACTATTAAAGTTAAAAACACTTTCGATTGGAGTCGGAGGTGTTTTTTTCTCTAATACAAAAATTCAAATTTCATTATTTCATACAGATTGAAATAATCCGGTTGGAACGCAGATAAAACAAAATGTTGAATGTACTCTTTTTCATAATTTATCGTGTTAAAATTAGTTACAAACATTCCTGTTTCCTCTGTAAAACGGTGATTTACTATTGACTAATTAATTATAAATCAATGACCTATAAGCATAATTGTTATCACTTTTGGAATTTTGAAAAGTGGTAACGATTTGGTAACGGAAACTGACAAAAAAACGTCTTTTTCGAGTCTTTTTCTTGTCATACAAAACACAAAAAAAATCGCATAATACATTGATTTTTTGCGATTTATCATCAAACCTGAGTAGGTTTGTCATTCTTAAAGTGGTTCCACCTGTATCGAAATCAATATATTGATATATAACTATATACACTAATAAGTACCTTAAAACACCAATTTTAATTATTTTTGTACTACTATGGAGTATCGTGGATGTATGTGGGTTTGAGCATCAATTTAATTTAGCCTATTTTATAGAATTAATAGCTTGGATAATTTCATAGATACATCTTTGAAGATTACTTTTTACTTCTTTGCTCCAAAATCTTAATATTTTCCAGCCATTATCAGTAAGATATTGATTTACTTCTTTATCTCGATCTATATTTCTGCTTATTTTTTTGTACCAAAATTCCTGATTGGTTTTTATTCTAAATTTTTCTGTTTCCCAGTCTTTACCGTGGAAAAACTCACTATCAACAAAAACAGCAATTTTTTGTTTTTTGAAAACTAAATCAGGTTTTCCAAAAATTGTTTTGTCATTTTTACGGTATCTATATCCCAGATGCCACAAAGCTTTAGCCAGACGAATTTCATCCTTACTTCCTATTGCTTTGATTGCTCGCATATTTTTTGAACGTTGTTCAGGTGTATGGACATCCATATGTTATAAACTTGTTATCCCAATTCTTGAAATGTGACTTGCATATTTATTACCCAGCATATCCATTATTTCTTTTTTTAATATAAAAAGTACATTGCCTAATTTTAAATCATTAAAGTTTGAGGAAAATACATAATTAAGATTTAGAAAAATATTGTAATCATTTTCTTCATGATAGAAACAACATCCACCTAAATGATAGCAAAATTCAGGTCTACTTTTTAAATTTAGATCTTTATCTAAATCTTTATTCAGATTGTTGCATAGAACTCCTAAAATATATTTATTAATTCTTGATTTATTATTGGAAAAATCGCATGAGGCACTTATTTCTATAGCAATTATTTTAGAGTTGTTTAATATTTCTGATTTACGTTTTTTTTGTGTTTCATTTCCTTCCTTAACAGCAAGCATCTTACTTACCCAAGTTTCAGTATTTAAAATATTAAGTGATTTTAATGGTTCAATGGAATGTTTATTAATCTCAATTACACAACCTCGAAAGTTTTTAGTTTGATTTGTATACTTTTCGATGTGGTATAAAGAATTCAATTTGTTTTCAATAGATTTTTCTTGAATAACTAAATTTTTACAATCTGTTGATTGATTTAATTTTGTTAAGATTTGTAACCAATCCAATGTATTCTCACTATTAATTAGTTCATAATTAATAATTGGTAGAAGACCTTCATATATTGCTTTCTGATTATTTTCTTTTGCATGTTGACATCCTAAAGTGGATGAGGCAATTTTTGATAGTATTATATCAAGATTTTCAAAAAAAACTGTACTTTCTCCCCAATTTTCTTCTTTAGGGATAATTTGATATAATCTATTTATAGTTTCTTCACCTGATTTTCGACAATTTTCCTGCAAATTAAATAAAAACTTTATCTTCTCATTCCCATTCAATAATTCTAATATTTTATCGGATAAATTATTCTGTTCTCCATTATTATCAGCGAATGGAGTTTTATCTATACAATCAATAAAAATAGGTGACGCTGTATCTGAATAACCTCTATCAGGATCACTTATATAAAGTTTAAAAGCATCTGCAATTTTACTGTTTGCCGTCCAGAAAATTAAAACATAGGGACCATTATTTTTAGAAATATATTGGTTAATTGCATAAGCCAAATCATTAAATACAGAAGTGTTTTTTTCGAGTATCTCTTCATTTGATTCATAATCGGCATCTACTACCTTCTCTGTAAGATTGATATCAAAAAAAGCAATTCTTACTTTTTCAAGTGGAGAATCGTATGAGGGATCATATACAAAGGTTCTGCAGCCTAAACCATTTTCAAAAAAAGATTTACCTAATATTTCTAACTGTGCAGGAATGTTATCCACAATTATAATTTTGTTTTGTTTTTCCAACATATTTTGATAATTATTTGGGGAATACTAATGCAATACAGGCACCAATATAAATTGGAGGAATATCTAAATCTGAGCTGTCAGGAAAAAGCAATTTACCACCAATCATATTCATTACTAAATCGGCAAAATATAATCCTAATCCCATACCTCCCTCTTTTTTGGTTTTAAAAGGCTGAGTTAAATATTCAGGTTCAGAAGAAAATCCAGGCCCATTATCAGCTATAATAATAGCAAAACCTTCAAATGTTAACAAATCTGTTCCTATATAGATAGCAGGTTTATATAGATTATTTTGAACTTTAATCAAATCTAATTGAGTTCGTGTCCAGTAAATAGCATTATCAATTAAATTTGATATTGCAGAAATCAAAAGATTTGTTGGAACCTTAAAATTAAAATCTTTGTTTTCTCCTGTTAAAACCGGAGATGAAAAGATTATTTTATGAAAATTAAATCGATTTTCATTTCTTCTTTTAGCTATCTCTATTACTTTTTTAGCAGTAGATAAAGAACTTTTATTTTGCCTTAATATAGGAGATAGACTTTCTAATATTTGGATAAGATTTCGTACCTTATCTTTAATTTCTTCTATATTTATATTATTAGTACTCAGATCTGCGTTAATAAACCTGATTTCTCTCTCTACTTCGTGAAAAGCAACACCCAGATTGAGCCCGGTCATACCAGAATTAACCATAATATCACGCATTTCAGTATAATCTTTATCAACACGAATAAGTAATGGTTTTAATTCCTTCTCTAGATTTTTATCTTTAATCTTATTTTCCAGTTCTTTTATAGTTTCTCCAAATCCCACTTTTTTAACAGGTCGGGTTTCCTCTAAAAAAGCTTCAATCAAATCTTTATCATTACTAGCTTCTCTTTCAAAGAAATTAAAAACTTCTTTTACTAATAGCTGAAATCTGTTAAATTCGGTATTATCTATAAAGCCTTCACGGTTTGTTTTTTCAACTAATCCATCATTGCTGGATTTTAAATCAAGATCAACAACACCGATAGTAACTTTTTTTCCAAAATGATCTCCAGCTCTTTGGATTTTATCTAAATCAAGTCCTAACCAATCATCATATGATTCTCCATAGTTGTAAACCCGTATATTATCCCGAAAAATTTTAATTCCTGAATTATCTTTAATAAATTGTTTAACAGCAATAATCTGTCCTCCAAAGTTCATTTTTAAAAGAATAGAACTTTGATTAAACACATAGAATTTACCTTTAATAATACCAATATCAAGCAAATCTTTATTTCTTAAGAATCTATTATATTCCTTTTCACCATCAAGATCTTTATATAATTCACCAATATGAAAATTTGTAGTATCAGTATTTCTAGAGGATCTTTTCAGAATACTTGTTTGGAGTGGCGGATTAAATGAATATCTCCATAGAAATTTAGCAAAATCATCTGATGTCCCTTTACTTGGTTTTATTTTGAAATTAAATTGATATAAGCTATCACTAAGAATATCATTACTACTGGTGACTTCTTTTATCCATTCGTTATGAAAATCATTTGCTTCAATTTTTATGATAAATTTGGGATTAGGATTAAAAGGATTCTTTATGTTATCAATTTTTCTGACTAAGTCTTTTAATGCTTTTTTTGACCATTTTTTTGTTGTTAGTTTATCTAAAATAATTCTTGTTCCTTGCCCTTTTTCAAATAATTGTTCTGCAACAGTTTCCACATTCACTTCAAGATCTTGTATATATTCTTTTGAAGCTATTAATTCCGCCCAATCTATTGTTAAACGACTTGAAAATATTTCTCCTTCTGCTTGGGTCTCTAAAGTTATTCTTTTAGCTAATTTATGTACAGCTAATCTTCCAACTCCTTTATTTCCAAATGATACTCGATGGAATTTTTTGCTTTCTTTTCTGTTTTTCCCTCTTTTAAAATCAGTACCAATAGTAAGCCATACATCCTGTATAACTTTGTTAGTCATTCCGTGTCCATCATCCTCAATAATTATTTGCTGATCTGACTGATTAAGATTTATAAATTCTACTGTTACCTCTTCTGCATCTGCATCATAAGCATTTTTAACCAACTCAAAAATAGCAAGACTATCACTACCAATTAGCTCGTCTCCTAAAAGACTTAAAATATGACTTTTGGCTTTTATATTATGTTTGTTAATATTACTCATAATAATTCTTTCATTTTTTTAGCAATAGCATAAGCCATTAACGGTGGTACTGCATTACCAATTTGTTTAAATGCTGCTGAGCGGGAACCTTCAAAATAAAAATCATCCGGAAATGACTGTAATCTTGCTGCTTCTCTTACTGAAATAGAACGGCATTGTTCCTCATCAGGATGTATATAATAATGACCATCTTTTGCAATATGTGCCACCACAGTATGAGAAACTCCTGTGCCATTAACAACCTTAAACCTGTCAATAAATGAAGATTCGTTTTTATGTGTTTTAAGTTCTTCTGGTAAGTCAGGATATTTTAATCTTATTTTTTCATTATTCCACTTCTGAATGGCTGTTTTGTATATTGCTAGGTCCCTTTCATTATGAGGGCGTGATATATGCTGCGTTAAAAAATCAATTCCGTTTCTTAATTCAAACTTTTCAAGATTACTATTCTTTAACTCTTTATAATTCATATACTGATAACCTTCACCCGGTTTTAATTCCGGTAAGTCCTCAAAAGCTTCATTAACAGTGTATTTTTTCTTTACTTTATCAAAATCCGGAAAGCCAAAATCTGACTCCTTTTTCCAACCAACAATAATAATTCTTTTTCTTGCCTGTACCACTCCGTAATCTGAAGCATCCAGCATTTCGTGATATACCTCATATCCTAACTTTCTGAAATACGCTTTTAAATTTTTAAAGTGTTGCCCTTTATTTGCGCTCAAAATTCCCGGAACATTTTCAAAAACAAACGCTTTAGGGTTAAATTCCTTTAAAAACCTGCCATACTGTATATATAGTTTATTTCTAGGATCATTTTCTATATTTTCTTGAAATCGACCTAAAAGAGAATATGCCTGACAAGGAGGCCCTCCAATTATTAAATTAATTTTCTGATTTTTTTTATTAATTTTTCTAAAAATTTCTTTTATAGAATTATCATCTATCTCAACATTTATGATAGAATCCAGAATTTCATTAGGTATATTCTTGTAAAATTCTTCTCTTGAAATTTTTCCTCTGATATAACTATAATATATTTCTAATTTATTCTTTGATTTAAGATAATGATATGCTGCTCTCGTTTTTATCGTAAAACAGGCTTCTTCATTCATTTCAATATGAGCAATAGGGTTAAATCCAGCTCTTATAAAACCTTCAGACATTCCAGATGCACCAGCAAATAAATCTACAAAATTCATTAATTTTTGAATGTTTTTAACTTCGGAAGTTAAACAATATTTTTTATATGTAAAAGTAGAATATTATTTTTTATCTTAAAATTGGTATCACTATAGTATATTGTTTTGTTAATTAGTTAATTATATGAACAATTTACAATTATTCAGCCTCCAAAAACTGCAAGGAAAAAAGTTATCACATATCCCATTATTTTATTCACCTGTTTGTCATAGTAAATTACTTTTACCATGTCTTCTGGGAATTCGTCCCAGTCCATAATTACATCGCCCCTTTCACCCTCTGTAAGCTTATGCATCCGGTATAATTTAGATTCATTATTATTCTTAAAGGAATTCCTGCTGTAAATCCATGTTTCTTTTTTATAGACTTAGCACTTAGTTGTTCAATCCTCTTCATTGTAAAAGATATTCTGGTTAAGAGTTTTTAAATTATTATTTCTATTGTAGATGAATTTATGTCGTTATTTAGACTAATTTTATTATTTTCTTTAATATTTTTATCAGTCTAATGCTTACTATGAAAAACAAACACTTTACCAAAAGAACAGAGATTTATTAGAGATGTTTGAAAAGGTTTTTATTGAGAAAGTTTAGGATGAATATTAAAAAAATACAGAAAGAAACATTACAAGGGAAAGCTAACCAAAAAAGAAATCATTTTAAGAAGAAAAATAGATATTGCAGAAAGCTATCCGCCTGGTACGTATGAAAAGTTGTTATGTTGCTAATAAAAATTCAATTCATTGTCTAAAAATAAAAAACCTGTACGTTAAAATACAGGTTTTAAATAATTTAAATTTCAAAAAGTGGTCCCACCTGGGCTCGAACCAGGGACCACCTGATTATGAGTCAGGTGCTCTAACCAACTGAGCTATAGGACCAGTGCTGATTAGCGATTGCAAATATACGCCTTTTCTTTAATTCTCCAAATCGTAATTAAAAAAATACTTGATATTTTTTAACCATAACTATCTTTTTTGCTAAGAATCAGTAAAATAAAAGTAATAAAAAATAAGTGCTCTGTTAACTATTTTTTGTCTTATCATTTCCAAAAAGTGATTAACACAATAGATATAAGAGCTAAGAACAATCCAAAATAATTACGGGAAGACATCTTTTCCTTAAAAAAGCAAATTCCGGTAATACTACCTAAGATAATAACGCCCAAGTTCATCGTAGCAAAAACCATAGAAGGATTATGCTTTAAAGTCTGGTGAGCTTTCAAATAAAACAACACATTGCCAAAATTAAAAACACCTACCGCTAAGCCCCAAACCAGAGAAGAAAGGTTAAATTTTTGTTTACTAAATGCTAAAATAATTACTCCGGTTATAAAAGAACCAACGAAAATAAAAAAAGTAGATGTAGTAAAAGAAATTTCCTGATTAGCAGCTATCACTTTGTATAAGATACTTATGACCCCCATACCAAAGAAAATTAAAACAGGCAAGAACCATGAATATATACCCTCGGATTTGCTTTTCCGGCTTTGATAGAAAATAAAAAAGATAGATATAAAACCTAGGGAGAGGCCAGCTATTTTTTTCCAGGTAAAATCTTCTTTAAAAAAGAGAAAAGAAGCTACGAGAGTTAATAGTAAGGAAATTCGTTGGGCAATATCTGTACGTGCAATTCCAATGTGTTTAATTGATAGTCCAATAAGAATAAACATCACAGGCATAAGAATACTCATAAGGATATAAATGAGCCAGGGTGCTTGGCTATAGTTAATAGTAGTTAACGAAGGATGATATATAAAATAGCAAAACAGTGCAGAAAAAATGTAATTATAAGTAATAACTGGAAATAAGGACTGAGATGCAGATGATTTGGAACTGAAAATTTTTAAGATTATGGAAACTCCGACATTAAACAGTACACTGATAAGGACTTCTTTCATAAAATAACAGTAAAATTTAAAATAAAGGCAAATAAAAAAGCAGTGCCAGAAAACACTGCTCAATTACTTATATAATATAAATTATTTTCCTAAATACGATTTCAGAATTTTACTTCTGCTGGTATGTTTTAATCTACGAATAGCTTTTTCTTTGATCTGACGAACACGTTCGCGGGTTAAATCAAAAGTTTCTCCTATTTCTTCAAGAGTCATTGGGTGTTGGCCGCTTAGCCCGAAATATAGACGGATTAAATCAGCTTCCCTTGGAGTAAGAGTAGATAGAGAACGTTCAATCTCAGTTTGTAAAGATTCCAGCATCAGGTCTCTGTCCGGACTTGGTGATTCTCCGGAGCGAAGTACATCATACAGGTTGGAGTCTTCCCCTTCAACCAAAGGAGCATCCATGGATAAATGACGTCCTGAGTTTTTCATCGATTCTTTAATATCCTCTTCGCTCATATCAAGCACTTCACTCAGCTCAGCAGCTGAAGGAGCCCTTTCATGTTCCTGCTCTAAATGAGCAAATGCCTTGTTTATTTTATTAATGGAGCCGATTTTGTTAAGAGGTAATCTAACAATTCTGGACTGTTCTGCTAAAGCCTGAAGAATAGACTGACGAATCCACCATACCGCATAAGAAATAAATTTGAACCCCCGGGTTTCATCAAAACGTTTGGCCGCTTTAATTAATCCCAGATTTCCTTCATTAATTAAATCCGGTAAGCTCAACCCTTGGTTTTGATATTGTTTTGCCACAGAAACTACGAACCTTAAATTAGCCTTGGTCAGCTTTTCCAAAGCAACTCTGTCTCCAGCTTTGATGCGTTGGGCTAAATCAACCTCCTCATCCGCTGTAATTAAATCTACTTTTCCGATTTCTTGTAAATACTTGTCAAGAGATGCAGTTTCTCTGTTTGTTACCTGTTTGGTAATCTTTAGTTGTCTCATTCTTTTTAAAATGCTTTTTTTTAAATGTATCTAAAAAATTAAACACAATGTTACCCTAAAGAGTAGAAGAATAAACCAGTTTTCTCTACCCATACATATCATATACGAAAACAAAACACAAAAGGTTACAAAATTTTTTTTATTAAGAATATTTGGAATAATCTTAGTAAATTGCGGTGAAAAACTTTTTTTTAAATCAAAATAAAATATAGCTAAATAGAATGACTTTAATCCAACTTCAATATGTATTAACTGTTGCAGAACATAAAAATTTTACAGTTGCCGCAGAAAAAGCTTTTGTAAGCCAGCCTACGCTAAGCATGCAGATTCAGAAACTTGAAAAGACCCTGGGAGTTGAATTATTTGATAGAACGACCAATCCTATTAAAATTACCCCGATAGGAAAAAAAATTGTCAACCAGGCAAAAATTATATTGCAGGAAGCAGGAAAATTATCCAAAATAGTAGAAGAAGATAAAAAAAGTATGAACGGTACCGTAGTAATGGGTATCATTCCTACGATAACCCCAACCTTGGTACCGTTATTTTATAAAACCTTCAGAAACAAATATCCGGAATCCGAATTAGTCATAAAAGAACTTAAAACGGAAGATATTCTGAAAGGGATAAAAGAAGGATATATCGATTTCGGTATAGCAAGTACACCACTGGATGAAATGCAAATTATAGAGCGCCCTATGTACAGGGAACCATTGGTTGCTTATGTTTCTCCTCAAAATAGTGCTTTGTACAAAGAAAAAATATTAGATACTGATAAACTTGATTTCAATTATCTTTTAATGCTCGAAGAAGGTCATTGCTTCCGAGACGTGGTTTTGGATCTTTGTAAGCATAAAGAAGCTATCAATTCCAATATAAAGCTAGAAGGCGGTAGTTTTTCAACCTTAGTGAGCCTGGTAAATGAAGGTTTTGGTTTTACCATACTTCCTTTACTGGAGTCCGAAATTTTATCAGAAGTAGATAAAAAAAATGTAAGATATTTTACTGCTTCTCCATTCAGGGAAGTATCGCTAATATATTCAACAAACCAAATAAGGACTACCTTTGCAGATAAGTTTATAGAGCTGGTAAAAAGTATACTCAGAGGAAAATTATTTTTAGAAGAAAAAACCGAAAACAAACCTCAAATCAAGGTGATATAACAATAATTAGGTTCTCTGTGTAAATAAAGTATTGCTCAAATACATATTGTAAATACAGAGCTTGAAGTAAAAAAGTATGTTTGATTGTCAGATCAAACATACTTTAATTGTATATATATACATTAACTAAAAATTTACAAGGTTTGGCTTATAAAAACAGGTTCATTATCTTTGCAGCTGAATAATAATCTTACTAAACTACCGTGTTTTTTATCTTGAATAATTCAGGAGCAGACCAAATGAGCGGAAAGATTATACTTGATTAAAAAATATATCATTAAACAACAACAACTTAACAGATAGAATTATGATAGAAACCGATATACTGATAATAGGGGCAGGTCCTACAGGTCTGTTTACAGTTTTTGAAGCAGGCTTATTAAAATTAAGATGCCATATTATTGATGCACTTCCCAATATAGGAGGGCAGTTAACAGAGTTATATCCAAAAAAGCCTATATTTGATATTCCTGGGTATCCTACCGTTCAGGCAGGTGAGCTGGTTCAAAACCTTCACGAGCAAATCAAACAATTTGAACCGGGATTTACTTTAAATGAAATTGCACAAACTATAGATAAGCAGGAGGACGGTACTTTTATCGTTACCACTGACAAAGGAACCCGGCATCACGCAAAAGCGGTAGCTATTGCAGCCGGACTGGGAAGTTTTGAACCTAGAAAACCTCAGATTGAAAATATTTCTGATTATGAGGAAAAAGGAGTGGAATATTTTGTGAAAAATCCAGAACAATTCAGAGGTAAAAAAGTGCTTATTGCTGGAGGAGGAGATTCTGCATTGGACTGGAGCATTTTTCTGGCAAACATTGCTGCGGAGGTTACTCTTGTTCATAGACGAAATGAATTTAGAGGTGCTTTGGATTCCGTAGAAAAAGTTCAGGCTTTAAAAAATGAAGGTAAGATCAATTTAATTACTCCGGCAGAAATAACCGGTATAAAAGGAGACGGAAAAGTTGAATCTTTAGTAATAGAACAGGAAGGTACTGTTTTTGATAAATCTGTGGATTACTTTATTCCTTTATTCGGACTAACACCTAAGCTAGGACCTATAGCCAATTGGGGACTGGAAATTGAAAAAAATGCCATTAAAGTTAACAACGCATTAGATTATCAAACTAATGTAGAAGGCATATATGCCATTGGCGATATCAATACTTATCCCGGAAAATTAAAGCTTATTCTTTGTGGTTTCCATGAAGCGACACTTATGTGTCAAAGTATTTATAACAGAGTAAATCCGGGAAAAAAATATGTACTAAAATATACAACCGTAGGAGGAGTTCAAGGTTTTGACGGAACTGTAAAAGAAGCGGAAAAAGCGGTTGTAAAATCCATAGAATAAATTTTATATGTCAGATGTAAAGATTACTATCATAGACAGGGAAGGAAATAAACACGAAGTGGAAGCACCTACCGATATGTCTATGAATTTGATGGAAGTTATACGTGCCTATGAACTGGCTCCTGAGGGTACTATCGGTACCTGTGGAGGAATGGCAATGTGTGCTTCCTGTCAGGTATATGTGCTAAACGAAAACCAGCCGCTTCCTGAAATGGGAGACGAAGAAGAAGCTATGTTATCAGAAGCCTTCAATGTCAAAGAAAACAGCCGTCTTGGTTGCCAGTTAGCTATAACGGAAGATTTAGAGGGGCTGGAAGTGGAAATAGCTCCGGAATATTAATTTCTATGGAGGATCTTTCAGTAGTAAAATATTTTTTAGATGAAAAGGTAGAACAATATAACCATGTGGAATTCATAGAGCCGGATCCGGTGAGTGTTCCACATGGGTTTTCTTTGAAAGAAGATATTGAAATCTCAGGATTTTTAGCAGCTACCATTGCTTGGGGAAATCGTAAAAGCATACTTAAAAGCGCAGGTAAAATAATAAAGTATTTGGACAACCAGCCGTTTGATTTTATCATGAATCATACTCCGGCAGATTTAAAAAAAATACAGGGAAGCGTACACCGTACATTCAACTCTGACGATTTGGTTTTCTTTATAAAATCACTTCAAAACATATATGTAAATAAAGGAGGGCTTGAAAAAGTATTTGCTGTCAAAGAAAATGAGGTTAATACGTATCATGCTTTAGAACGTTTCAGGAACGTTTTTTTTGAAATAGAGCATTCATTGAGAACACGTAAGCATATAAGCAGTCCGGCACGTAATTCTTCGGCCAAGCGACTGAGTATGTTTCTTAGATGGATGGTTAGGAAAGATAACAAAGGAGTTGATTTTGGCATTTGGAACAGTATTAAACCGTCTCAATTAGTTTGTCCACTGGATGTACATTCGGGAAACACAGCGAGGATGCTAAAATTGTTAAACCGTACACAGAATGATTGGAAATCTGTTTTGGAATTGCAGGAAAACCTGGTAACTTTAGACAAGGAAGATCCTTCCAAGTATGATTTTGCCCTTTTTGGATTAGGGGTATTTGAACAATTTTCTTCCAATAAATAAAAATAAAGAATTGTTAAATTATAAAACATTAGCCAAATTTATTTAAAATAGTATAAAAGATATTTGAGTTTATAAGAACATGTTTACTTTTTACTATAAAAATAAAAATATAATTTTTTATTTTTGAAGTTTGATATTAATATATATATTAGTAACGAATTTATAAGTAATATTTACTCAACTTATAAATTAAGTTTATAAATTTGCATTTTTCACGTAATTTTAGATATGAATATACAGGATATAAAACAAGATTGGATAGACCAATTTGAAAAACCGTTGATTATTGCTGGGCCATGTAGTGCAGAAAGCGAAAAACAAGTAATGGAAATTGCCGAACGATTGGACAAAGATTATGTTCAGGTGTATCGTGCCGGTATCTGGAAGCCAAGAACTAAACCAGGAAGTTTTGAAGGGGTAGGAGCTATAGGTCTTAACTGGTTAAAAAGAGTTAAAGATGAGTTCAACATGCTTACAGCTACAGAAGTAGCAAATGCTTCTCATGCTAAATTAGCATTAGAGTTTGATGTTGATTATCTTTGGATTGGTGCACGATCTACGGTTAATCCTTTTACTATGCAGGAAATTGCAGAAGCATTAAGAGATACGGATAAAGTGGTTTTAGTAAAAAATCCGGTAAATCCAGATTTGGATTTATGGATTGGAGGACTGGAAAGACTGGCAGCTCAGGGTATTAAAAATTTAGGAGTTATCCACCGTGGATTTTCTTCACACAATAAATCTAAATACAGAAATAATCCGCAATGGCAGATTGCTCTTGAATTGAAAGATCGTTTACCGAATATTCCTATTATAGGAGATCCTTCTCACATAGCAGGAAGAAGAGATTTAATTGCAGAGGTTGCTCAGCAGGCTTTCAATCTTGAGTATAACGGATTAATGGTAGAAACACACTGTAACCCGGATGAAGCATGGAGTGATGCTAAACAGCAAATACTTCCGGAAACTTTAAAAGACATTCTGGTTGATATAACCTTACGTAAAAAGAATGATTCTTCTGATGTTTTTTCTACTAAGTTAAACAGATATAGAAATGAAATTGACGAATTAGATAACCAATTATTAGGATTATTAGCTTCCAGAATGGATGTAGCTAAAAAAATCGGTAATCTTAAAAAAGAACATAACGTAGCCATTTTTCAGCCGGATCGTTGGAATGTACTTAAAAAACTAGCAATTCGTAATGGTACCCGTATGGGATTATCTGAAGAATTTCTAGAACATTTGTTAGTTTCCATTCATAAAGAATCGGTAGACTTACAGAACGAAATTATGGATAAATAAAAATATATTTATACAGATATAGTTAAAATGCATCCTTATGTGATGCATTTTTTTTATTTTTGAGAGATGAAGCAGGCCCTGGTCACAAAATCAACGGGAAGTTGGTACCTTATAAAGGATATATCCACAAATGAAGTTTATGAGGCTCGTATTCGTGGAAAATTTAAAAAAGAAAAAATAAGGAATACCAATCCTTTAGCAGTGGGAGATAAGGTTGAGTATGAACTGGAAGAAACTTCAGTGGCATGGATTACAAAAATTTATCCAAGAAAAAACTACCTCATTCGAAAATCCGTTAATCTTTCTAAAGAAACCCATATACTTGCGGCAAATATAGATTTAGCCTGTATCATATTCACCACTCGAAATCCTCAAACATCCTTAGGGTTTTTAAATCGTTTTCTAATCACTTGTGAAGCTTACGAAATTCCAGTTCTTCTGGTATTTAATAAAATTGATTTATTAACAGAAAATGAAAAGGAGGAACAAAATGAAATTATCGGTATTTATAAAAATATTGGTTATGATACCCTGGAAATTTCTGCAGAAAAAATGATTAATATAGATAAACTGAAAGAAAGGGTTAAAAATAAAACAACCGTATTTTTTGGTCATTCCGGAAGTGGAAAAAGTTCAACCATTAACTCGTTGCAGCCTGATTTATCATTGAAAACAGCTTCGGTATCCGGATATAATGAAAAAGGGAAACATACTACAACTTTTGCTCAGATGTATGATTGGAGTTTTGGCGGAAGTATTATTGACATACCGGGAGTGAAGGAATTTGAGCTGGTAGATGTGAAAAGAGAAGAACTTCAGGATTATTTTCCTGAAATATTCAAAGAAAGGGAAAATTGCAGGTTCAGTAATTGTTTACACATCAACGAACCACACTGTGCAGTTGTTAAAGCGGTAGAAGAAGGGAGCATATCGAAGAAAAGATATCAGAATTATCTTAAAATAATGGAAGATTTAAAATAATTCATAAAAATAAAAAAACCGGCAATAAAGCCGGTTTTTTCATATCTAATATCGAGAAATTAGTTTACACCTCCTCCTAAAGCTTTATATAGATTTATAGAAGCCTGAAGTTGCTGTAACTTATCATTAACCTGACTTAGTTTGGCACTTAGCAGATTTTGTTCTGCAGTTAAAACCTCAGTATAATTAGCACTGCTGTAAATCAATAACTCTTTGGTATAATCAACTGAATTTTGAAGAGAAGCAATTTGAAGTCCTCTGTTGGTATCCTTACTTTTTGCTTGTTCATAAGCAAAAAGAGCATTAGAAACTTCAACACTGGAATTCAATACTGAATTTTTGAAATTCAATAAAGCTTCTTCTTGTGCAGCCTGATTGGCTCTTAGCTGGGCTCTTAATTTCCCTTGATTAAAAATAGGCTGGGTTAACCCTCCAACAACACTTGCAAATAAATTAGAATAATCAAAAAAGTTATTCAGATTTTTTAAGGTTGAATATCCAGCGTTTCCTGTAAGAGTGAAGGAAGGATACATTGAAGCCTTAGCAACATTGGTGTTTTCAAATGCAGCCCGGTAGGCATATTCATACATCATTACATCCGGTCTTTTAGATAATAGCTGAGCGGGAACACCGTAATCCATCTGGGTAGGTATAACCTGTTGACCCATAGATGATCGGGCAATAGTACTCGGCGTACGTCCTAAAAGCAGACAAATTGCATTTTCCAAAGATTTAATGTTTTGTACTAAATCAGGTACACTCACCTGTGTGGAATAAAGTAAAGCTTTACTTTGTTCTACAGCAGCTCCCGTAACAATATCTGCTTCCTTTAAGTACTCCATAGTTTTAACGTTCTCTTCCAGAAGCTTAATTGTATTATTGGTAATTTTCAACTGCTCATCTAAAGCTAAAAGAGAATAATAATTATTAGCTATGTTAGATACCAAAGAAGTCTGAACAACACGTTTGTATGCATCACTTTGTAAATATGTTGCCAATGCAGCTTTTTTAGCACTGGTTATTTTGCCCCAAACATCAAGTTCCCAGCTGGCAGAAGCCCCTAACTGAAATACTTCCGTATGGGTTCTTAAACCAAAACCTTGTGTGTTATTAAGCTTGCTGCTTGTATAAGAGCCATTAGCGCTTAACGTAGGCAGATATCCTAATTTAGCAGAATACAAACCCGCTTCTGCCTGCTTAATCCTAGCAACAGCTATTTGTAGATCGTAACTGTTCTGCAACCCTTCATTGATCAGATTTTGAAGCTCTACATCTTTAAAGTATTCTCTCCAGGGAATGTCAGCAATAGTGGTACTATCTTTAATCTCCATATCCCTGTACAGTTTATTATCTGTAATTTCTGGCCTTTCGTATTTGGCAGTTACGCATGAAGTTAGCGCTCCTGCCAGAATTAATACGGTAATATATTGAATTGGTTGGATTTTCATTCCTTGTCTTTTTATAGTATTATAATATTTCGTCATCATCGTCATCATTAGAATTCCCTTGAACTGTTGCAGGTTTACTGGTAAATCTTTCCTGTAAACTTTGGAAAACAACAAACAGCATAGGAGTTACAACTAAACCGATAAGAGTCCCTATAAGCATACCTCCGACAGCCGCAGTACCAATGGAACGGTTACCCACAGCACCAGCTCCGCTGGCTATCATTAACGGTAATAGACCGAATATAAATGCAAATGATGTCATCAAAATAGGTCTAAGACGGGCTACAGCACCATCAATAGCTGCATCAATAATAGACATTCCATGTTCTCTTCGCTGAACGGCATACTCCACAATTAAGATAGAGTTCTTAGCTAATAATCCGATAAGCATGATTAAACTAATCTGCAAATAAATATTATTGGTGATACCAAATATTTTAGCAAAAAGGAAAGCACCTGCTAACCCGATAGGTAAAGAAATAAGAATAGATAGTGGTAAGATGTAACTTTCGTATAATGCTGATAATAAGAAATATACAAATATCAAACACAATAAGAAAATATATACAGTTTGAGACCCACTATTTTGAACCTGTTCTCTGGACATACCTGAGTATTCAAAAGAGTATCCCTGAGGGAGAGTTTGAGCTGCTACTTCATTGATCACTTTAATAGCATCTCCGGCACTATATCCCGGATTAGGCTGTCCGTTTACAGGCATGGATTGGAACATGTTAAAACGTTGAAGAGATTGGGGGCCGTAAACTCGTTTTAGTGTAATGAAACCGGATATAGGAGCCATCTCACCTGAACTGTTTCTTACATACATTCCATTTAAATCCTCAACATTTTTTCTATATTTAGGATCTGCCTGAATCATTACCTTAAATTGTTTTCCAAATTCATTATAATTGGATGCATACAATCCTCCGATGTATCCTTGTAATGCACCTAAAACATCAGTAACAGCAAGGCCGGCTTGTTTAACCTTAGCAACATTTACATTGATTTCATATTGCGGGTAGTTAGGGTTAAACGATGTAGTGGCATACATAATTTCTGGTCGTTGGTTTAAAGCTGCAAGGAACTTACCACTAGCTTCATAAAATTTCTGAATACTACCACCTGTACGATCCTGTAACTGGAATTCAAAACCATTGGATAAACCAAATCCCTGAAGGGTAGGAGCTCCGAAGAAGATTACTCTACCACCTTGTATGTGTCCGGTTTTCATAAACAATTGTTGTACAACGTCACCAATTTTAATGTTCGGACGTTCATTCCAAGGTTTCAGTTTTATTAATACAACTGCATAATTTCCACCGACACCACTAATGAAACTGATACCATTCAGCTGGGCAATATTATTAACTCCGTCAATACCTTTAGCTATTTCATTTACCTGATTGGCTATAGCTGTTGATTGTTCTAGCGTAGATGCCGGAGGCAAGCTGATATCACTTAATATAAATCCACTATCTTCCTGTGGCACAAAGTCGGTAGGAGTGGTTTGCATAAGAAAATACAAGATTCCGCAAAATCCTAGTATAATAGCAAATACTACCCATTTGGCTTTAGATGTCCAAACCAATACTTTTTTATACTTTTGAGTCATATTATCAAAAGCACCATTGAATCCATCTTTCAATTTTTGTACAAAACCTGTTTTATGCTCATCGCTGTGAGGTTTTAGGAATATGGCACAAAGAGCTGGACTCAGCGTTAATGCATTAACGGCAGATAGAATGATAGAAACGGCAAGAGTTAAACCAAATTGTTTATAAAACACCCCTGAAGTACCTCCGATAAAACTAACCGGAATAAATACGGCAGCCATTACTAACGTTATAGCTATAATAGCCCCGGCAATTTCATCCATTGCATGCAATGAAGCTTTTTTAGCATCTTTCATTCCTCCTTCCAGTTTTGCATGCACCGCCTCGACGACCACAATAGCATCATCCACCACAATACCAATGGCAAGAATCAAAGCGAAAAGAGTAAGGATATTTATGGTAAATCCGAATACTAATAAGAAAAAGAAAGTTCCCACAATTGCAACAATTACTGATATCGCAGGTATTAAAGTTGAACGTAAATCCTGTAGGAATACCAGCACCACAATAAACACTAAGATAAATGCTTCCACTAAAGTATGTAGTACTTTGTCAATAGAGGCGTCCAGGAAGTCATTGGCATTCATCATAAACACAGTTTCAATACCCGGAGGAAATGAGCTTTTCGCTTCATCCATTGTTTTTTCAACCTCTTTGATAATTTGCTGAGCGTTAGAACCTGCAGTCTGTGCAATAGATATTACTACAGAAGGATATCCGTTAACAGTAGAAGTTACCAAATAACTTTCCGATCCAACTTCTACTTTAGCAACGTCTTTTAAACGTAATACATCACCATTGGGAAGGGATTTAAGAACCATATTCTGAAATTGCTCGGCACTTACCAATCGCCCGGTATATTTCAAAGTATATTCAAAGGTCTGATTACTGTTCTGACCCAGGGTACCCGGAGCTGCTTCGATATTTTGTTCAGCTAATATTCCGGAAATATCAGTGGGGGTAACTCCATAAGTAGCCATTACATCTGGTTTCAGCCATATTCTCATTGAGTAGGTGTTTGAACCTCTCGCCTGAGCATCTCCTACACCGGTAATACGTTTTATCTGTGGAAGTATATTGATGTTGGCATAATTCTGAAGAAACTTCTGGTCGTAATTTTTACTTTTACTGATTAATGCCATAAACACAATATTACTACTTTGTGTTTTTTGTACAATTACCCCGTTTCTGGTAACCTCAGCTGGAAGTAAGCTATTGGCTCTGGCAGCAAGATTCTGAACGTTTACCGCTGCAATATCAGGGTTTGCATCCTGTTTAAAATAAACGGTTATGGAAGCACTCCCGTCGTTTCCAGCACTGGAAGTCATGTAAGTCATATTCTCAACCCCATTGATTTGTTCTTCCAATGGGATAATTACACTTTTCATAACCACATCAGCATTAGCTCCAGGATAGTTAGCGGTTACCTGTACAGTAGGCGGGGCAATTTCCGGATACTGTGCTACCGGTAGGGATATAATTCCCAAAATTCCCAAAATCACAATTATAATGGATATAACTGTGGAAAGAACGGGCCTTTCAATAAATATTTTAAGCATTTTTTATTCTTTTTTATTAAATTAAAGTAACTGAATTTAAATTAAAGTTGAGGTTTGATTTCCATACCTTCTTTAAGGTTTTGAATTCCGTTAACAACAATTTTATCATTTACATTAAGTCCAGAGTTAACTATAAATGATTGTCCGTCAGAGGCAGGAGTTACATTAATAGTTACCTGTTTAACTTTATTGTCTTTTTGTACTACAAATACAAAAGTTTGTCCTTGTAATTCGAAAGTAACTTTCTGAGGAATTACGATAGCATTTTTTACGGTGCGGTTTATTCTAATTGATCCGGTAGACCCACTTCGCAATAATCCTTGAGGATTAGGGAAGTTAGCTCTGAAATTAGCAGAACCAGTAGAAGTATTTACGATACCGTTTATGGTTTCAAGCCTTCCTTTTTCACTGTATTCTGAACCATCAGCCAATATGAGTTGAATGGGTTCTGCACGGCGTATTTTTTCAGCCTGGTTAGCTCCCGGAGTATCTTTTAAAAAGTCAAGTAATTGTTTTTCGTTCAATGAAAAATATACATATACGTTAGAAGTGTTGGCAACCGTAGTTAATGTGCTTGTACTTCCAACCAAACTACCTAAACGAAAAGGAATAGCTCCTACAATCCCATCTACCGGACTAGTAATATTTGTATAAGATAAATTGGTTCTTGCATTAGCCAAAGCAGTTTGTGCTTGATTTAAAGCAGCTCTTTTAGCTTGTAATGCAAATTTTGCAGCTTCAAGCTGGTATTTACTTACAATTCCTTTTTCAACCAATGGCGTAATTTTTTCAACGTCCATTTGGGCATTGTTTAAATCGGCTGTAGCCGTTTTTATAGCTGCTTCTGCGCTTAGTACATTTTGAGCATATTGAGGTGCATCTAATGTAAATAAACGTTGTCCTTTTCTAACTGAAGCACCTTCGTCAACGTGAATGGTTTTTATAAAGCCTTCAACCATTGGACGAATTTCAATATCTTGTTCTCCTTTTATTGTAGCAGGATAATCGCTGGTTAGTACGGCAGTTTGAGTAGTTACGACTTTAACCGGGTAAGGCATTACCTGGTTTGCCATACCTGCAGCAGCGGCTCCCGACTTTTTATCTCCTCCGCAGGATGTGAAAATTACAGAACCGGCTGTAAATAGCAAGGCTATAATTTGTATTCTTCTGAGTTTCATACTTATTATTTTTCGATATTAATATTATATTTTTTAAATTCTTCCGGATGATTGTTAATAAACTCTTTTTTTGTGTCTTCATCAGACATAAGCAAGGTTATCAAATTTTCCTGAAATTGTTTTTGATGTTCTTTTAATGCTTCAAAAAATGAGTTATTAAATTCTTTAATTATTATTCCGGCATGGTCAACGATTTTTTTACCCTCATCTGTAATATATATCAGACGGGTTCTGGAATCCTTTTTATTAAATTTTCTTTTAATCCACCCTTTTTTCTGAAGTGTTCTCAAAACGGTTGAAGTAGTCATTGGATCTATACCTGCTTTATCGGAAAGATCTTTTTGGGTAACTTCCAGATGATGGGTTTCTCCCCATAAAATTCCGAATAAAAGCAAAAGCTGGCTATGGGTTATATCCAGTTCTCGAAAATTTTTTTTAAAGGCTCTTTGCCAATAATTATTGACTTTCCAAAGCAGAAAACCTGTTTTGTCATTGTCTGTTATATTGGAAAAAAATTCTTTATAATCAGTTTGCATACCTCACATAATTAAAAATTGGAAGTGCAAAGATAATATGTATACTTATAAAAAAAAATTTTATTTTCTGAAAATTAAACTATAAGTATACATATTATATAAGAACTTACTGAAAAATATGAATATCAAATAACAGACCAAAAAGACATTTATGGTAACAAAAAAATGATGTATAATATTCATTTTATTACTTTTCAGTAAGATATAATAATGATCGGTTTGATTTAAAATTTAATAAGTAAATATTTATTATGTTCTATAATTATAACTGATAAATTTGATAGTTTATTTTTATTTATTTTCTGTTGTATTGCCAGCCATATGCACCGTCAATTGAGGGAATGGAATGTTAATATTTTCTTTGGTGAACTGTTCATAAATATTTTCATTAAGATAGTAATAAACATTCCAGTATTCAGAAGACTCAGCCCATACTCTTATAACAAAGTCTATAGAGCTGTCATTTAGTTTTTGTAAACCTACAAATGGTGCTGGTGATTGTAAAATTGAAGGGTTAGAGCTTATTATACTGTTTAAAATTTCTTTTACCTGGGAGAGAGAAGTTCCATAATCAACACCAACAATAATATCAATTCTTCGTTGTTCCTGAGTAGAAAAATTCAAAATATTACCAGTAGAAAGAGGACCGTTAGGAATAAATACTGTTTTATTGTCTGCTGTAGTTAACAAAGTATATAATATACCGATGGATTTAACTGTGCCTTCTTGGCCCTGTGCTGAAATATAGTCACCGATTTTTATGGGTTTATTAAATAATATCATCACCCCTCCGGCAAAATTTCCCAGATTATCTTTCATAGCCATACCTATAGCTAAGCCAGCAGATGCTATTAAAGCGGCAAATGAAGTGGTTTGTATTCCAAGAATGCCAATAATAGACATTATCAACATAATTGTTAATGTGATGTTTACCAGACTTCCTAAAAATGACTTAACGGATTGATCTATTTTTTTTCTTTCAAGAATTCTGTGTACAAGTTTTTCAACCCATTTAATTATGAATTTACCAATGTAATAAACAATTAGGCAGGTAATAATTTTTAACCCTAATTCATAACCCAAATCGATTAATTTATCCATTAATTTTTCCAGTGTGGCAGAACTTACAATTTCTTTTGGGGTAGTTTCTTGTGCTACTTGAAGTATATTCATATTTTAAATAATTTATGTATTTACGGACAAAGCTCAACTAATATGCCATTTGTAGTTTTTAGATGTATGTAAACAAGTATTTTATACCTTACATTTATTAAAAACTAAATTAAATTCTAAAATATTTATTAAACATTTTAGGTTAGGCGAAAATATTTATAAGCAATGACTTTATAATTTCAAAATTGAAAGTAAATTTAAATTTTATAAGTTATTTAATTTCTATAAATTTGTGAAATATTATGGAAAGTAATAGACAAAAAAAAATTAATCAGTTATTGCAGGAAGAATTAGCAGAAATTTTCCGTAAGCAGTCAGCCGATATAGGTCAGGGAATTCTTATTTCGACCACTGGAGTTAAAGTTTCACCAGATTTAGGAACAGCTAAGGTTTATCTTAGTATTTTTCCTCAAAAATATAGGGATCCTCTTATGAAAGAAATTACTGCATTGCAATCACAAATACGAAAAATTTTAGGCAAAAAACTTGCTAAACAGTTGCGACAAATTCCTGAGTTGTCTTTTTATTTAGATACCACTTTAGATGATGTGGAAAAAATAGAAAGAGCTTTAAAGGGAGAAGATGAAAACCCTATTTTATAGTTTGTGAAAAATTTATCATGGTATATAGCTTTTCGATACTTTATTTCTAAAAAAAGTACACAAGCCGTAAGCATAATTATGTACACTTCGTTGATAGCTATTTCTATAGCTACCTGTGCTATGTTTGTAATTTTGTCGGTTTTTAGTGGTTTAGAAAGCTTTAATATCAGATTATTCAGTGATGTTAATCCCGATTTGAAAATACTACCGGCTTCCGGTAAGCTATTAAATAATATACAGAAAATAGAGGCTGTTTTAAAATCTGAAAAAGACATTCAAACTTTTACAAAAGTAATTCAAGAAAAAGTTTACGTTTTATATAACGATAAAGATGAAATAGCCTATTTAAAAGGCGTAGATTCTAATTTTTTAAATGTCGTTAAAATAGATACCTGTTTTCAGGCAGGTAAATTTCCTGATCCTTTGCGTGAAGACGAGGCTGCTTTTGGAACTGCTTTGGCATACAGACTGGGAATGCCTATTGATAATGAGGCTTATTCTTCATTGTATATGCCCAAACCGGGTAGGGGTGTGCTGACTATAGATAATGCATTTGAGAAGACACAGGTACATATGACCGGAATTTTCGCACTCAATGATCAATATGAAAACTATATTTTTGTTCCTATTCAAGTATCTCAAAAATTACTGAATTTACCTCCTGAAAGTGCTTTTTCCATTGAGATCAAAACAAAAACCAGAGATGTTAAGTCTATTCAGTCAAGATTGAAATCAGAATTAGGCAATCAGTATCAGGTTTTAACACGTCAGGAGCAAGATGCTTCTTTTCTGAAAATGATGAAAGTTGAGCAATTATTTATTTATCTTATTTTTATACTGGTCATTATCATTGCATCTTTTAATATGGCAGGAGCTATAATTATTATTATTTTAGATAAGAAACATCAGTCAAAATCATTAATATCTCTCGGATACAGTAGAAAAGGATTGAAAAAGCTTTTCTTTACAATAGGAATTATCATAACTGTATCTGGTGTTCTTTTAGGAATTATTTTAGGTACTGTACTAACCTGGCTACAGGCAGATTATTCTTTAGTCATGGCTAATTCATTTATGCCTTTTCCCGTTAAGTTTGATTCTTATAATTACTTGATTGTGATTTCAACGGTTTTATTTATTGGTTTATTGGTCTCATTTTTATCATCCAGGAAGTTAACTTTTAAATAATAAAAGATTATTATATCAGCTATTTAGAATATTTAAAGTAACACTTATTTACGGATAAAAAACTAATTTTTTAGTATATTTGTATAAAATTCAAAAATTAAGATAAAAAAATAATTATATTAAGTATTTTTAATTAGTGTATATATGAAAAAAGTAAAAAAGGCAATTATACCTGCTGCTGGTTTAGGTACAAGATTTTTACCTGCAACAAAGGCATTAGCAAAAGAAATGCTTCCGATTGTAGATAAGCCTACCATTCAGTTTATTGTGGAAGAGGCTATCAATTCGGGTATAGAAGATATATTAATAGTTACCGGAAAAGGCAAACGTCCTATAGAAGATCATTTTGATTCAAACCCTGAGTTAGAAAATAACTTAAGAGAAAAAAATAAAACCGAATTACTAGAATTGGTAGAAGAAACTACAGGTTTAAACTTACATTTCATTAGACAATCTCATCCCAAAGGTTTAGGACACGCGGTTTTAATGGCTAAAGCATTTGTAGGTAACGAACCTTTTGTAGTAATGTTGGGAGATGATTTAATGCAGGATGAGGTACCTTTAACGAAACAGTTGATCGATGATTATGAAAAAATTCATGCTCCAACTATAGCGGTTATGGAAGTTCCTAAAGAAGAAACATCTAAATATGGAATTATAGCTCCTGAACATTCAGTAGAAGAAGGTTTGTATAATGTACAAAAATTTGTTGAAAAACCTAAACCAGAAGATGCTCCCAGTAATTTGGCTATTATTGGACGATATCTGCTGACTCCTCAAATATTTGAAATTCTTGAAAGTCAGAAGCCCGGTGCAGGTGGAGAAATTCAACTTACTGATGCCATAGATACTTTAAACAAAACACAAAGAGTATTCGCTCGTGTTTTCAAAGGAACCCGCTACGATGTAGGAGATAAATTCGGTTTTTTAAAGACCAGTATACAATATGGATTAAAACATCCGGAAGTCAAAGATAATCTTCACGATTATATCCTAGAACTAGCTAAAGAGCTTGAAAAATCTGAAGAAAAAAAATCTAAAAAACAGCTTGTAAAAGAAAGTAAATAATATAAGAAACTGAAAATTTACAACCTTCCGAACTTTACGGAAGGTTTTTTTTATTAAATTTGCACTTGAATTTTAGCTGTTTATGAAGTTAATTCAATTATATAAATTGAAAATTATTTATTTCTTTTTTGCAATAATGCTTGCTTTTAAGCTTATTGCAGTTCAGGAATTTATTCATATTGAGCAACATAAACAAGAACAAGTACATCAGGATCACTGTTCTGTATGTCAAACAATTTTTCAGATTGGTAAATTTCAGAATGCCGAACCGGTTGAAATTTCTCATTTCTCATTTGTACATACCTCCAATCATACTGAGCTTTATCAGATTCAGTATAAATCAATTTTTATAAACGAAAAGCTTTTTAATAAGCTACACAATCGTCCGCCACCTTTTTGCATATAATTTTATTATTAGTGTCAATTAATTTTTGATGCCTGAAAGATCAGGAAATCAAAAATATAATTATTCGTTATTATTTTTATACAAAAAGATTTATGGCTAAATTAATCAGTGCATTGTTATTGTTGCTTACAACAATAGTACAGTCGCAAACAACCTGTACTTTATCATTATCAGGTTCGGTTACCGATATACATACCGGTGAAGGTTTAGAAAATGCAGAAATAAGCTTGAAAAATACAAAGAACCAGTCTTTGTATAACACCTATACAGATGCTCAGGGAACTTACCGTCTAGAGAATTTATGCGAAGGTACTTATCAGGCAGAACTAAAACATTCAGAGTGTAAAACTAAAGTTTTTCAGGTAAGTATAAATCGGGCAACAATTCGTAATTTTTCACTAGAACATCACGAAAAAGAACTTCAAAATATTATAACCGTTGGAAAAGCGAAAAAGCAAACTACTACTTCAATAGAAAACAAGCTTACTAAAAGTCAAATTAATCAGTATTCCGATACTAATTTAGGTACAGCGTTAACATCCATTGCAGGAGTAAATGCATTAAGTACAGGAAACAATATTGTAAAACCAGTAATTCATGGTTTACACAGCAGCAGAGTTCCTGTATTAAATAACGGAATAAGACAGGAAGATCAGCAGTGGGGGGTAGAACATGCACCTGATATTGATATAAATATAGCCAATTCCATATCTGTAATAAAAGGTGCAGGAGCTCTTCAATATGCGGGAGATGCCACGGGAGGAGTTATTTTGATTGAACCTAAGAAACTTACGACCAAAGATACTCTTATGGGAAACCTTTTGACTTCGTATATTTCTAATGGTAGAGGAGGCAATATTTCTGCTAATATTGAGAAAGGTTGGAAAAATGGTTTTGCCTTACGTTTGCAGGGAACTTATAAAAGGTTGGGAGATTTATCTGCTCCCGATTATATTTTATCGAACACAGGGATTAAAGAAAACGATTTTTCAGCACAATTAGGCTACCATAAGCATAATTGGGGAGTTGAAGGTTTTTTTAGCTTTTACGGTACAGAATCAGGAATATTAAAGTCGGCACATATCGGAAACCTTGAAAACCTGGTTAATGCCATTAATAGCCGACAGCCGACTATAATCAATGATTTTACTATGCGTATAGATGCTCCTAAGCAAAAAATACAGCATAATTTAGCCAAATTTGATACATATTACAATTTTGATTTTGGTAAACTTACGTTTGTCTATGGGTATCAGTTTAATAACAGAAAAGAGTACGATATCCGTAGAACCGAATATAAAAATAAACCTTCGTTAAATCTGGATTTAACCACTCATGATTTTAATTTGAATTTTGATCATGATGAGTTTAATGGATTTAAAGGGAAAATTGGAGTATCGTATGTTTATCAAAAGAACTTTCCTAATGCAGGAACAGGTGTAAGTCCACTTATTCCATATTATGAAAAAAATAATTTTGGTATTTACTTGATGGAAAGCTACAAAGTTAATCAGGCATTAACTTTGGAAGGAGGTTTTAGATATGATTATCAAAAAATTGATGCCTTAAAATTTTATAAAAAGACCCGTTGGAGGGCTTTGGGATATGATAAAAAATATTCTAATTTAATTATAAAAGATACGGGATTAAATTATTTAACCAATCCGGTGCTAGAATTTAATGGATATGCAGCAACTTTAGGAGCCGTTTACAAGTTGGGAGCCGTTAGCGATTTAACTGTGAATTATTCATTAAGCAGTAGAAATCCCAATCCTTCTGAGTTGTTTAGTGACGGATTGCATCATTCTGCTGCAGCTATAGAACTGGGGGATTTGGAGTTAAAAAATGAAAAATCCAATAAGTTTATTGCTTCTTTAAACACTCATTTGCTGGATTACAGGTTGAACATTGATTTCACAATTCATTATAATTATATTAAAGATTTTATAAATCAGGTTCCAACAGGTGCTGAATACACAATAAGAGGAGCATTTCCCGTTTGGCAGTATTTGCAGACCAATGCCGAAATTTATGGAATTGATGTAACCGCTAATTATAATTTTATCCGAAATTTAACTTTAGGATCTAATTTTTCATATCTGCGGGGTAATGACAAAAAAAATAACATTGCACTTATTAGCATGCCACCTGTTAAATGGGTCAACTCTTTAGAATATAAAAATAATAAATGGAATAATTTCTTTGCCAAAATTACTTCTACATCCGTATTTAAACAATCCCATTATCCGGATTATAATTTTAGTATAGATATAGCTAAAAATGGAATTTTGGTACCTACTTTATTAGATATAAGTTCTCCGCCGGCTGCATATCAGCTTTTTGATTTAGCAACAGGTTTTACTTGGGAAGTAACTTCTCATAACAATTTAGATATTTCTTTGACTCTTAGAAATATATTTGATACTTCTTACAGGGACTATATGAACCGTTTGAGGTATTACGCTGATGAAACGGGGAGAAATTTTATCTTAAAATTACAGTATAATTTTTAATAAACAAAAAATGAAAAATATTATAAAATCAATTTCACTGAAAGTAGCTCTATTTTCAGTATTTACAATCTTATTAAGTTTAGCAATAACTTCATGTTCTTCGAGTGACAGAAATGATATTACAGACAGTATCCCTGAACACGAGCATGATGAAATATCTAAAGTAGTATTACAATTCAGAGAAAAAAATTCACCGGCAACGATATACGAAGTTACCTACGAAGTACCGGAAGGCACTACTGTGCTGCCTATTGCCGATGTAAATTTACCTGCTGGAGAATACCTTGTGGAAACCCACTTTTACTCGCCTCATGATGATCATTTTCATGATGTAACAGATGAAATCTTTATTCAGGATGCAGATGATCATTTCGTATTTTATCAAAAACTAAACACATCTAATGTGAGTATCGTTTATGCCGATGATGATAGAATTGATACTTTAGGTAGAAAATTAGGATTTAAAACTGTGTGGACCATACAAGCAGGAGCTACCGGGCAGGTTTATTTATACTTAATGCATCAACCAGCTGAGAAAAAACAGGATGCAGTATCAACGGATGAATTAGGAGGAGAAATTGATCTGGAAGCTCATTATAAAATAAATTTACAATAAAAAATTTTTACTTAATATCTAATAATAACTTGTTGCGAGTCATAAAAAAACTCTTCACATCTTGTGAAGAGTTTTTTTAATTTTTAAATTGAAATTTTTTAATAGTTGTCTCTTATATATTCAAATATTTTTTGCATTTGTAATTTTAAACTAGAGTTAGAATGCTTGAAATTGTTATTCATATAGCTGAATATAAGTATTCTTCCTGTTTTGGTTTTGATGAATCCGCTTAAGTTAAATACTTGTCCCATTGATCCGGTTTTGGCAAAAATATAAGGAGATTTTGCTTTGTAACTATTTTTCAATGTTCCATTTACACCACCAACCGGAAAAAATGATAATAAACGCTCTATAGCAATATCGTGATACATTTCATTTAGCACATACACAAAATCCTTAGGACTGAAATTATTATATCTGGATAGACCGGAACCGTCTACCCATCTAGGTTCCTGAGGGATTTTTGATAAATGTTTTTTTAAAATATGATTAATGACTACTTCACTATTCATTCTTTCATTTACATACAGACTGCTCATAAGTAAAATCTGTTCGGCCAAAAAATTATCACTTACCAGCATCATTCTTCGGTATAAACTATCTGAGGGAATGCTATATAAAATATTAGAGTTTCCTGTAGGAAATGTATTGGTTTTATAAACCTTTTTATTAATTTCACTTTCAATAAGTTTCAGAGTTAAATCCTGTGAAGTAATATAAGGGATTTCATACGTTTTTGGAGTAGAAACATAAAACAGATTATTAGTAAAATCTCTGAAATATTGATGCTTTTCTTTTTTAACTAATGATTGAAAATAAATAGGGGAAACGTTTAAAGTGGACGAAATAGTCACAATATTACCATAGAGAGGAAAAGGTGAACGTTCTGCAGAAAAATATTCTGAATAATCTTCCCAGGACCATCCGGGAGCCCATTTGGAATCATTAAAATTATCCAGATATACAGCAATCGGCAACTTCTGGTTGCTTAAAAAATCAATGACTTTTCTTTGTTTGAAAAAAGGTTCAAGAGTTGTAGGATCTCCTGTACCTGCTATATATAGAGTATCTTGTAAGATTTGGTATTTTAGAGAAGGGATAGAGTCCGGCAAAATTTTTAATCCGGTATATAAGGTCATTATTTTTGTATTTGATGCAGGTATAAAATACTTATCTCCCTGATAATTATAAAGTTCTTCATTTTCAACTGGATCATATAAATTAAAACCTACCCATTGATTTTTATAAAAATCGGAATTAAAATGAGAATCAAGAAACTGAGTTTGGCAGAATACCGGATAATTAACAAATACTATTATTACTATTATTACGTACCTAAGCATGTTATAATTTTTTATTTACTATTATACTTTAATTAATACAAAAATAATCTTTAATTCAGTTTAACTAATATGTAAATCTAAATTTGATTAAAGCTGCTTTTATATTTAACTTTAGGTTTCTTCTTTAAAACTTATAAAATTAGGTATAAATTAAGTGTACCAGAATGTATAAAACCAATGCGTGTAAAGTTAAAAATAGCAACAATGGAAAAGAACGTTTAGCTACAGGATAGTAATTTTGCTTATAGAAATAAATCGTAAAAATGCATTCTAAATTTTCTACTAAAGAAGAATATTTAAAACGGATTAATATAGTTATCGATTATATAAATAATCATTTAGATGAAGATATTGATTTAAAAAAACTGGCAAGTATTTCCCATTTTTCACCCTTTCATTTTCAAAGAATTATGAAGGCCTTTTTAGGTGAACCTCTGGGATCTTTTATTATCCGAACGAGAGTTGAGACTGCAGCTCAATTAATCAGATATACAAATTTGCCACTTAAAGATATTGCCTACAGAATCGGATATAATACACCTTCTTCTTTATCGAAAATTTTTAAACAATATTACGGTATTTCTCCAATCGATTATCGAAAAAATAAAAAATTTACAATTATCAAACCCGTTAGAATTATGGAAAATCTACATCTTGAACCACAGGTGGTATCTATCAAACCCCAGCAAATTATTTATATTCAGTTGTTTGGAGATTATAACTCTTTAGACTATTGCGGAACATGGAAAAAACTTTGGGAATATGTAAAAGAAAACGTTTTATTTTCTTCTGATATAGAGCACATATGTATAAACTATGACGATCCTAAAGTAACGGAACCCGATAAATTACGAACTGATTGTTGTCTTACTATTTCAGCTCATGTTTTGCCTAAGGGTGAAATAGGAGTAAAAGAAATGAAAGGCGGAAAGTATTTAAAAGTCCGGTATCAGGGATCATATAAAAAATTAGGAAATGTATATGATACTATATTTAAATATATACCTGATAACCATTTGAGTCTAAGAAATTCATATAGTTTTGAAAAGTATCTTAACGACCCGGAAAAAGTAAAAGAAGAAGAATTGCTGACTGAACTATACATTCCAATTGAATAAATGTGTTGATATTACAATATCAATTTCAATGATTACCAATAAAAATAAGATGTGTTTAAAATGCATCTTATTTTTATTTATAAATTTATTATTTAGTAAAAAAATTAATTTTGTTACCTATATGAATAATAGTATTTTTATAAGACTAAGATAAATTAAAAGAATGAATATTGAAGAATTCAGAGATTTTTGCCTGCAATTGCCTGGTACAAGTGAATGTTTCCCATTTGATGAGCATACGCTTGTATTTAAAGTTATGGATAAGGTTTATGCTTTAACAAAATTAAACACGGAAGATTTTAGGGTTAATCTGAAGTGTGAACCTTCTTATGCTTTAGAATTAAGAGATTTATATTCAGATATTCAGCCAGGCTATCATATGAATAAAAAACATTGGAATACGGTTAGCTTCGCAGGAGGGATTCCAGATAAAGTATTGAAAACCTTAATAGAACACTCTTACAAAGAAGTTGAAAAAAAATTAACGAAGAAACAAAGAAGTGACCTTCAAAATTTTGGTTAGTTACAAATCTTGTTATACATTAGCATTATGATTATCACTAATTATTTATCTAAAAATATTCCTCTTTTAAGTGAGAATGATACCGTTAAGAAAGCTAAACAAATTATGCTGGACCTAAAACTTACGCATTTAAGTGTACTTAGCCAGGGTAAATTACTGGGAAGCATTAGCTTTGACATTGTAAGTAATCTGGAGGATGATGATTTTATGAAAGATCATTTGATTGAACTGGATAATTTCTATTTATATGAATATGCAACCATTTTCGACTCACTAAGAATATTCAGTGATAACGAAACTAATAGTATTCCCGTAATAGATGCAAAAGATAAATTATTAGGGATAATATCCGAAGAAGATGTGGTTGAAGAACTGGCATCTTATCCCTTTATTGCAGAATTTGGGGTTTTTATGACAATAGCTACACCTATCCAGAAATATTCAATAAGTGAGGTGGCTAATATTGTAGAAAGTAACAACGGACGTATACTAGGATTGCTGGTAACCAATACAGAAGAAGATCGTACATATATAACGTTAAAAATTGCTGCTGAAAATATAAGTTCAATAGGAGACACCTTTGAAAGATTCGGATATCAGATTTCCAATAAATATTTTGAAGATTCAAAGAACGAATTATTGAAAGATCGATTTGATCAGTTACAAAAATTTATGGAGGTTTAGTAAAGATTTAATGACGAAAAAAATGAAAGTCGGAATATACGGGCAGGTTGTCAAAGAAGAAGATCAGGAAATTCTTGTGTCTTTTTTTCAAAAGTTAGAAGAAAAGAAAATAACAATTTTGGTCTGTGATACCTATATCGTAGAACTATATCAGGTTTTAGGATATAAAAATTCCAATTTTATTCCTTTTACTAAAGAAGATGGATTACCACTGGATACAGAACTATTGTTTACTTTTGGAGGAGATGGTACCATTTTATCGGCCATAACATTTATAAAAGATTCCAATATACCCATTATTGGAATTAATACAGGTAGATTAGGATTTTTGGCTACTTTGCAAAAAACAGAAATCTTGAGGGAACTTCCGGATATTTTAGAAGGAAATTACAGCTTGAGTGAAAGATCTTTGTTAGAAGTGCGAAATAACTTTCAGGACTTTCCACCTTATGCAATCAATGAAGCAGCTGTAATGAGAAAGGAAACTACATCTATGGTAACCGTAGATACTTATGTAAATGATGTATTTCTGAATACATTTTGGGCTGACGGATTAATAATTTCTACACCTACGGGCTCCACAGGTTACTCTTTAAGTTGCGGAGGACCTATTATTTATCCGATGGCAGATATCTTTGTTATTACTCCGATAGCTCCCCATAATTTAAATGTCAGACCCTTTATACTTAAAGATGATGTAAGTATCAGGCTTAAAGTTCACAGCCGTTCTCATCAGTATTCTTTATCTCTTGATTCCAGATATCACACTATGAATGAAGAAGACGAAATAGTTATTAAGAGAGCAGACTTTAAAATAAAGATTGTTAAATACAACAATTACTCCTATTATGAAAATCTTAGAGCAAAATTGAACTGGGGTACGGATTCAAGAAATTAACATTCGTATATGTATGTATATCAATTTGTTATGCGTCTTTTGTTTATAAGTTCTTAATATCTTTTAGGCTTTATCCCGATACAGAAGAGAAATATCTATAATTTTATTTCTGTAAATAACGCCTTATAAATAACGCTCAATTGTTTAAGGTTAAGCACACTAAATAAAATCCTTTACGATTTTTAAAGTAAAAAACCAGAAGAATATGAAAAATTTAACTAAAATATAATTCTTCAGGAGTGTTGTCGCCTTATATGAAGTAAAATTTAGAAATAATAATATATAGTTTGATTATGTCAATATTTGATAGAAGAATTAATTATAAACCATTTGAGTATCCGGAGGTATTACAATTTACCGAAGCTATAAACCGTGCTTTCTGGGTACACTCAGAAGTAGATTTTACAGCAGATATTCAGGATTTTCATTCACATCTGGATGATAGTGAAAGAAATGCTATTAAAAACAGTTTACTGGCAATTGCCCAGATAGAGGTAGCTGTCAAGACTTTTTGGGGGAATATTTACCAACATTTTCCTAAACCGGAGTTTAATGGATTGGGAAGTACATTTGCAGAGTGTGAATTCAGGCACTCTGAAGCATATTCCCGTTTGCTTGAAGTATTGGGTTATAATAATGAGTTTGAGAAGCTACTTACCATCCCGGTAATTAGGGAAAGAGTAGAATATCTTGATAATGCCCTGAAATATGCAAAATCAGACGACCGTAAAAAATACATTATCTCTCTAATATTATTTACCATCCTTATTGAAAATGTATCTCTTTTCAGTCAGTTTGCTATTATTTTGTCCTTTACACGTTTTAGAGGGCTAATGAAAAATGTAAGCAATATTATTGGTTGGACTTCTGTAGATGAACAGGTTCACGCTAATGCTGGTATTTATATTGTGAATAAAATAAAGGAAGAGTTTCCTGATTTCTTCGATGAAGATATGATTCGCCACGTAAGAGAAACAGTTGTTAACTCCATAGATATTGAAGGAAGGATTCTTGACTGGATTTTTGAAAGTGGTAATATATCTACCATTGAAAAAGAAAATTTGTTAAACTTTATGAAGTTCAGAGTGGATGAGAGTTTAAAACAAATAGGAATAGAACAGCTTTATTATATTTCAGCCGAACAATACAAACCGATGGCTTGGTTTGAAGAAGAGGTTTTTGCTAATAGTCTGGATGATTTCTTTGCAAAAAGACCTACCGAGTATACCAAACATGATAAGAGTATAACTGAGAATGATTTATTTTAAATGGGTGATTTTTATTTAGTAAAAGCCAGTTTTATTTATCTGGAATTTCAGGCAAGTATAGAAAGAGAAATTCCGGTAAAATTACAAGATAGAGAAAGACATCTTCAGATTTTAAGTGAATTGGAAGAAATTCTATCGGTTTATTTACAGAATTTTAAATTCAGTGAATTTTACGAAATGCCATTTCTTGATACGGAAGGAAAAGATAACGGGTATTTTATCAGAAAGCTGGCTTCTCATAAAGAGTCAGGATTAAAAGGAAAACTAGAATTAATGGTTAAAAGATTAGATTAAAGATATGAATGAAAAACTTTGGTGGAGGAACTCGGAAAGTGAGCAAATTTTAAACAGAGGATATCTCTTAAAAGGTGAAACTGTTGAAGGAGCTATAGACAGAATTACATCCGCCGCAGCCCAGAGATTATATAAACCTGAATTAAAAGAAGCATTTCAGGAAATGATAGAAAGAGGATGGATGAGCCTTAGTTCTCCTATTTGGGCAAATATGGGAACACAGAGAGGTTTACCTATTTCCTGTTTTAACGTTCATATACCTGATAGTATTGAGGGCATTACCCATAAATTGGGAGAAGTAATTATGCAGACGAAAATTGGAGGCGGAACTTCCGGTTATTTCGGGGCTTTGAGAGAAAGAGGATCAGCGGTTTCAGATAATGGAAAAAGTAGCGGTGCGGTGAGTTTTATGAAATTATTTGATACCGCTATGGATACAATTTCTCAAGGAGGTGTACGGAGAGGAGCTTTTGCTTCCTATCTGGACATTGACCATCCGGATATAGAAGAGTTTTTAACAATCAAAGATATTGGAAATCCTATCCAAAACCTGTTTTTCGGGGTTTGTGTTCCTGATTACTGGATGCAGGAGATGATTGATGGAGACATGGATAAAAGAAAAATATGGGCGAAAGTACTTGAAAGTCGTCAGCAAAAAGGCCTGCCTTATATTTTCTTTTCAGACAATGTAAATAAAAATAAACCGCAGGTTTATAAAGACGAAGGCTTAATTATCAGATCATCAAACTTATGTTCAGAAATTATGCTTCCTTCATCATTCGATGAATCCTTTATTTGTTGTTTATCTTCCATGAATCTGGAACTATACGATGAATGGAAAGATACAGAAGCCGTGAAACTGGCAATATTCTTTTTAGATGCCGTATTACAGGAATTTATTGTAAAAACGGAAGGAAATTATTATCTGGAACCGGCAAATAAATTTGCTAAAAGACATAGAGCTTTAGGGTTAGGGGTTTTAGGATGGCACTCTTATTTACAAAAAAATATGATTCCATTTGAAGGAATGGAAGCCAAACAAAAAACAGTAGAAATATTTAAATATTTACAAGATAAATCCAACAAAGCAACTGAAGATTTAGCCAGAATATATGGTGAGCCTGATTTACTTAAAGGATATGGAAGAAGAAATACAACATTGTTAGCTATTGCGCCAACAACCTCATCTTCTGCAATTTTAGGACAGACATCACCAGGTATAGAGCCATTTAGTTCCAATTATTATAAGGCAGGATTATCCAAAGGAAATTTTATGCGTAAAAATAAGTATTTGGATAAGTTATTGACTGAAAAGGAAATAAACAACGAGGATACTTGGAGAAGCATCATGCTTAATGGAGGAAGTGTACAGCATATTAATGAACTTTCTTTTGAAGAAAAGCAGGTATTCAAAACGTTTAAAGAGATTAGTCAGCTGGAAATTATTCAACAGGCAGCCATCAGACAAAAATATGTAGACCAGTCCCAGTCTTTAAATTTGAACATTCCGGCAGAACTACCTGTGAAAGATGTTAACCGATTAATCATAGAAGCCTGGAAGTTAGGTATTAAAACATTATACTATCAGCGCAGTCAGAGTGTAGCTAAGGAAATGGTAGTGAATTTGGTGAGTTGTAGTAGTTGCGAATCATAAAATTTTTTCTATAAACTAAGAAAAGATTGCTGTAACGCAATCTTTTTTAGTTTATATGAAGTTATTTATTAAAATAAAAAAATGTCGTAAATTTGTATTAGTTTCTATAACCATTGTATCTTTTAGATTATAGGCTCATTAAGATATGAAAGATTATTATAAAATATTAGAAATTACTCCTTCAGCAACTTTTGAAGATATAAAAAAAGCGTACAGACGTTTAGCTTTTAAATTTCACCCGGATCGCAATGGTGGTAATCTGGAGTTTAATCAGTTATTCATAGAAATAAATCAGGCATATAAAACTTTATCGCACGAGACTACTCGTAAACGATACGATATGAGTTACAGAGTGCGGATGGCAAGAGAATTAAAACCGGTAACTCCTCAGCTTTTTTTAGAAAAAATGGAATCTATAAGAACATTTATTTATAAAAAAGGAAAAAATAAAATCAGTGAAACGGCTTTATTCAGAGGATTAAATACGATACTTTCTGATAATAATATCCGATATCTTATTAATCAAAATAACTCAGATATAAACAAACAAATCATTAATGAATCATTAAAATGTTGTGATTTTATATCAGGTGAACATATGCTATCTATAACTTCAAGGTTAGAAATACTAGCGGGTAAAAATGAGATTGAAATCAGCCGTATACAAGAATATAAAGATGCTCATAAGATGATGAAGTCTAATTATTTAATGGAAATATTAGTTAATTTTTCTCATAAAGTAAGCACTATATTCCGTTAATGTATATTGCTTTTTTTAATTCCTAAATATTTATCAACGCCCTGTGGACAATATATGATTTTATTTCTTCGGGTATGTTTAATAAGTGAAAAACTGTTTTTATCAATTGTAGGAGTATTAGAATTAAAATGATATATAATTCCGCAATTTTGTAATTTTTTTCCCCAAACACTGCTAAAAAGTAATCGTTGGCAAAAATCTGAATCTTCACCTGCATATTCATTAAATTGTTCATTAAAACCGTTTATATCAATAAAATCTTTTTTCCAGTATGAAAGGTTATTTCCGGTCATGTCATTGGATAAATACTCTGTAGGTTTATGAAACCGATTAAAAAAAGGTAAATAAATATTATTTATTCTTTTCTTAATTTTCCCTGAAAATAAACTAAATGTATATATATCATTTTTAATAATATAATCTGTTTTTTTTTGATTAATAGGAATGATTGTTCCAAAAAGGAATGTATTATATTTACGACTATGAATATGGTCTTTAATAAAATGTTTATGCAGTATACAATCATCATGGATTTGTATTATGTATTCAGATTTACATTTAGCAATTGCTTTATTTAAAATTTCAGCTTTTAGTAACTTATTACCACTTTGTTTAATATGAATAACCGGTATTTTAGTTTTTAATGTAAAAGCAGAGATTATGATTTCTGACTCGTAGTTTGAACTACAATCAGCTATTATAATTTCATCTGGCAATAAAGATTGTATGTTTATACTTTTTAAAACCAGATTCAGTATATCGGAATTATTATAAGTACTAATAACAAGCGATGTGGACGTTTTCATTTTAACACTATCAAATTATAAATAAAAAATAAATATTTCAGTCTTAAAGGTAATAATTATGAGATAACTTTACAATTATTTATAATAGTTTTATTCTGTATTTTTATTTAATAGCTTGCCGTTAGTTAAAATTATGAAAAAGTTTAATAAAAAAACTCCTGAAAATTATCACTATATTTACTTAATTAAGTTGAACCGCAAATTATGAAAAAGAATTTTTTAATACTAGCGACATTAGGAATAATTTTGTCTGGAGCTCATTTAAATTCTCAAACAAAAAATACTAAATCGGAATCTGTAAAATATAAAAAATCATGGTTAATCTATGGACCCAAATCATCAGCCAAAGTAAAAGATTTATTTTTCACTAAAACAGGTTTTAAATTACCGCAGACTGTAGGCTCAATAAATTCTATTGCAGGTTATACAAGTTTTGAACCTATAGAAGGTGCAGGCAATATATATACATGGGATTTTACCAATGGCTTTCAAATTAGTGTAATATCTGAAACAGGAGGGAAGCCGGGTAGCTCTGACTTAATATCTCTGGTTAGTTTTAATTTTGGAGGTTTAAATTCTTTAGAGTTAGGCAATGGTTTAATTTTACATAAAAGTACATTATCCGGTATTCAAAAAATATATGCCAATAAGCTTGTTAAATACAAAAATTCAGCTGCTTATAAAATGAATGATGGTAATATTTATGTATCGTTTTATTTTAACACAAAGAATATATTAACCAGTCTCTCTATATCCAACTATGATCTTGAAATATAATTTATATTTAAAATATCTATCAATGAAAAACGTTATCAGTTTATTTTGCATATTTTTATTAACAGGGAGCTCTTATTCTCAAAAGCATGCAGATAAAGTTATCACTATAAATGAACAAAAAAAAGCTTCTGCATGGGTAGACTCAACTTATAATTCACTTACTTTGGATGATAAGATAGCTCAGCTATTTATAGTTGCAGCCTATGTAAACAAAGATTCAAAACATATTGAAGAAGTTACACATTTGGTTGAGAAAGAGCATATCGGAGGATTGATATTAATGCAGGATGATATTCTTAAACAGGTTCGCTGGGTAAATAAATTGCAAAATAATGTAAAAGTACCCTTACTGATAGGTGTAGATGGAGAGTGGGGGCTGGCTCAGCGTTTTTCTGAAACAATAAAATTCCCCTGGGCTATGACATTAGGAGCTCTTACCAATGATACATTAGTATATCAGGTAGCTACTAAGATTGCCAAGCATTGTAAACGTGCAGGTATAAATTGGGATTTTGCTCCTGTAGTAGATATCAATATCAATCCCAATAATCCTATCATAGGAAACCGCTCGTTCGGTTCTGATAAATATAACGTTGTAAGAAAAGCTAATGCCTACATAGAAGGTTTACAGAGTCAAAAAATTCTTTCATCTGCCAAGCATTTCCCAGGTCATGGCGATACTGATGTAGACAGTCATTTAGGAATGCCCGTATTAAATCATTCACGTGCAAGATTCGATTCATTGGAGTTATATCCTTTTAAAGAACTTATTAAGAAAAATGTAGAGGGTATTATGGTAGCCCATTTAAATGTACCTGCTTATGAGAAAAATAAAAAAATACCAGCTTCTTTATCCTATGAAATTATTACTAAATTATTAAAGGAGCGTCTCGGTTACAAAGGTATGATCATTACAGATGCACTGAATATGCAGGGAGTAGCTAAAAATTTTCCTTTTGGAGAAATGGATTATCTTGCATTTAAAGCAGGAAATGATATATTACTATTTTCCCAAGGAGTTAAAACAGGGAAAGAAAAAATTAAAGATGCACTTGTAAAAGGAGAAATACCTATGAGCCGACTGGAGGAAAGTGTTAAAAAAATATTATTTGCTAAATACCATGCAGGATTGTGTAATTATCAACCAATTTCTGAAACCAACCTTATAAAAGATTTAAACGATAAAGAATCTGAGGTTTTAAAAGAGAAGGTTTTTACAGCTGCATTAACAGAATTAAAAACCGATAAGAATCATTATCCTTTAAATAAAAAGAAAAAATACCTGTTTTTACCACTCGAAGATGGAGATTACCATTTATTTTATAGAAATTTAAAAGATAAATACCCTATACTTCAGCAGGTAACCTTAGAGCAGCTATCGAGTGGAAAATATGATTCTAAAGAATTTGAATTGATCATAGGTATTTTTAAAGATACCGAAACCACAGTTTATTATTCACATAAATTATCAAATGTATCAAAAAATGCCATAAACAGCTTATCTAAAAAATATTCAACTACATTATGTAATTTCATTAGTCCTTACAGTTTAAACGGAATTAACCTGGATCACATAAAAAATATTTTTTTGACTTATCAGAATAACAACTATACTCAAACATCAATTATCAATATTCTGGATGGAAGTTTAAAAGCTCAAGGAAAAATACCAATAACTATTGGTAAATAATCAAACTAAAAAAAACAAATATCTGTCCGGATATTTGTTTTTTTTAGTTATTATTTTTTTATAAGAACTTCATCTTCATTGATTGTTATATTGTGATCGAGATAATAAAGCTTACCATGATCAACTTTAAACTTAAAATTAAATTTGTCTAAAGATAATATGGTTTTATCAGCATTCCATGTATATATTCCTTCTTCTTTTATAGTACTTTGGGAAGATTTTTCTTCCCCAATCAGATGTATAGTCAAAGAATAATGATGATTATCCATAATAGTTAAAACAACACTTTCACAGTCGTCACAAGAAATTTCTCCTGAATATGTCCCATAAATAGATTGAGCTGAAGTAACAGAATCTTGATTTGAGATTAAAGGATTAATTGTTTTTTTATTATCTGAACAACTGGATATAAAAAGTAATGTAAAAAATACTGATGAAAATTTATTCATGATTATTATATTTTATAAGAACAATAGTTTTAAAATATTTAAACTTCCGTATTTATATCAAAATTTTCAAGATAGTCAGAAACTCTTTTTACAAACATTCCTCCAAGTGCCCCATCAATTACGCGATGGTCATAGGTATGAGACAAAATCATTTTATGTCTGATACCAATTAAATCTCCCTGAGGAGTTTCTATAACAGCAGGTTTTTTAACAATGCTGCCCACAACCATAATAGCAACTTCCGGCTGATTAATAATGGGTGTACCTGCAATATTTCCAAAACTGCCAATATTTGAAAGAGTATAAGTACCTCCTTTTACATCTTCAGGTTTAAGGCTGTTTTTTCGGGCTCTGTTAGCTAAATCATTTATTGTTTTAGCTAAGCCTGACAAGCTCAATTGATTAGCATTTTTAATAACGGGTACGATTAAATTACCGTCGCTTAAGGCAGTAGCCATTCCTATATTAATATTTTTCTTTTTAATGATTGTGTTTCCTTCTACGGAAATGTTGATCATTGGGAAATCTTTAATAGCCTTGACAATGGCTTGTATAAATATAGGAGTAAAAGTTAATTTCTCTCCTTCTTTTTTATAAAATATATCTTTATATTTATTTCTCCATAGTACAATGTTGGTCACATCAGCTTCAACAAATGAAGTGACATGAGGAGATATCCTCTTACTGTTTAGCATATTCTCAGCAATGAGTTTACGCATACGATCCATCTCTATTACTTCATCTTCTGCACAGGCATGTACCGGGTAGGATTTATTGTTTACGGATTCAGTTGTAATGAATGAATTATTTTCATTTGATATGGAATTTTGAGAAGATTTTGCCCTGCTTTTTACATAAGTAAGAATATCTTCTTTTGTAATTCTTCCGTTTAAACCACTTCCTTGAATGTTGCCAAGCTCCTCCGTAGTTATATTTTCTTCTTTACATATAGCTTTAACCAAAGGAGAATAGAATTTATCCTTTGCATGTATATCATCCTGATCCTGAAGTACTTTAGTTAAGGGCTTTTCGAGTTCGTTAACAGTTTCCTTGATTATTTGGTCACTATTTATAGTTTCAGATTCTGAAATGGATGGAGTAATACTTTTATCTTCCAATGAATCTTCAGAAGAAACACCTTCCACTTCCAGAATTGCAAATGCTTCACCTATATTACAGGTATCATTCACGTCTTTAAGTTTTTTTATCAATTTACCCGATACAGGCGAAGGAACGTCCGAATCAACCTTATCCGTGGCTATTTCAATAATAGTTTCATCCTCATTAATATAATCTCCTTCATTTTTAACCCAACCGGTAATGGTAGCTTCCATTACTCCTTCCCCCATAGGAGGTAATACCATTTTATATTCAGCCATAGCTTGTAATTATTAATACAAATCTAATAATAAATAATTAGAAAAAATAGACAACTTTATATTATAAGTATAAAATTGATTTTTTATATTAATTATTCATTGAGATATTAGTAAAATTTAATCTTAATAAAATTAATTGAAATATATATGAAAATTTAAATTTAGGCAATCAGGATATGTTGAGATTTATAACAAATCCTTCATGGCTTCTGACATTAAATACCAAGTTATTCTCAAACAGTAAATATTGACCTTTAATACCGATAAGTACCCCTTCAAATTCAGGTATTTTTTTTAAATTAATGGATTTGATTTTAGAAGGATACTTTAAAACAGGATAATGAATCTGAAACATTTGATTATCTTCGGTAACAAAATGCTGATATTCCTTAGGAATAAAATCAAATAAACTGTTTTTTACGTTTGATAAATCTAAAAGCTCTACATTATTGATCAACATTTTTCTATAGTTTGTTTTATCAGATATTTGACTTTTTAAGGCTACTTCAATCATTCCTGCTTCATATCTGTTTTCTGTTTCAGCGATTTTAAGAGCAAATTCAGCCCCTTGATCTATCCAACGGGTTGGAACCTGTGATTTTCTTGTAACACCGACTTTTATTCCGCCTGAATTAGCTAGATAAACTATATGAGGCTGTAATTGTGCTTGTTTTTCAATCTCAATATTTCTGTCTTCTATGTCCAGATGAGCTTTTGATAATTCAGGTCTTACTATCCAGTCTCCAGCCTGAGCTAAATTAAAATAACAATTTTTACAGTAACCCATAGCAAATATTTCTAAATCTTGTCCACATCCGAGACACTGATAATGACTAAATTCAATTTTTATTTTTTTTTCTAAAAGTTGATTAACTGAAATTATTTCATCATCGAAATTCAGGTAATACTGAATAGGATTTGCATATTCAGTAATCATCTTAGTTAGTAAACCTGGTATAGTCATATAGTAATATTGGTAAGTATAATCCTACCGTAAGGTTAAATTCATATTGCTAAATGCAAAGATAATGGATATGAGCTCAAATTTCAATAAATTAATTAGTTTAAGTTTTTCAGATGAAAGACTGTAATTGTGATGAAAATAATATATAAGCTCCCTAAAATAGATAATTTTAAATATAAAATTAATATTTAATAAATTTTGCACATTTAATAACCTAAATAATCAGATAAAATTTAATAAAATTAATTAGGATCTGTTATGTTTTTTTATAACTTTACCTCCTCATATTGTGTCAATGAATTTTTTAACATTATAATTATTAGCTATCAATTATGAAACAACGTTTATTCAATTTTAATTTTATTTGTTTAGCTCTTTTAACCTTACTTTTCTTTGTAAATTGTTCAGGAACTAAAAAAATATCCAAAAAGAATGTAAAAAAGCAAGCAAAGACTTCTCAAAAAGCCAAAGCATCAGTTCATCCGCAGAATAAAACCAAATTAGATAAAATAATGGTTTATCTGGGAGATGAAAGTGTTATTAAATGGAAACTGATATCAATTAACAATCAGAAAGCTACTGAATTATTCACAGATTCGCCTATGATGAGATTTGATGATTTCTGGAAACAAATTTATGGAACTACTGGTTGCAATAAATTTACAGCTTATTACCTAAGAGATAATAATATAATAGGAATATCAAGAGTATCTCTTACAGAACTATCTTGTGACAATTCAAATGAATCTTTATTTATAAATACTTTATCAACAGCTACTGAAGTTAACGAGGAAGGTAATACTCTCTCAATTTTAGCAAACGGTAAAACGGTTTTAGTATTTGAAAAATTATAAGATATAATTTAACAAAGTAAAAAAGGATCTTAATCAATTGATTGAGATCCTTTTTACTTTTATATTGAATTTAATTTATATATTGAGACAGCAACAGTTCTTTTGTTAACCCGGGTGAAAATTTCAATACAATTTTTATGATTAATCTTTTTAAAGTTAATTTCTGAATAATTAATTTTTTCTTTTGATACTATTTCTCCTCTTAATTTATTTTCAGATAATTCAAGTTTTAATTTTACAGGGAAAGGATATCTATTTTTAAATCTTAAATCTTTTGTTCCATAATCTATATCAGCATCAGCACCTAACGGAAATAAGCGATTTTTATCGGAATATAAATCATATTTAAAATGATGTCTTTCTTTTATCTCAACATTACAGGTTAATGCCAGCTGATAAATAATACTGGATACTAAATGTACAAGAATAGGATTTGTAGGTTTAGAAGAATCAAAAATTTTGCAAAATGAAAAAACTTGGTTGGACTTAATAACTACCTCATTAAAATTGCTAATAAATTTAGTTAGTTCTTCTAATAAATTTCTATTCTTTATTAAAGTGTAATCCGATAGAATATATTCTAATGATATTTTATAAGGATAAAATGTTTTATCTTTAGTTATCTTTTGTGCATAAGAAGTAAATATTAAGTTTTTTAAATTTTCAAATCCAAGCATTTTTTTTATAAATTACTGATTCAATTGTAAATTTATTACAATATTTGTAAATATTAGCTTATATGTTATTTTTGATTTAATTTTACCGAAGTTTAAAATATCAATGAATATAGATTCAAAAACAACAATATATATTATTTGTCCTGCAAATAGCTCTACTGGAGGACCAGAAGCTCTTCATCAACTGAGTCATAAACTAAGGACAGTGTTGAAGTATAATGCTCAAATGGTTTATATAAATAAAAAATCAAATAAATCTCCTAAGCCTTCATCTTATACAATCTACGATACAAAAGAAGCTTTAGAGGTTATAGATGATAAGAATAATATTTTAATAATACCAGAATCATTAACTCATTATGTTTCACATTATCCCAATATACAGAAAATTATCTGGTGGTTAAGTGTTGATTTTTATGAGATTTGTAAGAAAAATAGACATCGGGGATTAAAATTTTATTTTTCTAAATATATAGTAGGGAAGAAAGAGGAAATTGAATACGGCTTAGAAAACAGATTTGATGTATTTCACTGGGCACAATCTTATCGTTCTTATTTATATCTTTTAGATAAAGGGGTATTAGAATCTAAGATAGATAGAGTATGCGATTATATGAATCCTGTATTTACAAAAAAGGCAATATTTCAGGGAGATATTTCCAAAACTAAAGAAGATATTATCATTTATAATCCTAAAAAAGGTAAAAAGCAAATTGATAAAATAAAAAATTACAATTTGTCATACCAATGGATTCCTATAGAGAAGATGACGCCTGAAGAAGTTTCTGAAATTATGAAAAAATCAAAATTATATATTGATTTTGGTTATAATCCGGGACGTGATAGAATGCTAAGAGAATCAGCACTTATGGATTGCGCTATAATATCAGGTAAAGGAGGTTCTTCTAAATATCAGGAAGATTTAAATATTCCTGAAAAATATAAATTCGAGTACTCAGAAAGTTTGATACCACAAATTAATGAAAGTATAGAGTTTGTAATGAATAATTATAGCTCAAGTATTAAAGATTTTATTGATTATAAAGAACAAATACTAAACGAGGAATCTAATTTTGAAAAACAATTAAAACAATTAAAACAATTTCATAAAAAAACGGATGAACAATACTAAAGATTTTGGAGTAAACTTAACAGGATTTTTCAAAGCTGAAATAGGTTTTGGTCAAGCAATCAGAGATAATTTAAAAGCACTAAACCAAGTTGGAATTAAAGCTGAAGCTGTAAATTTTAATCTTAATCTAAAAGACAGATTAAATGATAGTTCCATTGAATTAAGTGAAGATAATAAATACCCTGTTAATATAGTTCATGTAAATATGGATACTACCTGGGAATTTTTAAAAGAAAAATCTCCTAGTTTTTATAAAGATAAATACAATATTGGATTTTGGGCGTGGGAAATGGAAGATTTTCCAGAAAAATATTGTGAAAATTTTTCTTTTTATGATGAAATTTGGACTTGTTCAAAATATTGTTTAGATTCTATTTCTTTAAAGTCTCCTATACCAGTAATAAACATTCCTCATCCGATAGATATTAATTCTTTAAAAATCAACGAATCCTATGATTCAGAATTAAAAAGCGATACATATAAGTTTCTCTTTATTTTTGATTATAACAGTTTAATACTAAGGAAAAATGTAATGGCAGTAATTGATGCTTTTGAAAAAGCATTTGGAACAGAAAACGAAAAAGTAAGTTTGATTTTAAAAGCATCTATCCCTTCTCATCATCCGGAGGATAAGAACCGCATAGTTAAGAGAATTGAAAACTTTAAAAATATTTTTTACAAAGAAGAAATGTTAAGAAGAGAGGATTTATTATCTCTTATAAATCAATCAGACTGTTATGTCTCATTGCATAGATCCGAAGGCTTTGGATTGACAATAGCAGAAGCTATGGCTTTAGGAAAACCTGTGATAGCAACTGGTTATTCTGGAAACATGGAGTTTATGAATATTAATAATTCATATCCTGTTAAATACGAATTAACTGAACTTAAAAAAGATATAGGACCTTTGCTCAAAGGTAATTTTTGGTCTGAACCTAGTGTTGATCATGCTGCTGAATTGATGCAGTTCGTTTATGAAAATCAAGAACAGGCAAAATTAGTTGGTCTTAGAGCACAAGAAGATATAAAAAATAGATTTTCATTAGAAGTTATAGGGACTAAAATGAAGAAAAGACTTGAAGTTATTGAAGAAAGCATAATTCCATTTAAAAATACTGAAGAAGTTAAACAAAACCTTACGTATATAAAAACAGAAAATATTTTTTTGAAACAAAGAGTTCATTATCTGGAAAGAACTGTTTATAATAAATTAAGAAAATCTATAAATAAGTTCTTCAGCAAGTTAAAAGGAGAAAATTAATAAAATTGTCGGTTAAATAATTAAAGTGAGTAAAGACAAAATAGCTATAGTAATTCAGCGATATGGAAAAGAAATTAACGGTGGTGCAGAAAAACATGCTTATAATTTAGCAAGTAATTTAATTCACAAATACGAGGTTGAAATCTTAACAACTACTGCGGTTAGTTACACTAGTTGGGATAATTATTTCGATGAAGGAACTGAAATAACTGATGGCATTATAGTTAGAAGATTCAATTCAAAAAAGAAAGATTTTGATAAAGCTCAAAAACTGACTATTTATTTAGAAAAAAATTTAAAATATTCAAAATATAAATTTACAATAAATAATTTTTTTCATTTATTAACTCAGCGGTTTAAATATCGATATACAAATAAAATTTTTAAAGAATGGATTCAACAACAAGGTCCATATTGTCAAGATATTGTTAATTATTTAAAAGTAAATAGATCAGAATACAAGGCAGTTGTCTTTTTTACTTATTTATTTTATCCAACATATTGTGGAATTAGGGAGGTTTCAGAAAAAAGTATACTTATTCCAACGGTGCATGATGAAACACCCTTTTATTTTAAAGGATTCAAAAACTTGTTTCAAAAATCAAAGTTTATTATGTATAATACTTTGTCAGAGAAAAAGTTGGTAGAAACAATTTATCCTGTTGCAAAAAAAACAAAATCCGATATTGCAGGTGTAGGTTTTGATAAAATTAATATTATTTTAGATCCTTCATGGAGTAAGCCTGTTTATAGGTATTTTATATATATAGGCAGGGTTGATGTAGGCAAAAACTGTGATGTACTTATTGATTATTTTGAAAAGCTTCAACTTGTAAATACAAAATTAATATTAATAGGAGAAAATCATTTGAAAGTTGAAACTAACGATAATGTAATTTTTACAGGTTTCATTAGTGAAGAAGAAAAATGGAATTATTTAAAAAATTCAGAAGCTCTAATTATACCATCATTATATGAAAGTCTTTCTATGGTAACGTTAGAAGCTATGTCTATAGGCATTCCTGTTTTAGCTAATGCTAAATGTGAAGTGTTGAATGAGCATATAAATAATAGTAAAGCGGGTTTTACGTATACAAATTTTAAAGATTTTAAGATTGAAATTAACAAAATATTATCTTTATCAAAGGACGAAAAATTAGCTTTAAGTAAAAATGGAAAAAAATATGTTAATGATAATTACCAATGGGAGATAATTATTGAAAAGTTTATAAAAGCAATTAATGAAGTAAGTTCAAATTAATATAATCAATGTTTTTTAATAACCTGGACTAATTTTTCAGTTAAATTTTTTCTATGAAAATCGTTTATTTTTTCAGAAGTTCTAGGATAAATCTGATTTTTCCATTTTTCATACTCACTTAGTAAGAAAAATTTTAAACTATCTATTTCATCATAAGTAAAGTGTTCTCCTGTATGTGTGTAATTTATTATTTTGGATACATCGGAATCTTTAGGTCCTATAGATAAAATAGTTTTTCCAGTAGCCAGATATTCAAACAGCTTTCCTGGTATAATTCCTTTAGATTTATCCTCAGGGAAGTTGGTTATTAAAAGTATATTAGAATTATTCATTTCCTGAATAGATTCGGAATGGCTTAAATAACCTTTATTAACCATATTGTCAATTATAATTGTATCTCCTAAATCATCAAGTATAGATTCAGCAATTTTACCAACAAACTTTAATTGAAAATCAGCTTTAAAATCCGGATGTTGCTTTAATAAAACTTCAAGAGCTTTCCATAAATTATCAGGATTTCTTAAAGTTTCAAGCATTCCAATATATGCAAGTGTAAATTTATCAGTTTTTAGACTTCTATTTGCGTCTAAAATTTCAGAATCAAATCCATTGGTAATACAAAAAACTTCTTTAGCTCCAAGCTTTTCAAAATTTTCTTTATCAGAATAACTTGTTGAAAGAATAATATCCGCATTGCTCATAACCTTTCTTTCAAGCTTTTTATGTTTTTTATCTGAATATTGTGTTAAACTTAATTGTGAATAATAAGAAATTTGTGTCCATGGATCCCTGAAATCAGCAATCCACTTTATATTAGGCATTTTTTCTTTTAAACCAAGACCTATCAGATGCATACTATGAGGTGGTCCGCTGGTAATAATCAAATCAATCTGGTTATTTTTGATATATTTTTCTAAATATTTAATGGAAGGTTTAATCCAGAATTTTCGGGCATCTGGAATAAAAAAATTACCCCGAATAAAAACAGATAATCTCGATAATATTCCTTGCTTTTTTTTTGACTCGAATTGTCCTGCTTTAAAATCTTTATTTTTTTTAGATAATTTTTCAGCAATACCATAAGGTTCCCAAATACTTTTTTTAATAATCTTTACTTCCGGACTAATTTCTGAAAGTAAACTAGTATCAACAATCGGATATGATGGGTTTTTTGGTATATAAACATGAGGCTCATATCCGAATTCGGGAAGATATTTAGAAAATTTTAACCATCTTTGAACTCCCGGACCTCCTGCTGGTGGCCAGTAGTATGAAATTATTAAAATTTTCCTATCCATATTAAAATTTTACGGTGTTTTTACAATTTCATTTCTTTTATATTTCCAAAATAATAATCCTCCGCTTAAAATAATGAAAAACACAAAAGATAGTAAAGTGATAATTTTACCTTTTTGAATTACAGATGGTTCAAATTTAAAATTAATTGTATGCTTTCCTGCAGGTATTTTTAGTGCTCTCAAAATATAATCCGCCTGATAAATAATGGTCGGTTTATCATCTATGTAAGCGTTCCAACCATGTGGATAGTAAATTTCAGAAAATACAGCCAGTTGTTCCGATTTACTATTGGAAGAATATGTAAGATGGTTAGGTTCATATTCAATCAATTCAATACTAGAGAGAGTATCTTTAAGAGGACTGATAGATAAATCTTTTTGGAACTTAGAGTTAATAACAGCCTGTTTTTTATTATCTATTTTACCAAGCATGCTAATTTCCTCATCAGCATTTTTTGCAAATATAACATCTTTGACAAACCAAGCATTTCCATTATTATTAGGATTAGGAATTGGTCTAATCACAGAATCAGCTGTAATAATGTATTTAGTGTTTAGCATATCCAGAATAGGCAAATTAATGCTATCCGATAAATAAAAATCAATTATATCCTGGTAACGCTGAAGCTTAGCTCCATGGTATCCTCCTATAGATTGGTGAAAATACGAAGTATTGGTTTCATTAAAAGGGCTTAAGAGTAAATTATATACTCTGTAATGAGCCTGATCTTTTTCTTTGATAGCTTCCAGCACCTGATTAACAGGAACAGCATTTACAATACGGGCGAGTGCAGGATCTGATTCTGCTTTTTGCATCTGATTTTCCGTTATTTCAGTAGGAAAAGGATTTTTATAAAGTTGTTTATCTACAAAATTCTCATCATTTAAATAACGTTTGTTAACTCCCCATAAATCAATAAGAGAAAGGGCTGCTAAGGCAAACACAACATATTCAGATTTAAACTGACGAATCTGAGATAAATATAAAAATGCAGAAGTTAGTAATACAAATATAAAGGTTCGCAAAACGTCTGCTTCAAATAATTCATATCTGTCTTTTCTAATGGCTTCAAGAATAGCTGAACTTATGGTTTCTCCTTCCAAATTGGTATGAAATTTAAATAAAGAGAATCCGAAAAAGTAAAAAATTAATAAAATTCCTAAAACAATTCCTGAAATTATCAGAAGATATTTCTTTTTATATTCAGCTGAAAATTGTTCATCTTTAAAATAAGAATAAACACCCAGCAAAGCAAGTAATGGAATTGTAAATTCAGCAACAACCAAGGCTGAAGAAACAGCTCTGAATTTAGTATACATCGGAAAATATTGAATCATAAAATCAGTAAAGACCGAGAAGTTTTTACCCCATGCAAGAAGAAAGCTTAATAGAGTGGCTGCTAATAACCACCATTTGTATTTGCTCCTATAGAAAAATAATGCAAGAACAGATAAAAAAATAACTACAGCACCCTGATAAGCAGGACCCACAGTACCTGGCTGTTCTCCCCAATAGGAACCATTGAAAGATTTTTGAAAATTGGCATACTCCTGTTCCGATCTGATATTTTCCTGTAAGGCGGGCTGAAGATGCTCAGGTTTAAAACTTTTCTCATTGTTTCCACCTCCCATAAAGTTAGGAATAAAAAGATTTACAGTTTCTAAAATTCCATAACTCCAGTGGGTTATATAATCAGTATCTAATCCATGATTAGTATTTGATGTATTATCTTTATTTATGGTAAGCTCTGATTTACCCCGGGTCGTTTCTTTCGAATATTCGTAAGTGGAAAGCAGACGTGATGAATTCATGCCTAATGAAAAAATAAATGCAGATAACAATAATCCGGTTGAGATACCAAAAGATTTAAATGTTTTAGTTTGTATGGTTTGTATCAGTTGTATGATTCCAAAAATAGCCAGTGCCATGAAAAGGTAATAGGTCATCTGGGGGTGATTGGCTGCTATTTGTAGAGATAAAAACAGAGTTGTTAATATAAAACCCCAAACATATTTTTTTTCATATAGTAAATATACTCCTGCTACAAATGGAGCAAAATAGGCGACAGTATGAACTTTGGCATTATGCCCGGCTCCGATAATAATAAAAAAGTAGGTTGAAAAAGCAAACATTATACTTCCTAAAAGTGCATATTTCCAGTTTTTTAACCATACCATTCCAAGAAGAAAAAAACCGCTTAAAAGTAAAAATAAGTAGTTAGCAGGAGTTGGAAAATATCGCAATAAACGATCCAGGCTTTTAATAATGTCTGCAGGATAATTTGCACCCATTTGATAAGTAGGCATACCACCAAACATTGAATTACTCCAATAAGTATCTTCACCATGTGCTTTTCTATATTCCTCAAGTTCGTGAGCTCCTCCCTTATAATGAATAATATCGGGTTGAGAAATATACTTACCGGATAAAAGCGGGGTGAAATATGCAAAAGAAATTATGGTAAAAATTACCAGACACCCTATAATAGGGAGTATATAACTATTTTTTTTCATTATTATTATTAGTGTCTACTTCTTCATAATCAACAGTTTCAGCATCCCATTTTATATCTTTTTTAGAAGAGTTATCTGGTGATTTTCGCTCTGTAGATTGAAAAGACTGGGATGTTTTTTTATTATTGGATGGGGTTGGGCTGAAAAGTCTGTTTAGAAATTTAAACACAAAATAAGCAACTACTGCAAATAAGATAAATTCAATTAATCTTCCCATTTCCTATGTAATTATTGATTAATTAATTAATATAAGTATTGTTAACTGTTTTTTGTACAGCTTGTTCTGATTCTTCTCCTTTTTTAGCAGAACGGGTTTCAGTTACCGAAACAGTAAATACTCCCTTAGTAATCCATCCGGATTTAGTATCAATAGTAACTTTACCATTCTGAAATCCCTTAACAGAAATTTTATAGGTTACACCTTCTAAGACCTTAGATTCTGATTGGCTGGGTATATTACCCTGTAATTTTACTTCTGCATAATTTTCATCTACTTTAACCAGTTCATTATATCCTTTTCCTTTCATTGAAGGATTATTATTCCATTTTTCTCCTATTTTCAATCCCTGAGAAGGAAACTTCATGATTGAACTTTCAAATTGAGCTTTAAAAATCTCTGCATTGAATCCTTTTTTAAATGCCTGAACAAAATCATCAAGTTCTTTCCCTTTAAGATCTCCGGTTAATGCGGATTTTGCTTTGGAATAAACAGCATCAAGTCCGTTAATGTTAGAAACATTACCATAAATATCCATATTCATGGTAAAAGTTATATTACTTATGGCTTTATATATTTTCCACATTTTGGCCTGATCAGGATTTGAAGGTTTTTGTCCGTTAGTATCAAAAACCGATTGCTGGCCATCAGCTTTAGTAATAACTTTTTTACCACCCATATGCACTTGAAGAACATATTTTCCATCTTTAATATCCAATACGGTAAAGCTAAGCGGTTCTTTCGATTCCATACTTATAGTTTGGCTTTCTCCTCGTATGGTTAAAGTTTGAGTATTAGTTTCCCGGGTATTAAAAGGGTATACTTTTCCTTTTTCAAGGATATATCGTAAATGGTATGTATTATCTTCTGATTTATAAATTCCTGTTTCTGCAATAGGAGTCTTTGAAGTTGTATCTATAATTGAGGGAACAAAGCCCGGCTTATTGACAAGGGAGAGATTTTGAGTATCTTTTGCAGGGATTACAGAGGCTGAATCCAGCAATTTAGATTTTTCTTCATTTTTACATGAATTAAATATAGAGGATGACACTAAAGCAAATAAAATTGAAAACGCTATAAGTGGTTTTTTCATTAGGTAAAATTTTTCGCAAGTTACTAAGATAATTTTTATTTGTAAATAAAAGAATAAAAAACCTGTCATTTTTAACAGCTTATTTACATTTTGAATAAAAACTAAGTGTTTAAAACAGAATCACAAAATAATACTCTGATAAAATCAGTGTTAAAGACTGATATATTTGTTACTTTTGTATATTACTGTAAGAAAAAATTTTTGAAAGAAAAGATACAAATATCAGGCTTTACCGATGAAGAACTTTTGAAAAAATATAAAGAAACTTCGGATTCCGAATATTTTGGTAGTTTATATAATCGTTACATACCTTTAATCTATGGTTTATGTCTTAAATATTTGAAAGATCAGGACAAAGCTCAGGACGCCGTAATGCAGATTTTTGAAAATGTAGTTTCAAAAATTTTAAATTACCCAGTATTAAACTTCAAAACCTGGATATATTCAGTTGCTAAAAATCACTGTCTTCAGGAAATTAGATCTTCTAAAAAAGAAATTGTAGTTGATTTTAATAGTGAAATTATGGAATCTGAGGATATTGTGCATCTATTAGAAGAGAAGGATGAGCAGGAAGATAGATTTAAAATCCTGGAAAAATGCATGGAATTACTGCCTCCACCTCAAAGAGTGGCGGTAAATTTATTTTTTTTTAAAGAAAAATCTTACATAGAAATAGCTGATATAACCAATAATCAGTTAAAAAGTGTTAAAAGTTTTATTCAGAACGGAAAGAGAAATTTGAAAATTTGTATAGAAAAAAATCTAAAGTGAAAAAATTATTAGATTACATACAAGGAGACCGAAGAGGTAAGGACGCACATGAAATAGAGCGTAATGCAATGACTGATCCTTTTTTGCAAGATGCTTTAGATGGATATGATTCCATAAATGGTGATCATTTGGATACAATCAAACGCTTACAGTCTCAGATAAATCAAAAAACAAAAACAAAAAAATCGTATACCAGCTATTTATATATAGCCGCCAGTATCGTAGTATTATTTTCTATCGGAGCCCTTTTTTTACTATATGATTCAAATAATCAAGAATCTACCATAGCTTATCAACTTCCACAAGATAATAAGCCAAGTCCATCAATTATGTATGAAAATGAACCGTCATCTATATTAAAATCTGAAAGAACAGCTAAAATTGATAATGAGAAAAAAGAAAAAAACAGTACTTATAGTAATAAAAACAAAAATCAGTCAAAGCCCAATAAGGTAGATGAAAGTTTAGCATTAAATGAGCCTTTGGCATATTTAGAACCTTCGTATAGCAGTATTAATAAAGATGATATAAGTACAGAAAATGTTCCAGATGTATCTGAGAAATTTTTAAGAGCTAGTCCGATTAAAAAATTAAGTAGAATTAATGAGAGGGGAGAGAACAAAAGTCTGGATGGTAACCTGGGAGTAATAACTACAGATTCTGCTTTACAACAAGAAGATAGACTATCAAATAATGACTTAGCATTAAATAAAGATAATAAAGAACAGTATCCCGATAGAGAGTTATTATCACTTTCAAAAAGTGCGATAATTATAGATAATGTTCAGTATGAAGCAGTTCCGGTAATAGGCAATGAACTTTATAACGAGTATTTAAAGGAACAAGTAGTTTTGTCAAAAGAAGATAAATGCTATTCTGCGAAAGGTGTATTAATTTTACATTTTTCCGTTTCAGAAAAAGGAGTTCCCTATGATTTTAAAATTGTTAAATCTTTGTGTAAAACATTAGATAATAATCTAATTAAAGCTATTAAAAAAGGTTCACTTTGGACTGCCGGAAAGAAAGGTGAAATTATATTTAAAAGATAATATTTATTTTTTTGTAAAATTTATTGGATTTTGCAGGTTTTTATAGCTGCTCAAATCTGCTTTAAGAGAACCTACAGCTAATTCTGCCTTAATTTGTACAGGAACATGATTAGAATCGTCAGTTACCCACATGGTAACACTTTCTTTTTCTTTAAAAACTCTTCCAGATAAAACATAAGGTCTTATTTTTAAACATTTAACTGTGCCAAAACTGGTTTTCATGTTTTCCCTGCCCAGAATTTTTAGTTTAAAATTTAAAACTTCATTGTCCAAAAAAATATCTAAAGTAATAAAATCACCGGTTTTATAATTATCCGTATCCATATTTCTCAAATAATAAAATGCGGAAAGCATATCATGAATTTGTCCCGTGAAATTATAATTTTTAGAAGTATTATTTCTATTATCTGTATAAGTCAGTTTTTTATTCTTATGATCAATTACCATAGTTTGATCTCTTACATAACTACCTTCTTTAATTTTTCGAATAAATTTGGAAGAAAGAAGATTTGATTTATCCATATAGGTTTCATATCTGTCTTCCACTTTAAAAAAAACTTTAACAGCTCCGGTAGAATACCCTTCACCAATTACGTGGTAGTGAGGTTTACCATTAAAAGTAGTCTCACTGGTAGTCAAAGTAGCATAACCAGCATTCAAAAGTCCGTAATGAAGTCTGTATCGTAAATATTCTCCATCCTTAAACTGAGATGAATTAGATACCGAATCGGCAGAAATATAAAAGAAAGAAACTATAACAACTAAAAAAACAGATAACTTTTTTTTCATGGATCTTAGTTTTTATGAACAAATTATTTCAGTTTAAAACAAATAAACTTAATTTGTTAAAATTATAAAAAACTAATCAAACTTATTGCCAAAATTATTAAGCCATAAGAAAAATCAGGTATAATTATTCAGTAACGCTGATTACTTCTTCAATTTCGGGAACATGTTTTTTGATAGTCGTTTCAACACCAAGTTTTAACGTACTTTGATTGATAGAACAATCTGAGCAGGCTCCTATAAATTTAATTTTGACTTTGTTATCTTTAATTTCGATAAGTTCAATATCTCCTCCATCTGAAATAAGAAATGGGCGAATTTCATCTAAAGCTTCGTGAATTTTGTCTGCTAATGTGGTATTACTCATAAAAAAAATTATTTGGTTGAACATCCTGCCATGGTAGTAATTCGTACAGCTTCAGTAGGTGGAAGTGACTCGTTTCTGTTAACCAGACTTTGGATCATATTTTTAGAAATGTTTCGGTAAATATCGGAAATAAACTCATCTTCCTGCAAAGCAGCAGGACGCCCGTAATCAGAAGCTTCTCTGATAGATTGTACAATAGGTACTTCCCCTAACAATGGAACGTCTAAAGTTTCAGCCAGTTTCTGAACACCTTTTTTGCCGAATATATAATATTTATTTTCCGGAAGTTCTTTAGGAGTAAAATATGCCATATTTTCAACTAATCCCAATACGGGAACATTGATTTCAGGCATTTGGAACATAGCAACCCCTTTTTTAACATCAGCAAGTGCAACATGTTGAGGAGTACTTACAATGACAGAACCCGTAACAGGAACTTCCTGTACAATAGATAAATGTATGTCACCCGTACCCGGAGGTAAATCAATGAGAAGGAAATCAAGTTCACCCCAATCAGCATCGTGTAATAGCTGATGAATAGCTTTGGAAGCCATGGCACCACGCCAAACTACTGCCTGATTGGATCCCGCAAAAAAACCTAATGAAAGTAACTTCACACCGTAACTTTCAACAGGAATAATTTTATTATTTTCAGATAAAGGTTTTTCATCAACCACATCGAACATTACAGGTACTGAAGGACCGTAGATATCAGCATCCAGCAAACCTACTTTGAATCCCATTTTTTGTAAAGAAACTGCCAGATTAGAAGCTATAGTAGACTTTCCAACACCTCCTTTACCGGAAGCTATGGCAATAATATTTTTTACACCGGGAATCGATTTTCCTTTAGACGTCTCTTTTTCAGGTACTTCAACCAGTATATTTAATTTTAACTGTATTTCTTTTCCGAATTTCTCTTCAAAAGCAGTATGCATGGCAACCTCCATTCTTTTCTTTTCATGCATAGCCGGTGAGTGGGAAAGCATGTCAATCATAACAGTACTTCCCATAATTTGTATATTTCTTACCAGGTCATCAACCTCTATCTCTTTTAAAAAGCTTTTAATTTCTTCTTTACTAATCATCTTTTAATTTAAAAAGTGTGATACACTTAAATTTTTACAAATTTACTAAATCTTAAGGGATATACGAAAATAGTTTTGAAAAAGAAAACTAATCAGAGAATAGGTAAATAGTATAGATCGATTCATTTATCAAAACCTTAAAATTAGTTAGCGGAATTGGTTTGTAAAAACTGTTGAAAGTTATCTTTATATTGATCAGATATGGTTATATGCTGTTGATTTATGACTACTTGATTTTTTTCTACCGATTGTATTTTATCTAAAGCAATAATAAATGATCTATGAATTCGCATGAAGTTATTTTTAGGAAGCTCTTCTTCAAGTTTTTTTAAGCTCATTAAGGTAAGAATGGGCTTAGGCTCATTAACCAGCCATATTTTAACGTAATCTTTCAAACCTTCAATATATAAAATGGTATCAAAAATTATTTTTATTTGTTTATATTCTGAACGAATAAAAAAGTAAGAAGCAGTAGAAACTGGAGTAATCTGTGGCATAAGGGAATGATGATTTAACAATGAAAACCATTCCTTTGCTTTATTGGCAGCTAATAAAAATTCTTTATAATCAAAAGGTTTAAGCAAATAGTCAAGGGCCTTAACTTTATAACCGTCCAAAGCATACTGATCAAAAGCAGTAGTAAATACAACCCGGCTATCATCCGTAAGAGTTTCGGCAAGTTCCATGCCTGTAAGTTCCGGCATTTGTATATCCAGAAATAATAAATTAATTTTTTCCTTATTAAGAAAAGCTAATGCATCAATAGCATTTGAAAATTTGCCTTTTAATTCAAGAAACGGGGTTTTGATAACATAACTTTCAATAAGATTTAAAGCCATAGGTTCGTCATCAACGATAATACAGGTAATTTTGTTTTCAGCCATCAATAAATATAAACGATTAATTTAATTTAAATTCCAGAATAACAATATATTGATCCTGGATAATTTTTGATGTATAAATGTATTCATTTGGATACAATAAATCAAGTCTTTTATTAAGATTTTCCATTCCAATCCCCGAACCACTTTTATCAGAATTAGTTTTAGGGAAATTTATATTTTTTGATACAAAACGGATTACATTTTTATTTACTTCCATCTGAAAATCAATTTCAGATTCCTGTGTAGCTGAAACGCCATGCTTAAAAGCATTTTCAATGATAGAAATAAATAATAAAGGAGGCACTGTAATTGAATTATCTACTTTAGGTAGAAAAGAATGTACATGTGTTTTATCGGTTAGTCTGAGCTTCATTAATTCAATATACTTATTCATAAAGTCAATTTCTTTGTTTAACTGAACTTTATCTGAATTTGATTCATATAAAAGATACCTCATTAGTTTACTAAGACTGTGTAAGGTTTCTTTTGCTTTTTCCGGAGCTATGTCCACCAGAGAATATATATTGTTTAACGAATTAAAGAAGAAATGTGGTTGTATTTGATATTTTAGATGTTCCAGTTCAGAATGTAACTTTATATTTTCAATTTCCTTTTTTTCAGCTTCGGTTTTCAGCCATCTTTCACCAATTTTTAAAGCGACAACAAAAGCAATAGGAATAATCATGGAAAGGCTGTCTATATATATGAAAAAAGATCGGGACGGTCTTATAGGATGAGAAAATTTCGGACGGTTATCAACAAACATTTTAAGAATATATTCATGTTTTATCCACACAAACAATCCAATAACAATAATATTAATTAAAATAAAAAGGAAAATTCTCTTTGTAAAAATAAATTTGTTTATCAGTAACAAATAATTTAGATAAAATATGATGATGTAAAATAATAAAGGAATCCAGGAATGTTCCGTAATATTGGATAGACTGGTTTGCCCGGAAATAAAGAGATATGGGGAAATGAATAACAATCCCCATACACCTATATGTAAAAGTATAATTAAGTATTTATTATAAAAATATTTGGTACTATTCATAACGTAAAGCATCTATTGGATCCAGATCGGATGCTTTTTTGGCAGGATACCAGCCAAAAAATACTCCGGTAATTGTACATACTACAAATGAAACAAGAATGGAATAAAAAGTTACACTTACCGGCCATCCGGCAAAGGTACTTATAAAATAAGTAGAAGTCAGACCTATCAATACACCGAAGGCTCCGCCGGTAAAACTAATCAGGATAGCCTCAATCAAAAACTGCATAAGAATATCTTTACCACGGGCACCCACAGCCATACGCAAACCTATTTCCCGGGTTCTTTCCTTTACAGAAACGTACATAATGTTCATGATTCCGATTCCTCCAACTACCAGTGAAATACTGGCTATCGCTACCAGCAAAATGGTTAGCATTTCACTGGTGGAACTCATAGTGGATATAATTTCCTGTTGTGAAAAAGTATTAAAATTATCTTCATCATTCTCGCGTAGACTATGAGATTGTCTCATCAGTTCAGTTAATTCGGTTACAGCATCTTCTGCTTTATCTTCACTTACTGCGGAAGCAACTATAGAATTAAGATAGGTAATGGCAAGAACTCTTTTTTGAACTGCGGTATAAGGAGCCAGAATAATATCATCCTGATCTTGCCCGAAAGTATTTTCTCCTTTTTCGCTTAATACTCCTATGACCTTGAAAGGAATTTTATTAAATCTTATAATTTTGCCAATCGGATCTTCTCCGTTGGGAAAAAGATTATCTACAATGGTTTTACCTATAACACAAACTTTAGCATATGAATTTACTTCATCTTGTGTAAACATACTTCCATCGTTGATATCAAGATTTCGAATATCAAGATAATCCGGAGATACTCCATAAATAGAAGTAGGCCAGTTGTTAGAACCATTAATAGACTGTCCACTACCATTAACGACCGGGGATATATCTGTAATAAGGGTAGCCTTATTTTTTAGATAGTTCATGTCTTTTAAAGTCAGCGTCTGAGATGAACTCATATCCATTCGTACTCCGCCTTGTTTACCAGCTCCTGGTCGAATGGTGATTATATTCGAACCCATACTGGATAAGTTATCTTGAATACTTTTTTTAGATCCTTCACCAATGGCCAGCATTGCAATAACAGATGCTACACCGATGATAATTCCCAGCATGGTCAGCAAAGTCCTCATTTTATTTAAGAGGATAGCTCTGAATGATATTTTAAATAAATTGTTTAAATTCATGATTTAATTTTCTACAGGTAAATTAGCTAATTCTTCAGCGGCACTAAGTGGATTCGTTACCTTTTCATCTTTAACTATATGTCCGTCTTTTAAAGTAATAGTTCTATGACTGAATTGAGCAATATCCGGTTCATGGGTAACAAAAGCTATAGTTATTCCGTTTCGGTTAAGTTCCTGAAATAATGCCATTACCTCATAGGAAGTCCGGGTGTCCAGATTTCCAGTCGCCTCATCTGCTAATAAAATTACCGGTTCATTTACCAAAGCTCTGGCTATGGCCACCCTTTGCTGTTGACCTCCAGATAATTGGCTGGGAACATGTTGTAAACGTTCTCCCAAACCCACTTTTTTCAATGCAGATATGGCTCTGTTTTTTCTTTCTTCCGACGAAACCTTCGGATTGTACATAAGTGGTAATTCTGCATTATCTACACAGGTAGTTCTTGCCAATAAGTTATAAGCCTGAAAAACAAAACCAATTTTTTCATTTCTTATTTTCGCTAACTCATCTTTACTCAGATTTTTCACCCGTACTCCGTCTAGCTCATAAATACCATCTGAGGGTTGATCCAAACATCCCAGTATATTTAAAAGTGTCGATTTTCCTGAACCGCTGGAACCCATTATGGTTATAAATTCACCTTCATTTACTGTCAGGTCTATTCCTTTTAATGCTTTAACCGTTTCAGTTCCCATTTTGAACTCACGTTTCAGATTTTCAATATGTATAATAGGTTTACTCATGATTTAGTACTATTAATTTGGGCCTCCCATTTTTACTTTCGTTTTGCTATCAGAATTTTTACGTTTAGGCATAAATGGGCTTTGATTATTGCTTGAATCTGAAGTGTTAGCTACTGTAGCAGATTTCATGCTGTATACTACTTCTTCTCCTTCTTTCAGCCCGCTTAGAACCTGGATGTTTACACCATCGTTTTCACCTACGGATACTGGTTTTTGTTCAAGACGGCCATCTTTATTTTTAATCCATACATATTTAGTTTTCTCGTTACTTGTTTTAATTTGTGTTTTCCCTGACGAAAGGCTATTTTCTTTGTAATATTTCTGCAATGTAGCTTCATCCATTTCAAAATTGAGAGCTTTAGCCTGTATGGTAAGAATATCTTTTAACTCTTTGGTAAAAATAGTTACGGTTGCTGTAAGCCCGGGTTTCAATTTTAAATCCGTATTATCTGTTACAATAACTACAGTATAGGTAACCACGTTGGAAGATGTTGTAGCTCCTAACCTTACCTGATTTACCGTACCGTTAAAAATTATTCCCGGGTAGGCATCTACAGTAAAAGTAACTCTTTGTCCGTTTTTTACTTCACCAATATCAGCTTCGTCAACATTAGCTTCTACCTGCATTTTAGTTAAATCCTGAGCAATAGTGAAAAGGGTAGGAGTACTCATGGAAGCTGCAACTGTTTGTCCTTCCTCAACTTCTTTAGAGATAATTACACCGTCTATAGGAGAATAAATATTAGCATATCCCAGATTAGTTTGTGCTTTTTGTAATACAGAACGGGCTTGTGTAACTGCCTCCCGGGCATTAGTTAATGAGTATTGTGCTGTTTCATAATCAGATTTACTGATTACCTGAGCATTATACATATTTTTTTGACGGTTATAATTTTGCTGTTGGTAGTTTAATTGATTGATTGCCGATGAATAGGAAGATTGAGCATCTGTTAAAGTAGCCATAAGATTAGTTTTATCTAACTCTGCCAACAATTGTCCTTTGGTCACCTGACTATTATAATCCACATAAATTTTTTCAATAATCCCGGATACCTGAGTACCTACAGTAACTTCATTTACCGGGTTTATGGTTCCCGTTGCAGTAACGGACGTAATTACGTCTCCTTTATTTATTTTAACCGTTTCAACGACTACCGGAGAAGAATCTTTAGCAAAGAAAAATTTATATATAATAAAGATACCAGCAAGAAGTATGAGAGTGAAGATAATTATTTTTGTTTTATTTGTTTTCATGGTTATTGAATTTTTATTGGATTTCCTTGATAGTACTGTAATAATTGTTGGTATAAAATACCCATATATTTGGTTTGTAAATATTTTTGTTCTGCATTTAAATAATTGGTTTGGCTTACGAGAAGATCAGTAGTTGTAGAACCACCAAATTCATATTTTTTTATGGCAAGGTCGTACGAAAGCCTTGATGTGTCCCGTAAAGTTTTTGATGCAACATTTTCGTTTTGGTTAGTTACCGCATTAAGCCATGCAGTTTCCACTTTTTTATACAAGTCTTTATTAGCCTGTAATTTATCAAGTTCACTTTCCTGAATTTTAATTTTAGCCAACGCCATATTTGTTTTATTCTGGAATTTGGAAAATATAGGAATGCTCACGGACAAAGATAGTTGTTCACTTTTATTTCCATCTAGTTGTCTTCCAAAATTTATATTTTCACGAGTACTCGAAAAACCGGTGCTTAATCCTGCGGATAGGCTTACTGTAGGAAGAAAACCTGCTTTAGCTATATCCAAATCTTTTTCATTGATTTCTTTAGCCACATCATATATTTTAGTATCCGGAAGTTTATCAATAGCCTTACTATAAATGGATTGTTTATCAGGTATCAGATAATTACCTACATCAGAAGAGTGGGGTATTTCAATTTGAAAGTCATCCTCAGGTTCCAACTCCAGAAGTTGTTTTAATACCAATATCTGCTGACTGTATTGCGTTTGGGCTGTGACAATGTTATATTGGTTTGTTGCATTCTGAGATTCCAGATCTGCAAGCTCGCTTCTTGATAAAGCCCCGTTTTTAAATTTAACTTCTCCCTGTTTTAATAGCTCTTCGGTGGACTTTGCCGAATTTTTAGCGATTTCAATACCTTCCTGGTAGTATAATGCCTGTACATAAGCTTCAGTAATGCTTAATATTATATTGTTGGCAGCCTGTTGAACATACAGATCATTTTGTGAAACCAATAATTTGTTCTGAATAATGGTATTGTTCACCTTGCTTCCATTATATAATGTAATGTTGGAGTTTATACTGGCATTGGAAGAAGTATAAAACTCATCCTGAAACGATCCGGTAATAGGGTCTATACTAGTTCCATTGGTCATAGAGCCGCTTAGATTGGCACTCAGACTTGGCAATCGGTTATTTTTAGATTGCTTGTAATTCAGTTCCGATGTATTTTTGGATAGTTCTGCTTTTTTTACAGTTATATTATTACTGACTGCATATTGAAGACACTGTTCCAGGTTCCAAACGGAAGGCAAGGATTTATTTTGAGCATAAAACATGCTTAAAGAAGCAAAATATATGCTCATAATTAGTATTAATCTTCTTTTCATTGATATTTAAAATAATGATTCATATTGTTTTAACAGGAACAAAATTAATTCCAAAAAAGATGAAAATTTTTGTAAATCGATGTAAAGCTTTTTTCTCTATATGAAAAGCCGTTTATAGCCGATTAACACAGGTCTGATTTTAGTAGAAACCGAATTATCAGATCTTTTTCTATGGCTACTCAACAGAATATGAGTAATGTTTTTTTTATAAACACAAAAAATGTAATTTAGCATCTTATATGATATTAGTAACAGGAGGAACAGGGCTTTTAGGCAGTTATATTTTATTGCAGTTAGCAAAAATAAATAATTCACGAATCAGGGTTTTGGTTCGTGCCGAAGCTTCTAAAAACGAAATTTTGGAATTATTTAAGCTTTATGAACCTGAAAGCTATAACTGCTTGTTCAATAAAATAGAATGGACAGAAGGGGATGTATTAAACCTGTCTTCTGTAGAAAAAGCACTGCAGGGGGTATCTCAGGTTTATCATATAGCGGGTAAAGTTTCTTTTAATGAACATGATCGTGCTGAATTATACAAAGTTAATGTAGAAGGAACTAAAAATATGGTTAATTTATCCATTGAAAATAACATTGATAAATTTTGTTTTATCAGTTCCATTGCCACTTTAGACCCAATGTTAGGAAAAACTCAGATTGATGAAGAGTCAGAGTGGAATTTCAAAGTTCATCATTCTTCCTATGCCTGTTCAAAATATGGAGCTGAAATGGAAGTTTGGAGAGGGTCACAGGAAGGGTTAAAAGTTGTAATTGTACATCCCGGAGTGATATTAGGCTCCCGAAACTGGAAGAGAAGTAGTGGTGTTTTATATGAAATGGTTTCTAAAAAACAACTATTATATACTAGTGGTAAAACTGCCTATGTAGATGCCTGGGATGTAGCTGCAATTTGTATAAGACTTATGAATAGTCCGATATATAATCAAAGATATATTCTGATATCGGAAAATGTATCTTATAAAAAAGTGTTTACTCTTTTACGAAATTATTTTAATAAAAGTAAACCATTCAAAATTTCTGATTTTTGGCTGGGAACCATAGCACTTATTATCAGGATGATCACCTTGAATAGGGTAATGAGTAAATCTGTAGTAGATGCATTAACGTCGAAAACCGAATATTCAAACAAAAAAATTGTAAATGAACTGGCATATTCATTTATTCCGGTTGAGGAATCGCTTAAAATACATGCTCAAAATTTTGTAAAATATAAAAATAATAAGAATGACTGAATCTGATTTTATTTCAACTCAACCTTATGCTCTTTTGGAAGAAGGAGAAGTAAAAGCTCAATGCAGCTCTAATATAGCCCTTATAAAATACTGGGGAAAATATGAACCCCAGCTTCCGGCGAATCCTTCCATAAGCTACACGCTTACCGACAGCTACACGCAAACCACAGTTCATTTTAAAAAAACGCATGAATTTGCGGTACATGTTTTTTTAGAAAGTGTTGAACAGGAAGAATTTTCAAAAAAAATTAAGAAATATCTTTCCTCTATTCAGAAATATATACCTTTTGTTGAAAATTATGAATATACCATTCATACGCATAATTCCTTTCCCCATAGCAGTGGAATTGCATCTTCAGCCTCAGGATTCGGTGCTATAGCCCAATGCATGATGGAAATAAGTGAAAAGCTTGGAGAAACAATGACGGAGGAGTATAAGATTCAGAAGGCTTCATTTCTGGCAAGATTAGGTTCCGGAAGTGCATGCAGATCTTTATATAAAGGATTAGCAGTTTGGGGCAGGCATCCGGAAATTCCTGAAAGTTCCGATTTATATGCCGTTCCCTATCCATTTGAGGTTCATCCCGATTTCACTACTTTTCAGGATACTGTTTTGCTAATTCATGAGGGGGTTAAAGAAGTCAGCAGTACCGTCGGACACGGATTAATGAACAACCATCCGTATGCCGAAGCCAGATTTACAGAAGCCGTAAAAAACCTTTCTGAGTTGTCTGTGATATTACAGAATGGAGATCTTGATGCATTTGGTCGCCTGGTTGAGCATGAAGCACTCACACTGCATGCCATGATGATGACCTCACAACCTGCCTTTATCTTAATGAAAACAGGAACTGTAGCGGCTATTGAAAAAATATGGAAATTCAGAAAAGAAACTAAAACCCACTTATTTTTCACCTTAGATGCCGGTGCTAATCTGCATCTGTTATACCCCGAAAAAGAAAAAGGTTTGATTTCGAGTTTCATAAAAAATGATTTGGTAAAATACACGGAAAACGGTAATATTATTTTAGATAAAGTGCTTTTTTAAAAAAGAATTGAGAATTTGAAAAAAAAGTGATTAAAAATCTTTACAAATTCTTTGTTAGAACGAAAAAATGACTAATTTTACTTGTATATATGAAACAAAATCTTACCTTTGTCATATTAAGATAAATAACCTTAAATAAATTAAATCGTCATGAACAAATCAGAATTAATCGATGCAATTGCAGCTGACGCTGAAATCACAAAAGCAGCAGCAAAAAAAGCTTTAGACTCTTTTTTAGCTAACGTTACAACATCTTTAAAAAAAGGTGATAAAGTAACTCTAGTTGGATTCGGAACTTTCTCTGTATCTAAAAGAAGTGCAAGAGAAGGTATCAATCCTCAAACTAAAGCTAAAATCAAAATCCCTGCTAAAAAAGTAGCTAAATTCAAAGCAGGAGCTGAATTGTCATCTGCTGTAAACTAAAAAGAAAGTTTAAAGAAGATAAAAAGGGATATCATAATGATATCCCTTTTTAATTGATGATAATATATTTTCAGTATTATTACCTTTTTGTATCAAATAAAGTTATTTTTCTTCATCATCATCCATGTCAATAGTCTCAACATTTGGCGAAGTATATAAAGCGTCTTTATTTTTCCTTTTAGATAAATTTACAATCAGGTTTTTAGTTTGGCGTACAGCCACAGGTATCAGATAAGTTGATGCCAGTATAATTGCTTTTCCGGCAATGCTCTTTTTATTAACAAAACGTGAAATAATCTTTTCAGCCCCCAATCCAACTCCCGCATCAATAAGCATACTCATCGCATTAGGGTTCTGAATTAAATCCAGAGTTTTATTTTTGATACTTCCTCCGATAGCACCTAAAGTCTGAGGCAGATTTTCCAAAGAGGCCATACTTTCGATTTCTTTGATTTCCAGTTTAAGAATACGTTTTCTCAGCATTAAATCTTCGTAGGTATACCGTTCGTTAGTCTTGGTCATCTTCTTCTTCATCTTTTGCATTTAGTTGTATTTCAATAATTTTGTGCATTATATATTTTCTGATTTTATTATAATTAAAAATAAGTATAATAAAAGCCAACAAATATACCAGTGAAAAAATAAGGATGCCTAATCCCCAGTTGTTTAGTAATGCTCCTATAAGAAATCCGATGGCAAGACTAAATAGAATTAAAAACATCATAGCCAGTGTAAGTACAATAAAAATATAGATAAGAATACTTATCATACTGGAAATTGTCTCTGTTAATTCAATCTTCAACAGCTCAATTCTTTTATTGACGTATTTTTTTATAATGCCAACCATATTTCTAGCAGATTTGAAATAAAAAAGAGTCAAACCAATTTGACTCTTTTTTCGAGTTTAGAAAATTATTTTTTGGTTAAGTCGTTGTACTCACTGGTTAGGTTATCTACAACTTCTTCTTTCTTTTTTTGGAAATCTTTTTTGTATTTCTCGTAACCATCTTTTAAATCTTCTTTATATTTGGAATACGTATCTTTAAAATTATCGCTTAAATCTTCGGCTTTTCTTTTAATTTTTTTTCTGGTATTTCTACCTTTATCCGGTGCCATAAGAACTCCGGCTAAAAGACCTGCGGCAGCCCCTAATATCATACCGGCCAAAACATTTTGAGTATTTTTACTTCCCATAATAAATAAGTATTAAATGATTAATAGAATTTTAGATTTTTATTTTCGTTTTTTCTTGTCACAAACAAATTTACTCAATAAATTTGTCAATACCAAAACAATATAAAAAATTATGCCAAAATTCTCTTCGCGGGGGATAAATATGCCGGAGTCTCCAATACGAAAGTTAGCACCTTATGCTCGAAAAGCAAAAGAAAAAGGTCTTAAAGTATATCATTTAAATATCGGCCAACCCGATATTAAATCTCCAAAGGCGGCCGTTAAGGCATTAAAAGACATCAACCTGGATATTTTTGAATATGCTCCTTCTGAAGGGAATTTCGATTATAGAAAAACATTAACCGATTATTACCATTCGCTGGGTTTTACCGATTTATCAATTGATAATTTTATAATTACCAACGGTGGCTCGGAAGCCCTGTCATTTACCATAGGATGTTTGTGCGATGAAGGTGACGAAATTATTGTTCCCGAACCTTTTTATGCCAACTATTATAGTTTTGCTGAAGCGTTAGGAGTAAAAATTGTACCTATTGTGTCCACAATAGAAACAGGTTTTGCCCTTCCGGATATTGAAAAGTTTGAAGAACTTATCGGTCCTAAAACTAAAGCGATACTTATTACCAATCCCAGTAATCCAACCGGATATCTATATTCTAAAGAAGAACTTGAAAAGTTAAGAGATATAGTTTTAAAGAAAGATATATTTCTTATATCGGATGAGGTTTACCGTGAATATGTTTATGACGGACTGACCCATCATTCAGTATTGGATTTTCCGGAATTGAGTGAAAACGCAATTGTCGTAGATTCGGAATCAAAAAGATATAGCTTATGCGGAATACGTTGTGGATTTCTGGTTACCCGTAACCGTGAATTTTTACAAACGGCGCTTAAATTTGCTCAGGCACGTCTCAGTCCTGTGCTTATCGGACAGATTGTAGCCAATGCGGCTCATTACGAATCTCGCGATTATATTGATCAGGTCAGAAAAGAATATTCTGAACGAAGAGACCTGCTGGTCCAGCTGCTTAATGAAATTCCGGGAGTGTTTTGTCCAACGCCTAAGGGAGCATTTTATTGTACCGCTGAGTTTCCCGTAGAAGATGCCGAAGATTTTTGTCTATGGCTATTGAAAGAATATCAGTATAATAATGGAACAGTGATGCTGGCACCGGCTCAGGGTTTTTATTCCAATCATGAATTGGGCAAAAAACAAATCAGAATGGCCTACGTAATCAATAAGGAAGATATTAAAAGCGCGGTTGAAATTATGAAGAAGGGGATAGAAGTTTACAATTCAGCCAGATGATTCATATCGAGGAAAATAAAGATATAAAAGAACTGACTACTTTCGGAGTTCCGGCTTACTGTCGTTTTTTCTGTGAAATTACCTCGATGCAGGAGTTGGAAGAAGCTTTAGTTTTTGCACAAGAAAAAGAATTACCTATTCTCATGGTAGGGGGCGGTAGCAATATTCTTTTTGCTAAATCCTGGGAGGGATTGGCCATTCATATAGCCTTAAAGGGAATACGTGAAGAAAAACCGGACGATAACCATCAGGTTTTAGTTACGGCCAGCGCCGGTGAAAATTGGCACTCTTTCGTACAATATTGTATAAATAATAACTACGGAGGATTAGAAAACCTTTCCCTGATTCCTGGAAATGCAGGTACTTCTCCTATGCAGAATATAGGAGCTTACGGAGTAGAAATTAAAGATCATTTTTATTCATTAAAAGCCTTAAATATTCAAACCTGTGCTATAGAAACTTTTTCAAACGAAGACTGCAGGTTTGGTTACAGAGATTCTTATTTTAAAAATGAAGGAAAAAACCGTTATGTAATTCTGGAAGTCACGTATCGTCTTACCAGTGAAAATCATCATATTGTAACAGATTACGGTTCCATAAAAGAAGAATTGCTGAAACAAGGCATATCCGAACCTTCTATTAAAGAAGTAAGTGAGGCTGTAATTGCTATCCGTAATAGTAAACTTCCGAATCCTAAAGTTACCGGTAATGCAGGTAGTTTTTTTAAAAACCCCCTGTTGCCAGTTCAGCAGTTTAACAGCTTAAAAGAAATATATCCTGAGATGCCCCATTACGAAGCACCTGAAAATCAGGTGAAAGTTCCGGCCGGATGGTTAATTGAAAAAGCCGGATGGAAAGGTAAAAGAGTAGGCAACGCCGGGGTACATGACAAACAGGCATTAGTACTGGTTAACTATGGAAATGCCGGGGGAATGGAAATATACAATCTCTCAGAAAACATAATCAGGGATGTTAATAAAATTTTTAATATTCATTTACAAAGAGAGGTAAATATTATCATATAATTTATAATTTTGCCGTGAATATGAAAATATTTTTATATCCTTTTTCCGGTTTATACTGGTTAGTAACCTATATCAGAAACAAATTCTTTGACTGGGGTATTTATCGTTCCAAAACCTACAGGAAGCCTGTTATTGCAGTAGGCAACCTAAGTGTAGGAGGAACCGGTAAATCGCCTTTTGTGATTTACCTTATCGATCTGCTCAAGGATAAGTATCTTATCGGGATAATGAGCAGGGGGTACGGCAGAAAAACCAAAGGCTATCAATTTGCAAATTACGAAACCGGTTTTGAAGATATTGGTGATGAGCCTATGCAGTTTTTCGAACGCTTCCGTAACAAAATTGTAGTGGGGGTTGATGAGAAAAGAGCGGAAGGTATTGACCACCTGATTAATGATTTTAATCCGGAGATGTTTATTCTTGACGATGCGTTTCAGCATAGATATGTAAAAGCTGATTTGTATATCTTGCTTACGGATTATTTTAAACCTTATTATGAGGATAAAATCTTACCGGTGGGCAGGCTTCGCGAAGGTAAATACGGAGCAAAGCGCGCACATATCGTGGTAGTAACCAAATGTCCGGAAGTAGTTACCGAGGAAGATAAAAAAGTGATTGAGCGAAAGCTGAAACTTCAGCCCTATCAGTCGTTATTCTTTTCTAAGATTGTGTATGAACAGAAAGTAAAATCTTTCAGTTTTACACTTAATATTGATGAGATTTCTCATTACAAGGTTCTTCTGGTAACGGGGATAGCCAAATATGAAGAAATTCTGGAATTTTCACATTCTCAATTTGCTTATGTAAAACATCTTCAATATAAAGATCATCATAATTTTTCCGAATCGGATATTGAAGATATTGAAAATGCCTATCAGAATATAAAAGGTGATAGCATCATACTAACCACAGAAAAAGACTATATGCGATTAAAGCATTTCCAACAGCTTAAAAATAATCTGTTTTATCTGCCTATTAATATAGAGCTGGACAGACCGGAGGAATTTAATGCTTTGGTGTTTGATTTTCTGAACCGTAAGACAAACGGATAAGATATTTTCTTATTTCATCTGTTTTTTTTAACTTTAAACATTAATTACTTCTTTATGAGTAAAAAAATATTATTTTGGATTTTTTTAATTATCGGTATCGGCTGGATAACCGGCGTTAGCTATTGGTACCTGCGGATTGAAAATCTGGATTTAACCTCTATTCGGTGGGATGAAAATTTTAATAGTACGGATGCTAATACCCGTGCATTTTTTAAAGCTTTGTTATTGGTAATTCTTCCTTTGCTGGTTACCGCATTGTTGTTTTATTTCATAGGTTTGTTTTTTGGTAAGAAAGCAGAGGAAATTTTAATGAAGGTAGAAGAAGAAAATGAAACGCTGAAAAATGAACTGGCTCAGCATATCAACAAAATTGAAACCATGAAGGTACTTTACACCGGAGGTAAAATTGAAAGAAAGCCCAGGACAATAAAGGAATCAGAAACGTCTCAGCATGTTGCTCAGGAAAAGTTTATCAGAAATGAACAGGTAGTCAGAGATGATTTAAAAATTATTGAGGGAGTAGGAGAGAGAATTGAATTTTTTCTTAATGAAAGCGGTATATATACCTGGAAACAGCTCTCAGAAGCTAAGGAGGAAGATTTACGAAACGTTCTTACCTTATATGGAGGTGCATCATATAAAATACATGATCCGTCTTCCTGGCCCGAACAGGCTTTACTTGCCTATGAGAAACGATGGGACGATTTTAATGCTTTGAAAGAGAAAGTCAGAAAAAAATAAATAAATAGTTATAAAGTTATATAAAATCAGTCCTATCGACTGATTTTTTTATCATAAATATATAAGACTGCTATGAGTATCAAAAGGTTTAAAAACTTTATAAAGTCAGAAGGTGAATTTAAGAATTACATTTCTAAAAGTATCTATTTTAAAGATATAGTTGTTCAGAATATAAATTTTGTCAACTTTCCGGTTGACTGGAAAATCTATACTTTCAAAAATACCATTTTTATAAATTGTGAACTGCCGCAGGAAGATTTTGTGTTTTTGGTAATGCAGGGAGTTTTTGTTTACCCGAAGTTTAAGTCGTTGCCATATAAACCGGCCCGTCGGTCGCTATATACATGGAAAGAACTGATGGCTAAAGAAGACGAAGAAACTTTGACCTGCGATGAAAAAATTTATATCCATTTTAATACTACCCGTTTTAACCCGCCAATGGATGACGCATTGGCGCAAAGAATTCATGATTATAGTATAGACAGCAGCCTCAGAGAGCTTTTATTGTTTGATGATGAGGGAATGACTGAAAAGAAGGCCGTAGGCTTCATGGGAGGGCATAGTATGGACCGTACTTCCGAATTTTATATTAAGACTGTTAAAGCAGCCCGCCTGCTTGCAGAAAGCGGTTATTATATCGTTACCGGAGGAGGTCCCGGAATTATGGAAGCTGCAAATTTCGGAGCTTATATGGCTAATTATCCCGAAGCCGATTTTTATAAGGCTTTGGCTATTCTTTCGGATGTAAAGAAAACAAACCCTGAACAGCCGGAATATCTGGCAGAAAATTATCTGGAACAAGCACTTAGAGTTTTAGAGCTATATCCTGAAGGAAACGGAAACCTGGCTATTCCTACCTGGTTTTACGGGCATGAGCCCAGCAATGTATTTGCTTCACATATTGCCAAATATTTTTCTAATAGTATACGGGAAGATATTCTTTTGGCGGTATGTTTGTACGGTGTGGTATATGCACCGGGTAGTGCCGGAACTACTCAGGAAATTTTTCAGGAAGCCACCCAGAATCATTACGGAACTTATGGCTATTATAGCCCCATGGTCTTTTTTGGTAAAAAAAGATACGTAGAAGATACTTCTCTTTATTCAACCTTGCATCAGCTAGCTAAAGGTATGGAATATAAGAATTTACTTTTTCTTACCGACCATCCTGAAGAGGTTTTGGAGTATATAAAAGCACATCCACCGAAAAAAAAGTGATAATTTATTTGCATGGTTAGAAAATAGTCGTATATTTGCAATCGAAATAACAACGCGGGATGGAGCAGTAGGTAGCTCGTCGGGCTCATAACCCGAAGGTCACAGGTTCGAGTCCTGTTCCCGCTACCAAGTAAGAGAATCAAGAAATTGATTCTCTTTTTTTATGGGCTACTTTTTACAAAAAAATATTTTTCTTTGTTTCTAATAATAGCTTATAGTAGGTTTAAAGAGTTTATATTAAATAACAAAGAATGTATTAGTAAGTTTAAGTATTCACCTGCAATAATTATTTTTCATGTAAAACTAAAAATAAGCGTAAAAATTATTGAAAGAACTGTCTAGTATGCAGAATATCCAAAATATAAATATTCTTATTTTCAATAATAAAATGAATCCCATAAGGGAAAGTAGAGGTAAAAGCAATGCGGATATTCCTGTATCTGATTTGATGATGTAAAGGATTTTCTTTAAGCAAATCAATACATTTTACTAATTCATTAATAAATCGTGTTTTCAGAGATTCAGAAATATCCTGATAATATTTAGAAAATTTATTAATGTTTGTTTGAGCTTGTTCTGATAGGTGAATTACATAGGATTTTTTCATTAGTTTTTACAGACTTTTCTTGAAACTATCCCATGAAGTATAGTTTACTTCTCCTTTCTCATGCTTAGCTAATATTTCATCCATTAAAGTTTTATATTCATCACTAAGCTCAAACTCATTTGCTTTTTGTTTAAGTATATGTTCAAGATAATTCTTTAGTTTTCTTCCTTCTTTTTCAGCCTGAATTTGAAGCAGAGCTAAAGTTTGATTATCCAGAGAAACCTCTTTTCGTATTTTATCTTGTTGTAACATACCTGTAATATTTACAGTAAATATACGTATAATTACCATATAGGTTACAAGTAAAAAGAACAATTCTTTTCAAATAAAAAATAGAGAATTATAACCTGAATGTCTTCGATTTAAGCTTTCTTTACGCCTCATATAAGAAAAACGGTTTAGTAATCTCTTTGTCATTTGTTAATAAATATCCGTAAAATAATTTAAATTTAGCTTAACTGATCCAGAAACTTATTCTTTAAATTAACCGTTAGTTATAGATTATAAATGCAGGCTCTTGTTTTCTATACTTTTTTATTTATAATATTACTACTCCCTTTATGGTTAGTAAAATTCTTTCGTATTAAATCAAGAGAATTTAAAGAAATCAGAATGTATTTTGATTTTTTTACAGAAATAAATATTAAAGAATTTGCAGTTATTGAATGTATTGATGTTTTAGATATAGATATTGAAGGATACATATTGGACGATATCAATCAGGTTCGATCAAGTTGGAACGACAAAGCCTATGCTCTTAAGGAAGGAAAGTACAGGATTACATGTAGTTTTAAATATCTGACTGGAGGAGGGGCTTACAACCGATATAGTTTTGAAAATAAAACTCAAAAAGTTTCTGAGATATTTACGTTGGAAAAAGGCAAATTATACAGGTTTAGAATATTAGAATGTTCAGCTGTTTTTAATAACAAAATTCCTTATAAAATAGTCTTATCTAAATCTTTAGAGAATGAAAAAAAGAAATTGACCATTGTTTTTGAAGAAAGAATAGTGTAATTAAATTGTTTAAACATATTAGAAAAGTTTGTATATCTAAGGCTTTTCTGTTTTATAGGTACAGATTAAAATATCGATTGCTTGTCTGAGTTAACAAAAAACTGAAATTATATTTTTAATTAATCTGACTTTAAATTGATTTATAAAAACTGCTTTCCATTTCATTCATTACATTGTACCGGATAGTCTAATAAATCTCCATTTTCAAGCTTAAAATCAATAGAGCGATTCAATTTAAGTTCCTGAGTGAAATCATCATGATCGTAAACTTGGATAGTAAGAATTTTTGCATTTCTTAAAGCTTCAGTAAATTTTTTAAATTGTGTTTCTTCATAGTTTTTAAATGGATTTTGGAAACTTTTACCATCTACCAGTAGTTGTACCTCCCGGTCGTCATTAGAGCTCAAAAAATCTATGCCTCCGTAGCTTCCGTCTCTGTAGTTATTAGAAAATTCAATATGAAATCCGGGTCTATCAGTTGCTTTTTCACAAGTAATGGAAAAAAATAAATGATAATCTTTATTGGAGCAATTCAATATATAATTATGATTCTTATCTTTCAGTAAACCCAGCCTTTTTGTGAAACACTTTGGGAAATATTGCCGAGTTCCTGCTCAGATAATTTTTCAAGATCAACTATTGTTTTAGTAGTCTGTGAAAATGAAAAAAGGCTAAAGGCAAAAAATAGCAATATCAGTATAGTTTTGTTCATAGCGCAAATTTAAAAAGATTTTTCACCTAAAACATTAAATACTTTTAACAGAATTGATTGTTATATATAATTTTTAGTTTTCATTAAGTTCTGTACATATTAATTCATATGCTGTGTAATATTCAATATCATTATAAAAGTTATTTTTCATGTGATTTAACTCGCTTATAACTAGAGGGTTGTTTAAACACTTTTTTCTTAAACAACTACTAAAAAAAGCAAAATCATCAGAATTACGTTTTGTAGCTAGTTTACCTAATTCGTAATGGTATGAGTCTGGTAAAATTTCATTTCTATTATTTTGTTCTGTTGATATAACTTCAATTTTAATTGTAGGTTCTATAATATTATTTTCTTCTATCATAGACTTTGGTTCTAAGAGATTTTGTATATAATTTTGTGTATATTTAATTCCACATATTAAATCAGAATAAAAAGTATTTATAAAGTTTATGTATCTATTATGCTCATGTTTTCGGTCATATATAATTTCTAAACTTTCTTTATCATATAAAAAATTAACTTTAAATATTGATTCATAGAATATTGAAATTATTCTAATTAAATCATTAAATGTTTTTTTTTCAATTAGACCTTTCAAATTTTCAAGTTCTTTATCGTAACTTTTTAATATACGATTTAGCTTGTTTAAAATTTTATCGAAGTAGGTGTTTAAAAAGTTATAATGTCTTGAAATTATGTCAGAAATTATATATTCCATTTTTTCAAATTTATAATTATTATCTTTATGATATTTTAGATATAAAATTTTCTCATTATCTGTTCCATAACCAAATAAACATGAAGAAATAAGCTTTCCTTCAAATCTCCTTATTGGATGTCCAACCAATTCATTTCTTATTCCTCTGTTTAAAGAATAATTTATATCAGATTTTAAATCTCCTTTTGTTATTCCACATCTGAAAATCCTCAAAAGTTCTTCAATAAAATCCTGTTGAACATAAATACTTTGAAGTAAGCTTATATGATTTGAAAATGTGTCAGAATAAGAGTTGGTTTGTTTTTTTTCAAAAACAATAGGGAGTGTGTCAAAAAAGTACCCAAAAATATCTCCCAAATAATTTGTTTTAACTTCATTATTAAAATTTATTTTTTGATTACAAAATTTGTACTCTAAAATAAAATGATTCCATACATCAACAATTTTTTTTAGCTTAAATTCAATTTGTCTTTTCATTTTTACTAAATTCTAATAGTTTTATTCAAGCCACATATTTTTAAATATATTTTTACCAATTGAAATTAACATTAAAATAACAAAAAAATTGTAATTAAATATTTAAATTTTAGAGCGAAGAACTGATTATGATTAAATGTATTAATATCTTTTTCTAAGCAATTACTTTCTATTTCTCGATATTTATATGCTTTCATGTTTCAATAAAACTTAGGTATAACAAATATAAATTTTTATCCTGATATATTTTTAATCTCATCCATCAACTCTAACTCAGGAAAGGGGATAAGCTTATTAGCAAAATCTAAAAGATTATAAATATCTGTTCGTATCTCTTCATCAACCAATGTTTCTTTCAAAAAGAGAGATTGTTTAGAGATACGGATTAATGCAGAAAGCAAGCAACCTAAGTCTGTATAGCTTTCCATTTCTACCGTTAAGTAATATTTATCATACCTGTTCTTACGGATAGTTTCCATAGATTCTTTTGCTTCTTTCCAGAATTCCGGATTTTTCTTTTTCATACTAGGTTTATTTTTTAGCAAAGTGAATGCATAATTGTCCTATAAGCTACTAATGAAGCCTTTATTATATAAGAGGCATTGATAAAATACAGGTCTGTTTTATCAGATTATTTTTTTATTTTTGCTAAAACATTTTTGTTATGAATACAGATACAGCACCAAAGAAAGTACACCAGGGAAGAAATATTAAAAGACTAAGAGAAATGCTTGGAATTAAACAAGAATCGTTAGCTTTTGATTTAGGTGTTAGTCAGGCAACTGTATCGGATTATGAACAAAAAGAAGATCTTGATGATAAGATACTAGAAAAAGTTTCTTCAGCCTTAAAAGTTCCTGTAGAAGCCATTAAAAACATGACTGATGAAGCAACGGTAAATTACATCAATACTTTTAATGATAGTGCTGTTAATCATGGAATTAATACTAATTATAACTGCACTTTTAATCCTCTTGACAAAGTTGTTGAACTTTATGAGCGAATGCTTAAAGATAGGGAAGAATTGATTGAAAAGCTGTCTAAGAAAAGTTAAAAATTTACTTTAGTGATAGTAAACAAAGTATTTATTTTATTAAATGTTTGTTTTTTTATTTTAGGAACAATTTTCCCATTTATAGATGAATTGGTTATAATTGAATTCTTTTTTTTACTACCTATTTTACCTATTTATTTGGTTGTTGTTTTATTTATCTGTATTATAGTCAAACAATTCAGAAAATATAGTTTATTCTACATTAAATCTTTAGTTCCTATTTTTGTTTTTATAATCTCTCAAATCGTATCATTAAACGTAGTTGAAAATATTCAAAAATATAGATGTCAACATACGATTCAGGAGATAGAAAATTATAAAAAAATAAATGGTTTTTATCCTGTAAATTTAAATAAATCTGGCATAATATATTCATCAATTAGTAATGAACAATATCACTTGGAATTCAATAGTAGTTTTTTATCTACAGATATTTATAGTAGTAAAACAAAATCTTGGAAAACAAATAAATGGAATGATTGATTAAAATCTGTGTTTTAGTTTGTTTTAAATTAAAAAATTTTTTAATTACTAATTTTATTTTATTTGTAAGTACAAATGAATTTTGGAAATTATAATTCTTATTAATACAACTCTTTATTTTAAAATTAAAGTGTTCGTAACAGCTAGGAGAAATCAATAAATACTCATAGACTTTATTCTGAGTTACCAGTTTTACATATAGCTTTATACTTACCAGTTCATAGATTTCAATTTAGTTCGATTGCCTAAGTTTTTAGTTAATTTTGTGGAAATAATTTTTAAAATTCTTTTATGGGACTAGATGGTATAGAACTTATATGTGATATAGAAAAACAGTTTGATATTACAATCACAGATAATGAAGCCATGTGTATGTTAACTGTGAATGACATTGTAAATGTAGTTGGGTTAAAACTTTCCATGTACCCAGAAAATACTTTTATATATAAACAACTATTTCTAAAACTTAAAGATATTTTTGTTTCCTTGGGTTTGAAAGAGGAATATGTAACCATTAATAGTGAAATTATATCTTTGATACCTAAGGAAAAATTAGATGAATATTGGGAGCATATTAAAGACAAATTACAACTGAAATTACCTGAAAACACTATACTAAACTATATACCTGTTACAGAAGAGGATGTTAAAGTAAAGATTTTTGGCAAAGTAGTGTACAAGAAGAATAAGAGAATAAGAAATTATACTCTTCATACTCTTATAAATTATATTATTTCTCTTAATTATAAGAAACTAATTGATTTATCTAAAATTTCTGACCGATACGAAGTGGAAAGGGTTATTTGTGGTATTATAGCTGATAAAATGTATATTGATATTCATGAAATAGAATTGGAGTATCAAATAGTAAGAGATTTAGGTATTGATTGATTTATAAAGTTTAAGCAGAGCGAACAATTAAACATAAATGAGTAATCTAAGCTTTAAAATTCGTTGTTAGTAATTCATAATGAGACTTAATAAATGTTTGAGAATAATTTAATCTTACTATAGATTAATTTAATATTTTTGCCAAAATTTTATCTAAGTACACTCAATATTTTTAACTAATTATAAAAATTACTATGAAAAAAACGTTATCAATTTTACTTCTTATTTTGTCTACCCTACCGGTATACTCTCAGATAGGAGCCATGAGTTCTTCTATGCGTATGCATCAAATGGCCGTAAGTCAGCACAGAAATTTTATGAACACGAATATGAACCGTATAAATTATTATCGGAATCAATCAATTTCCAGTTTAGAAATTTTTAAAAATAAAGTTTACAAGGTTGATATGAAAATCAAAACAACGAATGCTAAAATTGAGACACAAGAAAAACGGTTAAAGGAGCTGAAAGAGGAAAATAATCCTGTAAATGAGGTTAAAATTGATAAAATTAATAACAAAATTACTTCCCTGAATTCAAAATTGGAGGCTTTAAATAAAGAAAAAAAGCTATTTCAAGATAGAGTATCTGAAATAGAGAAGCAAAACCAGATAGAAAGAGAAAAAAAACAAAAAAAGAAAGAAGAGCGTAAAAAGCGTAAACAAAAATCATAAAACTATTTTTCTTTTTTGCTACAAAACAGGCTTACAAATGGTGCGATTAATTACCGATTGTGAGCCTTTGTAAAGATTCGTAAATCTCATTCAATATTCTCTTTTTAAGTATATTTTTATATAGTTTCTTAAACGCTAATTGTTGATATATTTCCCTTGGGGTTTTTATGGAGAATTAACAGATTGTCTTCTTATATTTAAAGATAAAAAAACTCTATTAGCCCGAATACTTTCAGGAAATTATTTTCCTTGTTACTCATCACCATTTTATTATGATACAATTTACATACTGGAAAAAGGAGTGGGCACAACAAATATTTGGGCAAAGAAAAGATAAATGTACAATTGCCTTATCAATTGGGAAATCCTGGAACTAATTATGCTCTTTTTAAATATTTTCTTATTATTCATAGTCAGCCGTAACTAGAAATTGATGTATTGTGTAAAACAGCATTAATGTATCGCACATCATAAAAAATAATTATAGTCTCAATGGTGTTGCCTGAAAAAAAATACCGACAAAATGATCTGATTATTTTACATCAGAAACAAGTAAGTTTAGAGTTGATAAAGCATGCAGAGATTTTGTTTTCAGCCTTAGGATTTAATAGTTATAGATTGCTGGGCGGCTGGAAAGAAAAATGGTAACCTATTCCTTTTCCAAGAAAATATGATAATCAATTTTTAAGAAAACAAGTAAATGATTTATAAGTAATGAGAATCAATTTTACATGATCATTAAAACCTGTAATATAATTTATTCAATACAAAGCAATAAAATATTCAATATTAGAAATTGCAGATTATAATTGAACTTAATTTCGGCTCGGATTTAAAACCCAGCTTAATTTTTTACAATAGCATTCAGCACATTGCAATTAGGTATAAAAAAATAAAATTTAAATACATACTTACAAATTATTACTATAATCCCTTCATTTTATCTGATTTAAAATAAATATATAAGATTATATTATCCCTAATAATAATTAAATAATATTAATAATAAACATTAATATATTTAAATAATTTATTTTATGTTTTTATTTATTATTTAATTTCGAATATTATATTTGTATTATAATTAACACATAAAACTGATAAAAATGAATAAACAACTAACAGGTGTGCTTTGTATCGGGTTGTTGACGACTAATAATCCTTTAGCATCACAAGTAGGAGTGAATACACAGACGCCAGCATCTACTCTTGATATTGTCGCAAAAAATGTTTCAGGTAGTAGTACGGGAGTAGATGGACTCTTAGTTCCGCGTATAGACAGGCTGCGTGCGCAGAGTATGTCAAATCCTCCGGTTTCAACCATGGTTTATATTAACAGCGTTTCTACAGGAACACAGACCGGATTAGCAGCTAACATAGATGCTGTAGGCTACTATTATTACAATGGAACGGCTTGGGTGAAATTATACAATCCTACCAATAATAACAGCTTGGGGCAGAATATTTACAATACGGATGGCTCTCTTTCAGCTAGCAGGACAGTAACATTAGGAAGTAACACATTAGCTTTTGCAGGAGGTACAACGACCAACGCTTTTTCGGTAAACGGAACCACATTTTCGATAGATGCAGCAAACAAACGGGTAGGAATAGGGACAGCAAGTCCGGCTAATGCTTTACACGTTACTGCAACTTCCAATCCATTGAGGCTTACAGGGGTTCAGAAAGGCGATGTAACTACGAATCAGTTATTAACCATTGACACTTCCGGAAATGTTAAAAACATAGGAACAATAGCAGATCTTTCCATTCCTTCGCCGGCAATCTTACGGCTTGAAACAACTCAAAATGACTTTTTAAGTACGGCAACTTCCGGAAGTAAGCAGACGGTTCCTATGTCGATAATTAAAAATACGATTCCTGGTATGACTTATGATGCATCAACCTATACAGTAACCTTTCCTGCCGGTACATATCAGATTATTTTTACCTATGAAGCTGTTCATAATAGTACTAACTGTACTATCAGCTCTTATTTCGTAGACTTTCCTTCGGAAAGTACCACCACTAGAATACATAGTACAGCTTCTCATAATCAAGGAAATTTATCAAATCACGGAGGAAGTATTATCTATGCATCTCAGATAAATGCTAATGTAACATGGATGGTACAACTAGGGAGGGGGCAGTCCGGAAATTGTTCAGGAACCGGAATGTCATTAATGCAAAAATCTACTCAGGTACTGATATTTAAAATAGGTAATTAAAATATAAAATATAGTAATAAGAAGCATAACCAAATATGGCAAGAAAAAATATCAATTTTAATAGAATAATTATTAAAAATGTAAAAGTTAGTTAAATTGTTATTTGCTTAAATAGTTGTCTTTTTTTAATCATATTAATAAATATCAATATTTGTTTTTTATAAAAATAGTATTGATATTTATTTTTTTAATTAAATAAATAATGACTACCCTTATTTTTTTAGGGGTTAAAAATTATTTTTAATAAAATTCTAATTTTTTTTATTTTACAATTTGGGAATAATGTTTAAATTTGTTTGTAATAATAATATAAATTAATATGCGGCTTACAAGCAAAGAAACAGAAAAATTACTGTTGCATCTGGCAGGAGAATTGGCATATAAGAGAAAAAGTAGAGGTTTAAAACTTAATTATCCGGAGTCGGTGGCTTATATTTCTAGTCATTTGCTGGAAGCAGCTAGAGACGGAAAATCCGTAGCCGAACTAATGCAATATGGAGCAACACTTTTAAAAAAAGAAGATGTAATGGAAGGAATTGCAGAAATGATTACTGAAATTCAGATCGAAGCAACTTTTCCGGATGGAACCAAATTAGTGACCGTGCATTTACCCATCAGAAATTAATATCCAATTATGATACCAGGAGAATATTTTATTAAAGACGGTGATATTGAATGTAATAAAAACAGAGAAACCGTAATTCTGAAAATTATAAATACCGGAGACAGGCCGGTACAGGTAGGCTCGCATTGTCATTTTTTTGAAACTAACAAAGCCCTGAGTTTTGATAGAGAAAAAGCCTTCGGTAAACGTCTGAATATAGCTGCGGGGACTGCTGTACGTTTTGAACCGGGAGAAGGAAAAAAGGTTGAGCTGGTAGAATATGGCGGACGTAAATATGCCTTTGGACATAACAATCTGGTGGATGGTGATACAACAACAGATTCTCAAAAAAAGAAAAGTATGCATAAGATGGAAGAAGAAAAATTTAAAAACAGCCGAGAATGAGCTTAAAAATAAACAAAGCCAAATATGCAGATATGTTTGGTCCGACAGTTGGAGATAAAATACGGTTGGCTGATACGGATTTAATTATAGAAATTGAAAAAGACTATACTGTATATGGTGACGAGAACAAATTTGGAGGAGGGAAGACGGTTCGAGACGGTATGGCTCAGTCTGCAAACGCTACAAGAGAAGCACATGTTTTAGATTTGTTAATTACCAATGTGATCATATTAGATCATTCAGGTATTTATAAAGCAGATTTAGGAATTAAAGACGGAAAAATTAAAGCAATAGGTAAGGCCGGAAATCCGGATATTATGGATGGTGTACATCCGGATATGGTAATAGGAGCTTCTACAGAAGTTCATGGTGGAGAAGGTTTGATTGTTACGGCAGGAGGAATAGATACCCACATACATTTTATATGCCCTCAACAAATTGAACATGCGCTATACAGCGGAGTAACAACGATGATTGGAGGAGGAACCGGTCCGGCTGATGGTACTAATGCAACAACCGCTACTCCCGGGCAATGGAATCTTGAGAAAATGTTGCAGTCAGCAGAAGCTTTCCCTATGAATTTAGGTTTCTTCGGAAAAGGTAATTGCTCTTCCGAAGAACCGTTGGAAGAGCAGGTTAAAGCCGGAGCTTTAGGCTTAAAGATACATGAAGACTGGGGAGCTACTCCGGCAGTTATAGATGCAGCACTAAAAGTTGCAGATAAATACGATGTACAAGTAGCCATTCATACAGACACACTTAATGAAACAGGATTTCTGGAGGATACGGTCAATGCAATAGCAGGCAGAGTTATTCATACCTTTCATACCGAAGGAGCAGGAGGTGGACATGCTCCCGATATAATTAAAATAGCCATGTATCCTAACGTTTTACCGGCATCAACTAATCCTACGAGGCCTTATACGGTGAATACCATTGATGAACATTTAGATATGCTCATGGTATGCCATCACTTAAGTAAAAAAATACCCGAAGATGTCGCATTTGCAGATTCACGCATAAGACCGGAAACTATCGCTGCAGAAGACATACTTCACGATATGGGGGTCTTCAGTATCATGAGTTCGGATGCACAGGCTATGGGGAGAGTAGGAGAAGTAATAATAAGAACCTGGCAGACAGCAGATAAGATGAAAAAACAAAGAAGTTTTTTACCAGAAGATGAAAAAAATGGAAATGATAATTTCAGAGCCAAAAGATATATTGCTAAATACACGATAAATCCTGCAATAGCGCAAGGAATATCCGAATATATAGGTTCCGTGGAAACGGGTAAATTTGCAGATTTGGTTTTATGGAAACCTGCTTTTTTTGGAGTTAAGCCCGAAATTATTATAAAAGGAGGCTGCATAGTGGCTGCAAGAATGGGCGACCCCAATGCATCCATTCCCACACCACAACCTGTATTATACAGGAATATGTTTGGCGCCTACGGAAAAGCATTGACCCGGACTTCCATAACCTTTGTATCTCAGGCATCCACTGAAAACGGAATTATTAAAAAATACGGTCTTCAAAAAATGGTACTACCTGTCAAAAACTGCCGGTCAATTTCAAAAAAGGATTTAATTCATAATGATAAAACTCCTGAGATAGAGGTAAATCCGGAAAACTATGAAGTAAAAGTAGAAGGTCGGCTAATTACCTGTGAACCATTAAAAGAAGTAGCACTCGGACAACGTTATTTTTTATTTTAAACACTTATTCTATATATAAATGGTTATAATAGATAAAATAATAGGAAACAGTAATGATATAGATATCCATACTAAAAATATAGATTTTTTTAATATTGAATGGTTTGAAGCAGGTAAGAAAATTCTTAGGAAAAAAACCGAGCAGGGAAGAGAAATATCTCTGCGATTGTTGAAAGAAGGACTAAGATTAAAAGAAGGAGATATTTTAAAAATAGATTCTGAAAATGCTGTTATCGTGAATATTTTACCTTGCGATGCAATTAAAATAGTCCCAAAGACCCTCTTAGAGATGGGGAGTGTTTGCTACGAAATAGGAAATAAACATCTTCCCCTGTTTATTCAGCAAGAATCTGTACTAATACCTTATGAAGAACCCATATTCAGATGGTTACAGGTAAAAGAATATCGTCCTGAAAAAACAAAGGAAAAACTTACCTGTATACTTAACTCCACTGTGCAGCCCCATAGCCATTCAGGAGGAATAGGAACATCCATTCTATCAAAAATAATAAACTTGTCGTCAAATAAATAATAAATGAATTCATACCTGGGTATTCTTTTACAATTGTGTGATCCTACCTTGCCTATAGGTGGATATTCACATTCAAATGGTCTGGAAACATACGTTCAACAGAATATAGTAAAAGATAATACTTCAGCCTATGAATTTATCAAAAGCATGATTGAACATAACTGGCTCTATAATGATCTTTTTTTTGTAAGGCTGGTATACGAAGCAGCTGAAAATAATAATTTTGAGGAAATTCTTAGACTGGATCAGGAATGTACGGCCTTTAAAACTCCTCGGGAAATACGTCAGGCAGGTCGTAAATTAGGAATTCGGACACTTAAGGTTTTCGAACCATTAGTAAGTTCAGACCTGTTAAATGCCTATCGAGAAGCTATTAATAAAAAACTGGCTGATGGTCAATACCCTGTAGTTTTTGCTTTATATGCTAATGAATTCAATATACCTGTTCAGGAAGCATTACATGCTTTTTTATACAGTACTACCTCATCTATGATTACAAATACAGTCAAATTAGTACCCTTAAGTCAGCTGGCAGGTCAGGAAATTCTTTTCAAACTTCAGGAAATAATAGAAAAAACGAAGGAAAAAGTATTGCATTTAGACAAATCTTTATTAGGTATCTGCAACGCAGGACTTGATATTCGCTGTATGCAGCATGAAAATTTATATTCACGGTTGTATATGTCTTAAAATAGTTGACAGCTCTCAATTCAGTAAATTAAAAAAATGGAACCAAGAAAATACATTAAAATAGGAATAGCAGGTCCTGTGGGATCAGGGAAAACAGCATTATTAGAGAGATTGACTCGTCAACTGGCAGATATTTACAGCATAGGGGTGATAACCAATGATATCTACACTCAGGAAGATGCAGAATTTTTAACCCATAACAGCCTTCTTGTAAAAGAGAGGATTATTGGTGTAGAAACCGGAGGCTGTCCTCATACCGCAATTCGGGAAGATGCCAGTATGAATCTGGAGGCGATTGAAGAATTGCTGGAACGTTTTCCGGATTTAGAGATTATCTTTATTGAAAGCGGTGGAGATAATTTGTCCGCAACTTTCAGTCCCGATTTAGCGGATGTTAGTATTTTCGTTATAGATGTTGCCGAAGGGGATAAAATTCCAAGAAAAGGAGGACCTGGCATTACACGGTCAGATTTGCTGGTCATTAATAAAATAGATTTAGCTCCATATGTTCATGCAGATCTAGGTGTTATGGAAAGAGATTCACGAAAAATGAGAAATGGGGCCCCTTTTGTATTTACTAATCTGATGAGCTGTGAAGGTCTGGATTCCGTAATTGGCTGGATAAAAAAATATGCATTACTGGAAGATAGTGACGAACCTCCTTTATTACATTAAAGTTTCCTGTTGTTGATGATTAACGAGCTAGAAATAACGGTAGGAAACGAAGCCGGAAAGTCCTATCTGAAAGATATGTACTTTACACCTCCGTTTAAAATTGCGGATTTAAGCAGATATCAAGCACGGAATATTCTTTCCCTTATGATGATGAGTTCCTCTCCGGGAATTTTGGATCAGGATAATTATCAGATAAAAATAAACCTGGAGAAAAAAGCCAGATTACGTTTAGAAACACAGTCATATCAACGATTGTTTCAAATGATTAACGGAGCTAAACAGACCGTTGATGTTTGTTTGGATACAGGAGCTCAATTTAGCTATATACCACATCCGGTAGTTCCTCATAAAAATTCAGTTTATGAATCATTTACCAGAGTATTTTTAGAACAGGATACAACCTTCACCTACAGTGAAATCATAACCTGTGGAAGAAAATATTCCGGAGAAATATTTCAGTTTAGAAAATTCAGAAATCTTACTGAAATTTATTTTCAAAACAAATTGATTTTGAAAGATAACCTTTATATGGAGCCGGAAGTTATGCAGCTAGATTCATTAGGTATGTTAGAACACTATACCCATCAGGCCACTTGGATGCATATACATACGGGTTCAGAAAATAACAAAACAAAAATGAATCATGTTCGGCAAATGCTGGAAGATGAGAAAGAAATAGTATTGGGTATAACCGAACCCGGAGATTGGGGTTTTGTTATCAGAATTTTAGGAAATGAAGCAGAGTTAATTTATACTTTATTCAAAAAACTAGAACATTACATAGAAAATCAATAGTCATAAAAAACAAACACATTAATATGAGTCCGGATTTACTCTCCCTATTAGTAACAACAATAACGATAAGCCTGGTACACACAGCTTCAGGTCCAGATCATTATTTACCCTTCATCGTATTGTCAAAAGCCAGGAACTGGAGTTTATATAAAACAGCCTTTTGGACAGTATTATGTGGATTAGGGCATGTTTTGAGTTCTGTCCTCATCGGACTTCTTGGTGTTATTTTAGGATGGCAGATTTCCCGTTTGGATGGATTTCAGGAAATAAGAGGATCAATCGCTTCCTGGGGACTATTGATATTAGGAGTATTTTATTTAATCTGGGGACTTTACAAAGCATACACTAACCGTCCACATAAACATTTTGATGTATATGAGGGGGACGATATATACGTCTATACTCATAAGCACGGAGAAACAGTAGTGCCAGGCAAAAGAATTAAAGTAACTCCATGGATTTTGTTTGCTATTTTTGTGATGGGGCCGAGTGAACCAATTATACCTTTACTCTTTTATTCCGGAGTTTCACATTCTGTTTATGAAATAGTTTGGATCATTACTGTATTTACATTTACCACAGTTTTAACAATGCTTGTTATCGTATTTTTAGGATTATATGGATATTCATTGTTGCAGACAGATTTTCTCGAAAGATATTCATCAGCAATAGGAGGAGCCGTAGTAACACTTTGTGCGGTAGGAATGATCTTTTTTGGCTGGTAAGGAACATTCATCAAACTTTCAATTACCATAAACAAATTTAAAATAATAGGTATAAGTAAATCAGATTTAAGTAGCTTTGTTGCTTATTGATGATTTACATATATTATGAAAAATAAATTTATTTTACTTATAGTTTTTTTTCTGGGAATAACAACTACACAAGCACAAAATGCTTCTTCAGAAAGTAAAAACACCGAAAAACAACAGAAAGGCATAGATTTTCCCACCACTTTGCAAAATCTTTCCGCTAAATATGGCGAACAATATGAAAAGATATATTCCGAAGAAGATAAGAATTATTTTTTTCGTTGGATTTTTGATTCCGGTGTGATATTAGTTTTTGTACCCCTTCCGGAAGAACAACAATATGTAGGTATAGTTGCACCCAACGAAGTAGAAGACCCGGTAGGAGGGTTATCTTACGGATTAATATTAAATCAGTCTACGTTTCAGGAATGTCAGGAAAAGTTAGTACAATATAAACCTGAGTGGGTTAAGGAAAATGTTGGAGGTATTGAATATTATATTCTTATATTCCTAAATGAAAATACATTTAATTATTTATATTTTTATAAAAACAGCATGGATAAAAATGTGCTGAAAGCAGTTACTATATCTACTACAGAGCTATAAATCAGAATAATGTAAAAAAAAACAGTGTCAGAAATATTTTATATACCAATTAGTGTACTGGTATATTATTTGTTTTTATAATAAAATTATTTGCAATTACAAGAATTTTGTTCTTGTAATCGGAAATTGGGATAAAAACTAAATAAATGACACTAACAGAACTTTTCAAAAATATACGACCTTTTGTTTATCCTTATCGCTGGCTCGTTGTATTTACTTTGATTCTTACATTAGCAGGTTCTCTGACAGCACAGGTAAATGCCTGGGTATTGCGGTATACCGTAGATCATATAAATAGTTTAGTAGATCAGCACAAAGGAGTTAAAGAAGGAGTACAACTTTTAGCATTAATTTCATTAATCTTATTAAGTAAAGAGATACTCAATACACTTATTCAGTTTGGTCAAAAATATTATGGTGAAAAATTAAGGATATATGTATCTAAAGATCTGGCTCAAACTGTGGTGGAAAAGGTACTAACTTACAAACTTGCTTTTTTTTCATCTGGAGGAAATGAATCCGGAAAATTACAAATTCGTATCGATAGGGGAATTGAAAGCCTAACCCGGATGATTCAGAATTTTTTTATTGATATACTACCACTCTTTGCCAGTTCATTAGTGGCTTTGCTAATGATGTTTAACGCAAATTTTTATGTAGGGCTGGTGGGGTTGAGTATTATTCCGGTGTATTTTTTTGTAACACGCAGGCAGGCTCAGAAGTTGAGTGGTGCAAGAAGAAGTATTAGAAAATTCAGGGAAAATAAAAGCCAGGGTATTTTAAGCATATTTGAATCCATATCCGTAATTAAATCATTTGTAAGAGAAAATAAAGAAGCTGACAAGCAGTTGATTCTTCAAAATGATTTAACAGGTGCTCAATTAAAAACACGGAAAATCAGTTTCATTTTTGATGGTTTAAAAAGTTTTGTAGAACAAATTGGAATAGTTCTTATCATTATTCTGACAGCCTATCTGGTGCTGAATGGTGATATGACCATTGGTGCTATCATGTTTCATATTTTGCTTTTTAACAATGTATCAGCACCAATAAGACAGTTACACCGTATATATGATGAAATGAATGATGCATTAATTTATTCTGAAGGTTTTTTTGAAATATTAAAAGCGGATGATCAGATAGAAAAAAGTGGAACCTATAAACCTGAAAAAATTACTGGAAAGTTCGAGCTTGTCAATGTAAGTTTTAAATATCCTGATGGAACACCGGCATTACATACAGTAAATATGGAAATTTATCCTAATAAAATTACGGCATTGGTAGGACTATCGGGAGCCGGTAAAAGTACGGTAATAAATTTACTCGATAAATTCTATGAACCGACTAAAGGTAAAATTTTATTAGATGGCATACCATTAGAAGAATACGACACTGCCTTTTTAAGAGATAATATAGGACTTGTGCTTCAGAAAAATCATATTTTTAATGGAACTATAGCCGAAAATATTTTATATGGTAATCCGGATGCAGGGCAGGAAGATATGGTTAATGCCGCAAAGAAAGCATATATTCATGATCAGATAACGGAACTTCCTCAAGGTTACGATTCACCAGCATTGTCTCTGTCAGGGGGGCAGCAGCAAAGAATTGCCATTGCACGTATGTTTTTAAAAAATCCGCCTATAATTTTTTTAGATGAACCTACCGCCAGTTTAGATGCTATTTCTACCGAACAAATAAAAAATAGTTTAGATGCTATAAAGAAAAACAGGACCGTGATTATAATTTCTCATAGCTTGTCACAGATTATTGATTCAGACTGTATTTATGTAATGAAAGGTGGAAAAGTAGTGGAGAAGGGAACACATGAAGAGGTTTATGCACATGGAGGAACATATAAGGATATATTTGATTCTATGGCTCGAAGCCTTAATCTGGATAAAATCTCTAAAACGCTCGAATAAAAATAAACTAATTTTTACAAATTTATATGTAGATTTACCAAAAATACAATCATGATCATTTATTTTAATATTCCTGGATTAGGCGGATCTGATACGGAACACTGGCAAACATATTTTGAAAAATCTTCTGAGTCTATGATAAGGATTGAACAAAAGGATTGGGATAGCCCGGAATGTGAAGATTGGATCAATACTATTGAAAAAAAACTGCAACCTTATTATGATAAGCACGAAATAGTTTTGATAGGACATAGTCTAGGATGTGCAACGATTGCACATTGGGCTAAAAGATTTAAGAAAACTATTAAAGGAGCATTGTTGGTGGCACCCAGTGATATTGAAAATCCGGCATATACTTTTCCTGCTAATGGCTTTACACCTATGCCGTTAGAAAAAATTAATTTTAAGACAGTTGTGGTCTATAGTACAGACGATCCTTGGGTAAGTGTAGAACGAGCTTCTTATTTTGCTAAATGCTGGGGAAGTGAACTACGATCCGTAGGAAACGCAGGGCATATTAATGTAGCTTCAGGGTACGGAGTATGGGAGGAAGGACAGCATATTTTAAAAAGTATCTAAATTGATTACTATTTGCGGGAAGTACGACAACATAAACTGGAAATATTACTATAGTTTTTTAAAATAATGATGCTACGGATTTTGTGATAATCCATGAGGTATCATGATTATCTAACTCAAATTTTTGTTGTAAACGCCAGTTTTTTCTACTTCCCCCAATATTAGCATCAATATAATTTCGTATAAGAACAATCGCCTTATTATAATTTATTTTAAGATAAAGTTCCGTTTCTTTAGACGAGTAATATTTCATTTTTTCGCTTCTCATATTATCTAACCATTCCGATTTAGACTGAACATATCCTGTTATGTGTGTTAAGGTAAAATCTTTATCCAACAGCTTATCTATAGTGTTTAAATCATTTTGAACCATTGAGTGTATAAGCTGTCTTATAGATTGTTTAATAGCTTCTTCCAGCTGAATATTTTTATTTTTTATGTTTAATTGCATGTTAATACCAAGATTAAAATATGATAAAATTTAATAATAAAATAATCAGGATTTTTATTTTTACAGTTAAGTTTTATGAATCTGTTGATTTAGAATTTTTTATAACTCAGAGCGTGCCAACCGAGTATTCCGGACAATAGTAAACAGGATATTCCAACACCCAATAATATTTTAAACCCTATTGTTTCGGCAAGATAACCCCAGGCTCCTGACATGATAGTTCCGCCTAATGCTAAAGAAATAGATATATGTGAAAATATTTTGGCATACTCTTTCGATCCGAAAACAGAGCGAACTAAAATAGCAGTTTCAACAGTGACGCCTGCATACGCCCAGCCGAATAAGAAAGCTCCGGTTAGCATCATTTCCACAATGTCTTTGCTAAGAATTAATATAACTAAACCTAGAATACCCAGGCTTATGGATAAAAATATACCCAGAATAACACTTTTATCGTTTAAATACCCTAATATTATTTTCCCAAGAGTTACTCCTAACATAATAGAGGATGCAGCCTGTGTAGACTGCTTCAAAGAATAGCCGATGGAAATTACATAAGCAGGAATAAATAAATTAAGAGAGGATACGGCAATCATTAAAAATGCAAACAAAAATATAAGGTAAAAAGCCTTTGATTGTATGGCTGTATGATACATAATTCCTGTTTCAGGTTTTTTGTTAATAATATTAGTTTTCCCATAAGGGTTTAGGCCTTTATCCGCAGGATAATCTCTTAATAAGAAACCTAATAGGGGAGTAACCACTACTAATATGAGTAGTCCGGATATTAAATAAGCTGTTCTCCAGCCATAAATTTCAATATAATGACCGATAAGTAAGTTAAAGAGTACTCCTCCGATTCCGGAGGCAGCACTGCACAAACCTATATAAAAACTGATTCCTGATATAAACCATCGATTAATTAACACAGGATAACTTAAATATAGCAAAAAAGATAAGGCAATACCTAATACACCACCTGAAATATAAAATTGCCAGATATGGTTAAATTGAGACATTGCCAGGTAAGTCAGGCCTATCATAGCGGAACTCAAAGTTAAAATCCATCTCACACTAAATCTATCCATCATCCGGCCTGCTACAGAAAGCATAAAGAAAGAAAATGCATATACAAAAGTCATATATAAACCAAAATCAGCCTTGGACACACCTAGTTCGTTACTTACAGGAACATAATAAATACCCGCGCAGCTCATTACCAGTCCAATGATAACACCCATAATCATGCAGCAGCAAAAGATAATAACATAAGCATAATGAAATGTTTTCAATAAATTCATATCAAAGATTATCAGTTTGAAGAGAACCATAGAAATAAGAAGCCGTAGCACCTCCGTCTATTAAAAAATCAGCACCTGTAATAAAAGCACCTTTACTGCTTAAAAGCAATTCAGCAACGTTGGCTACCTCATCAGCTGTTCCGGGACGACCTGCCGGTGATTGCGCAAACATATTTTTATAAAAGTCTCCTCTGGGCCCGTTAAATTCATCCAAAGCCAAAGGTGTTACAATGATGCCTGGTGATATTGAATTTATCCGGGCTCCACGTTTCCCCCATATTACTGCTTCAGCTGCTACTCTTTTTACGTTACACCTTTTAGCTATTTGATAGGCGTGTAGAGTATTTTTTATATTTTTAGTTTGTAGAAGTTCTAGGGTAAATAAACTTTCTGCAGGAGTAGTTGCTAATAATTTATCTTCTTCAGCGGTTAAGGCAGGCATTCTGTATCCGGACTGACTAGAAATAGTAATAGCAGATCCTCCTTTTTTTATAACTTTACCAAATTCCTCCAGTAGTACAGCTGTTCCGTATAAATCAACCTCTAATATATGCTCAATAGTGGATTGGCTTGGAGATACACCTGCAGCATTTATGAGCATGGCAATATTTCCTTCTTTCTGAGCAGCAGAGATAAGTTCGGAAATAGATTTTCTCGAAGAAATATCTGTTTTAAAAGGAACAGCATCAAATCCTGCTTCTGTTAAAATTTGAGATATAGATACTGCATTCTCAAATTTCCAGTCGGCTATAAATATTTTATAACCATATCCCATTCTTCTTACAATAGCCATTCCCAATTGCCCGGCACCTGTAAGTACTATAATATCTTTAGAATCCTTCATTATATTGTTTTTTATTTATAAAGCAAAGGTCACTATAATCCAACTAAATATTTTATACGAATTACAGTTTGTCTTACCTTATTTACTTTTTTAAACTAAATAATGCCTGATGTTATAAAATTAAAATATAAGGAAGTCTATGGAAAACTAGATTTTATCTAAGGGTTTTCTCAGTTTAATACCCTGAGATTTAAATTGAGACGGAGTAAGTCCGGTAACTTTTTTGAATTGTGAAGATAAATGTGCAACACTGCTGTATCCCAATTGATAAGAAATTTCAGATAAAGTAAGTTCATCATAAGTAAGTAACTCTTTCACCTTCTCTATTTTTTGTAATATTGTATAATGTTCAATAGTTAATCCTTCAGTTGCAGAAAATAATTTACTTAAATATGAATAATCCTTAGCAAGGCTTTGAGATATAAGTTCAGAAAAATTTATATTTATATCTTTAAGATTTTGAATATGATTTATGATTAAAGTTTTAATTTTTTCAATAAGTTTTTGCTGATTGTCATCCAACAATTCAAAACCTAGTTCTTCAAGATGATTTTTTAATAGACTAGTTTTGTTTTTGTCCAGTTTTTCTTTTAGTGTAATTTTACCCATTTCAACCTTGAGAACTGCTAAATCTAATTCCTCTGTTAAATTCTTAACTACCAGAATACATCGGTTACAAACCATATTTTTTATAAATAATTCCATAACAAAAATCTTATATGCAAATTTACAAATATTAACTTTTTATCTTTTGAAGATGTATAAATTCCTTAATAAGATTAAAGATATGTAGTTATATATAAAATAATTCATGGCACAAATGTTGTTACGTTTAGTTTTTTTAAATAAAAAATATATAAGTTAATTAACATTGAATAATTCATATAGTTAATTTCCTATCAGGAAATTACGATGCTCAATGCATTTATTTAAAAATTTATTTTTTGCCCAGATTCAACATGAACTTTGTCAATATAAAAACATTAAATTAAATAGAAGATAAAAATTACATTATTCTTAACTTTGTTAACAATTTAATAAAACTAAAATTATGGCTATTATTGCACCTTCTATACTATCCGCAGATTTCGGAAACCTGAATAAAGATATTGAAATGATTAACAAAAGTGATGCCGGATGGTTTCACATAGATGTTATGGATGGTGTCTTCGTTCCTAACATATCTTTTGGATTTCCTATCCTTGATGCAGTTAACAAAAAAGCCGAAAAAATTAAGGATGTACATTTAATGATTGTAAATCCCGATCCCTATATTGAAACTTTTAAAAATCTGGGAGCAGACTACCTTACCGTACATTACGAAGCATGTATTCATTTACATCGTACAGTTCAGGAAATAAAAAATGCAGGTATGAAAGCAGGGGTAGCATTAAATCCGCATACAAATGTGCATCTTCTGGAAGATATAATTGAAGATTTGGATTTGGTTTTAGTCATGAGTGTTAATCCCGGGTTTGGAGGACAAAAGTTTATTCAGAATACGTATAATAAAATATCGTTGACAAAGGAATTAATTATCAAAAAAAATTCAAAAGCACTGATACAGGTAGATGGAGGAGTAAATTTAGACAATGCACATCAGCTGGCAGAAGCAGGAGCTGATGTATTGGTCGCAGGAAGTGCAGTATTTAATGCAACAAATCCACTGGAAATGATAAAAAAATTAAAAATTACCACTGAAATATAGAAATGAAAGTTAAAAAAATTCATTTTATTGTAAATCCCATTTCGGGAGGAGGAAAAGGAAAAGAAGTAGAAAAAAGTATTCGAAAACTTTTTTACGACTATAATATTGAAATTAAATTAACTGAGAAAAAAAATGATGCTCACGATTTTGCCATAAAATCGTATAATGAAGGAGCTGATCTGATTGTTAGCTGTGGAGGAGATGGAACATTTAACGAAGTAGCCTCAGCTTTAGTTAACAAAGATATCCCATTGGCAATTGTACCCATCGGATCAGGAAATGGCTTGGCCAGGCATTTAAAACTGCCTTTAAATTATGAAAAAGCATTGCAGCTTATTCTGAATTCCAAAATGATAATTGAAAAAATTGACGTGGGATGTTTAAATGAATATTTCTTTTTCAGTAATACAGGAATAGGTTTCGATGCTGAGGCAGTTAAGGTTTATTCAAATCAGAAACAAAGGCAATTAATAGGATATCTTAAATGCGTTTTTTTAAGTATATTTCAGTTTAAACCAGTTCATTTGATTTTAAATTCTGACGTATTCAATTTTGAAGGCAAAGCCATGTTATTGAATATTTCAAATAGTAATTGTATGGGTTACGATTTTACAATTGCACCCCAAGCATCACTTAAAGATGGTTTGCTTGATGTTAATTTAGTTAAAAAATGTTCATGGTTTAAATTTTTATCCATAGGATTGGGTTTTGTAGTGAAGAAAAATTTTAGCAAAAAACAAAGTTATTTCAAAACAAATCACTTAAATGTTAAAACATCAAGTAATGGTTTTATACAACTAGATGGAGAATATATGGCTCTGGATACACAGGAGCTGAAAATATCAATATTACCTCAGGCCCTGAATATATTAGTTTCATAAGTTTTTAATTTCCGCTTGAGAAGAATTTTTGTATTTAGCCTTTTGCAATGCTATGTTTAATTCATAGCCTGCAAGAGTAAACGTTACTGAAATATTTACCCACAGCATAATCATAAGCACAGAGCCTATTGAGCCGTATAAAACATTAAAGCGAGTAAAATTGGCAATGTAATAACCAAAAAGGTAAGTCGTCAAAGTAAATAATACAGTAGTTAAAAAAGCACCGGGCATTACTCCTCTAAAGCTTATTTTAGTCGTCCTTCCAAGGTAATACAGGAAACAAATTCCAATAAAGAATATAAATAAGGATAAGAAAAAGTTTAGCAGATTTATAATTATACGATATTCGAATGCATTGAATGAAATGGAATGTTGAAAAAGGCGAAATACAAATTCAGTTACATAAATCAAAAGTAAAGATAAAAATAAAAACACCGAAAAGAAAAGTACAATAAATATACTCAATACAAAAGAACGAACTCCTTTAAACTCGATAGGCTCTTTATGATTAATGGATTTAAAGCCTCTGATTAATGAACGTATGCCATTGGACGATAAAAAGATAAACAATAAAACGGAAAAGACAAGTAATAAAGTATTAGGTCTGTTCAGTTGATTATTAACAAGGTTGAACCTATCGTTCATATAAGTATTAACAACAGTAAAAATATGAGGAGGCAATAATTTTTTCAGTAAAAAATCATAGATAAGATGCTGTATTTCTTCATAATAAGGTAAGTAGCTGATAAACAGTAAAAAGAAAATCATAAAAGGAAACATACTCATAAAAATACTCCACGAAGCTGCCGCTGCACGTACACCCAGTGACCCCCTGGTAATTCCATGAAAATAAATAGACAATATTTCAAACAGGGAAATATTATTGAAAGATGAAATTCTTATTTTCTTAAGAAAAGCTTTGGTATTCTTAAATCTGATACCCATAGAAGAAGTTTTTTTAAGCCCCCAAAGATATTATATATTTTTTAAATAATAAATCTACATTATTTAAACCTGTTCATAAGCTAAGCAGAATATTTTAAATAATACCAATATCCAGGCTTATAAATGTAAACTTATTGCTTGTAAGTGAGCAATTAAAAATTTCGATAACAAAATATCTAATCGGATCAAAATGAAAATAACAAAAAAAAATCGTAACCAAATAATAACAAAAAACACATAAATGTATCCAAAGTAAAAGATAATTATTAAATAGAAGGAAATAATTTTGCTTATTATAAGCTTTGCAGAAGACAAATAAACAGCTTTGATAGTATAAGCAGTTGTTAGAGTGTTGCTTATAATATATTCCAGATTTCTTTTGCAGGTTATTACAAAATTAGTAGATTTGAAGCTAGACATAAAATAAAATACACCATTAAAAGTAATAAAAAATAAAATGGACCGATTTTCATTTTTAAATGCAATTCATTCCGAATATATTGAAGAATTGTATCAAAAATATTTGAAATATCCAGATAGTGTAGAACCCAGCTGGAGAAGTTTTTTTCAAGGATTCGATTTTGCAAATCAAACCTACAACGGCAAATCCCTAATCGAAACAGACAAAAGCTCAGCTCAGGTAAATACTGAAGGAATTTCAGAAAATATCATTAAAGAATTTAAAGTCATAGATCTTGTTAACGGATATAGAACCCGGGGACATCTTTTTACAAAGACTAATCCCGTAAGACAAAGAAGATCTTACACACCGACTTTGGATATAGAAAATTTCGGACTTTCAAAGTCTGATTTAACTATGTCTGTAAATGGTAAAATACTGGGTCTGGAAGGTGTTTATACTCTGCAGGAAGTTATTGATTTTTTAAATAGAATCTATTGTGATTCTATAGGAATTGAATATGCATATGTCCGTAAGCCGGAAGAGATGGCATGGATTGAAAATTGGTTGAGAAAAAATTATAACCATGCTATTCTAAATGTTGACGAAAAGAAAAGAATATTAAAAAAACTTTCACATGCAGTTGCTTTTGAAAGTTTTTTACACACAAAATTTGTAGGACAGAAAAGATTTTCATTGGAAGGAGGTGAAAGTCTTATTCCGGCACTCGATGAAATTATAAATCATTCTTCTGAGTTGGGAGTAGAAGAAATAGTCATAGGAATGGCTCACAGAGGAAGACTTAATGTATTGGCCAATATATTTAATAAATCCTACTCTCAGATATTTACAGAATTTGAAGGAAAAGATTACATAGAAACTATTTTTTCAGGAGATGTAAAATATCATTTAGGTTCATGCAATAACTACAATACTAAAAAAGGAAAAACTGTAAAAATAAGTCTGGCTCCTAATCCTTCGCACCTTGAAACAGTAGACGCTGTGGTTGAAGGAATTGCAAGGGCAAAGACCGACCACGATTATAATGAAAACTACGGAAAAGTACTACCTATTCTGATACATGGTGATGCCGCTATAGCAGGACAGGGCATCGTGTACGAGGTACTTCAGATGATGAGTCTCGACGGATATACCACCGGAGGTACCATTCATATCATAGTAAATAATCAGGTAGGCTTTACAACTAATTATCTGGATGCTCGTTCAAGTACCTATTGTACCGATGTAGCCAAAACCGTATTGTCTCCGGTGCTTCATGTGAATGCAGACGATGCAGAAGCTGTAATTCATGCAGTTAGGTTTGCTTGCGATTACAGAAACAAATTCAATAAAGATGTATTTATTGATTTGTTGGGATATAGAAAATACGGACATAATGAAGGGGATGAACCAAGATTTACCCAGCCGCAACTTTACAAAACGATAGCTAAACATCCGAATCCCAGAGAAATTTACAGGACCCAGCTTGAAAAAGAAGAAGTGATCACTCCGCAAATGATTGCTGAAAGTGATGAAGAATACAGAGTTTTATTGGATCGAAGTCTTGAGGATTCTAAAGGAATAGATAAGGCTACTGTTGAATTATTCATGCAACAGGAGTGGAAAACATTTGACAGGGTTGGTGCAGATGAGCTTTTAACAACTGTTGATACCACTTATCCAGAAGATAAGCTAAGAGAAATAGCCAGAACCATAACCGAAGTACCTCCGGGAAAAAACCTGTTCAATAAAATACAAAGGTTATTAAAACAGCGTAGAGATATGGTGGAAGTTACCAATGCAATTGATTGGGGTATGGCTGAATTACTCGCTTATGGAACACTTTTAACCGAAGGACATACAATCAGGTTATCCGGAGAAGATGTGGAACGAGGAACTTTTTCCCATCGCCATGCGGTAATTAAAACAGAAGATACAGAAGAAGAAATCATAACATTGAATCAGCTTGACACCAAAGCTAAATTTTATGCCTATAATTCCTTACTTTCAGAATATGGAGTTTTAGGATTCGAATATGGTTATGCTATGACTACTCCTTATTCATTGACTATTTGGGAAGCTCAGTTTGGTGATTTTGTCAATGGAGCTCAGATTGTAATAGATCAGTACATATCAGCTGCTGAAGATAAATGGAAAATGCAGAACGGATTGGTTATGCTTTTACCTCACGGATTTGAGGGGCAGGGAGCAGAACATTCCTCAGCAAGAATTGAAAGATTTCTTCCATTATGTGCCAATGGCAATATGTATATGGTAAATTCTACCACTCCGGCAAACTTCTTCCATGCCATAAGAAGACAATTGAAAACAAACTACAGAAAGCCATTAATTGTCTTTACACCAAAAAGTCTTCTTAGACATCCTAAAGTGGTTTCATCACTTGAGGAACTGTCACAGGGAAGTTTCCAGGAATTAATTGATGATTCAACGGCTCAAACAGATAAAGTAACACGATTAGTCTTCTGTTCAGGTAAATTGTACTATGAATTACTTAAAAAAAGAGAAGAACTGAACGAAGAAAGAGTAGCATTGGTTAGACTGGAACAATTATATCCATTGCATTGGGAAAAAATCTACCAGATTTTAGATAAATACGAAAACAAAAAAGAATTTATCTGGGCTCAGGAAGAACCTGAAAATATGGGAGCCTGGTGGTATATATTGAAAGAATTCCGAAAATTCGATATAGATGTTGTATGCCCTTCAGCTAGTGGCTCTCCATCTCCGGGATCACACGAAAGATATGATAAAATTCAACATGCATTGATAAACACAGTTTTTGAAAATATAAAATAAACCAAAAAAATACGTATTCTATGATACTTGAAATGAAAGTTCCCTCTCCGGGAGAATCGATAACAGAAGTCGAAATTGCTACCTGGTTAGTAAAAGATGGAGATTATGTGGAAAAAGATCAGGCTATTGCTGAAGTTGATTCAGATAAAGCTACGTTGGATTTACCGGCAGAAGCAAGCGGAACTATTACTTTAAAGGCACAAGAAGGAGACACGGTTCAGATAGGTCAGGTAGTATGTTTAATCGATACGGATGCAGCAAAACCGGCAAGTTCGGAACCTCAGCAGCCAAAACAGGAAATTGCTCAAACCACTCCGGTACCAGAACCTGTAAAACCGGTACCTCAGGCAGAACCTAAACCGCAGCCCACTTATGCAACAGGAACGGCTTCTCCTGCAGCAAAAAAAATATTAGAAGAAAGAAACATTCCTGCCGCATCTATTTCAGGAACCGGTAAAGAAGGAAGAATAACTAAGGAAGATGCAATTAATGCAGCAGTTCCTTCAATGGGAACCCCTGCAGGAAGCGGAGTTCGTTCCTCTCAATCATCTAAACTGTCTGTTTTGAGAAGAAAAGTGGCAGAACGTTTGGTTTATGTAAAAAATGAAACAGCTATGCTTACCACTTTTAATGAAGTGGATATGAGTGAAATTTTCCGCTTAAGAAATGAATTTAAAGATGAATTCAAAACAAAACACGGAGTAGGACTTGGATTTATGTCATTCTTTACGCTTGCCGTAGTACGTGCTTTACAAATGTATCCGGATGTAAATTCTATGATTGACGGAGATTATAAAATATCCTATGATTTTCAGGATATCAGTGTAGCCGTTTCAGGACCTAAAGGGTTAATGGTTCCGGTTTTAAGAAACGCGGAAACTATGACTTTCAGAGGCGTGGAGCAAAACATCAAAGATTTGGCTATTAAAGTAAGAGATGGAAAAATAACCGTAGACGAAATGACAGGCGGAACTTTCACCATTACTAACGGAGGAGTTTTTGGATCTATGATGTCTACACCGATACTAAACCCACCGCAAAGTGCCATATTAGGAATGCACAATATTGTAGAAAGACCGGTAGTAAAAAACAAACAGATTACTATTGCACCTATGATGTATCTTGCCTTATCTTACGATCACAGAATTATTGACGGAAGAGAATCTGTAGGCTTTTTAGTTGCTGTAAAAGAAGCGATTGAAAATCCTGAAGAATTATTGATGAACAATAATGTAAGAAAAGCTTTGGAATTATAAAAAAACTATAATCTATAAAAAAAACTCCGGAAATTAAATCCGGAGTTTTTTATTTATCAGATTTATTTTTTTCCTTCAGGAAGTCTGTATTTTTTATCCTTATATAAATAATATGCGGATACTACGTGAGCAAGCGCATCTTTTGCCAGATCTTTATTTAAAGCAACAGGAATAAAAGTAGTATCATTTTTTATCTCAAATTGAAGAGGTTCTTTATTGGGTTGCAATATGACTACCTGGTTTTCAACCCGAAATGCATTTATATCATGAAATTGCATAATGCTTCTTCCAGGAATATCTTTCGGAAGACTGCGCAAATTTCTTCCAGGCATTGGGTTTACAACATCCATACCTATATAATCCAGAAGAGTAGGAGGTATATCTATCTGGCTGCATAATTTATCATAGGTAGTATGCTTGGGAACATTGGGACCGATGAGTAAGGCAGGAATATGAAATTTGTGAATAGGTACAAGGTTCGGGCCGTAAGTTCTGGTGTTATGATCGGCAATGACCACAAAAACCGTATTCTTGTAATATTCTTCTTTTTTTGCCAGCTCAAAAAATTTACCAATAGCAAAATCAGCATATTTAATAGCATTATGAACTGTATTTTTCGGTTTTTCATATAATTGAATTCTTCCATCAGGAAATTCAAAAGGATCATGGTTGGAACTCGAAAAAATTAATGAAAAGAAAGGCTTTTTATCCAATGATTTAAAATACTCGTTGGCTTTACTTATCAGGTCTTCATCAGAATATCCCCAAGTTCCTTTAAAAGCATAGCGACTTTTGTTTTTATCAAATACTGGTTCGTCAATTATCGTCTTAAATCCGTTGCCGTTAAAAAAAGAAGCCATATTATCAAAATCAGATTTACCTCCATAAATAAAGCTGGTTTCATAACCCTTACGGCCAAATAAATCGGCTAGGGTAAAAAAGTCCCTTTGAGAATTTCCAAGTTTAACAACACTTTCAGACGGTGAGGGTAAAAAGCCTGTTACAACAGCCTCTATACCTCTTACGCTTCGGGTTCCTGTACTATATAAATGGGTAAAAAGCATTCCTTCATGGGAAAGTTTATCCAGTTCAGGTGTCAGAGGCATTCCTCCTAAACAGCCTACAAACTCAGCACCCAGACTTTCCTGTAAAAAAATGACCAGGTTATATGGAGGAGTTTCCACCTCACTAGATACCTGACTATGAAGAAAAGGAAGTCTAGGATCCGTGAAAGAAGATTCCGGTGCATTCATGTATTTTTTCACTCTTTGATATGCTTCTTTTTCTTCCATTTTTCCATACATTTTTAACACATTGGCTTCATTTTTAAGCCCATAAGCAGCATATACCACAGTATATAAAGAATTAAGAGATAATGTATTTGTCAATTGGTCGTTGGAAAAAACGGAACTACTCGGAGATAAAGGCCTTATACTTGTTAGACTTCCACGAGCTCCCCACACAAGAAAAAATACAAGGAAAGGAAATAAAATAATTCTTATCTTATAAGAAGATTCTGGTATAACAAACAATTTTCGACCTTTTTTTATTCCAAGGTATAGTAGCAGTATACTGGAAAGTAGTACTATAATTACGGTCATCAGCCGGCCTTTAATAAGCATGGTTATTACCTCTTGCGGATATATCAGGTAATCTAAAAATAGTTTGTTGGGACGGGTATCATATTGTTCTATAAAATCCGGAGTGGTTATTTCCATAAAAAAAAATAGAAATAGAAAAATCAAAAAATAACCGGATAAAAATTTGTTGAAATAATGAAGATATTTTGTAGGGCACAAAGACAAAATGAGTGCAGGAATCATACATAAATACGATATCAGAATCAGATCCATATGAATACCGATGGGAAAAATCAAACCGTAATTTTCTGTTTGGGTAACCCTATCCTTAAATATTATAAACAAAATAAACCTGCTGAGGGTTGTTATAAGTAATGAACAAAGAACGAAAACGAACAACGGCCGTAAATATTGAATTTTTTTCATTGGTAATTAATAAATAGTTGCAAAACTATAAATTTTATTGACATTTAAGAAATTAATAGATAAAGACCTGTAAATTACTTTTTACCTTCAGTTTATTTAAGAGGTTTATGAAAAATAATTTTCAGGAAACCTAATCAGCAATAAAAAAAAATTTAATTAAGATTTAGATATATTTAATATTATGTAATTTTAATAAACAAAATAATACGCTTAATTTTAACTTGTTAAATTTTGAAATGAAAAAGATGAAAAGTAAATGGGTATTGGTTTTAATAGGGTTAATAACCTACATGGTAGGGGCTCAGACTACTGATGACAAAATAATACAGGAATTCTTATCCGGACAGCAGGAGGTATCTTTTAAAAAATTGAGCATGGAAAATGAATATCCGATAAAGTATGAATTAAAAATAAAACAACCTTTAGATTGGAAAAATCCGGGAAAAGGATCTTTTTACCAGAAGGTAATCTATACCCATACAGGTTTTAATAATCCCGTAGTAATGGAAACGCAAGGGTACGATATGTATGACAGAAAAAATGAGTTGCAACAGATTACTCATTCCAATGACATCAACATTGAACATCGTTATTTTGGTGAATCTGTTCCTGATTCCCTGCATTTTGACTGGAAATATCTTAACTTATACAATGCCACTCACGATCTGCATCATATTAATCAAATTTTCAAAAAAATGTATAAAGGAAAATGGATAAGTACCGGAATAAGCAAGGGAGGGCAGACAACTATATACTACCGGTATTTTTTCCCGGATGACGTTGATGTATCTGTTCCCTATGTGGCTCCGATTAATTATTCATTGGAAGATCCACGGATATATAAATTTCTCGACGAAGTGGGAACTTCCGAATGCAGACAGAAGATAAAAGATTTTCAGACTTATATGTTCTCAAATGAAGAGGAAGCAGTTAAATATATTAAGGTATACGCAGAGGTCAGAGGACTTAAATTTGATTACGTTGGATCCATTGAGAAAGCCTACGAATTAGCTGTTTTAGAATATTCTTTTTCTTTTTGGCAGTGGGGTTCCTCATGTGCTGAGATTCCAGAGAATCCGGATATAGCCATTGCTGTGGATTATTTATTAAAAAAATCTAATATAAGTTTTTTTAGTGATAAAGAAATTGAAGAATTAGCGCCCCATTATTATCAGGCTGCTACAGAAATGGGGTATTACGGATATAATATTCAACCGTTTGCATCAGTTATACGGCAATATAGGACAAATCCGTCAGCTGTTTTTGCTCCTAAAAATGCCGGAAAACTGGTATATTCGGAAAAAATAAATACAGGATTAAAGAAATGGCTGGAAACAAAAGCAGACAATATCATTTACATTTATGGAGGAATAGATACCTGGAGTGCTACCAAGGTAATACCGTCGCCAAAAACCAATTCAATACTACTGGAAATTAAGGGTGCAGATCATGCAACGGCACGGATTAATAAAATGAATGACGATTTAAAAAGAAAATTCAGCAATACATTGGAGAAATGGTTAGGGATTCAGCCTGATTTTAACGCACTCAAATGAAAACATGAATTTTTTAAAAGTTAAAGATAAATTACAAGCTGTAGATATTCTTCCCGGTAGCAAAGCCCATAATGAACTTTCACCACCGTACAGGAAGAGTTATACCCCTGTTCAAATAGAGGCTGAAAATCCACGCAGTGCATCTGTATTAATTGTAGTATATGAAAAAAGTGAACGACTATATTTTCCGTTAATTTTACGTACAGTTTACGAAGGGGTGCATTCCGGGCAGATAGGACTTCCCGGAGGAAAACGGGAGAAGGATGATTTAACTCAGGCAGATGCTGCCCTTCGTGAAACCTTTGAAGAACTTGGACTTATCAAAGAAAAAATGGAAATTGTAAAAAAAATGACTCCATTGTATATACCCCCGAGTAATTTTTACGTTCACCCTTATATTGCAATCTACCATGAAAAGAAAATAGAGTTTTTACCAGATAAAAAAGAAGTGCAGCAAGTATACGAAATAGATATCAGTCAGTTTTTATATCATACTTCTATAGTAATGAAAAGCAAATACAATAATACCGTTCCGGCTTTTATATATAACAATCTTGAAATATGGGGAGCCACAGCGATGATATTAAATGAGTTTAGAGTTTTGTTAAAAAGTGATATATTTACAGGTTTTTAAATTTGAAAAATGGAGACAGAAAATAAAAAGAAGAGAAAAAGAATTTTTAGAGACGCATTCGGGCATTGGTTCTTTCTTAAAAGGTTTTTAATATTTACTTTCGGGCTTATTTCATACAATAGGTTTAACGGATTTAATAAGTTAAAAATTAAAGGAACGGAACATCTGGAGAATTTGCCAGATACCAATGTGTTGTTTGTATCCAATCATCAGACTTATTTTGCAGATGTTTTTGCCATGTATCATGTATTTTGTTCCGTAAAACACGGATACAAAGACACTATAAAGAATCCGGTATATCTTTTGGATCCAAAGATTGATTTGTATTATGTAGCTGCTAAAGAAACCATGAACAAAGGAATGCTGGCGAAATTGTTTGCTTTGGCAGGAGCTATTACAGTAAAGAGAACCTGGCGTGATGCAGGTAAATCAGTGAACCGCATGGTGGATATGTCTGAAATTGATAATATTATAAAAGCATTGGATAGTGGCTGGGTAATTACCTTTCCACAGGGAACGACCACTCCCTGGTCTCCCGGAAGAAAAGGAGCCGCTAAAATTATAAAAAAGAATAAACCAATTGTAATCCCGGTAGTTATTGATGGATTTAGAAGAGCTTTTGATAAAAAAGGATTATTGGTTAAGAAAAGAGGAGTAGAGCCTAAAATGACTTTTAAGGAACCCTTGGAAGTTGATTACGACAATGAGAATGCAAATGTCATTTTGGATAAAATTATGAATGCTATAGAACAGGATCCCAAATTTTTAAAAGTTAAAACCGTTGAGGAGCTGGAAGCACAAAGAGAAGAAGAAAAAACAAGGCCTTTCTTTGAAATGTAATTTTTTAATATGAAATAATGCATAAAAATAATTTTAATTTTCTTAGACTTCTGTTTGCTAGCCTAGTATTAATTACTCATAGTTATAATTTATTAAAAATCCCTGAAATTTTTCATAAAATTTTAGGAGTTGAATTATCTTACATAGGGCTCAATGGTTTTTTTATTATTAGTGGATATTTAATTTTTAAAAGTTTTAATAGAAGTAATTCTGTTTTTCGATATTTATGGAATCGAATACTTAGAATATATCCTGCACTAGCAGTTGTATTAATACTCACCTTTTTATTCGGATATTTTGTTTATCAAGGTGAAGAGCCTTATTTTCATTCCAGAACAATATTATATTATGTACCGAATGGACTATCCCTGATTTATTTAAAAACTAATATTTCAGGTTTTTTTTCAACAAATCCATATCCTGGTTCAGTAAACGGTTCTTTATGGACTTTAATTCATGAGTTTGGCTGTTATTTAATTTTATTGCCATTTTATTTTTTTAGGCGATCTAAGTTTTTATTATACATATTAACTACCTTGTTACTTATTCTATTATATTTTATTTTAATAAAAAACCCATCCTTTTATCATAAACAAATACATGCTTTTAATGTTGGCAAATTTATTGAATTTCTTTCTTTCTTTATTATGGGAGCTTTATTTAATTTCATAGATATTACCAATAAAAAAAGGAATTATATATTAATTAGTATAGGTGTTTCTTTCTTTTTAATAGCATTATTTATTGACAATTTGAAATTGATGTCCCATATATTTTTACCATTAGTTATTATTCCATTCGGCTCATTATTAACTCCGGCCTTTTCATTTTTAAATAAAACAGATATTTCTTATGGAGTGTATATCTATTCCTTCTTAGTTCAACAATCTTTAATTTACTTTTTTAATATACTTCAGGTAGAAATATTAATTGTTTTAACCATCATTATCTCCTACATCTTGGGATATTTATCCTGGAATTTAATTGAAAAGCAAGCATTAAAGTATAAAAACCTAAATTTAGTAAGAAAATGAAAATACATTTTATAGCCATAGGAGGAAGTGCAATGCACAATTTAGCCTTGGCTTTGGTAAATAAAGGATATCAGATTACCGGTTCCGACGATGCCATTTTCGAACCGTCCCGGTCAAGACTTGAAAATCATGGAATATTACCTGAAAAAATGGGATGGTTTCCGGAAAAAATAACTTCGGATTTAGACGCTGTTATTTTAGGAATGCATGCACATGAGGATAATACTGAATTAATAAAAGCACAGGAATTGGGAATAAAAATATATTCTTATCCAGAATTTCTTTATGAGCAATCCAAAAACAAAACCCGGGTAGTAATTGCGGGCTCTCACGGAAAAACCACCATAACTTCCATGATTCTTCATGTGTTGAACTATCACCACAAAGAAGTTGATTATATGGTAGGTGCTCAGCTTGAAGGTTTTGATACTATGGTTAAACTTACTCATGATAATGAATTTATAATTTTGGAAGGAGACGAATACCTTTCTTCTCCAATAGATCGCAGATCCAAATTTCTCTTATACCAACCCAACATAGCCTTAATTAGCGGTATTGCCTGGGATCATATTAATGTATTTCCTACCTTTGATTCTTATAAGCAGCAGTTTACAGACTTTGTAAACAGTATCAGCCCGGGCGGAGCGCTTATATACAATCAGGAAGATCAAGAGGTGGTTGAAGTAGTGGAGAAGTCAGAAAACTATTTAAAAAAGTTTCCTTATCACACGCCCGAATACACCATCCGTGATGAACAGGTTTTTCTGCAAACTCATGAAGGCGAAGTAAGGCTATCGGTGTTCGGAAGACATAACATCTTAAATTTGGAAGGAGCCCGTTTAATTTGTAATCAGTTGGGAGTTTGGGACGAGGAATTTTATGAAGCAATTATTTCATTCAAAGGAGCTTCCAGAAGACTGGAAAAAATTTATGAAAATCAGAATTATCTGGTTTACAAAGATTTTGCGCATGCACCTTCTAAAGTTTCAGCCACTGTGAAAGCAGTAAAGGAAAATTATTCGAATAAAAAATTGGTAGCCTGTCTGGAGCTTCACACATACAGTTCTCTGAATCCGGAATTTTTATTGCAATATAAAAATTCGTTAGACGCAGCAGATCAGGCACTAGTTTTTTACAGTGAGGAAGCTTTGAAGATTAAACGGATGCAGCCCATTTCAACGGAATTTATCCGGGAATCTTTTGGCAGACCAGATCTTATGGTTTTTACAGAGTCTGCATCTTTGCAAAACTATTTATGCGAAATGGACAAATCCAATTGTGTCTTTTTAATGATGAGTTCTGGAAATTATGGAGGTATGAATCTCGATCAAATATTCAAATAGATTTTTTGATAAGAAATATAACAAAACATTCTCCGTTCAGGGAATGTTTTGTTAGGACCAATAACTCATTACAGCGAGCGAATAAAAGAAATATATTCCTTACTGTTTTCTTCCAGAGTTGTATTTTCCACAGCCTCTTCTGCTCCGTATAAACAATGAAAGCCTTTAAAATCAGAATGCATATATAACGCAGACATTTTAAACGGTCCTATGAGATCCTCAAGGGTGTAACCATACTTTCCGTTTTTCGTAAAATCATCAGTGCGCATTCCGGCTGAAATAGACAATGCTATTTTTCGGCCTTTCATTTTATCTCCTTTGGAACCATAAGCCCATCCATAGGTAAATACGTCATCCATCCATTTTTTTAGCAAAGCAGGACAATTAAACCAATATAACGGATATTGAAGAATGAGAGTTCCGTGTTCTTCAATCAATTGTTGTTCTTTTTCAACCTCAATGGCAGTTCCCTTAGGATAAGCTTCATATAAACTGTGTACCGTAAACTCTTCCGGATATTTTTTTAATTCTTCTATCCATCTTGTATTGATAACGGAATGATTAAGATCCGGGTGTCCGACTATAATAAGTGTTTTCATTTTTTATTTTTTTCAAAAATAGAAAAGCTTCCTCTTATTTTATATATTAGCGTTTAAATGTATGGTACTAACAAAAATGTAAGTAATGGGTAAAATTAAACAAACTTCAACCAACTATGAAAATAAAAGCAGATTGTTAAAAAACTGTATTACTATGTATGCCATCAGCCTTATCGAAGGTCGCTGGGTTTTGTCTATTTGTTGTTTTTTATCCGAAGGTAAAATGCGTTTCAGTGAACTCAGAAGGGCGATTCCAGAGATAACCGAGCGCATGCTCACTCTTCAGCTTCGAAAGATGGAAGCGAATAAACTAGTAAAAAGAACAGTATACGCAGAAGTTCCGCCCAGGGTTGAGTATGAGCTGACCGATATCGGCCATGAGCTTACTCCCATTTTAGAACAGCTGGATCAATGGGGGCAACGGCATAAAGAATGGTATGACGGAACAGAGGATGCCAATGAGTTGATTGCCGGCAGATAAGAAAACAAAAACATTCTTAAATATCTATGACATACGAATTTTTAATCTCTGCCATGACAAAAGTACTGTGTGTGCTTCCTATTGAATGTACCCCTCCGAGCTTATTAAATACAAAATCCTGATAATGCTTCATGTCTCGCACCTGTACCTTCAGTAAAAAATCAAAATCTCCGGATATGTTGTAACATTCGGTAACCTCATCAATCAAACTGATATCTTCTACGAAAGTATTTCCTAAAATACGGTCATGTTGTTTCAATTTTATTTGGCAAAAGACAGTAAAACCTTTATTTAGCTTATCTGCATCCAGAAGAGCTATATATTTTTTTATATACCCCTCCTGTTCCAGTCTTTTTATCCTTTCAAAAACCGGTGAAGGAGACAGATTAACTTCCTTTGCCAGCTCTTTAATGGTGAGTTTGGAATTGTTTTGTAAAATCCTTAGCAGCTTTAAATCCGTTAAATCCAGATGTTCCATAGAAAAATATTCTTTTTAAAAAGGTAAATATACTTATTAAAAGTATAATAATTGGTGTTTTTACATATTTTAAGATAATTATTTCAATTTTTATAATTTATGTAATATTATTTATTAGTATATATAAATTTGTAAAGAATAAAATACTTAAATAAATGACAGATAAAGCTCATCATTTGCCCAAATGTGATACGGTAGGAAGTTTTTTACGTCCGCAACGATTAAAAGAGGCGAGAGAACAGTTAGCCCAGGGAAAAATCAGTCCGGAAGAACTTCGGGCTCTGGAGGATGAAGAAATCCTGAAAATTATTAATAAACAAAAAGAACTCGGTTTTACCCATATCAGTGACGGAGAATTCAGAAGGAGTTATTGGCATTTGGATTTTTTCTGGGGTTTTGAAGGAGTAGAGCATCATCATATAGGACAGGGATATCTTTTTCAGGGAGAAGAAACCCGTGATGATTCGGCCCGCCTTACCGGCAAAATTCGTTTTACACCGGAACATCCTTTCCTTCATGAATTCCGTTTTTTAAAACAAGCAGCAGGAGAAGGGTATCAGGCCAGACAAAGTATTCCGGCACCGGCACAATTTCTTGCAGAACTTTTACGGGGAAAAAATGAAGAAAGGGTTACTCTGTTCTATCCTCAACGCGAAGAATTATACCAGGATATTTCCCGTGCATACAGAGAGGCTATTTTAGCTTTTTACGAATTGGGTTGCAGGGACTTAAAATTAGATGACTGTACCTGGGGTATGTTGTGCGATCAGAATTTCTGGTCTACCATGGCAGGAAGCAACTACAATGTAGACGATCTTAAACAAATATATTTACAGGTAAATAATGAAGCTATAAAAGATTTGCCTTCTGATTTGGAAATATCCACCCATGTATGCCGGGGTAATTACCATTCCACCTGGGCTGCTTCCGGAGGATATGCAGCGGTTGCCGATCATCTCTTTGCAGGCGAAAATGTAAATACTTTTTTCCTGGAATTTGACGATGAACGTTCCGGAGATTTTGAGCCTTTACAATATGTTCCTGAAGATAAAAAAGTTGTTTTAGGATTAGTTACCAGTAAAAGACCTCAATTAGAAAATAAAGAAGAAATTATTGAAAGAATAAATGAAGCCGGTAAATATGTGGATTTAAGCCGTCTAAGCCTGAGTCCGCAGTGTGGATTTGCTTCAACGGAAGAAGGAAATTGCCTGACCGAAGAAGAACAATGGCAAAAACTGAAACTCATACAAGATATTTCCCGTGAAGTCTGGGGGCAATGATTTTTTCCATATTTAAATAAAAAAGTTACTAATTATTTTAGTGACTTTTTTATTTAAATACATGCTGATTACTAACTATTTTTGTTAAAAAAATATAAAATTATTTTACTTTAGGTTATCGTATAAAATTTATTAGTAAATTTACCTCATACTGTTTTCTATTTTTAGTAGTAATCTATAAATTAATACATTATGAGTCAGATGGACAAAAACTCCTTCCAGACTCCCAAGGCATCCGAATTGGCCAAAAATGCAGCCGATGCCAGCGGAGTCACCGATAAGGTAAACCAGAAACTTACCGAAGCCGCCGTTCCTTTATCCGAAGCCGCCCAACAAGCCCAAGAGGCTTATTCCCAAGCCCAATCCGCCGCTTCGGAAATACAGCAGGGACTTTCCACCCTTAGCCAGAAATATTCCGATATACCCGATAGTGAACTATTCAAACCCTTAAATAACTTTACGGTCACTCCTCCCGAAGTTCTGGAAAAAGAACTCAGGGAAGAGGCCGGTAAATACTATGCCAAATACGGAGGAGACATAGCCTCCCAGCTGCAGAACTCCCATATCGTATATGCAACGATCCAGATAGGCGGGCAGGATGTTC